>JAUMYN010000004.1 GCA_030528625.1 Candidatus Saccharimonadota bacterium
TGAGGCGGTCATATTCATCATAGTCGTAGCTTTCGGTGCCGAGGGGGCTGGTGCGCCAGGTGAGCTTGCCGAAGGCATCATATTGGTTCACTGTCACGTGACCTTTGGCGTCGGTGTACTTGACAGTTCTACCGAGGAGATCATTCTCTACAGTGATGGTGCCGCTGGCGTCAGTCGTACTGGTGATAAGTGGGTTACCATCCACAGCGTAGTTATTTGTGATGGTGCGACCCTTGATGACCTGTCCGTTTTCGGTGCGGTCTGGCACAACTGTTTTTACCACCCGGCCGCGCGCGTCATATTCGGTGCAAGTCCATGGATCGTCATTATAGCGAGTGGCGACCACATCACCGCCGTGATTGTAAATCGTTTCGCTACGTCGCCCCTGCTGCGGCCCGTCGCCATCTGGATCGGGCTCGATTTTACCCTTGGCACGACCCGCTTGCGGTGCCGGGTCGTGCTGCGGCGTGCATGGATTGTCTACCATATCGCCCGCACCGTAGTGCAGATAGGTGGTTTTTGCTCCGCCCGGTAAGGTTTTACTGGTTTGACGAAGATAGCCTACTCCGGGTGCCTCGTGTTCAGCTTGAGATTGATAGTTTAGACCTTGCGGATCAAGGATGGTCTTCTCTACCTGCCCGTAGGCAGGATTTTTGTACACCGTTTTTGTCTCAACATCACCCGCCTGGGCGCCAAAGGCTCTTTGCGTGGTCTGCAGGTTATAGCCAGGGGCGAGGATACGCGACCAATCGCGAGCATCGCCACTAAGACCCGGCCCCCTTACCGCCAAGCCCATCGCCCCAAGGTCAGACATCCCCTCATGGCCATACTGGTACTGAAAGCGGTACACTTTCCCCGCTTCAGCATGAAAGGTGCCAGTGAGCGTATTACGTCGTTCTCCCTGGGTCTTTGTTCCCCAGTTGCCAAGGATTTGTCTGTCATCGATCAGCAGTCTAACACTATCGTCAGTCACCGCCTCTAGCGTGTAGGTGCCGCTATGCGGGAAGCGCAGCTTTCCCGTCGCAACAAATCCATAGCCGTCGTACTGCGACGTATCGACCGTCGCTGGCAGCGCTTGATGGCGAAAATCGTGACGCAAGTAGGCCGGGTTGCCATTTTCTGGTGCATTATTACTGGCAAAGCCAGTGGTATAAGCCTTCGGCGTGCCGTGCAGTGTCATATTGCCGCTCTTCAGCCCGTACCAAGCCACCGCAGGACCCTTCAAGCCCTCGTCGTAGCGCGTCTCGGTGTGCGGCACAGCGCTACGATGCGCTGGCAGCGGACGGCCGTCGGCACCAAACCATTGCTGTGGTGCTGGGCCGTATTGTTCTATAGGGACATCGTCATCGTTATAGATAGTGGTGGTTTTCAAGCCCCGCGCATCGGTTATCGCTAACAGCAGGTCTTTGTCTGCATGCCATTGCTTGGTGATGGTTTTGCCGGTGAGATCAGTTTCTTTGATGGTGCGATAGAGATGGTCATACTCGACATATTTGCTAAAGCCTCGCGGCTGCGATGCGCCTTCGATATGCATTTTCGTACCGCCATGGAGATATTCCATACGGTGCGCCAAGCGCGGGCCGCCCTCATGCACCGCTGGTGCAATAATTTTGTCAACTCGTCCGATCGCATCATAGGTCAGCGTTGTGTTGATAGTGCCGTTAGCAGTGCGAAGTCCAGCATTCACCAGATCATGCGCCAACGAGTCGCGCACCACTGTTATCCTACCAAGGCTGTCGTAGGCATAGTGCGTCGCCTGCGCACCAGGCTTAATGACGTAGGCTATATTGCCATTGATATACACTAAGCGTGTCGTGTCGCCATCGCTCGACTGTACTCCGCACAGCATACCCATCGGCACCTCCCCAGCGGTCGACGCGTCGCACAACCCGCCGCTCTCTTGATGGTTAATGCCTTTGTAGAAGAGCTCGACTTTCCGCGACTCGTTCACTCGGTCGATGATGCGCGTCAATCTAACAGGTGCTCCCGCATACTCGTATTTCAAATCGGCTGGTTTCTTATCGTCGGCAGGAGTCGTGAGGCTTGTCAGCCTGCCATCTTTAGCAAAGATATACACTCGACCATCGGTATCAGTCAGTGAGTATCTGCCATCAGCAAGCCTGGTCAAGACGCCGTCCTCGTTCTTAGGCGGAGCATAGCCGCTGCCCGTCCAGGTATATTCATGCGTCCTATTGTCAGTGCCGTGGAGCAAAACAGCGTGGCTGCGCACGGTGATTCTATCATACTGAGCGCCGCCGGCGTCATTATGCAGCCGCCAGCCGTCAGGCAGCTCCTGCGCCTGAGGAGTTAACCAGGTCACAGGCATTGTTTGCTCGGGATAGCCGTTGCCGCGCACTGTCAGTTGCATCGTCGCGCCGCTCCCTCGCTCATACCAATCAATTTCAATAGGGATGTACTTCCCAGCCTCTAGCCGCACCTTTGAGCCCCACACTTGGGACCGCTGGTTACGCCATGAATCAACCTTAGTCTCCATCGCCCCCAACGGTCCCGTACCCAAGCGCATCCTAATACCGTCATCCGTCAAGGCGCCGATTTCATACTCACCGGTTTTCGGCACTGTCAGATACCCCGTCCAGCGCGCCATAAAATTATCGACCTGCACCCCAGGAGCCGGCCCGCCAGTCCCGAAGTCAATACCCGAGGTATGATCAATACGACGCAGAATGAGGCGCGACGGATTTTTAACGGCATTCTCAATATCCGCCTGACCGTTGTCGGTGTAGTACGACGCGTTCAGCCCATAGGCAGACTGGCGCTGCTGCACTGGTGTGTGCAACCACTGTTCGGGGACAATCTGTTCATTTACTGCACCCTTCGCAAATAGCCGAAACTGTGCTGCAACACCGATCTCCCGATAATCAAGCTGCACGCTATACACACGTCCCGCCTCAAGGCGAATCGATGTTGAGCCATCGTACCGACTACCCGAACAACACCGTCTAGTTAGCACTTTGCGCCCATCGATGAGTATGTCAGCATAATCATCTGCCTCTGCGCCAAACGTATAATCTCCAGTTTTCGGCACCGTCAGATGTCCCGTCCAGCGTGCATGAAAATGATCTTTATTAATGCGCGGATCTGGCGACTCTAGCTTCCAGTCAAAGTCTATCGTACCATCAATTCGTTTCAACTGAGCAGGACGCTGCGGCGGCCCTGATTCAAACTGATCCTGCGCCGACACATTCCAATATTCACCCTGCAACCCGCTGGTCGATCGGTTTGGCAGATTGTACGACAGCGACACACCCATGTCGCCACCCAGTGCATGCATCGAATGCGACCCGTCTTGCAACGTTGCGTTACCAGTCGCCAAATTAACGCTCACTGGGCCGACCGTATCAAAGGCCTGTGTAGTATCCAGTCCTGTTCTGAGATCAACCTTGAAGGATCGCACCCAATTCGAGCGAGTTGTTTGCGAATACGGATGCGCATCTTTCGTATAGACCCGCCAATAATAGGTTTGGCCATCTTGTAAAATCCCTTCTGGCACCGTCCATATGCTTGACTCAATCCAACCGGAATTGATAATCGCTTCCGTCTCAGCATCGGCCCCTGTTGCTACCCTGAAATAGTACCGGGTCGCACCATCACTGTCACCCACCATCTGCGCCCGTAGCTGCGGATGAGTGTGTGGTATCACCGCCTTATCCGCTGGTGAAATGGGAGTCGCCTGGGGTGTTGGCGTGTCATACACGATGTCGATATGCGCCTCAACAAACGGCTTATAGCTCTTGTAGCCTCCCTCTTCACCCTTGATATAATACCAAGACCACGGATCGTTAGCCTCTTCCAGGCGCCACTTAATAAGCGCGGTAATGTCAAGATTGACCGCACCGCCAACCACCTGAGCTGGTTTTGGCCCGCCGCCAATGCAGTGAAAACTGTGCAGACAGGACGCATACCCAACTTCTATCCAGCGACCGCCTTCAAAGCCGCCAACACCGAATCGCATCGGCATGTGTAGATTTGCTTGTAAAATCTTCTTGCCGCGTAGGATCGTCTGGTCAAAGGTTAGATAGGTCCGCCAGTGCTTCCACCCTCGGTCCCACAGGGTTCCTGTATTATAGAAGCAGCGGCTTGCGTTGCAGGCGTAGCCGTCAGATTTGCGCATCTCGCCCCGATCCTGATAGCGATATAGTGTCGGATCGATAATAATCGGGAAGGCGCTCTCGGGCTGCTGTTTTACCCACTCACTATCAATCCAGGTGCGCATACCGCTAGCGGTTGGCTCCTGCCCAACCGGCGGCCAGCTCACCACACCTCGATCCATGGTACTTACCGACAATGATCCGAACGAAAACTGATCAGGGTCAATTCCCTTGATAGCCAACTCGCCACTTCGCGTTGGATGCGCATACAGGGAAGCGCCAGTAACATCATAGGAGAAGGTGGTCGCCGCCGATTTCGACTTGATATAGAGCAGCTCCTTCACTGATTCGCCCTTCAATAGATAGTGAATATCGACGCCAGGCCATGCTTCTTTGTAAGCAATCTCATCCTTAGCTATCACCTCTGGCTGCACCTTGCGAGCACCCTGAGGACGGAGTGTGATCGTCTTACCTCGCAGCGTCAGCGAGATGCCTTCGCCGAGATTTCGCGCCTCCATGGTAATCGATCCCGCATCACCAATCAGTACTTCGCGTGATTGAACAGGGTTCACCGTTGGGCGTACATCAACATCGCGCCGAGCCACTGTGGCACGATACTGCGTATTGAACATGCTGTACGCTGCGGTCGCTGCCGCTTTTTTCTGAAATGTATTTCGTATCTCATGAAACCGCCCTTGCTCATCTTGATAATGTAACTGTGCCATGCTGTAGCGTAGGGTATGCGAGCCATCCTTATTGACGAAGGTTTTAGTAGTGGCCGTACGCCGTGCAAGTAATTCTTTTTCTGGCTGGTGATTCTTCGGCCGAGCGGGCGACCCAAGCTCTAATCGATCAAGCAGCACCCCGCTGCTATCATCGCTGGTATAGTCGCCCTTTTTCTGACTACCACTATCAATCCGCTGTAGCCAACTCATGCTCAGCTGCTTCTTTTCTTTATCAAACAGATCAGTGATCATTTCTGCCAAACCAAAATGAACACTGCTAAACACCAGCACGGCGCACATAAAAAACAGCGCCATGCGGCGCCTCAAAGAAACGGATTTTGTATGATTTTGCAAGCAGCTTTTCAGCATTGCCAACCTCCACACTTAGTCTATGGCTTTAGTATAGCAGTGATTTTACGTTTGACAAGTGCTTTCCTGGTGCGCATTTCGCCGCGTTGCGAGGGGCGGCGCAGCATACCACACACCACCCCGCACGCCAGGCTATTCCCACCGAAATAGCTTTATCGCTAGCAGGTAGACGATGACGATACAGAGCGCGATACCGCCGATTTGCGGCAACACCTCGCTCAGTGAGGCATGCTCGGTCGCAATGAGACGCAGACCATCAACCGCTGGCGTCATCGGTACAAACTGACTAACTGCCCTGAGCCATTCCGGAAAGAGGAAGGATGGGAAAAATGCTCCCGACAGAAACATCATCGGGAAGGCAATCAGGTTGCCAAGCGGCGCCGACTGATTTTCATTCTTGGCCCAAGCACCAATCATCAGCCCTAGCCCAACCATCATCACCGCGCATAGCGTCAGGAATGATAAGAATAACAGCCAATCACCGCGCAGCGTAAACTGAAACATGAGCATACCAACGACAATCATCATCAGCGCGCTCAGCAACGAGATAATCGTGTAGGCGATCGATGTAGCGATAATAAGTTGTCCTGACGTGAACGGTGCAGCCCGCAAGCGGCGATAATTACCCTTCTGTTTCTCGGTTGGCATTTGATTTGCCAAGCCAAACACACCCATGCTCATGAGGCTAAAGGCCAACAGTCCGGTAAAGGTGTAGTCAAATTGTTGTAATGCCTCATCGCCCACTGCCTGCGTAGCCACCTTGATGGGTGGCTCTGGCTGCCCCATATGACGATTGATATCATCGGCGATCTTGGTCATCACCGCCGTCAGGGCACTGGCAGTTTGATCGGAACCTTTGGCATACAATACTTTGATGGCCCCTGACGGCTGGGCATTCGCGCCCTCGCCTTTTAGCTTACCAAAGTCCTCCTCCAGCTCTAAAATACCATTAATCTGCGACCGTTTCAGCTTTTCTTTGGCCTCATCCAGGCCGCTCACCTCCTTGATTTTCAGCATACCCGAATCGTCCCGCTTGGCTCCCTCGACAAAGCCTTTGGCGAACTCTGTGTCCGAACGATTGATAATGGCAATCGTGAAACTGGTATTTTGATTGCTAAAAATCGTGCCAAACACGAAAAGAAAAATTAGCGGAAACAAAAAGGTGAAAAACAGCGCCATTTTGTCGCGGAATAAGCGCTTAAGCACCACAATGACTTGGCCGCCAATACCTGTCCAATATTTTTTCATACTATTCCCGAATCGCCTTTCCCGTGAGATCAATAAACACATCCTCTAGATTGGCCTGCTCGACCACCTGCTTCTTCTTAAAACCGCGCTTTAGGAGCTGCTGAATGAGGTTTTTTGGCGTATCAATCGTGATGATCCGCCCCTCGTCCATAATCGCCAGGCGATCGCAAAGAATCTCAGCCTCGTCCATATAGTGCGTCGTCAAAATAATAGTAATTCCTTCGCTTCGCAGCTGCTTGACCAAATCCCACAAATTGCGACGCGCCTGCGGGTCAAGACCAGTGGTCGGCTCGTCCAAAAAGAGCACCTTCGGATGATTCACTAGGGTGCTCGCAATGGCAAACCGCTGCTTCTGTCCGCCCGAGAGCTGCTCGACATAGCTTTTGGCCTTGTCGGTCAGCTGGACTTTGGCGAGCAGCGCGTCGGCATCAATCTTGGTGCCATAAAGACTGGCAAACATCTTGAGCTGCTCACGCAGTGTCAGTTTATCATAAAAGCTAGTCGCCTGGAGCTGAATGCCGATAATGTCTTTGATGCTTTTGGGGTGCGCGGCGACATCAATACCATCAATCTCGGCCGTCCCGCCGTCAATCGGCCTGAGCGCTTCCATCATTTCAAGCGTGGTGGTTTTGCCGGCACCATTCGGTCCCAAAATGCCGAAAATCTCACCCTGCTCGACCTGAAAGCTCACGTCTTTGACAACAGTGTGGTCGCCATAGCGTTTCGTCAGGCCTTGGACGGTAATAATTGGTGTTGTTTGAGTCACAACGAACTCCTTTCCGCGCCTCTTAGGACGCTTGAAATTACTAGGTCTCCAACCATCCAACCTACGTTCAATTATAACACACCGCATCCGGCGCACAAGCGAGCAGCAGCCCTCTACCTGCCGATGACAGACGGGGGTTATTTCTTGATCGCGCGCAGAACAACTAACAAGATAACAGCGCCAACAAAGGCAGTCGCCAGACTCGGTAGATTAAACCCAGTCAGGACATCGGCGTCGCCGCCCATTAGCTTGACGACCCAGCCGCCGACAAAAGCACCGACGACACCGGTAAGAATATTGGCACCGATCCCCATTTGTCCATTTTTGCCCATCACGATCGAAGCTAGCCAGCCGGCCAAACCACCGATCACTATCCATACTAATATACTCATATCCCCTCCTTACCTCTGGGTTGCTATGTTCTTCTAGTATACCATGGTTATCCCGCTAGCGTCGACGCAAGAAGTAAAAGCCGATCAGCAGCGCCACTGCGACGCTCGCCAGACTGATCGCCCAAAACATCAGAGGATGATCGCCGCCTGGCACCGGCACGTTCATGCCGAACAGCCCAGCAATCATGGTCGGAATGGTCAGCGCCACGGTAATGACGGTGAGTAGGCGGATTGTCTCATTTAGCCGAGCATCCATCACCGCCCGATAGCTATCGCGCACATTGGTGATCGTTCTTAGCAGCGATTTGCAGCGTACGATCACCTGCTCTAAATCGATGGAAATATCCTCCACGTCGTCCTTATCATCAGTATCCAGGCGCAGCGAGCGATGCACCGTCAGTCGATCCAACGACAAATTCATCGGGATCAGCGCATCAAGATAATCGTTCAACCGACGCTCGTATTCCGCCAAGTTGGCAATATCACGCGCGTGCAGCCGGTTGATGTCACTGGTCGCCGCCCGCATTTGACGATTGATCGTCGCCACGCGGCGCTGATACTGAGCCGCTACCGCCTCGATCATCGCCACCAAGAGCTCAATGCGATCGGCTGTATTTAGCCGCGCCTTGTCAATGAATGGCTGCCACAGGCGTTCCAGGCTATCGCGCGACAATGTTACCGTGTAGTCGCGGTGCAGCCCAAACAAAATCGGCGTGGTAAAATCATTGAATTCATTAGCAACGTCGGGCAGTCGAGCAATAATGTAGGTCCACTCGCCCTCAAATTCGACTCGCGGCACCTCGTGCGGATCTAGCGCATCACTCAAAACATCACTATCCATGCCCAACAACAGCAATTCAGCCAGCTCATCCTCGGTCGGCGCTTCGCAGCGCAACCAACCGCCAGTTTGCAGCTGCGGCGTGGGGGCGATGGTATTGCCAGGCGAGGCGGTGCGCAAATAGTACAGCATGAGCTAGGAAATAATTCGAGTACCCGCCTGGCCGTTAATGGCCTCGGCAGTTTTTTCGAGCGACGTAATAATCGCCGTTCGGCCCGTCGCCTGCGAAACGAACTGCAGTGCCGCCTCGACCTTTGGCAGCATTGAGCCAGCAGCAAATTGTCCATCGCTGGCGTATCGGCGCAGCTCCTCGACCGACACTTCTCCCAGCGATTGTTCATCGGGCTGGCCAAAGTTAATTTTGGCTGCCTCGACCGCCGTAACGATCAGCAGGGTATCGGCTGCTAGGAGGTGCGCCAGCGTGGCCGCCCCAAAATCTTTATCAATCACTGCTGCCACTCCCTGTAGACGTCCAGACTGGTCACGCAACACCGGAATGCCGCCGCCGCCCGTCGAAATCACCGTCACGCCGGCCTGCACCAACGCCTTGATCACATCGGCTTCGACAATAGTTTGCGGTTTTGGCGAAGCAACGACGCGGCGCCAACCGCGACCAGCGTCTTCTTTCACTGTGTAGCCGCGTTCGGCCGCCACTTGCTGGGCCTCTGCTTCGCTATAAAACGGCCCGATCGGCTTGGTGGGATTGGCGAATGCTGGATCGTCGGCTGCCACCACCGTCTGGGTGACAAGACTCACCGCGTGCCGACGCAGTCCCCGCTCGACATAGGCATCGTGAAAAGCCTGCTGCAACCAAAATCCAATCAGCCCCTGGCTCATCGCACCGCAGTCTTCTAGCGGCAAGCTCGGCACATCCTCGGTATTGATCGCCTCTTCGTGGAGGATGATATTGCCAACTTGCGGACCATTCCCGTGGACAATTGCCACTCGATGCCCCGCTTCGATCAACGGTAGTAGCTGCCGCACTGTCTCGGCAGCGACGCGCTGCTGGGCCTCGGACGAGGCTTCGCCCTGCTGTTGCAGGGCGTTGCCTCCGAGAGCCACGACGATGGTTCGTTGTTGCATCGGCTACAATACTCCAAAGATAGCGATCACGCCGATACTAATCACTGCGAATACCGCCATAATTGGCAGCGTGCGCTTGAGCCACGTGCGATACGACACGCCAGCCAGCGCCAGTCCGCCCATCAGCGAGGCGATAGTCGGCGCCATCATATTGACCAGGCCTGACGACGTTGCAAAGGCTGCCACGATGATGTCCTTGCCGACTCCCACCAGATCAGCGATCGGTGCCAGAATCGGCATGGTGGCCGCCGCCAATCCAGATGATGACGGGATGAGGAAGGTCATCGGCAGATAGAACAGGAAGGCCAGTACGCCGACAATGCCGCCGTTCACCGAGCGCAGCAAATCTTCGCCCCAGTGAATCACCGTGTCCTGAATAGCGCCATTTGCCATCACCACCGACACGCCAGTCGCCACAGCAATGATGAGGCTCACCGGCAGCATTTCGCCGACACCCTTGATAAAGGTATCGATCACTGGCACTTCTTGTTTCTTGAATTCCTTACGATAACACAGCGCCACAATACCAGCCGCCACCAAGAAGAGCACTGAGATTTCCTTAAAGTACCACTCACCGAGCGGCACATTGTGCGCCGCACCCAGTACAGCACCGATTATCGGCAGACCAACCAGCCATTCGTGGAGGTTGCTGAACCACTTGATGTCAAACTCACCCCAAGGGATCAGCGACAAAATCATCACCACGAAGGTCAGCCCAAAGATCGCCATTACCGCCTTGCGGCGCGCCGTAAACTCTGGCACGTTCTGCATATCCAAAGTTGTCGCCACTGTTGGCTTAGTGCGCGAGTCTTCCTTGTAGGCACCAGCCTTTACCTTGGCCGCGTAGCGCATAGTAAAGACGATCGCCGCGATCAGGCCCAGCACCAAGATGATCGACTGCATGATGAGGACATTGGACAGTGGCATCTCTGCCGTACGCGCTGCAATACCAGTTGAAAACGGGTTAATGGTCGAACCAAGCACACCGATACCGCCACCCAGCACAATCACCATCACCGCCGTCATGGCATTGTAGCCGGCCGCCAGCATCACTGGAATCACCAGGGCATAGAACGCCACTGCCTCTTCCTGCATACCATAGGTCGTGCCGCCGATGGCAAAGAAGGTCATCAAAATTGGGATGAGCCACTTTTCCTTGCCTTTCATGGCTTTTAAGTTGGCGCCCAGTGCGGCATCAAGCGCCCCGGTCTTCATCACCACGCCGAGGAATCCGCCGAGGATCAGAATAAAGACGATCACGTCAAGCTTTTCGGTCATGCCCTTGACCGGTGCCATAAAGGCATCCCACGCCCCCTGGCGCACATCGGTCTGCTTTTCAGTACCGTCAGCGGCTGTTTTAGTCGTTACCTTGTCAACTGGCTTATAGGTGCCCGCAATTCGCACCGTTTTTTCGGCATCGTTTGGGTCTGGCTTGGTGTCGTACTCACCCGATGGCACCACCCAAGTTAGGGCTGCCATAAGGGCGATGACCACGAACAGCCCAGCAAAGGCCGACGGCGAGCGGAACACCTTTTTCCTTGCTTTTTTCATTTTTTCTACCATGTTGCGGAGCCTCCTTCACTCCTGTTACTACTACAATGTCAAAGCCATTACGGCTTTGATTGTATGCATCCGATTCTCCGCCTGATCAAACACCACCGAATGCGGCGAGCGGAACACCTCATCGGTCACCTCCATGGCATCAAGCCCAAAATCTTGCTGCACTTGCTTGCCCGTGCCAGTCAACGCATCGTGAAAGGCCGGCAGGCAGTGCATAAACTTAACTTCGGGGTTGCCAGTCAGATTGATCATCTGGCGATTCACCTGATAATGACGCAGCTGCTCGATGCGCTCGGCGAACTTATCCTCCTCGCCCATCGACACCCACACGTCGGTGTAAATCACTTCTGCGCCGTGGAGCGCCTCGTCAAAATTATCGGTCATCGTTAACCGAGCCCGGCTGCTGTGCGCCAGGTGCCGCGCCTTGTCCACCAGCGCCTGCTCCGGATGCAGCTCGCGCGGTGCCAAAATGCGAAAATCCAGCCCCATAATGGCCGACCCGATCATCAAGGAATTCGCCATATTGTTGCGTCCATCCCCGACAAACACCAGCTTGACACCCTTGAGGCGCCCAAGATGTTCCTCAATGGTCATGAAATCCGCCAAGATCTGCGTCGGATGAAATTTGTCTGTCAGACCATTCCACACCGGCACGCCAGCATGACGCGCCAGCTCTTCTACCGTCGCATGATCAAAGCCGCGGAACTCAATACCATCAAACATCCGGCCCAACACCTTGGCCGTGTCTTCCACTGTCTCTTTTTTGCCCAGCTGAATATCGTCTTTGCCGAGGTACTCTGGCGCCACACCCAGGTCGTTGGCCGCTACCGTAAAGGCACAGCGGGTGCGCGTCGATGTCTTTTCGAATAGCAGCGCCACGTTTTTGCCCTCGTGAATACGGTGCGGAATACCAGCGTATTTCAGCCGCTTGTACTCCCGAGCGGTATCCAACAGCAGCCGAATCTCCGTCGCCGAATAGTCGCCGAGTGTTAGCAGTGACCTTCCCTTGAGACTTAGCGCCATGACACATCCTCCCGTACCAGCGGCATGCTCATACAGCGCGGACCACCGCGGCCCCTGCCAAGCTCGCCGCCCTTCACTTCAATTACTTCGACACCAGCCTGGCGCAGCTTTTCGTTCGTTACATAGTTACGATCATAGGTCACCACCACACCTGGAGCGATCGCTAGGGTGTTTGAACCGTCATTCCACTGCTCGCGAGCCGCCGCAATCCGATCGCCGCCGCCGCACTCAATCAGTGTCACCTGCGGCAAGCCCAGCGCCGTCCGCAGCACATGCTCCAAATCTGTCTCATGGGTAATGCGCGGATATGGCTGGCCTTCGACCTTTTCCAGAATGAAGCAGTTGATCTTACCGCCATGGTCGCGGATTTCTGGATGGATGGTAAACTTGTCGTAGTCAATCATGGTAAATACCGTATCAAGGTGCATGAAGGCGTGGCTCTTAGGAATTTCCATCGCAATCACCTTCTTAAAACCAGAGCCGGCAAACAACTTGGTAGCCATTTTTTCAATCGCTTCCGCCGAGGTACGCTCTGATACGCCGATGGCCATCACTTCGCCGCTCAGCACCAGCTCGTCGCCCCCCTCGATAGAGAATTTTTCCTTGCGGTCATACCACACCGGCACATCATGACCAGCAAAGCGCGGGTGATGGTCGATAATATAGCGCATGAACAGCGACTCGCGGCGCCTGGCTGGCCAGTGCATTTTGTTAATCGTCAGACCCTGGCCAATTGCCGCTGCTGGATCGCGCGTAAAGTAGAGGTTCGGCATCGGATCGAGGTAGAACGGATAGTGATTTTTCTCCACCATATCATGCAGCTGCTGGTGATGCTCTGGCGGCAAAGTGATTTCATCTTTGCGCACGCCAGCCATAATCTTGCGCACCATGGCGTGCGTCGGCAAATCCAGCAAAAAGCTGCGCAGCGTTTCGGTCACGCGGCGCGAATCCTGCTTGGAGCTAGCCAGCATTTCATCGACGAACTGCTCGCGCAGCTGATCGGTGCTGAGCGCCTCAGTTACCAACTGATCCAGGTAGAGCACCTCGACGCCGCGGCTGCGCAGCACGTCGGCAAAGGCATCATGCTCTGCCTGCGCCTCTTTTAGATACGGGATGTCGTCAAACAACAAATCGGTCAGGTAGTCCGGAATCAGATTTTCCAATTCCTCACCTGGCCGATGTAGCACGACAACCTTGAGCTTGCCTATTTCTGATGTAATGTGTAGTGGTTGATCCATACCCCATCCCCTCTTTGTGTTTATGGTTCTAGCACTATAGTAGCATACCTACCAAAAATACAACAGGTAATTGGCCTCGGCAACAGACGACTTGGCTAGCGACTGCCCGCTCATGCTTTCTTTCAGCCGGCCAAAGGCGTATACTCATGATATCGGGGTGTGGCGCAGCTTGGTAGCGCGCACCGTTCGGGACGGTGAGGTCGCCGGTTCAAATCCAGTCACCCCGACCA
>JAUMYN010000002.1:0-132003 GCA_030528625.1 Candidatus Saccharimonadota bacterium
TTCACTATCGATCGTATATTATATTTAGCCTTGGCTGGTGGTCCAGCCAGATTCAAACAGGGTTTCTCGTGCCCCGTCCTACTCGATAAAACATATATAAGGTCAGCGTCGTTTTCGCATACACGACTTTCACGTTCTTTGGTTAATCATTCAAATTATTCTGCTAACCACGCCGATTTCTTACCTTACTCACTGTTGATAGCCAGTGATCGCAAATCAGATTGCTGAACCGAAGTTCAACGCTCTGACTTGGTCATATGTTATATCACAACCCCTTATAAGTATTCGCCTATCAGCTTATTGTCTATTGATCCAAGCTTTGAACTTGCGCGGCGTTCGTTAAAACCCGAGTTCAAAGTATTTGAACAATAGACAAAACTTAAAAGGTTTGGGCTGTTGCGATTTCGCTCGCCACTACTTTCGCAATCGTTATTTACTTTCTCTTCCTCAACCTACTAAGATGTTTCAGTTCAGTTGGTTCCCGCTCACGTACCTATGTGTTCAGTACGAGGCAACATGGCATGTCCCATGCTGGGTTTCCCCATTCGGAAATCCCCGGATCAAAGCTTGTTGACAGCTTCCCGAGGCTTATCGCAGTCTTCCACGTCCTTCATCGGTAATATACGTCTAGGCATCCATTTAGCGCCCTTGAGTACCTTTTTATGCATTGACTTAACTAGTAATTGTTACTTTACAATCACTACTACCGTCAATTAAAAACTCAATTTCTTCTCTTCAGATTGTTAATGATCGGTGCCTCACGCTTGAGTGCACACTCGATCCGTCAAAAAAGTTCACGCATCTGGTTTGCATTCAAGTTGTGGTTCTTACGTCACTGCCCTCGCACTATCCGCAGTGTCTTGCCAGAGGTTCTCTCGGAACATTCGCGTAACTGTTTATCCACTATACAGCAGGTGTTTTCTTTTTGCAAGTCTTTTTGGAAAGATTTTTAGAATTTTTGGGTGATTTTTTGCAATCGGCGCCAATCGCCTCTGAGATATGCGAAAAACCATCCTTTTCAAGCAGAGAAACCAACTCTCGATTCATACGACCGATCAGCGCTGGCCCTTCAAAAATTACACCGGTAATAAGCCCTACTAAACTAGCCCCTGCGCGAATTTTTTGATATGCATCCTCGGCGGAAAATACTCCCCCCACCCCGATAACCACCAATCGATCGCCGTAGTTCTCGTACGTATGCCGTATTAGCTCCAGGCTGTGTTGCTGGGCGGGGATACCACTCAAGCCGCCTCGAATCTCGTCGGTTAACGGATCCTTCACCGCCACCCGATCGCGCTCTTTCACTAGATTTGCTACCGTCACTCCCTGCACATTGTGCTGCGCAATTACCGACAAGAGTCGCTCAAACTGTGCTCTATCGTAGAGATGCGGCATCTTGATGAGCAGCGGCACATTCCGTCGCGGTACCGCATCAAGAGCGGCCAGTAGCGCCTTCAACGATTGCGGCTCAATAAAGGGCTCGCGCCCCGCATTTGGACAAGAGATGTTAATTTCAATAGCGGTCGCCAACTGATGTTCGATAATATACTCTGTTGTTTTTTTAACATCGTTGATAATCGCCTGCTCAGTGGGGCGCCCTTGTCCTGCGGTAATTGTTGTCGTATTAGCAATAACCGCTACCGATAGGATAGTCGGCATGTGTTGTAATTTTGTCAGCTTTTTAGCTATCTGGGGTGCGCAGTGCCCCAACCCCTTGTTTGGCATACCAGCAAACACTACCAGCGACCGAGTTTTCGGCAGTCGATGAAACCACGGCCGACGATTGCCTTTTCGCGGCTCCAGAGTCATTGATCCGCCAGTAGCGAACCCGAATCCGACGCGCTCCATTAGAGGTGCTAATTCAGCGCTCTTGTCAAAGCCAGCGGACAGCCCCACTGGGTTTTGAAACTGCATCCCCATAAGCTCCTGCTTTAAGGCCTCGTGGCTAAACGACCACCATCGCCCCAGCAGCCATCGCAGCGGTGCAATCGATTGTACGAGCCGACCCGCTGCCACTGTCAGCCGATGCGCCGTATCTGGACTCAGTAAAAACAACAACGGCTTCATCACGTATTTGTACATGAAACGAGTATACTACAGTTAAGCGCTAATCGTCTACGGCCCGATAATCGTCAGCACATCACTCTGGGCAGTCTCCGTATTGCCAGCCAAATCGACAAATGACACTTCAACCGCAATAGTCTTCCCGGCATCATCTGCACCAATATGGCAATACCTCTCCGTTTCCGGCGCAAGAAGCTGCCCGTTCTTATACCAACGATATATCACCTTATCCTGAGGTACTCCGTCACCATCACTCACCTCTGCAACTACGGAGCCGCCCGCTTTTATCTCGCCCTTTAGGTATACGCCAGCATGAGTATGGTTGCTTGCCACCCTATTGTTCACACCTTGGTCGACAATCGCACCACCTAGAAGCACATTATCAATAACCTGTACCTGGCGAGAGGTAGATGAAAGATGTATGGTGTAATCATCTTCACCCAACACTCCTCGATGGATGCGATTACCTATAATCTGACTATCGGTTGCTCCGAGTACCATCACGCCATAGCCGTTGTTCACTAGCGTATTTCCCTCTATGACAATATCTTTTATCGTTGCCTGGTTTTCTTGACGTTTCACCAATGCCACCCCTGAGCCAAGATTGCCCGACATAACGGAGTCGCGGATTTCCACTCCGATAACTGACTGTAGATGCTCTGGTTCAATATCGATACCAGCGCTCGGAGCGGTACCGTGCGTCGTACGAAATACCGAACGTAACACCTTAATAGACGCTCCGTCGACAATCGATAAGCCCTGGCGTCGATTCCCTTCCGCTGTTACTCTATGCAAAATAATATCACGACTTCTGTGGGCAACATTTCCTCCAATATAAAACCCATCACCCCAGAACTCCTTTGCCCTTACTCCTTCAATAACGACTTTTTTGGATGAAACAATGCTCACGCCATGGCCCCATTCGCCGCCTTCTCCCTGATGGTTCGCCCGATCACCTACCAAGGTGCCGCCTGCGATATGGGCATTTTCCACCCCGCTTAACCTGAAAATTGCATAATGCGAAGAACTAGTCGCCATCGCCTGCAATGTCGTCGTCTCGGTCATTCGCACCGTTACATTACTCCTCATATACAGTCCCGTCAACCCGAACTGACCATCAGAGGCATTTAATGTGCTGTTAATCATATAGGTACCGCTAGGGATTTCGACTACTCCTCCGCCCGCAGCGGCCGCATAATCAATTGCGCGCTGAATGGCGATCGTGTCATCACTCAGGCCATCGCCTTTGGCGCCGAAGCGCTCGTCCGTGACATTTATTACCGTGCTATTAGACTGTCCTGGAATCAAAGTGATAACCTCCCCAGGTTGAGCAGGGCTGCTCGACGGCGGCAGCGCCGGCCGTGGGAGAATCGGTAATATGGCGGGATGTTCGGCGCGAGGCCGCGGCGGAGCGGTCGCTGGAGTCGTCACCGGTACTCGCCGCGCAGTCCTACGAGAAGAGGTCGCTGTTGTCGCCTGCTGCCACCTGTCCGTTCCTCTTTCCTCTTCCCTCCTATCGGTGATCGATCCTTGCGAGTCATCGCTCTTGCGATAGTCTTGACCTGCCGCGACACCCTGCGCCGCGGTACGTTTCGTGACGACATCGCCGCTCGTATCACTGTTGAGGGCAATATGCCTATCTGGCGACAAAGCGGCCGCTACACCAAGTACCACAACCGCCGCAATCAGCGCCAGCATTGCTGCGACTATGCTTATGGTTATTCTTGACTGTTGGCTTGGTATGTCCATAGTGTTTATTTTTGTATTGACGATCAATACGCCCCAATCAGGTATTGTCTTGGCTTACACCCTATACTGTAGCGGGTTTTGAGGTAAAAAGCAAATTGTTTACAGATAGCGGGGAAATAAAAAACTACCCAATAGAGTAGTTATCGTTAATGGTGGGCGCTGAGGGGCTCGAACCCCCGACCCTCTCGGTGTAAACGAGATGCTCTAGCCAACTGAGCTAAGCGCCCGCACTGGGTGTATCCATAGCGCATATTATATCTCGCCCTGCTCGATATAATGACACTATGGTGGGCGATGAGGGACTTGAACCTCCGACCTCGTCATTATCAGTGACGCGCTCTAACCAGCTGAGCTAATCGCCCTCATGCTGTCTTGGAGGATGCACCAGACTAAGCCTGACATCCTGTATGGTGGAGGCACAGGGACTCGAACCCTGGACCCCCTGCTTGCAAAGCAGGTGCTCTAGCCAACTGAGCTATGCCCCCATTTCGCCAAGACTTACTCCATTGTACCGTATCTTTTTCGTTCTGACAAGAGTATAATGGAAAAGATATGTATGAATTTAGTTTTGGCGCCTTTATTCTTGGAACGCTCATCCTGGCGAGCGGCGCAACCATAACGATCTATCATCAGAAAATTGCCGATAATCTGGGCGGCGGTGTCGCCAGCTATGATCGCTTTAAGTTTTGGGGTGTCGTCATCTGTATTGTCGGTCTTTTTATCGCCCTTGGGCTCCACTCCATCCTTCTCCATGGTCTGGTGAATTTGCTTTTTCATCGCTCCTGACTCCACTCGCCGCAATAGGAATGATACTAAACGAAAACACCCCCTGGTTCACAAGGGGGTGTTTCTTGATAACAATTTGATTGTGCAATCCATCGCTGGTTTATCGTAGAGAAGGTTGTTGAACTTTGTCTCACCCCGATAGGGTAATAGTAAATATGTAAGCTCAGCATATTTACGAGACCGACCTAGCTCAACTTGTGATTGCTCGACAAGTTGGCATCTATTCTCCCTAGAAAGGAGGTAATCCATCCGCACCTTCCGGTACGGATACCTTGTTACGACTTAACCCCAATCATGCCCCCCACCTTAGGCCGACGAATCGGACTTCGGGTGTTGGTCACTTTCATGGTTTGACGGGCGGTGTGTACAAGACCCGGGAACGTATTCACCGCAACTTGCTGATTTGCGATTACTAGCGATTCCGACTTCATGCAGGCGAGTTTCAGCCTGCAATCCGAACTGGGACTAGCTTTGATGCGATTTGCTTCACCTCGCGGCTTCGCTGCGCATTGTACTAGCCATTGTATTACGTTTCTAGCCCAGGACGTAAGGGAAATACTGACCTGACATCATCCCCTCCTTCCTCCCCGTTACCGGGGCAGTCTTGCCAGAAAAATACAACTGACAATAAGGGTTGCGCTCGTTGAAGGACTTAACCTAACATCTCACGACACGAGCTGACGACGGCCATGCATCACCTGTCACAGGGTTCCAAAAGGCACAGTCTGCTTTCGCAGTCCTTCCCTGGATGTCAAGCCCTGGTAAGGTTCTTCGGTTATCATCGAATTAAAGAACATAATCCACCGCTTGTGCGGGTCCCCGTCAATTCCTTTATGTTTTAGCCTTGCGGCCGTACTCCACAGGCGGGATACTTAACGCGTTAGCTTCGCTACTGGAGGGGTCGATACCTCCAACAGCTAGTATCCATCGTTTACGGCGTGGACTACCGGGGTATCTAATCCCGTTCGCTCCCCACGCTTTCGTGCCTTAGCGTCAGAAATGGTCCAGTCACCTGCCTACGCCATCGGTGTTCCTTCTTATATCTACGGATTTCACTCCTACACAAGAAATTCCAGTGACCTCTACCACTCTCGAGTAAGCCAGTTTGAATAATAGTCTGTATGGTTGAGCCACCAGGTTTCACTATTCACTTGACTTACCGCCTACGCAACTCTTTACGCCCAGTCACTCCGGATAATGCTTGCACCCTACGTATGACCGCGGCTGCTGGCACGTAGTTAGCCGGTGCTTATTCATGAGTTACCGTCATATTCTTCACTCATAAAAGCAGTTTACAACCCGAAGGCCTTCATCCTTCACGCGGCGTTGCTCCATCAGGCTTTCGCCCATTGTGGAAGATTCCTCACTGCTGCCTCCCGTAGGAGTCTGGACCGTGTCTCAGTTCCAGTCTGGCTGATCATCCTCTCAGACCAGCTATGGATCGTCGGCTTGGTAGGCCATTACCCTACCAACTACCTAATCCAACGCGGGCTTCTCCCAAAGCAGATAAATCCTTTAATCCGAAGACCATATGCGGTATTAGCTACCCTTTCGGGCAGTTATCCCTCACTTTGGGGCAAATTCCCACGCGTTACTCAGCCGTCCGCCGCTCGCCGGCATTCTGCACTATCAGTTCGAAGTAATCCCAGACACTCATCTCTTTCGAAATGATGCGGCTGATTTCCTTCGGAAATCCCCGCGTCCAGGCTTCAAGTTGATAGTGCAGAACCCGCTGCCGCTCGACTTGCATGTGTTAGGCACGCCGCCAGCATTCATCCTGAGCCAGGATCAAACTCTCCGTTAAATTTACTTATCACAAGTAAAAGGCTCTACAAAAATATAAACTGACGATGATATTGCACAATCAAATTGTTAACGTTCGGGCCTGGTGTCGCCGTCGCGACTGATGCTACACTTACTGATGTAATTGCGGCTTGGCCTCGCACTCCAGCCACCAGACTGATACCCATCATACCTGATCCTCTCCGCCAGGTCAAGGGTTATTGTCGATTATTTTGTAGCGAAAATTACAACAGATGCTATTGCCGCGCCAAGCACGGCGCCAACCAATACCTCGACAGGGGTGTGCCCATGCGCTACACGCGGCATTTTTAACGGCAGTTTCTGCATCGTGATCACCTCGCGCAAGGCATTGCCCTGTTCGCCAGAAGAAAATCGCACCATAATCGCATCATACATCACCACCGCGGCAAACAGCGCAGCAATGGCAAAGGAAGCACCCTGTACACCATCGTACCAGCCAATGGCTATCGCAAGCGCCGCTACCGACGCCGCATGGGCGCTCGGCATACCGCCAGAGAGTAGCAGCCCTGATCGTGGATTGCCATGGAAGATTCGACGGTTATGGCCAAGCATCCGCACCAGCTGCTTCGCTCCTTGGGCTGCCACCCAGGCAATTGCCACGATCAGTAGATATTTCATGTTCTATTCCTCGCCTGCCGGCCGCTCCTCCATGAGACCGATCGACGACACCGCATCACCCTCGCTGAGGCGCATAATCGTCACGCCCTGTGTCGTACGCCCGAGTAGTTTAATATCAGCCAGGCTTAGCCGGATCGTCTGGCCGTTTTGCGAAACCAGGATGGCATCGGTCATATCCGGATCAATGGTTTGCACCGAGATAATCGGCCCAGTCTTCGTCGTCACCAAGGCAGCCTTGATACCGACACCGCCGCGCTTATGGCTCGGGAAGTGAGTCACTTTGGTACGCTTGCCAAAGCCTCTCTCGCTGATCACCAGTAAGGTTTGCTCGTCGCTGGTCACAATATCCATGCCAACCACCCAATCACGAGGGCGCAGTCGTACACCGCGTACGCCACGCGCCGCCCGGCCCATCGGTCGAGCATCCTTCTCGTTGAAACGAATCGCTTGTCCAGCCGATGTCGAGATGATGACGTCGCTCTCTCCATCGGTCTTCTTGATCCAGCGCAGCTCATCGCCATCGTCCAGCTTGATAGCAATCAACCCGTTGGTACGAATATTGGCATAATCAGCCAGCGGCGTCTTCTTGACAGTGCCGTGAGTCGTTGCCATAAACAGATAACCGGTGTCCTTAGCATTCTTTTCATGCTTGATGATAGCCGTAATTTTCTCTTCAGGCTGTAGTTGCAACAGGTTAACTGCCGCCACGCCTTTAGCGCTCAGGCTAGCTGCTGGCACCTCATAGGCCTTGAGTCGGAAGACGCGGCCTCTGTTGGTAAAGAAGAGGAGATAGTCATGGGTATTAGCCGGCACAATCTGAGCGATAATATCCTCCTCCTTGGTGGTCATGCCGCGCTTGCCCTTGCCACCGCGGTTCTGCTTACGATAGTCGCTTGCCAGGGTACGCTTGATGTAATTCTCCGTTGTCAAAAGAACAACGGCATCTTCCTCTGGGATAAGCTCCTCATCGGAGAACTTGCCCAGCTCGTGATTGATCATCTTACTGCGGCGCTCATCACCATACCTGTCTTTCATCTCCAATAGCTCAGTCTTGATGATCTTCAAAATCTCGCGCTCGTCCGCCAAAATCCCCTCTAGCTTGGCGATTAAGACGAGCAGCTCTTTCAGCTCATTCTCGATTGCCTCACGCTCCAGACCAGTCAGGCGACGCAACTGCATTGCCAAAATGGCCTTGGCTTGAATTTCGCTCAGACCAAACTTTTCGCGCAGATTTTTCTCGGCCTCTTCCTGAGTCTTGGAGGCGCGGATCGTCTTGATGACTTCCTCAATATGATCCAGCGCAATCTTGTAACCTTCGAGAATATGCGCCCGCGCCTTGGCTTTCTTTAATTCAAACTCAGTGCGGCGGCGCACCACGATCTGGCGGTGTTTGACAAACTCGCCCAGGATATCACACAGCCCTAGAATTCGCGGCTGAATACCATCAATTAGCGCCAGCATATTGTAGTGGAAATTGGTCTGTAGTGCCGTCAGTTTATACAATTGATTGAGCACTTTCTTAGGATAAGCATCCTTTTTCAATTCAATCACCACTCGGACATCGCCGCGAGCCGACTCGTCGCGCAGATCGCTAATGGTGGTCAGTTTCTTCTCCTTCACCAGATCGGCAATTTTTTCAATCAGTGTCGCCTTGTTCACCCCATAGGGAATTTCGCTTACCACAATCTGATGACGGCCGCGCTTCGTCTCCTCAATCTCGGCTACCGCCCGAATCGTCACACTACCGCGACCCGTCGCATAGGCTTGGCGCATCGGCGCACCGCCATACACCGTCGCCCCAGTCGGGAAGTCCGGCCCCTTAACATAGGCCAAGAGGTCATCGACCGTCGCCTCAGGATGATCAATCAGATGAATGGTTGCGTCAACCAACTCACCGAGATTATGCGTCGGAATACTGGTAGCCATGCCGACCGCGATACCCACTTGACCATTCAACAACAGATTAGGCAGCTTGGCCGGGAGCACTTTCGGCTCCTGTTCTGAACCGTCAAAATTGTCCTTAAAGTCAACCGTTTCTTTGTCGATATCAGCTAATAGCTCCTCGGCTGGCTTATCAAGTCGCGCCTCAGTGTAGCGATGGGCAGCTGGCGGGTCGCCGTCCATTGAGCCGAAATTACCTTGCCCCTGCACTAGGGTGTAGCGCATCGCCCAGTCTTGCGCCAAACGCACCATTGAGTCATAAATCGCCGAATCACCATGCGGATGATACTTACCCATCACGTCACCGATGATACGAGCTGACTTAACAAACTTCGCCGTACTGCGATTACCATTCTGGTTCATTGAATACAGAATACGGCGATGCACCGGCTTGAGGCCATCGCGCACGTCTGGTAGTGCGCGATCGATAATCACGCTCATAGAGTAGCGCATAAAGCTATCCTCCATGACATGCTCTAGCGTACGGTCTTCGATACGTCGAGAGTGTGTTGTATTATTTACAACTTCACCTGAAATCGTTGTGTTTTTATCATCACTACCCATAGCTATACGTCCAATTCCTCGAGGTCATATTCCTTTGCCTTGTGCTGAATGAAGCTTTTACGAAGTGCCACTTCATCGCCCATCAACTTGGTAAAAATCGCATCGGCTCGCTCGGCGTCCTCGACTCGCACCTGCACCAGCACACGATTTTCTGGATTCATCGTTGTCTCCCATAATTGATCGGCATCCATCTCACCAAGACCCTTATAGCGCTGAATATCGCTCAAGCCGGCCTGTTTGAGTGGTGTGTCGTCTGGATTGATAGCTGCGCCATTCACCCGACGCCTATCAATGAGCTCGGCAATCAGCGCATCTCGCTCTTCTTCGGTGTAGACATACCACTTTTTATTGCCAGTTGCTCGCAACAGGAACAGCGGCGGCTTCGCAAGATAAATGTGGCCGCCTTCAACCACTTCTCGCATGTAGCGGAAGAAAAAGGTCATCAATAGCGTCGCAATATGACTTCCGTCGACGTCGGCATCGGTCATGATGATAATCCGGCCATAACGTAACCCCGAGATATCAAACGAGTCGCCGATACCAACACCGAGCCCTCTGATAAGCGATACGATTTCGTTATTTGCTAGCATTTTATCTAACCGTGCTCGCTCGGTGTTGAGCACCTTGCCGCGCAGCGGCAGAATCGCCTGCGTCTTAGAATCACGACCTGATTTAGCCGAGCCACCAGCCGAGTCGCCCTCAACAATATATAGCTCGCACTCAGCCGGATTTTTACTTGAACAGTCCGCCAGCTTGCCTGGCAAATTGAGGCCATCCAGGGCCCCTTTACGTATGACGTTTTCCCGTGCTGCCCGCGCTGCCTTGCGTGCGCGCGCTGCCAGTGTCGCCTTACCGACAATCTTCTTCGCAATAGCAGGATTTTCCTCCAGGTAGTAGCTAAAGTACTCATTCATCACCTGCTCAACGTAGCGGCGCATCTCGGGATTGCCCAGCTTATTCTTGGTCTGGCCCTCAAATTGCGGATCTGGCAGCTTCACCAGGATGATGGCTGTCAGACCCTCGCGAATATCATCACCGGTGAGATTTTCTTCCTTTTCCTTCAAAAGTCCGCTCTTACGGGCATAATCGTTAATCACCCGGGTGAGCGCCGAGCGAAAACCCACCAAGTGCGTGCCGCCATCAGGGGTGAGAACATTGTTGGCAAAGGGTTTCACAATTTCATTGTAGGTATCGTTATACTGCACCGCAATTTCAACCATGCAGTCCTCCACCTTGCGCTCGACGTAAAATACCTCGTCGCTCAGAATATCCTTGCCGACATTGAGGTGCTTGACATAACTTTGAATGCCCCCCTCAAAATAAAACGCCTGACGCTCCGCCGTTCGCTCATCAAGCACCGAAGTAAAGACACCCTTGGTCAGGTATGCCTGGTGACGTAGATAGTTCACCACCCACTTATAATCAAAATCCACTGTCTCCTTAAAGATAGTCGGGTCAGGATAAAATACTATCGAGGTGCCGGTTGGGCGATCGGTTGCGCCGACCTTTTTCAGCGGCTCGGTGATCGCACCGCGCTCAAACACCACTCGATGCAACTGGCCGTCGCGCACCACCTCGGCAATCATCTTGGTCGAAAGAGCGTTCACCACACTCGACCCGACGCCGTGCAGACCAGACGAGACCTTATAGCCGCCGCCGCCAAATTTACCGCCAGCATGCAGCACTGTCAGCACTGTTTCCAGCGTACTAAGTCCAGTCTTCGGATGTTTATCAACCGGAATACCACGACCATCATCGGTAATACGCACCCCGCCATCTGCCAATAGCACCACATCGACTCGACTGGCATATCCAGCGATCGCCTCGTCAATAGAGTTATCGGCAATCTCCTTAATCAGATGATGGACACCATCGTACCCAGTGCTACCAATATACATGCCGGGGCGCTTACGAACTGGCTCCAGACCCTCAAGCACCTGGATCTGCGAGCCGTCATAGGCCTGCTTGTCTGTTTGTTTAGCCATGCTTCCCTCACTATTTCCTGACTTGTCAGCTATTTACAACTCTCCCATTATAGCGCATAAAAATTGTTCACTCAAGTGCTTTACGTGAACATATTTCTTATGCTATAATTTACACCATATAGGTAATACTATTGATTGAATAAACAAAAAGGCCAGCACTATGTTCAAAAAACTCGTCTCCCATCTACCATTTAGCCCTTCGCTTATCGGCGAACTTGGCTTTTACGCCAAGCGCCTCAGAAAAGAAGAAGCGACCCGGCGTATCGGCCTTATTTTGACCGCCTTTGCACTCGTTGTGCAGTTATTTATCTCCTTTGCTCCGCCAGAGTCGGCCAACGCAGCCAACGCCAATGATATTCTCTATGGCGGCGTAAAGAATAAGTCACAAATCCTGGCTGCCTGGGATAATAACACCCAGGGGTTCCGTGACATTATGACCTACGCTGGAATCACCCGTGACAACTTGGCACAAGGAAAGGAGGGTCGCTCTGTGGAGATCCATAGCCGCAATGGCGGACGCGACGCTGGCTGGCGCTCTTGGGGAAGACTCCCCCGTTTCGGTGCGCAGCGCGGCGAAGTAGCTCATCGTATTGGCGACATGACAGTCTACTCCAGGCCTCTCTCTAACAGTGATACTGGTCGCAATGTCAAAGGCACTGGCTCATGGTATCCAGCGCTTATGGGAACAAACTCTCTCGGGCAGCCATTCGCTATCATTAAAGGCTGCGGCAACCTGGCAATGAAGGAAGATCCAAAACCTAAGCCTCAGCCAAAAAACATGACGGTCTGCCGCCTCGCCGACAAGAAGTACCCAGTCACTATTCGTGAAGATCAATTTAATACCGCGCTCCATTCAAAAAATCCCGAAGACTGCAAGCCAAAGCCAAAACCGTTAGCCCAATGTACTAGTCTCGTCGTAAAGCCAACCAACTCCCGAACCGCTGTCGAGGTGACGGTTGACGCCTCGGTCGCGGGCGGCGCTGCAGTCAACGGGTATACTGTCATATTCACCAATAACAAGGGCAAGGAGGTGGCTCGTAAATCCGTCAAAACCACGGCCTTATCGACTACGTTTACCCATAACCTGACGGATGCGGGCACCTACACCGTAGAAGCGATCGTTGAAACCAGCCTTGGGGCAAAAAAATCCGACGGCTGTAAAACGACTGTGGCCATAAAAGAAATAGAACGCTGTCCGCTCAATCCAGCGTTGCCGATAAATCATCCTGATTGCCAGCCATGCCTGGGCGACCCGACGCTGTGGGTGAAAGACGCTCGTTGTACGGCTCAGATCATCCGCCGCAAATCGGTTAAAAACTTGACCTCTGGCGAGGATGCTACTGCCAAGAAGGCTAAGGCGAGCGAACGTATTGAGTATACCATCACCGCCAAAAACGAAGGTAAGGACGAGGCTGGTGTGCAGATGTCCGACGACCTAAGCGACGTGCTGGAGTACGCCTCTCTGTATGATCGAGGCGGTGCAACCCTAGATGAGCGCACTAAAACCCTGATCTGGCCAAAGATCACTCTCAAGCCAGGCCAGCAGCAAACCCGCACTTATGTTGTTCAGGTCTCAAGCAAGCTGTCGCCTCTCCCTCAGGGGGCAAGCGAGCGAAGCTCTGGCGACTGCCGTATGACCAACACTTTTGGCACCAGCACCGATGTGCACGTTGACTGCCCGCCAGTCAAAGTTGTCGAGAGTGTCGTCACTCAGCTACCGAAGACCGGCCCAGGAGAAACGATGATCATCGCTGGTATTGTTGCTGGTATTGTTACTTTCCTGTATTTTCGCTCACGCCAACTAGGAAAAGAAGTTCGCTTAATTCGCCGCGAGATGACCGCTGGCACACTATAGGAGGGGATGGTATATGGTAGAAAAAAGTCGCGCACCGCGCGCCGAAACAGTGGCCAGCGCTGAAATCAGCACTGATGCGGTAGACAAACTCGGCGAACAACTTACCGAACGAGCCGAGCACGCCGCTGAAAAAGCTAGAAAAACTGAGGAAACAGCCGCTGAGGCACGTCATAAAGCAGTCGAACTAGCGCGCAGTGCCGAAGAAGAGGTGGCAAAGACCGCCGAAACGGTTAAGCAATCGACAGCGCAGCCGCTTACCAAACAGGACGTCGCTGAGCGCTATCAGCAGACGCTGCGCCGCGTGCAATCGCAATTGCCAGCACCATCGCGCGCTTTCAGCAAGGTTATTCATAATCCAGTTGTCGATAAGGCCAGTGATGTTATTGGTAACACCGTCGCTCGGCCAAACCTGATTGTCGCTGGCGCTATCGGTGCTATCGCCTCAATTATCGTCTACGTTATTGCGCAGCGCTATGGCTACCCCCTGTCTGGGTCTGAGGCCATGGTGCTCTTCGTCTTGGGGTGGCTGATTGGTGTCATTATCGAATACGCCCGCGTTGGATTCGCTAATAAACGGTCATCGTCTTAGCCCTCTATCTAGACCCCGACTTATAGCGGCCGGCCTATCGCAATTTGATCGATACCTCGGTCGCGTCATCATCTCCACGCAGATCCAACCGGTTCGCCTCTTCCTTGGCAAGCTCCTGTGCCATCTGATCCGCCACCGATAGCGGGACCGCAGGGCGCGATGAGACGGGAGGCGCTGGTGCGGTAGCACTCTGTTCGATCACAGTAGGTGGCGCAGCTGACCCAAGCGTACCAGAGGGAGTCAACGGAGCTGGTGCGGCTGCTGACGACGATACAGCCGAGCCCGGCACAGGAACCGGCGCCTGTGCACCCGAGGGGGTTGCTCCGACCGGAGAGATTGGCAAATTTGTCGCACCAAACGGCGGCTGATTTGCCGCTCCGCTTGGAGCGCCTGGCGGCGTAAATGGTCTTGGCGAAGCTGAAGCTGGCACAGGCGCACTACCCCCCAATTGCTGCCGCTTAGAAAGCCACTCATCCAAGAATGAAGAGCCGCTCTTGGCTGGACGCGGCTTTTCGTCCACCACCGTCCGCGACCGACCAAGCCGGTCAAAAATTTCTTTCTCGACCACCGCTCGCGGCTTGCCATACTTGGCTGCTGACAATCGTACCAGCGCGTCCCGTAGCTGTGTATTCACCTGCCCCATCGGCGGCACCCAGTTCATACTAAACGGCGCCGACGGTACATTATTGATCATCACCGAAGTAATTGACTGGAAATTCGGCAGTTTCGTCAGATCATCAACATCAAACACTGGTTGAAACTTCTTCACCATGAGTTCGGCATCGGTCACGCCGATACGCCCGGAAATCACCGTACCAACGTTACCAATAATTGCCTCGCGAATCTTATCGGTCAGCTGCGTCATAAACTGGTTGCCCATAATCAGGCTCAATTTATATTTACGAGCCTCGGACATAATTGATTCAAAACTGTCGGTAGCAAAGTTCTGAAACTCGTCCACATATAGCGAGAAGTCCACGCGCTGATCCTCAGGAATATCGGCCCGCGACATAGCAGCCGCCTGAAACTTCATCACGAAAATAATACCCAGCAGCTTTGAATTCAACTCACCCATCTTGCCCTTTGACAGGTTAACTAGCAAAATCTTATTATTGTCCATAATCTCGCGCAGATCAAAGCCCGATTTAGTCTGGCCGATAATATTACGCATCGCATCGTTGGAGATGAATGGACCGAACTTGGCCACCACCCACGAAATCACTTCGCCCGCCTCATTTGAGCGCTGGGACGCAGGAAACTCCTTCGTCCAAAAGTCGATCACCTGCGGATCGGTCACATATTTCAGCTTACTCTTCACAAACTCCGGATCAATCAAACACTTCGGTACATCAATAAAGGTGCCGCCCGCCGGATCGGCCATCAGAAGCAAGGCACAGTTACGGAAAATATGCTCCAAACGCGGCCCCACAATGCCAGTTCGCCCCGGGTCGTACAGACTATAGAGCATATTGATCGCCTCTTGAATCAAAAAGTCCTTTTGATCAGGCGTATCAAACTCAAACATATTCATGCCAATCGGATTAGTCATATCCGCTGGGTTGAAGTAGATAATATCCTCAACGCGCTCTTTTGGCACTTTACCAAGTAGCGACTCCACCAAATCGCCGTGCGGATCGATAAAGGCGAATCCTCGACCATCCATCATATCCTGATAGGCCATGTTTTCCTGCAGTACTGACTTACCAACGCCCGTCTGACCGATAATATAGACGTGGCGCCGGCGATCCTTGGTACCAATGCGAATTGGCTTCTTGGTACCGCGAAACTCATTGTAGCCAATCAGCAACCCCTCATCCATCACATCGGTCGGCCCATCGACCTGCTTTGACATTTGTCGCTTGACCTGGGAAGTCGGGATAGCGCTGGCGCTTGGCAAATGAAACAGCGTTGCCATCTCAACGCTATTGAGGATATTGCTTCTAATCTGCTGCGGGAAAAAGCGCATAATATACGCTGTGGTCATTTCTTCAATATTGCGCGTCAGAGAAAACTTGAAACCATTGTTGCGCGGCGAGTCAAACAAAGCAAACGCCGCTATCACATTTTTTAATAGTACCTGCGATCGCGCTGCCGTATTGGACGATATAACCACCCGCACCAACACTTCATAGGCTGGATAGCGTGTTTTTTCCGCCACGGCATCGATCTCCGCCTGCTCAATTGAAGTAAGCTGGGTGTCCTCTGGCTTTGGCGGTTCTTTATCCTTACCAGATTCAGGCGGACGCCACAGCGCCTCCAGCAAATCCCGCGCCGACACCAAGCCGCCCGCGGCACCGATACCCTTCTTCTTGCCCTTATTCTTTTTCACTGACTCGATATGCGATTCCGAGGCTTTTGACCAGCCGTCATACGCCGGTCGTAACAAAAACTGTACGCCTATGCCATCCTCTTTAGTGGCCGCCGACAGCGCATTGAGCAATGCCCTTGAAGCATCACGCTTTGATTCCTGATAGGTGGCAATCGGGAAAATAAACGACTTGCGCAGTGTAAATTCACCGCCTATAGTGCCGCTCATTTTGCCGACCTTGCTAAAGATGTTCGTCTCTTTGACCTCTTCCAGCCGAGCCGACGGATAGGCTGCCGCTACAGCCTGGCGAATCACATCGACCAGCACCGTCGGTACGACTGCATAGTAGCGCACTAGTCCTTCATGCGCCATCAGTTCAAGCGAAATATGCCGCTGTCCATACACCTTGCTCTTGAATCCCTTAGTGGCGGTACTGGAGATGATATTGTACATTACCTGCGCCTGACTCAGTAACTCCTCGGTCAAATCTCGCTGGTCGCGGCTTCCACTCTCAATATCCTCACTGCTTGGCGGCAGATGAATCAAGAGCGGCACCATCTTGAGGCCGCGTTCATAGTTCTTAGCCTCACGTAGTACCTTGCGATATTGAAAAAACGATATAGTAGCACCAGCCCCCACAATCGCAACAATGATAAATGCTAGTATCAACGGCCCGCCCATACGCTCGCCTTACTCATCCGCCTGGCCAAGTGACCGGTTAAGTCGCTTCTTCAAATAGTCGGCCTGTATTTGCGCAATCACGCGCGCCCGCTCATATGGATCTTCTTTCGTCAGAGAGATAATCTTTTTCAACTTCTCAACCCATTCTTTTTCGATCAGATCATCGTCGGCAGCCAGAAGCGGCAAGCTTGTGCCTACCGGGTCGGCAGGCGTAACAGTGTCAGTCGGTGGCGAAGCAATTGGTGGCGGCGCAATAGATGGCAGCGCTACTGGCAGCTCTTGCGTGCTGTCGCTCGCCGGTATCGGTGCGGTCTCATAACGACCCGCACGCTCTCGCTCAAGGATTTGGCTCCCGGCCGACTCAACCAGCTCGCCGCCAACGACTGGCGACTGCTCAAGGCTCGGTTGTACTCTAGGCAGTTCCGGATTCATACAGTTATAGTATACTATATCACCACTGAAAAGCCTATGCTTCAAAAGCGCTTTACGACATAAAAACTAGCGATTATTTCAAAAAGAAGCAGCAGAACCCCATCCATCAACCCAATACCGCCAACCGATTGCATACCAAGCAAAATAACTGGCGCCAGACCGATCACGCTCGACAAGTAATAAAGCTTCAGGGGTGGAATGTGTGCAAGCAAAAAGCGCCGTCCGATTGACTTTGCTGACAGGCGCATAATAATAACAATACCGTGCAGCAGTCCATAAGTCAGACCTATAGACACCACGTATATACATGCGAAAAGCGCCAGAACCCCCAGGGGCCCAGCGGAACTAGGCGTTGTCTTTGTGATAATTAGTAAGCCGCCCGCAACCGCCAGGCAGACTACCGCCAAAAAAAACCGCTTCACATGTGTCACCATATACTATCCACTCCCACCTTGTACAAGAGAGCCTGAGCGGCAACCTACGACCACTAACGCACCATCCACCGCTTAAAATAACTATTTGGGCGCGGGCGTCCAGTGTGGGAGCTGCCGCTCAAGGCGACTGACCGCTCCTCTGTGAGGAGCATGTCCCTGCGCGGCTTTCCTCTCCACGCATCCAGTAGACTCGCTGCCATTTCATGACAAGGATTAACTGGATGCGTGCGGTACTCGCTCGCGCGCGCTCGATGCCAAAACCGCATTACGCGCGGCACCTTGGCAGAGCTTCGGCGGCACCATGCCATCAACGAAATGCATACCCTCACGGGCCCTCATTTCGGCGCATGTTGCTGCCGAGTAGCTGCCAACAAACATCAAGTTCGCATGTAGATTGTTAAGGTTTTTGTAGGCTTTTTGTGTTTGGAAAAGCTTATGTCTATCCTAGCACAAGACGGTCAGTCCGTCAATATATTAGATTGATATTTTTGTTGTATATTTTACATTTTTTATTATGTTGTAAATATTATAATCTGTTATATTTCCGTCATGCGTTGTTATATAAAAAGTTTTCATTACAACATTTTTGCATTTTATGTCGCCCAAAAACACCTTTATCCATCCCTTGATTGCTATGAAGTCCATGACGAGCTAGTGAAAGTATCCAGCCATACACTGCCCGTAGCGATCCCTGGTAGCCCGCCGCACGGGGAGCCAAATACTCGTTCGCAAAAGTATAGTTTCGACCCAACAGCCCAAGACCCCCTCGGCTCATGGGTAATAGCGATGTATCGGCATCTTGTATGTATCGCTTAATTCTTTACCGGCGCTTGCCACTCCATTCCCTACAACGGCTCTCGTGCTTATGAGCACCGACCTACTTTCAGCCAGCCATAGAGTTTTGACGGCATGGAAAAATTCAATCAAACTACAGCCTCATACCCCACTGCTCGCACCTCCCAGTGGACTCTCCAGCCTGGTCCTAGGGAGTAGTAAAGAATGTGGTAATTTTTACCAGCAGATTTTACTAAAAAGCCGTTGACATAACCATTTTGATGGCTTATTATAGAGGTAGCTTCTGAATAAAAAACTTATACAGAAGCCAAACATAAACAACACTTCGAAAAACTCCACTTTAGAAAACAACCACTACTCGCAGGTGGTTGTTTTCGTCTCTGAACCTTTTCCTACAGGTAACAAAAAACCAGCCAACAAGCTGGTCGCATACTGTGTGGTGGAGCTGCCGGGTACCGCCCCCGGGTCCAACTGGTATCACGATAGTCGTCTACGAACATAGGCTTATTTCGTTGTTTTATAACAAGGCTTGGCTCAAAATAAGTCGAAAATACCAAGCCTCGTTACGCAGTAGTAGTCCCGCGCATTCGCTGCTGCCCGAACGCACAGCAAGCAACATCACTATGACACCTCGCACGCACTATGTTGCCTGTGCGACAAGATGGCTGTAAAAAATTACGCTACAGCTGGTGCAAAGGCGCGAACCTGGAACAGGCTAGCAACCTTGCTTGCAAAGTTCTTTGCAGATATATCATACGTTACGCGTATCGTCGGTTCGCAAACTATCTTGATAACGTCCAATTGTCGAAAGCTATATCAGCCCCACAATGACATAATCATAGCAAATTTCCCTTCCAAAGTCCAGCTGGTTATGGTTAACTGGAGGCAGTATGGTTTGCAAGGTCGCTTCCGCAACACCGTGTGGCTTTCAAGGGCAGCTGATTGAAGTTGAGGGCGACATGTCCCGCGGCCTGCCTGGCGTCCAAATCGTCGGGCTAGGAAACAAGGCGATTGATGAGTCCCGTGACCGCGTCCGCAGCGCGATTAAAAACAGCTCTCTTGATTTTCCAAAGGGTAAGGTTGTGATAAATCTTGCGCCCGCTGAAATACCAAAAGACGGGGTGCAGTTTGACCTGCCCATTGCGCTGGTACTGCTCTGCCTGGCCGGCCAGCTGCCAAAAGTCGCACTTGAAGGAGCACTGTTTGCTGGCGAGCTGGCGCTCGACGGAACATTACGGCCCATCCGCTCAAGCATCATTATCGCTGAAACCGCCAAAGCACACGGCATATCCACCGTCTATGTGCCAGCCGCCAACGCCGATCAGGCGCTGCTTATTGACAGCATCACTGTCATCCCGGTCAAGACCCTCCAGCAGCTCTTTTTACATCTGCGCGGCGAGCAGCCTATTGCGCCAGCACAACAACAAGATCTACCGCTGTCAGCACCCAGCAGCGGCGTCTATCTTGACGACATCAGGGGTCAAGAACAGGCCAAGCGCGCCATCGCCATCGCGGTAGCTGGGCGGCATAACATTCTGCTATCTGGACCGCCTGGTTCTGGAAAGACCATGCTCGCGAGGGCGCTTAACACGCTACTGCCTCCTCTGAACGCCGACGAAATTATTGAGGTCACCAAGCTACATAGCCTCGGTGAAACCGAACCGCTCGCCAGTATTATCACCAGCCGGCCGTTTCGAGCACCACACCACACCGCAAGTCGTACGTCGATAATCGGCGGCGGAGCCAAGGCCCAACCTGGCGAAATAAGCCTGGCGCATCACGGTACGCTATTCTTGGACGAACTGCTGGAATATCCCCGCACCGTCCTAGAGTCGCTGCGTCAGCCTATGGAAGATCATCATATTACCATCACCCGGGCGCATGGCCGCTACCGATATCCAGCACATTTTCTGCTGGTTGGCACCATGAATCCTTGCCCATGTGGTTACTACGGCGACCAAGAAAAGGCCTGCCAGTGCTCATCCAGCCAGCTCCTCAACTACCAAAAGCGGCTTTCCGGCCCCCTGCTTGACCGCATCGATCTGACGGTCACGGTCAGCCGAGTTCCCCATGAGGCGCTCCTTACTCACTCTACGTTGTCAAAAAAGCAACATATATCCTACCAACAAAAAATCACCCAGGCCATCTCGAGACAGCAACGACGTTTTAGTAATAGTAAAAAACACAACGGATCTCTATCAAGTAAAGATGTTGATATTTTTACACCACTCGATGCCACAGCGAAGCACTTCCTGCTCACCGCAGCCAAAAAGCTCGACCTAAGCGCTCGCAGCTATTTCAAAGTCATCAAAGTCGCCCGCACCATCGCCGACCTGGAAGATCAAGACGACATCACTGTTGCCCATTTGGCCGAGGCGCTGCAATACCGTCAAATTACCGCTGCCTAGCTCTTGAACTCCTCTACCACCTCTGATATAATGGCTTGGTAAATATTAACGATTCGCTTCAACGAAAAGGAGATTAGCGATTAACAAATCAATCCGTATCAACGGTGCGATTCGCGCCCGCGAGCTACGCGTTATCGGTACTGATGGCGAGCAACTGGGTGTGATGTCGCTCCGTGAGGCTCTGCAAGCAGCAGAGGAGGCGGGACTGGATCTGGTAGAGATTTCACCAGACGCCACCCCTCCGGTAGCAAAAATCATCGACTGGGGTAAGTATCAATACCAGAAGATGAAGGATCAACAGCGCAGCCGTCGTGCCGCCAAAGCCAGCGATCTGAAGCAAATGCGCTTCGGTCTCAAAATCGGCGCCGGTGACCTTGAGGTTAAATTGCGTAAAATCCGCGGCTTCCTGTCAGATGGGCACAAGGTTCGCATCCAGGTGGTGTACCGCGGTCGCGAGATGGCCCACAAGGAAATCGGCTACGAATTGATTGATAAAATCACTGGTCTACTGGAAGAAGAAGCGATCATTGAACAAAAGCCTCAGATGGCTGGTCGCAATCTGAGCATTGTCATAAGGAGTAAGTAATGCCAAAACTCAAGACCCATAAGGGCACTGCTAAGCGCATTAAGCTAACCAGTACCGGCAAACTGACCCGCCAACGCGCATTCGGCGGGCACTTCTTGGCGAAGAAATCCAAGAGTCGCAAGCGCGCTATCAACCAAACAGCAACCGTAACCGGCTCAATGGCAAAGAATGCCAAGCGAGCGATGGGGGTATAGTCATGCGAGTCAAACGAGGAGTTCCCGCACGCGCCAAGCATAAGAAAATCCTTAAAGCCGCCAAGGGCATGCAGCACAACCGCACCCGTAGTTTTCGTCTAGCAAAACAGGGGGTAATTCGCGCCTTGCAGTACGCCTACCGCGACCGCCGCAATAAGAAGCGCGACCTGCGCGCACTATGGATTACCCGCATCAATGCTGCTGCTCGCCAGGAAGGCACTACCTATGGCCGCCTGATTGCTGGCATGAAAGCGCATAACATCGAGGTCAATCGTAAAATGCTAGCCGATATCGCCGTGAGCGATCCGGCTGCCTTCAGGGCAATCGTTGAGGCTGCAACCAAGTAGCCAAGTCCTCGTATCGTAAAAATCTCCCGCTCTATTCGGGAGATTTTTATTGGCAGCCCACCGATAAGCCGGGTTCTGTCGTGGACGATCATCTATCTAGTTCGCCTGTTGCCAAGCGAATCAAGCGGTTATCGACCTGCGAGCGGACCACTCTAATGCAGATCTCCTTGCAGTCAACAGGGTTTACCTCCTCGCCATGTCACCATGACCAGCTGTAAGCTCTTACCTTACTCGTTTCACCTTTTCCCGCGCGCCGTAACGCATGGGTAGTTTCGTTTCTGTGGCACTTTCCCTAGGGTTACCCCCGGTCGCCGTTAGCGACTGTCGGTGTCCTTCACTGCCCGGACTTTCCTCTTGACCGATGCCAAGCGATCGCCTAGCGGGCTGCCGATCCCTATTATACGATATCCGCACGCTTTTTGCTATCGTCAAGCACCTTATTCACCATGCCGTCGGCCAGCCGATTCATTTCGCGCGGCACATGAACAAACTTCACCTTATCGAACTGGGGAATAAGCTCTCGAATCAACTCGTGCACCGGCCATAATTCGCGGTTCTTTATCTTGTATACACCGTTAAGCTGATGCACCACTAGCATACTGTCGACGCGCACCTCGATTGTCTGCCAGCCTCGCGCCAGAGCTGCCTCTAGCCCCAGCCTTACTCCCTGATATTCAGCCTGGTTATTTGTCGTAATGCCAAGGTATTCGCCTCCCTGATCCACCACTTCCGCCTGCTCATTCACTAACACATAGCCGGCCGCCGATGGACCGGGGTTGCCTCGAGAGCCGCCATCAGTATACACCACCGGCATCGACACTCCCTGCGATACTGTCGATACTACAGGCTGGGCATTGGACAGTCCCAGCGCCGAAAGTGTCAGTCCAGTGAGCTGCTCAAGCGGCAGTTTTCCAGGTTGGTACCAAACATACTTATCATAGTGACGCCCCAGATTGATTGCCCGCTTGGTGCGATCAAACACCGCATGATAGAGCACAATCGCATACTGGATGTCCCTGTCATCGGCGTCAGTATAGGTGAATACATTGCTAACAACAGCGTCTATTGCAGTTTCCCCTATCGCCTCGCCAAGGTGGCGACGAAGTGCGTCTTCTGGTTGCTCATCCGCAAGCAACCTTCCTCCAGGCAGTTCATAATACCCCAAAATACTCTCTCGGCCATCCGACCGGCGGAGAAGTAGAACTTTTCCCTTGTGTTCTAAAACAATTCGTACCGCAATTCGTTGGATCATACCCGCTTCTTGCACCATAAAGCCCTGATCGCGAGCACGTGATATTCCCCGCTTTAGCGCAAGGTGGGTGCTCGCAACCGACTACCACGATAGACCGATCATATAAAGCTCCCTATCACATGATGTTAGGAAAATCATGAGTGCCCGCGGACAGATCAGGGCTACCTCTAATTATACACCAAATATCCAGAAAAAGGCAGTCATAATAGCATTGACACACATCAACATTACTTTGCCCAAAAACGATGAACCAAGCAGTACCAGCGCAAATACCAGTAGGATGCCATACTGTTCGACCACTTCCATGCCGCGCCGCACACTATCTGGTGCCAGCGCGTAGAGAAAGCGTGAGCCATCCAGCGGTGGAATCGGCAGCATATTGAACACAAAGAAGCCTAAGTTAATCACCACCCCTGCTGCCAATACCTGCGGCAAAAAACCCAGCTGGGCGACTCCCTGGCTCGTGAATACGCCGCACCACACCCCAATACCGAACACTGCAAAAGCAATGAGTAGGTTGGTCAGCGGGCCAGCGATCGCTACCATGGCCGCCCCCCACTCACCATAGCGAAGATTACGCGGATCAAGCGGTACAGGCTTGGCTCCACCGAAAATCGGGCCGCCCACCAACGCCAGCATGAGGGGCAGTAGGATCGTCATAAAGGGGTCGATATGTCGAATAGGGTTTAGACTAAGCCGACCCTCTTGCCGGGCAGTATCATCTCCAAGCGCATATCCGACAAAAGCATGCACCGCTTCGTGGAGTGTCATTGACACTAAAATAACACTAATAACAATGGCAATATATGTCACGCTGACCATGATTGCCATTATAACCCACTCCTAACGACACCGTAAGTCTTGACTAATTATCAAAATGCCGCTACAATAACAAGGATAGTTTATCATTAAAGTTCAAAGAGAGGTTGGAAATGGCATCACGATGCGAACTAACCGGCAAGGGCAAGCAGTACGGCCACAACGTCAGCTTCTCCCTGCGCCGCACTAAACGTAAGTTCAAACCAAATCTACAAAAGAAGACTCTTGTCGTTGACGGACAGCGAATCAGCATGACGATCAGTACTCAGGCAATTCGCACCCTCAAGAAAAAAGGCCTGTTGCAGCAGCCAGCAAGCAGCAAGTAGTTTGCACAAAACAGCTCTTGTTATATACCCCCGACTTGGATCGGGGGTTATGCTTTCTATTCGCTCCTTATCCGTATCCGCTAACTACGCGCGATCTTTACCAGTGTCAGCTGCTCTGGTAGCGCAGAGCTATTCTTGAGCTTCCATTTCGTACCCGCTTCAAGCACGGTCGCACCCAGCTCGCCAACAAAGGTCTCTAGCGGCTCCTGCGCGGTTCCATAGGCGATCTCATCATCGGCATAATGTACTGGTATCACCGCCTTGGGATCTATTTGACGCACTATGACTGCGGCTTCGGAAGCACTCAGAGTTCCGCCGCCACCCACTGGCAACACCACTACATCAACCATCCCGATCGCCTCTAGCTGCTGCTCGGTTAGCTGCGGTGTTATATTCCCCAATACCGCCACACGAAGGTCTCCCGAGGTTAGTCGATATATTGTTGCATTTTTTACATCAACTTCTCCATATCGGCACGCGGCAGTACCCACCAGAGAAACATCTCCGATCTCGTACTCGCCCGGCCCCTGGAAACATACCTTTGGCAAAGCATTTTTTACAACAAACTTCTGCTCGGTGACTACCTCAACCGCCCCATCAACCAACACGGCCCCGGTAGTCTTTCCCGGTAGCACTGGATCAAACACCACTTGTGTCGTTTTTGTTGTAATAACAACAGCATTAGCACCTTTATATTCAATGTCTAGCATACACTTCCTTTCCCTGACTTTATAACATGCTCGGCATCAACCAAGACCCGACAAGCGCCCTGTATAATCTCGGCGACGAATTTATCACGAACACTCAACCGATAATAAAAATCATCATATGGCATCACGGCATAGTTAATTTCACGCCCCTCGGCTTTTTCTATCTTTTTAATCACAGCTGCCACCTGTGCCGTGCTCAGCGACCCGACTAGTAGCAAATCAACTCCGCTCGCCGAACCCCGAACCAACTTACCGGCTGCTACCGCGATACGGAGACCTGGTACCCGGCGAAGCCACTCAACCCAATCGGGTGAGGATGCCGCGGAACCTTTTGACGGAGCTGTTGTTGCCTTATCAGCGAATATGCCCCGCAGCGGCTCATAATAATCGTACTGTCGATTGACCGTATAGTACAACTTGTTGTCGGCATTATCGGACAGGATGATGCCGACATTCAGCATATTAGCCAGCTCTCGGCGCACCGAATTAATCTGCTCGTCTATCAGCCGGGTGATTTCGCGCACATAGAACGACTTTTCTGGATTATTCAAAAAAAGGTGCAGTAACTTTACCCTCGTTTTTGAGCCAAATAGTGCGTCAATCATAGTAAAAATTGTATCACAGCTTTTACTATTCCGCCAGAAGACCGGACAAATAGTGTTCAGCGGACGCAAGATCAGCCCACATGATAAAGGGATTACGACGCAACCATGTCAGCTGTCGTTTTGCCAGTCGCCAATCGCTAATAATAAATTGTCGCACTAACTCATCGTCGTCAATTTCACCACGGAGATAATGTCGCACGAGCGGATAGATATTACCCGTCATCGCTTCACTCTCCCAACCATATATTTCGCCCAACATTGTTGCTTCTTTTACAACTCCACCGGAAAATAGTTGTTCAGCTCTGAGCTCGATCCGTGTTCGCAACAACTCTTTTTTTGTTGCTATTCCTACAACAATAGTTTGTTTATCAGGGGTACTGTTTCTTGTGTTGTCGTGGTTACATCGCTCAATCGCCCGCATAAGATACCGCTTATTCCTCCGATTTTCTGGTAAGTTAACGTTGTTTTTAACACAATAATCCTGCAGTTGTTCGACGCTCATCCGCGAAAGTCGCTGCCGCATAGACTCGTCCGCTTTGGTGCCAAATTGAAAGTCAAAAATCACCGCATCAATGTAAAGTCCTGTTCCCCCAACCAAAAAGGGCACTTTACCGTGTGCGCGAATCTCGGCAATTTTTTGTACGGCGTAATCTTTGAATTGAGCGACGGAAAACGACTGATCTGGCTCGACCAAATCTAGTCCCCAGTGCGGTACTCCGCGTCGCTCTTCAGTTGTCGGCTTAGCGGTGCCAATGTCCATGCCGCGGTAGACTGTCCGGCTATCGGCGCAAATAATTTCTCCGCTATAGCGTTTGGCGAGTTCAATGGCCAGCGATGTCTTACCGCTCGCAGTCGGCCCGGTAATGACGATAAGCGGTGCTACCATTGTGGTCGCCATCGCCGTTCCTCGAAATCAGCCACCCGCCACTCATCATCACACTGGATACCGTCCTGCGCCAGAAGCTGTCGCTGCACCTCCTGGCCGCCAGGAAAACCGATCGCCAGTCTGCCGCGCGCATTCACTAGCCGATGCCACGGCAAATCGGTCGGACCACCATGGGCAATATTACCAACCTGACGCGCCGCATACGGATGCCCCGCCATGACCGCCAGATCGCCATAGGTCGTTACCTTATTCTCCGGCAGCGACGCCATGAGCGCATACACCCGATCGCGAAAACTACTGATTGGCAATTCTGTCAATGGCTGCCTCCACTTGTGTCCAATCATGACACCGCGCCACCAAGTCTGGCAGCTCCTTCGCTCTATTCCATGCATAATCGCCAAAAAGAATCGCGTGACGTCCCTGCTCAGCCACCGCCATGCAGTGTTTCAGCTGATCATCAATCAGCACATCCGCCCCGATTTGATTTACTAGCTCGGCTTTCGTCATCTTATAGGAGTCATGCCGAACGTCATCCCAGATGCCAGCAAAATACACCGCGGTACTAGAAAAAATACCAGGAAAGTGCTCTTCAATCCACATCAGAGTATCATGCTTCATCTGCAAACGTCGCGACGTCGCGATCATCACATGGTGCTGACCTGATAGGCGCTCCAACACGTCAAACGCCCCCCCTACATGCCCATACTGCCGAGCTGCTGGCGAACGAAAGTACTCTGCCGCTCGACGCTCTGTCTCCGCTTGGTCGATACGCCACATCTTGGCCCAGTGTTCATCATAGTCATCAACCGTCAGTTTTGTTCCCCAGCGCTGGTTACTAAACGCCACAAACCCTGCGGCATTCTCTGCTAGAACATCGTCAATGTCAATCGCAATCTTCAATCGCTGAGTCATACCGCCCCCTTCTCGGTGGCAATTCGCTCAATGGCCGCCTCCACTTCTGTCCAGCTGCTTGCCCTTGTTACCCTGGCTATAGGTAAACTATCTCCGCTCCAAGGATACGCACCAAATTGAATCGCCTCTAGTGATGGAACGTCTTCGACGGCCCGGACGATATGGTGCGGCAAGTCATCAACAAGAACCTGAATCCCCAACTGCTTGCATACCTCACTTTTACTCAAGGTGCCTAGGTGATGGTTTGTCAGAACAACATCTCGGAACATTCCTTTAAAATGGTTACTGATGAGCGTATCGGTAATGGCTTGCATTGACGCAGAGCGTCCGGTGATAACATAGAGTGTATGTTGATCGGCTAACCTCCCGATGACTGCTTTTGCTTCTACCGATGGTGCTGCATCGTAGACCGACTTCTCTGAAAGATACAGCCCATAAATACGCCTTGAAGCCTCTGCCATATCGTCCAAACCCCACAGCGCAGGATCATTTGTATAGCAGGCCGACAACCCTATTTGATTGCCATAGCTATCGAATTCGCCATAAACGCGCCTGTACGCATCAACCGTAGGCTGTGCAGTATTCACAATAACATCGTCAAGATCGAAAGCAATCCGTAAATTTCTCATATTATCTATAGTCCCTTCAAGTACTCGGCGAGTTTTTCTAACAACACTTTTTCCTCGCCAGACTGGGTGCGCACGCTCACTTCACCCGCCACGGTGTCCTTTGGGCCGACGATGAGCTGAACTGGGATTTTGGCCGCGGTCGCTTCGCGAATTTTCTTACCGAGCGACTCGTTGCGGTCATCTGTTGTAAATCTTACTTCATTATATTTGACTGGTGTATCCAGCACGACCCCTGATAAAATTGTTGTAATTTTATCTACATATTCCGAAACTTCGTCATTGATAGTCAAAATGCGCACCTGCTCTGGTGCCGCCCAGAATGGGAACCAACCGCCCGTGTGTTCGATAAAGACACTCATAAAACGCTCAATCGAACCAAGTAAGGCGCAGTGAATCATCACAGGTGTTGTAAATTTTCCATCACTTTCAGCGTATTCCAGGCTGAAGCGTTGTGGCTGCACAAAGTCGAGTTGCACCGTCGCTACCTGGTGTTCGCGGCCAATCGCGTCCGTTGCCATAAAGTCAATTTTCGGACCATAAAAGGCAGCTTCACCTTCCTGCTCAAAATATTCCAGACCGACTTTTTCAACCGCCGACTTCAACTGGTTTTGTGCTGATGTCCACAATGCAGGATCGCCTAAATACGCATCCGAGTCATCCCGATAGCTCAACCGCACCCGGAGTTTCATGTCAATGGTCATATACAATTCACGCGCCGCCGCCAGCAAATTATTTATTTCCTGCTCGATTTGGTCTGGTCGACAAAACACATGACTATCATCCTGCGTTAGTGAACGTACCCGGCTCAGCCCGCCCAGCTCACCAGTCTTCTCGTCCCGATAGTCAGTCGTCGTTTCCAGATAGCGCACTGGCATGTCACGATAACTACGCGGACGCGAAGCAAAAATCTGCGTGTGATGCGGGCAGTTCATCGGCTTCAAGGCCATCTCGTCGCTCGTTTCCTGGCTTTTCACCAGGAATAGCTCATCACCAAACTTTGCCCAGTGACCACTCTTTTCATACAAATCTTTCTTTGTGATATGTGGTGTCCACACTTTTTGAAAGCCATACGCTTGGCGCAGCTGGTTTGAATACTGGGCAACAATATCACGCACAATCGTTCCCCGCGGCGTAAACAGCGGCAATCCCACACCGACCAGCTGCGACGTGGTGTACAGATCTAGCTCCCGGCCAAGTTTGCGGTGATCGCGCTGCTTAGCTAATTCAAGGCGCTCCAGGTAGGCGTCCAGCTCCTCTTGGGTGGCAAAGGCCACACCATACAGTCGCTGCATTTGCGGATTTTTTTCATTGCCCCGCCAGTAAGCGCCCGCCACCCGAAGCAGTTTAAAAGCACCGACCTCGCGGGTATTTGCTACATGCGGACCGCGACACAAGTCACGAAACTCGCCATTGGTATAAAATGACACTTCCTCCAGCGCCGCATCGCCATCAGCAATCGTCCCCATCTCGGCTGCATCAAGGTCTTTGGCAGCGGTCGTGCCGGCGCGCTTCAGGTCGTTCAATAGCTCTTCTTTATATGGCTGCCCTGTTTCTTTGGCCCAAGCAATCGCCTCATCAATATGACACTTGGTACAGACGAAATCCTGCCCCTCGGCAATAATCCGCCGCATGGTCTTTTCAATTTTGCCAAACTGCTGCTCGCTGATCTTCGTTTCGCCAAGGTCAATGTCGTAGTAAAACCCATTGTCCACCACCGGCCCCACGCCAAACTTGGCATCCGGCCAGAGCCGCTGCACCGCAGCTGCCGTGATGTGCGCCAGGCTATGACGCATCGCATATAGTTGTTCGTCATTCATGAGGTTTATTATAGCACGAATGTTGCAATCTCCCCCTGTTCTTGGTACAATAAAAAAGGTTTACGGGCGATTAGCTCATTTGGCTAGAGCGCAGCATTGACGTTGCTGAGGTGATAGGTTCGAATCCTATATCGCCCACCAAATGGTATTTTTACGAAATACTATAGATTGCTTATGACCTACGGTATTATCTTCATCTCAGGGGCGGGACTAGACAGTTGGATTTGGGATGACGTTATCAGCGAACTAGATATGCAATCGATTGTAGCCGATTTCTCGATCGTTCGTAACAATAAAGGCGCTTCACTCGGCAATTATGTCAATGCGGCCGCCGAAAGTATCGAGCAGCTCAAAACCGACAAAATCATCATTGTAGCGCACTCCATTGGCGGGGTTGTCGGGGTAGAACTGGCTCGCCAGCTTGTCGGCAACCGCGTGGCTGGGTTTGTCGGTATCAGCGCAACCGTGCCGAATCCGAACGGAAACTTTTTCTCATGCTTGCCGTTCCTACAAAAAGTCATTATGCCCATCATTGTCAAGCTGGCTGGCACAAAACCACCCGAAAGTGCTATTCGCAACGGTCTAGCGAGCGGCTTACAGGGTGAAAGTGTTGACAGGCTCGTTAGCTCCTTCCAGCCTGAAGCAAGGGGACTATACTATGACAAAACCTCTTCTACGGACTACCCTGCCATACCATACCGCTATATTCGCACCACAGAAGACACGGAGTTGCCAGTTGCCGTGCAGGATACGATCATCAAGCGATTACCAAATGTTGCAGTACGCGACATCGCGAGCGGGCATTTGCCTATGTTATCACATGCTGACGAAGTTGCAGCGACTGTCAGAGAGTTTGTCCGTAGTTTGGACACATAAACACTACTCTTACCTAGCGTAGGCACACTAAGGTAAGTATATTCTGCACCCGCTCTACCAATACCCAGCTGGCACCTTCAGTGCTAAACTAGTAGGTTCAGGCGCAAGGCGCCCGTTTTTTATATCCTATAGCAACCCGCAGATTGTACTTTTATACGTCACTACTAATCCCCCGCCTCGATTACCCGCCTTGCGATATTCTCCCTCCTTTTCTGTTCGCTTGACTTTTATATTGAAGTATGCTACCATAAGAAACATGGATCATCATCCCACGTCAACCACCCAAAAGAAAGCTGCCTCGCTGCTTAGCCAGGTGACGCTTCATTTTGAGTACGACAAGAAAATTACCGAGGTGCGTGCCAATCTGCATGCCAAGCGATCACAGAACACCAAATAAGCGCCCCTTACTGCTCATCGCACCACTCGGACTCCCATCCTGCTTTTCATACCCCGCATTATGGCGGGGCTTTGCTATCCACAGCGCATTATTGAGTTTTCCACTAGCTTTTTTGCTAGCGGTATGTCAATATGTAGATATGATTTGTCCTAATTGTTTTCACACCAAAACCACCGTCACCAATTCCCGCGGGAACAAAACCCGCGCCGCAACCTGGCGGCGGCGACGCTGCGCCCACTGCCAGACAGACTTCACGACATACGAACTACCTTCGCTAGATAACCAACCAGTACTCGGAAGAGACCGAGAGCAGCGGTCCTTTTGTCTTGGTAAACTAATAGTTAGCATCAGCCGCTGCTTTCAGCATGATCCCGATAGGGCTGGCGCTGCCAGCTATCACCTTGCCCAAACCATTGAGCAACACCTTATTCTCCAAACACCCAACCCATCAGTCGACGACATTGCTGCCATCACCCATACAACCCTGCAGCGCTACGACGCGGTAGCAGCCATTCAGTACGCCGCCCAGCACAACCTGCTCATGCTCAGCGGCCGACGACGCCCCGGCCGCCCCTCGCTTAACTACTCGCGCCGCGCTTCTTCGCCGGCGGACGCGTCGTCACCACGGCTTTTTCCGTAACATCGAATTTGTCCAAATACTTTCCGAGCAGCAACCGAGTTTGTGAATTATACGCTGCCATGGAGCTATAGACAATGGCAGTAACTGGCATCAGCAACCACTGTAGCACCATCCAGATCGTACGCCGTCGCGTGTAGCGGGCTGGACGAGGCGGCAGCAGCTTAAACGATGTAAAGATCGCAATCGCTAGGCCAATTAGACCAATACGCTGCAAGAGACTGACGGTATCGGGCAACTGATAGGCCGCCACGCTCCGCGCCGCCTCGGCGTTCACCAGTAGCGGCACCCAGCCGCCAAAGGCCACCAAAATCGCTACACAGGACAGTGTTACATGTCCATCAAGCAGCCTGACAAAGCGCGCCAATCCACCCCAGAACGGCACTGTACGCTGACGAGAAAAAATCCGCGTACCCACATAGGCGACATCAGATGCTCCGTAGGCCCAGCGCCGCAGTTGGATAAACTGAGCTTTGAGCGTCCGTATATAACCGCCAGCCAGCACGGCGTCCTGGTAGATTGGCACGTGCAATGGCACAACCTCATAATCACCCTTAAAATGAAAATAGCTGCGCCAGTACTGGTGCCCGTCTTCAACAATAGTGCGCACCGACCAAAAATCCATCTCGATCAGGGCGTCCATCGGCTGGGCGTGCGAAGCAAAATTACGTAATGAGTGCGGCCGCATGGAGCTGATGATGTTCCAGAATGAATTACCGGTGGCCACCACGCGCATCGGTGCTGGCACATCCCAAATATTATTAGTAAACAGGCAGACTGGCTGATAGGACAAACGCCGCCGATCTTCGCGCACGATATATTCATAGGTCAGATAGTCGAAATACGTCGGATGCGGCTTGTTGTCGCAGTCCATAGTGGTCACAATTACTTGCCGAGGATCAATCCGCTGCTCGGCTAAATAGCGCTGTAGCCAGCGTCCAGCATAGGTAATATTGCCGCCTTTGCCAATCACTTCATGAGGAATATTTTTCGGATGCTCCACGATATGAAAGGAGTGAAATTCCTTGCGATAGCGACGCTGTAGCTGCTGAGCAGTCCGACGCATCGCCTCGCCGCCCCGCTCCTCGTACGCAAATACGATAATCAGGCGCTGGCGGTCATAGGTGGTCTCAAGCACCGAGCGCAGCGCTGGTTCAATCACCTCAATGCCTTCGTTGTAGGCCGGCATAATCAGCGCATTATAGACCTCAGAAGGACGAGGATAAGTACCCGGTGCCGCCGTAGCCAGAGTGCGCAGATTTTCCATATGCTCAGCAAAACCAAGCTCCGCTGATGGCTGCTTGCTGTACCGCTGGTAGGCCTCGGCTGGCGACTCCAGATCCGACAGACGAGCCGCCCAGTCCAACTGACAGGCCTGCTGCATGATTCCTCGACCGCGCACCATATGATAGGTGATACCAACAACCTTAACCAGCATTGACAGAATAACAATCAGTAGATAGACCGCTGCCGCCACCGGACTAAAGATTGACAGTACCACCAAAAGAACAATGGCGCCGTAGCTCAGCAGGGCCGGTAGCATTTCAAAAAATCGATATAACGGGGTACGCTTACCGAGAGGAATTTCCAAATCCATTGCGCCCCTACCCCAGTGCCGCAATGCTGATTATTGAACGAGCAAACAGATAGACAATCGCAATAATACCGAGAGTGAGCCATAGCAATGCCAGTGCCAATCCGCGGCGCTCTAGGCTCAATAGCTTGGCGCTCATGGCGGCATGACCGAGCAGTATAACGATAACCAGAGCGCCATACGACCACAGCGTATACCAATAATTACGATAAAACCCAGTAATACCAAAAGAACTGTACTGCGTCACCACCTGCGTCTCTTTTGGTTCGATGCTCACCCCTATCAGAAGCAGTACAACAAGGGTGGCCACTAGGTTCGCTAGCAGCAAACCGACCATCCAGCGGTCGGCCAACACCTGTTTAGCGAGTGGTAATAGCCGTTGTTTCATCAATAATCAACCTATGGAGCCGCTGACCGGACTTGAACCGGTGGCCTACGCTTTACGAAAGCGCCGCTCTACCAACTGAGCTACAGCGGCAAGCTCCCCTCATAGAATTATAACAAATTATGAGGGGTTTTCAACCTCTCAGGTGGCCGGGCAGATGCCGGCTCGCTAGCCTTCGACCTTGACGTAATAGTGAATCTTGCCGTCATTTTTTAGCGATCCGACCATTTCCTGGAGCGTCGTTAGCGGCACCCGTATGTACGAATAGGTGACAGAGGTCGCGTCGCTGGAATGCAGCCGGATGAAGTAGTAGCCATCACCGGCTAGGGTTTTCGTGGCACCAGACACCTGACCGGGCTTTAGAGCGCTCGCAGCCAGACTAAGTCCGCCATCGGCATTGTCCTTGCCAACCGTCTCTGGAGCAACAAACTGCACTTTTTGACCGAGCTCTTCGGCAATCGCCTCCAGACCCTTCCCTTTACCAAGCAGCGATGATACCGTAGCAGAGGTGTCGGCTGCTGTCTGATCAACACTAAACGCTACTGCTTGGCGCAGCAAGGCTGCTTGCATCACTTCGCGCAATTCGTCCATCGACCAGCCGAGGTGCTGCCGCACCACATCTTCGTATCCCTGAGCCGACAGCCCGCTTTCTTGACGCTTCTGTTCAATCGCCGCCACCACCTGGTCGCGGCCAACTCGCAAATCCCTCTCTCGAGCTAGTTTGCGCACATAGGCGTCCTCAACCGCCCGCGTCATGGCTTGCTGGCGCTGAAAAGCCGCCTTATCAGCCGCCGTATCTACCCGCCCCTGACTTTCCTGAATGGCCATTGTGCTACGGTGGTAAAGTAAATAGTCACTGTAGCGCACTGCTTCACCATCCACCTTTCCAGCTGGTAGAGGCAAGAAGCGCGTAATGCGATAAGCTATGTCGCCAGTGTCTCGCCATACGTAGAGCTGTAGCCATACCAACAGCCCGGCAAGAAACAGGACGATAGCCGAGATAATTACCGTGTTCCAAATAAGTCGATGTTTGGTGTACTGCAAGGGATATTTGTGCTTGCGGCCACCCGCCAAGATCTTTTCGCGATGCTCAGCTACCGTGTCATTGGTGATGCGTACCGGCAACTGCTTGGCTGCGTTGGCCTTTTTGGTGCGCGCCTTATACAGCTTCCGAATCATGATGTTCGCTCCTTTTGTCTACCTGTTCAACAGCGTCCTGTAATTTGTTATAAATCTCGTCAGGGTGTTCGACGTTCTTGATGACCAGATCACCCACGAAGGTCTGGATCACTACTGTACCAAAATGAAACACTTCGCCGAAAAAACCCGGTACATTATAGCTGATATTCTGAATTTTGGCTAGCCGCAGCTCAACCACATCCTTACCGAAAAAACCACGCTGCGTGATCTGGCGGATTCGCTGATCGGTAACGATATAATATGTGTAAAACCACATCAGGAAATGATAGATGAATAGCACCAGCCCGAGCGCAAAACTACCAACAAAGATCCACAACAGCTCGATATTGTCCTGCCATATCAAAAACGGCAATGCGCCCAGCGCCATCGGCACCACTAATAAATAGAATCCTTTGCGCATGGCGATAATGTGCCGTCGAAACACGAATAGCAACACCTCGCCATCGCGCTGGCCATCAAAAGCGGTATCCGATGCTGCTGTTCGTTTCATCATATGCATGGTACCCCGGGCAGGAGTCGAACCTACAACCTTATCCTTAGGACGGATCTGCTCTATCCAGTTGAGCTACCGAGGCGCATCTCTATTATACCACGGAAGCTCTCAAGAGCGGGCAGAATTACCGGGTGAACTTCTCGCTCAGCGTCGTGTAGCTAACCAGCTCTTCCTCGTCAAACCAGTGCTTGATTTCCTTGACGGCTTCTTCGGAGTCGCCCGAAGCGTGGATCAAATTTGGAATGCCTTTGCGGCATGAGTCCGCGTAGCCAAAACTAACATGCGAATAGTCGCCACGGATTGTTCCCATATCAGCCGACTTTGGCTCAGTTGGGCCAACAATTTTGCGAACGACCGCTACCGCCTCAACGCCCTCTAGTACCACAGCGACAACTGGGCCGTCCATCATCATATCAAGCGTCATATTTAGCGTTTCTTCGCCGCGTCGCGTGGCCAGTTTGCCAATATCCTCGTAGTGGGCATAGTAGTGCTGACGATCCGGCGATACCATCTTCATACCGACCATCTTCAGGCCAACCCGTTCAAAGCGCTGTAAAATCTCACCAACAATACCACGCTGCACTGCGTCCGGCTTGAACACAATCAGGGTTCGTTCCACGCCGCAGAAATTGTTATCACTTGATTGACTCATGCGTCCTCCTTTGGGATTAGGTTTGTATCCATCATAACAAAAGCCATTTGATAAACCAACCAGCAGTTTGTACAATAAGGATATGTTTATGTCTGATGCACTGGTGGCTTTTCTGGAGCACTTAGAGGTGGAAGGCGGCCGCAGCCAGCGCACCATTGATAATTATCGCCTCTACCTTGAGCGCTTCATTGATTTTGCGGGAGATATCGCTGTTGTTGATATTACAACGGAGTTGGTGCGGCAGTATCGCCTCTGGCTCAATCGTTATAAAAATGACAACGGCGATAGCCTGCTCTTGATTACTCAAAACTATCACCTGGTGGCGCTGCGCGGCTTTCTGACCTATTTATCACGGCGCGACATTGCCTCGCTAGCGGCCGATAAAATCGTCTTGCCGAAAACCACCCGTCGCCAAGTGACATTTTTGCACTACGATGAGGTGATGCGGCTCATCGCACAGATTCCCTTGGATAGCGAACAGGGGCTGCGTGATCGGGCAATTGTCGAGCTGCTTTTTTCCAGCGGGCTGCGCGTCTCAGAACTAGTCGCTCTCAACCGCGACCATATCAATCTGAAACGGCGCGAATTCATGGTACGCGGCAAGGGGCAAAAGGATCGCCCAGTCTTTATCTCCGAGGCCGCCGCCGAGCAAGTTGCCGCCTACCTGTCGGCGCGCCAAGATACCCTACCAGCACTCTTTTTGAGCTATAGCAAACACCAACGCCAGCCCTCCCTGTCTGGCGATTTTCGGCGACTTTCGGCGCGCAGCATTCAGCGGCTGGTAGCTCACTATGCACGACTGGCTGGTATTACCAAGCATGTCAGCCCCCACACGATACGGCATAGCTTTGCTACCGACTTGCTGATGAATGGTGCTGATTTGCGATCGGTTCAGTCGATGCTCGGACATAGCAGTATCGCAACCACCCAAATTTATACTCATGTCACTGACCAGCATCTGAAAAGCGTTCATGAGCGCTTTCACAGCGACACGCGCTAAGGAGTGCAGGCGCCCGGTCGAACAGTCGAACCGGTGACTGCAAAGTCTTTACAGATACTATGCTTGGACTCAAGAGCCTGTTCAGGATACGGGAAGGTGTCGCCAAGCTGGATCCTGGCGTCAACCCGGCGAAACAGACTGGCGGCCCGCCCAGTGGCGTCAACCGAAGGCTGTACGCCGCGAAACAGCACGGCGTTCGGCCCCTTGGCTAACGACACTCTCACTTGGGCGTGCTTATACAGCGCCGTCAACCGTATGAAAGCATGTTCGCTCGCCGCTGGCGATACCGTCGGCAGCTCAATAATTGCCCGGCAGGCATAGCCATCATGCCCAAATCCGGACGAACAAGTCATACTGGTCAATCCGGTCTGGTGTGCGGTGCCGTGCGTAGCGCGGGCAGTGTCATCGGTTTTGACGTGCAGCGGTGCTGCTGCGCCATGAACGATTGACGGATAGAAAAAGAAGGTTGCTGAGGCGGCTGAGCTATCTAAGTCCGACAGCTTGAATGCCGCACCCGGCGTGATTATCTGAGCGCGCATGAGCGGCGGTGCTGGACGCACGACGTCCCACTTACCAACCGGCGGCAACTTACCTCGCAGACTGGTAGCATAGGCTGGCGCTCCAATCATACCGCCAGCGCTGGATGGAAGGTCAGACTGCATGTACCAATCAACAATCACCCGGTCAAACTCATCCCGCGAGCGCAGCGGCACTAGCTGCGATAGACCGTCCCGAGCCTCGTACAGATAATCATCTGTATCAGAGGTGATATTGACGCAGGTATATGCCTGATCGAACTGCTGGCCAACGCGACCACTTGTTGAACGAATCATCACTTCGCTGCTGGCAGCACCAGTCACGATACCCGCACGCTGAATTACTCGGCAGTCGTGAGCAGCTTTTAATGCGGTACAGGCCCGGCCATTACCCTGCATACACGCCCGCAGCACCCGTTTGGCGTCTTCCACACCAGCCAGCGCTGCATCATAAGCGCTCTGCGAAAGATCATGGTTAGTGGCCTGCCGCTGATCACGCAGCATCAACCCCATGAAGCTAATGGTGATAATAGACAGTAACATGGCGGCAAAAATCACCGCGAATAATGACACTGCCCCCTGTTCTGTGTGCTTATTATCCATTGGTCCTCACTATCATATCAAATGTATTGATGGCGCAAAATTCCTGGTTAGACTGGTCATCGTCTGGTGGTCGACAGCTGCCACCAACTGTAATCTCGGACACTTCGCTAGTACCAAGCGTCAAGCGCACCCCATAAAGACGCTCTCTGGCCGTACCGCCCGCCACCTGACGAAATGTCAAGCGATGCACCGCTACAACCACCTCGCCGCGACTAGTGATACTTTTGAGTAGCTGAGTGGTCTGCGCCGGATCGACCCGATTCGGGTAGGCGCCAGTCGCTTCGTTTTTCTTGCAAAGCGCCCCGTCCTGATCAATCACCCGAGCTAATGTAACCGGCGTCTGTTCACGATCGCTCAGGCGTATAATCGCCTCGCTGGTAGTACGAATCCGCTCATCATTCAGTGCGGCAGCATAATTCCACACGTAGGAATGGCCGCCCAAGCAGAAGCGCTCGCTTATCGTCTGGCTGCCTTGTTTAACACTGATGATCAGCGAACCATCCTCGGTGGTACTAATCTTGCTAGCATCGGTCTGGAGAAAATCGCGCCGTAGCGTATCACTCACCTCGCGGCCAGCTTGATTGACGCTGCGCAGCACCAGGCCGCGATTATACATGCGGCCAGTTTGAATAGCCACGAACGCAATTGAGAGCAGTAGCACTGAAATGAATGTCATTGATAACAATAGCTCAATAAGAGTAAAGCCCTTGCTGCTAGGCCGCCGCATCATATACCCTCACAATCGTCCCCGTGGTCATTGGCCGCAACAACCCCGGACTATACCAGCAAGCTTGAATATAGGCATCATAGGCCCCGCCGCCCTGCACGCGCACCAACTGAATCTGTAATCCCTCAGACACATCAGCCCTTTGCTGAGCGTAGGTTTCAGCCCGTCGATACCGCGTCGCCTGTCGCACCGAATCACCAGCCGTATACAGGGTAAACCCACCGGTCGGGAGCGAAGCTGGGCAGCTATCGATATTGAGGATATCCACAATGGTACTCGCCCGCGGCAGAGACTGCCAGGCAGCTTTGTCGCTCGCCAGCGCTCCGGGCCCAGTCGCCCGAGCATGGACGAAGCGCAGCAACTCAGCCTGAGCATCAATCTGATGGCGCACCAGGGTCACCTCCAGCGATCGCTGCGCCGTACTAGTGCCTCGATTCATCACCGCCATTGTACCAACCGCCACAACACTAAACAGAGTCACCGCTAGCAGCACCTCAATAATAGTGTCGCCTCGCTGCTTACGCTGCATCACGGCACGCTCCCGTAGCATTACCTACCTGAATAGCGCTGCTGGAGCCAGCACGGGCACCAATAAACACCGATCGCCGCTCATTTTGAAACCAACCCCTGTCATACACGCAGATCTCATAGCGCGCCAGCTGGCTGTCGCCAGTCGCTGCGCTATCGCTTTTGCCAGCAATAAACTCGCCGATCGTGGCGCTAGTGTAGCGGCCACTATTCGCCCGCATAATAATTTGTCCGTTTTCTGGGTCGCGATACATCAGGAGCGCGATGCGGGCTGACAACTCACCCTGCATAGAAAAGCGTGTCTTCACCCCCCAGTTCAGCGCGTAGGGTGCGGCCTCGCCAAGCGCATAGCGCCAAGTACTACCGACCTTGCGCGCATAGACCGGATAGGCCGCATAACGAGAGCCATCCACCGTATCAGTCGGCCCCACCGATGCGATATAACGCCCGATGATCACGCAGTCCGACTGGCCGCGTAGTGTCTCGAGGCTACCGGTCAGCGGACAGGTTTTGGCGGTGCGCTCGTTTTCAACGTGGAGTACTTTGGCGTACTGATCAGATAGAAAGCCGGCAAAAGACTGCACTGCGTCACGGTATTGCTGACGCTGAATGGCTAACGACGTACCAATCAACAGCGCCACCGCCAAGCTGCCGGAGATGGCCAAAAAAAGCATCACCTCAATTATCGTAAAGCCGCGACATCGTCCTGTCATATGGAGGTATTATAGCATAAGCAGCTTGTTATGGCACGAAAAGCAGTTGCTCAATCAACCAGGCGCCGCCCCACCACGCCAGCAGCATGCCAGCGATTAAAAGCGGACCAAACGGCACTTTGGCGCCGCGCGCCACTTTACCTCGCAGCATCCCTGGTAGTACCAGTAGGGTGCCGATGAAATTCGCCAGAAACAGCGCAATAAACGCCAGCTGCCAATTTCCCAATAGCCCAGCCAGCCCCAGTCCCAGCTTTACATCACCAAAACCGACCCACTCGCCTTTCGAGATGATATAGAGGGCCAGATAGAGACCGCTCAGGATAGCAATGGCCCCGCTCAGCGACAGTAGTGCCGCCGCCACATCCGCCGCACCGAGCAGCGTCAATAACGCGTAGCTCATCGCCAAACCGATAAAAGGCAGGTTGACGATATCCGGCAGAAGATACCAGCGCAGATCATAAACAAACAAGATCACTAAGCACACCAGCGCTGTCAGCCACAATACCAGTCGAGCGATTTCCAGTCCCGTCACCAGTGGCGACGGCCAAAGATATATCGACAATACAAAGAGCGCCGCCACACCAAGCTCCAACAGCAACTCAGTCCAGCCGATCGGCCGACGACAATAACGGCACTTGCCGGCTAGCGACAGCCAACTTATAACTGGTAATAGATCATACCACCGCAATTGATGAGCACAGTGCAAGCAACGCGAGCGATCCTGTCGCAGCGTAGCCAGCAGTGGCTGGAGGCGACGTAGCTCGGCCTTATCAACCGGCTCGCCGCGCGCCTGGTCTTCAACCAGCTGCCGCGCCCGTAGCCGCCACACCTGGGCCCCAGCAAAGCTCCCCAGTGCGGCACCCAGCATCGCTGCTCCTATATAGACGTATATCATCCTCCTTATGGTAACAAATCCGCCCCAGAAAAAACAGCCCCCGAGGGGGCTGTCGCTAGTTTCCTTGTCGGGTTATGAGCTGGCGCAGAAGACTTGTTTTTGCGAACCGTTGTTTTCGAGTAGCGCCGCCACTGCAGCAGTGCTTGATGACTGCTTTTTGAACTTAATGGAAGTCGTGCCAGGAGCCGGCAATATATCTGGGCAGACAGCGCCCACGCGCACTATGATCTTATCGGCCGGCACTTCAGCCCGGTCGCTACTCACTACCATCACCTGCGACGACTTGTCGTATTGGTCAAGCTTATCAATATACTTAGTAAGGTCGGCACTTTTCATGTTGGTCAGAACGCGATTGTTCGTGCGGTAGTTGTTAATCGCTGCCGCAACAATCGAGACATCGTTCTTACGTCCATTATCGCGCTGGCCGCGCTGCATGGCTGGCAAAGCGATGAAAATCATCAAGAAGATAAGGCCAGCGATCGCCAAGACCAACACAACCTCGATGATGGTAAATCCTTGTTTATTACTCTTCATATAAACCCCCTATTTATTGCACATTTAGTGCTTATGTTTAGCATACAGTACCAGGTATATTTTGTCTACATATTTATATCTCCGACCAGCCCGTAAATTGGCAGCAAAATCGCCCCCACCATAATACCAGCGACAATCGCCAGCACCACCATTAGCACCGGCTCAATAGCAGTCGAGATCGCCTTGATCTCTTCGTCTAGTTCGTCCTCGTAAATCTGGGCGCATTTGCCCATCATCTCATCGATTTTACCCGACTGCTCACCGATCTTGATCATTTGCGGTACCATTGGCAAAATATATTCCTCGGGCTTTAACGAAACTGACAGCGCCTTACCGCTTTTTACCTTGTCAATCGCCCGGCTGATCGCCTCGCTAATAATGGTATTATTGACGGCATTGGCAGTAATGCTCAACATATCAAGCATACTCACCCCTGTACTCAGCAGCGTTTGGCCGGTACGGGTGAACCGTGCCATATATAACTTACGAAACATCCCCTTAAACAGCGGCACGTTCAGCTTGAAATTATCCTTAGCTCGAATACCGGAGCTAGTCTTGAGCCACTGCATAAAGAAATAACCGCCAATTGCTACAATTGCTATCATCAGCCACCAGAAAGCAATAAAGAAATCGGCCGTCCCCACCATAGCTTGCGTCAAAAAAGGCAGCTCCTTGTTAAGGTCTTTGTAGAGTGTTTTGACTTGCGGCACCACGGTAAGCAGCATAAAACCAATCACCAGGACAATCACCACCAAAACGATGATCGGATAGGTCAGCGCTCCCTTTACTTTGCGCATCATGGCGGCGTCCTTCTCCTGCTGCGCAGCGATACGCTTCAACGCCTCGTCTAAGGTTCCCGATGCCTCGCCCGCCGCTACGAGCGATACGAACACCCGGTCAAACACTTCTGGATGCTTGGCAAAGGCCTCGGAGAGCTGCTTGCCGCTTTCAATATCGGCAATCACTCCTTGGATTACCTCCTGCATTTTCTTATTCTGCGTCTGATCCAGTACTGTGCGAATGCTCTGTGCCAATGGCAGGCCGGCACCGATCAACGTCGCCAACTGTCGGCTAAAAACAATCTTATCCTTACCAGTGATGCGCCCGCTCAGCCGAGCCAGCAACCCCTGGCGCTCATCCTCCAACTCTATTTTGAGCGGCACAAAACCCTGGGCACTCAGCAGCTTGGCGGCCGCGTTCTCGCTCTCCGCCTGTACCACCGACTCAACGACTTTGCCGCTAGCGGTGTCTTTTGCCTGATAGTGGTATTTCTTCATCGGCTACCCCCTCATCAACCTCTCGAACTCCGTGAGATCAACGGCGAACTCCCGGGCGCTGTCATACGTGATAGTACCCGACTGCACTAAATTAACCAGCGTCCGATCCATGGTCTGCATCCCCTGCTCAGCGCCAGTCTGAATCACGGCGTCCAGCTGATGGGATTTACCTTCGCGGATAATATTGCGCACCGCTGGGTTGGCAATCAAAATTTCCGCCGCTACCACGCGGCCGCCGCCGATGGCTGGCACCAGACGCTGCGAACAAATCGCCATCAAGATATTCGACAGCTGAGCACGAATCTGCGGCTGCTGATGGGGCGGGAAGACGTCGATCATACGGTCAATCGACTGAGCCGCCGAGTTAGTGTGCAGTGTTGCAAACACCAAGTGGCCCGTTTCAGCGATAGTAATTGCTGCCGAGATGGTCTCGAGGTCACGCATCTCACCAATCAGCACCACATCCGGGTCCTGGCGCAAACTGGAGCGCAGCGCTGCCGAGAAAGAATAGGTATCGTAGTGAATCTCGCGCTGCACTACCACCGACTTTTTCGAACGATGCGTAAACTCAATCGGATCTTCAATAGTAATAATGTGCTGCGATTTTTCGGAGTTAATTTTGTCTACCAGCGCCGCCAAGGTAGTTGATTTACCCGAGCCAGTCGGCCCCGTCACTAATACCAAGCCGCGCGGAAATTCAGCAAAACTGTTCACCACGGGCGGCATACCCAACTCCATGGCAGACTTGATTTCATTCGGAATCAGACGCAGCGCCGCCGCCAAATTGCCCCGCTCATGAAAGGCGTTGACGCGGAATCGTCCCAAGGTTCCGAAAGCAAAGGAAAAGTCAAATTCCTTATCTTTGAGGAGAATCTGCCGTTGGTCATCTTCCAAAATCTGGAACACCAGTCGTTCCACGGCCGCCTCGTCGAGCGGCTGCGTACCAGCTGCCGGCACCAGTGCACCATCAATGCGCAGCATCGGTGGCAAGCCAACCTGAATATGAAGGTCAGAGGCGCGCTTTTTCACCACCTCCTCAAGCAATAACTCAATGCGTAATTCCTGGCCGTTCATACCCCCTCCTTTATTTTATGCTGTGTCCGCTGCCACGCGATTCACCTCTTCTAATGTTGTCATCCCCTGGAGGGCTTTCAGATAGCCGTCCTGTCGCATCGTAATCATCCCCTGCTGAATTGCCAGACGCTGAATCTCGGCCGAGGTTGCCCGATTGACAATCAATCCCTGGATTTCCTCGGTGACATCCATCACCTCGTAGAGTCCAGCCCGACCAGCATAGCCTCGCGGCGCTTGCGGCGAGTCGCGACCCTTGACTAAAGTATAAGCGTTTTGCCCCGCCAATGGCAAGGTCTTGTAGCCAAGATCGGCCGCTACCGTTGGCATCTCCGCCTGGGTTTTTGGTAATAAGTGTCCAACGGTCGCCTGAATTGTCTGCGTCTCAAGAGGCGATGATTGATACGCGTCCTGCTTTTTTGCCACCCGGCGTACCAGACGCTGCCCGATGATAGTGTTGACAGTACTGGCAATCAAAAACGGCTCAATGCCCATATCTAAGAGGCGAGGCAGGACGCCAGCCGCCGAGTTGGTGTGCAGCGTCGAGAACACCAAGTGTCCCGTCAGCGCCGCCTGCACCGCCAAATTAGCCGTCTCGGCATCACGAATCTCTCCCACCATCACAATATCCGGATCTTGGCGCAAAATTGAGCGTAGCCCCGAAGCAAAGGTCAAGCCAACCTCGGCATTCACCTGAATCTGATTAACCCCATCCATCTTGTACTCCACCGGGTCTTCCAGCGTCACAATATTTACCGTATCGTCCTTGATCTCCTTGATGAGCGCGTACAGACTGGTTGACTTACCCGAACCAGTCGGCCCCGACGTCAAAATCATACCGTTGGGCCGCTTAATACCCTTGCGAATCGCCCGCAGCGCTCGCCCAGCATATCCCATATCTTCCAAACTGAACGAGCTGCCAGACTTGTCTAGCAGGCGAATCACCACCTGTTCGCCCCACACCACTGGCGAAATAGCGATGCGCAGATCGACCTCCTTGCCAGCCACCTCAACCGCAAACTGGCCGTCTTGCGGAATACGGTGTTCGTCAATTTTAAGATTGGACAAAATTTTAATACGACTGACCAGAGCTGGCTCAATACTCTTAGGTAGCTGCATGATTTCTCGCAGCACACCGTCAACCCGACAGCGAATCTTTAGCGCTTTTTCCAGTGGCTCAATATGGACATCGGAAGCATGGCTTTTGATGGCGTATTCCAAAATAGTACTGAGAGCCCGCGAAATCGGCGAATCTTGCACGATAGTCTTGATAGAGCTAGCCGCTTCAATTTTAGCCTCCTCCTGCGATGCCTCAGCGGCAATATTGACGGTCGAAAGGTCGGTCTTGTACTGACTGAGCACGTGGCGCACGCTATCCTCAGACGCCATGAACACCTTGATCGGCCGCTGGATACGATTGGCCAGATAATCCACCGCTTGGACATTATTGGCGTCAATCATCGCCACTGCCAGGCGATTCTGTACCTCAGCCAACGGTACCGCCATAAAGCGCTCGGCGATGTCAGCTGGCAGCAGACTCAAAATACTCTGATCAATAAAACTGGTAGTCAAGTTGACATAGGGTACACCTGACACCTGGGCCACCGCATGAGTCAGTAGCTCGGTATCAAGGATTTTCTGCTCCACGAGTAGCGAGACCAGCGGCCGCGACTCCGTCTTGGCACGCTCCACCGCCGCATCCAGTACTGCCTGCTCAATCAACCCCTCGCTAACGAGGAGGTGCATCATTTTGTCCTGGATTTCATCGGTCAATAGTGCCACAGCCGCTCCTATTGTCCAGGGGCACCGCTACCAACGATCACCTCAACAGTTGGATTAATTGCGTCCTTGTGAAATACCGCACTGTCTGGCTGCTCGATCTCGGCGTTAATAGTTCGCACTGTTTGTACCTTGACGCCACTTTCCGGCAACTTCAAAAATGGAAGGTTCGTGGCGACGAAATAGGCAATAATAACCCCAACGCTGGCGATCAGGATGATCATGGCAATATCGGTTTTTTTCATGGCTTTACCACCTTTGTTTCCAAATTGACATGTTGCGCCGGCTCATAGTGCGCCTGTCCCGCAATATCAAGAGTCAGTCGTTTATCGTTGGCAGTCAGTTTCGACGAGGTAATTGTAATCACCCTGATGGAGCGCTCAAATCGCACCAAAAGCTCCTTGAGTTTTTCAGCTGAACCACTGACACTCATCGTAAAACCAATTGACAGGTCATCAGCCTGTTCGCCATCACCACTACCAATACCCTCCACTGACAAACTTTCCAGCGTGAGCCCTTCAACAGGAGCAATGAATTTTTGCTGGAGTGAAGCGCCGAGCGCCTCGGGATTGGCGGTCGCTGGCAGGGCGTCAAGCACCGACTGGAGTGCGTTCCCGTCCTGCTTGAGCTTAACCGCGCCGAGCGCCTCGCTCGCCTCAAGAGCTCGCACCGCGTCCTTCAACTCCTTGGCCTGGCTAATATTAGTATCCAGTGTTCGGATGGTCTCCTGCTTAGCACCCCATACCTGCCCATGAAAGAGCACTTGCTTGACCAGAAAAATCGATACCACGGCGGCGATACCGGTCAAAAAAGCTGCGGCGGCTACCGACAAAAACATCGTTTTTTGCGAAGCGTCAATCTGCTGTCGCTTACGGGCGGCGACATCTCGTTTTTCCGGCATTAGTTCCCCTCCTGTTTACTGTCGTCGGCTTTCTTTTTGAACAAGCTGTCTGGCACACCCAGTCTGGAGTCGGTTACATCGATTTTACCAGTCGGCGTCGCAATAATCACTGGTGTTTTGGCTACAGTGAACAGCTCGTCGCTATAGGTCATAGTAAACCGAAAACGCAGCACTTTCTTGCCCTCAGCATTCTCGCCAAAACTGGTTTCACCGTCGCTCACTTCTTGGGCTAGCGACACGGACTGCTCTTGACCGTCGGTCGTAGTGCGAATCGTCGAATGAGCGATAGTCTTCTTTAGCACTTCGAGCGCCGCGTAACCATTCACTGCCTCGCCCTCAAGGATGATCTGCTTCTCGCTCGGATTGATCTCCACTGCCGAGAAGCTCACCGTGTTGGGAGCTGGCGGATTGATGGCCACCAGCATATCGAAGAGCCGCGACTGTAGCTTCTTATCGGCGTGGGCCTGGGAGATCTGCCGCAACTGGTGTTGAATCGTCACCGTCTTATCTAGGTCCTCAATAGAGGAAAGCTCCTTAAACTTATCTTTGATGGCGCCATCCTGAAATGACTCAGCCGCCAACTGGCCGCCCAGGATCAGGCCTAACACGACCGCCACTGCCAACGCTCCCGCCCCAATAAGCACTGAGAACGAGACCACTGCGTTGCGCACCGAACGCGCATGCAGCAGCTCTCGCTTGACATCGGGTATCAGGTTAATCTCAATCATGACAGATTACTCCTCTGCGCCAGGCCGACTGCGGTGGCATATTCGGTCGCGACGAGTGACAATTGCTCCTGCTGGCTCGGGGCAAGCTGAACGCGCTGCCATGGATTGGCGGCGACTGCCTGAATATCAGCCTTGCTGGCAATATACTGATCCAGCTGCGGCACCGAGGCGCCAAATCCAGATAGCAAGATGCCCGATACTTGGATACTTGGATAGCGCGTCTGGAAAAACTTAATGGATTTGATCAGCTCTTGGGCAAAACTGTCCAACACGCCGTCGATGGCGCGCACCACCTGACCATCCAATCGATCGGCCGCCAGGCCAAATTTGAGAATGAACTGCCGCGCCTGATCGGTCTGCACGTTAAGGTTTTGTACAGCGGCACGCACCAGCGACTGCAGGCCGCTCGGTACCGTTCGCACCAGCCGCGGCATATCACCGTACATCACCACCAGGTCAGTCGAATTTTCGCCCACATCAACCACGGTCCAGGCATTCTGGGTGTCGCTCGGGGCTAGCGCACGCACCATGGCGATTGGATCTGGTTCCTCCGCAACAACATTAAAGCCCAGACCCTCGATAAACTCCAGCCGCTCTTCAGCATAGCTTTTGGCAACACTAGTCAGCAATACCTCGTACTGGCCCTGAGCCCGCAGACTATCGCCCAGCAGCGCCCAATCAACCTTGGCATCCTCAATCGCCATCGGAATATACTGATCCACCTGGTATTTCATGGTAGCCCTTAATTCACTATCAGATACTTTTGGCACATCAATAATCGTGGTAAAAGTCTTGCTGGACGGCAGTCCGATAGCCACATTCGACGTCTTAATACCGCTCTGCCCGACCGCTGTCATAATAGCCTCGCCCAGGCGGCGCCTAGCCTCTGGCGAGTCGCTAGCGGCGATCTTGGCATCAACTGGCACATAACCGTAATGCGCCAGGCTCCAGCCAGCACCAGCACGCCGCAACTGGACGACCCGCACCGCGTTCGTCCCGATATCTAATCCGAAGAAATCGCCCGACCCTTTTGCTAATTTCATACTACCCCCTATTATACACAAGCGTGATGATTTGTAAAACGTTTTCTATTAGAAGCGCGGCGGTAATTCCCGCGCATACATGGTGCGCATGGCGCCAGAGCGATGGGAGTGATCATAACCGTACAGATAGGCGTCTGGTCGCAAATTTACTACTTCCGCTGGCGAGCCGGGATTGCGCTCTGGCGTGTCGCCCTGAGTGCTAAAGGTTCGCCGCAAATACAGTCGTTCGGTCACCACAGGGCCATTAAGCTGTAGTTGCTGCCCGCACGCTGCAACATTCAGACCATCAAGCCATTTCGCACTATCCCGCACCCAGCCACAGGTACTGAGCTGTCCCCGCCGGGCAATCAGCCAAGCATCAATACGCTTAACACTATCAGTCACCACGATAGCATCGGCAATAATCACTACCTGCGGCACCTGGCGCAGGTCGCTGTACGGCCCATCATGATATATGATATCGCTGGTGATTGTCACTGTTCCTGTCGCTTTTATGACAACCCGCCGACCAGCTGGGACTGTGCCTCCCTGGAGATTGATATGGCTTGTCGTGCCATACACTTTTGACTGCAAGGCCCCTATGGAAGTAGAGCCGGTTCGTTCCTGGACTGTATAATGAGCTTCTATTGGCGGCGCAGCTGGCGCACGGCCGAACAAACCTAGTCGACGCTGCGTGTTGGCGAACGTCAGCTGATTAAACCTAATAGCGTCCGCTTCCCATGGTACTCCTGACCCGCTAGACGCAAGCCCTGCCCCTGATGCCGAAGTTATTTCTCCCGTAGCACGCAGACCATACTCGCCCCACGACCCATACATCACCCGATCACCCCCCGCCGACAGCGTTGTTATGCTCGTCTTGATGTCCTTATCAGTGCGAATGTCCCCGCCCCACGCCTGCACTTTCGGCTTGGCGGCCACCACCGCACAATCCACTGCGTAGCGAAAAGTGCTGTCGTCTACGGCCGCCCTGTAGCCGCTCACCACCGTGGCGTAACAGAGCTGATCGCCCTTTTTCAGCTGCAAGCGCTCAATGTCATTGTGAAATGGCGAGCCCGGTATTGACAGGCCCGGCGGCGAAATCAGCCGCCCACTCCCATCGCGCACCAGCTCCTGACCAGTACAGGAAGCTCGATCCATCCCAGGCACCCCCCAGACGACGGCGCAGGCCCAGTCCGGTATAAGATTCGCTGGATTTCTTGGATCGTGCGGCACCCGAATATTCTCTCCGCCGCCTATCGTTGCTCCCTCGCGCCCCTTCACTGCAAAACGAATCACCGCATAGTGAGCCCTGTTCGATACCGAAGGGCCATCATTGACAATGCCCGCCCGCACACCATCGACCCGACGCTCGCCCTCCTGCAACGTATCAATCGGCAAATCGACTGTTGGGCGCAACTGATAGGTTCGGTGAATTTTGACGCAGGCCGCCGCCGTCAGGCGATAGCGCTTCGGATCGGCCAGCGATGACGGTTCATCGGCCGTCAATCCCAACCGCTGACAGACGTATTTGCCGGCGTCACTGCTCTTGACAGTGTACACCAGAGCCGCCACGTCGCCTTTTGCTGGATGATACTCTTGCATCGCCGGCGCTGGTGTATAGGAGCGCGGCGTCAACGCCACACCTGGCGGATTCCATTTGTTTGGCACACCAGTGCTAAATTCGCCGCTGTTATGACCAGGTGACAGGCTATCTACGGTGAAGGTCTGCGCGTAGGCTGGCAAATTACTAATGGTGCGCGGCGAGGTATTGGCCACTCGATGATAGAAAGTAATCTTATCACCCACTTCGGCTGCCTGGCTTGGTCGCTGCTGGTACAAAGCATTCCAATTCGCTCCTGGTGCGGCGGTATGTTCCCCAATGGCCGCATAGCTACTCGGTGACACCGACCACATCGGGCCGCGCCGCACGGTGATCGTCATATCTTCCGTGCCGCAACGATTTGCGGCAATCGTTACCACCTGGCCACTGGCGTTACGATACAGCGGGCAGCGATACAGCCCCACCTGAATCTTCTCTTCAATATAATTATTCTTCATCGGCCCAGTGCGCGCAATATTACGCACATCCAATCGCCCCGCTAGGTAGCCATTATACGTTGTGCCGCCCAGACGTACCGTACGCTGCTGGTTTGTCCAACGTCCCGCTCTCAGGTCGCGGTCAAACCGGCCGCGCAAAAAACTGTTACCATACAAAGTCAGCAAAGAGCGGTTCGCTCCAGTCACTTCAACATCTTGCGCAAAGAAGTATAGCCCGCGCAGCTGATTGTAAAACGGCGTGCTTCCCGGCCCCATATAGGCCGAGCCGTGAATATACACCGTCGCTTCGGTTTGCGTGGCGCTAATATCAATCACGTTACGGTGATAATTACTCCCCACGCCATCAACTGGTGCACCGCCATTCGCAAACGAATTGCTATCACCCATCCAAATAACGCCAGTCAGCCACGTCTGGCCGTAAGCGGTCTGTTCCTGGGCATTCAACGGCCCGCGCGCCACAGCCGACACGCTGTCGGCGAGCACAATACCGCCCACTACGGACAGTATGATAGCAAGGCCGCTACTCGCCCAGCTGTTCAGGCGCATCGCCATGAGCCTGACGCTCCTTTTCTATATCCTGCTGTAGTTTCACCATCGACTCCGCCGCCTCAACCGAGCGCAGATCCTTGAGCGCTGGATTGCTATAACCGCTCTGACGCAACTGCTTCAATGTCGCGATTGCGCTATCAGCCGCCGCAAACTCCTTCTTTTGCAGCGCTCCCTGGAGTAATATCCAGACACAAGTGGCATCCTGCTCGTGCCCCGACCGAGCCTTCACTTCGTCTACCAGCTGGCCCAGTTGCTCCTCGTGCTTGGGCGACGGCTGCCCCAGCACCTCATTATAGCGCTCCACCATCCTATCATCGCAGATCCCCTGCCGCAGCAGCACCGTCGCCTTGGGTGACTTAACCCCCACATAGAGCCAGCCGCCGATCAGTCCGACCGCCAACAAGCCAAGCACCAACAGACCGCTCAATATCAATATTATCCCCTGTCGTTTCATACTGCTTATTCTAATACATCGCCTGTCCCGGCGCAAGGCCCGCCGCTTGATGCGTCGACTGATATTTTTTGCTATACTAAGCGTCATGAGTTCACTTTCCATCGGTATTGTTGGGCTGCCCAATGTTGGCAAGTCCACCACCTTTAATGCCCTGACAAATAATGATATTCTCGCAGCCAACTATCCGTTTGCCACCATCGAGCCAAACACCGGCATCGTGCCAGTGCCAGATGAGCGGCTGGAGGTTCTTGCCAAGATGTACGGTGCTCAAAAAGCCCTGCCCGCCACCGTCACCTTTGTGGATATTGCCGGCCTGGTGGCTGGTGCGTCAAAGGGCGAGGGTCTGGGCAATAAATTTCTGGCCAATATTCGCCAGTGTGATGCCATCGTTCATGTGGTGCGCGCCTTTGAAAACGACGACATTTTGCGCCACGATGAAGCACCGGTCGATCCAAAAGCTGACATTGACATCATCAACACCGAACTAATTTTGGCCGATATTCAAACTATCGAAAATCGTCTGCCACGCCTTGCCAAAGAAGCCAAGGCCAATCCAGCGGCGCGCCAAGCGGTTGGCTACCTAGAAAGTCTACTGCGCCACCTGCAGGCTGGCACACCGCTGTCGGCGCTGCCATCGCTCGACCTTGAACAGATCGCCGATCTGCATCTACTTACCGCTAAACCGGTAATTTACGCTTTTAACGTTGACGAAGCTGGCCTGACTGACAATGATCTACAGGCTAAGTTATCCAGCCTGGTTGCCCCAGCCAAATCATTATTTATCAGCGCCAAATTAGAAGAAGAGCTAAAAGGCCTGCCGCCAGAGGATGCCGCCGAACTGCTCGAAAGCTACGGCGTCAAAGAAACTGGCCTAGTGCAGCTGATCCACGCCGCCTACGACACCCTGGGTTTGCAAAGTTACCTCACCGCCGGACCAAAAGAAGTCCGTGCCTGGACGATTCACCAAGGCTGGACTGCGCCGCAAGCCGCTGGCGTCATTCATACCGATTTTGAACGAGGCTTTATTGCCGCCCAAATCGTCAATTATGGTGATTTAGTGGCGGCCGGCTCTGAAGCCGCTGCCCGCGCGGCCGGCAAACTTCGCACCGAGGGCAAAGACTATATTATGCAACCAGGCGATGTCGTTGAGTTCCGTTTCAATGTCTAGCATTTTTACCGGCATTTACTACACGGATGACCCGCTGCGCCCTATATGCAGCACACTTGAAGGCGATCATTCGCTAATTGGCACTATCTGCACCCTTTCATTTGATACTACCGCCCGTTTTTGCATCGGCTGGCACGATTTAGCCACCGGTAAAAATCACCCCTGCCCCGAGCAGGCGGCCATCAGCACTTCATACGATACCTGCCCCGCCTGCCAAAAACGCACCGGGTTTAACCCGGCCTTTTATCATGCCGCCAGCGTCTCGCCGCAACAAGCAGCGCGTAACGCCGAGCCGCACATTTTATACCTTGCCTACATGGGTGGTGATTATGTGAAAGTTGGCATCAGCTGGGCGAAGCGTGGTATTCGCCGCCTGCTTGACCAAGGTGCTCAGGCTTGTATCGTGCTTGATACCTTCCCAACCGCCCTCATCGCTCGCCAATACGAGGCCAAAATTGCCGCACTACCGAACCTTCACGAAACAACGCCAACCGCCAAAAAGCTGCAATTATTAGCTCAGCCATCGACACCCGCCGAGGCCGAACACCATTTACACGCCGCACTCACCGCAATCAAAAAAGAGCTTTCGCTCTCGTTTGATAACCCAACCGTTCAACCACTCACCCACCACTACACCGCCGACACTCTGCCGCATCACTTTACTGTGCGCGATGAGCCGACCATTAGTGGCACTGTACTCGCAATTGTGGGCGATATTATCTTTACTAGGTATCACGATCGCACGCTCGCCTTGCCGGTTGGTCGCTACAAAGGATACCCGCTCACTATCACCTCAACACTAACTGAGCTTGATTTGCCTGCCGAGCAAATTAGCCTTTTTTAAGCCGCAGCTTATAAAACCGCTCGATATTCCCCTTGCTGCCAGCCACATCACTATCTTTTTTATCAAGCACGACAAAATACTGGCGTGCCCAAGTTTCAAAATCCGCCAAAATCTGACGGCGAACCGCGTTGTTTTTAACCACACCTTTGTTGGTTTGCCCGCGGCCCGCTTCAAACTGCGGCTTGACCATCGCCACTAGCACCGTCTCCGGCTGCATCAAATATTTCGCCACATGCGGCAAAATCTCCCGCAAGCTAATAAACGATACATCACCGACAATCACATCAATCACCTCATCGGTATAAAAGTCACGAATATCGGTTTTTTCGTGCAAGCTAATCCGCTCATTGCCGCGCAAACTCGGGTGAAGTTGATCCGTCCCTACATCCACCGCGAACACTTTTTTTGCACCATGCTGCAACGCGTAATCAGTAAAGCCGCCAGTACTTGAACCAATATCTAGTACCACCGCATCACGAAAATCAAGCGCAAACGCTTGCGCCACACTGGCCAGCTTCAGCCCGGCCCGGCTGACAAACCGCTCGCACCGACGCATTACCACAGCATCATCAGGACCGACCGTCACACCAGCCTTGGTCGCCACTGCGCCATTCACCATCACATCGCCCAGGCGAATATAATTCTCCGCCTGTGACCGCGTCGTCGCCAAGCCTCGTGCTACCAATGTCTTATCTAGCCGCTGTTTCATCATTAAAAACAGCCCGAGACTTGCCCGGGCCGCTCCCTGCTATTTCTTTCGCTCGCGGTACTCCGCCGTTGCCGTATCAACACTGACGATATCGCCAACCTTAATAAACGCAGGTACCTTAATCACCAAGCCTGTCTCCAGCGTCGCATCTTTCAATACGCTTGAAGTTGTGTCACCCTTCACCACATCCTCGGTGTAGGTTACCTCCAGATACAAATTCTTTGGCAACTCAACATTGATCACCCGACCGTCAAACAACTGCAGACTCAAGCTATCGCCCTCTTTCAAAAAGTCAGCCGCTGCATCGACAATGTCAGCGCCCAGCTCAAACTGCTCAAAACTGTCCGGATCCATAAAATAGAACGACTCACCGTCGCGATACAAAAACTGCACCGTCTTATTGGCTACCTCAGCTGGCTCAATCTTTTCCTGCCCCTTAAAGGTCTTCGGAATCACGCTGCCATCCAGCAGATTCTTCAGCTTCACATTAACGATCGAACCGCCACGACCCATCACCTTCTGGCCATATTCCACCACGCGATACGGCTTGCCATCAATCTGACACACTGTTCCCTTTTTCAAATCAGTTGGCTGATACATTATCACTCCTTTTTTCTTACTATTAGACCAATTCGCTGGCGCACCGCGTCATCTATCGTTGCGCCAACAAATGCCCCAATTTAGCCATGAGCCACAAACGGCAGCAGCCCCAAATGGCGCGCCCGCTTAATTGCCACCGCCAATGAACGCTGCTGCTTTAGCGTCAAGCCGGTTTTGCTGATCGGCTCAATTTGGCCATACGCATTGATGTAGCGCAGCAAGGTCTTTACATCTTTATAGTCAAACACCGTTGGGGTGTCGCGTCGTTGTCGTTTTGTCATATCCTCTCCTCTAAAATGGAATTTCGCTCAGGTCGATTGGCGCATCGTCAATCTCCGTTGCAGTTGCTTCTTTCTTGGTTGGCGCTGTAGCTCCAGACGCCTCACGATCGCCGCGGCTGCCGTCGTTCACAAAGCTGAACTCCTCAACCACCACATCAATCGCGCTCCGGTTTTTGCCGGTATCCTTATCCTGCCACGTCCGCTGCTGCAAGCGACCGCTTACCAGTAGCTGACGACCCTTTGAGACATATTTTGCAATCGTCTCAGCAGTTCGCCCCCAGGCTGTACAGTTAATAAAGCTCGTTTCTTCCTGGCGCTCACCCTGAGCGTTATTGTACACCCGGTTTACTGCCAAGGAAAAGCTGGTCACATTCTGCCCGCCCGCCGTCGTCCGCATTTCCGGATCAGCAGTTAGGTTTCCCAGCAACACTACCTTATTAAATGACATAGTCCCCTCCTTTGGTTAAATTATCATTTTTGAGATAATTTACGCATCACCTTCGACGGTCGCTTCCGCCGCCATCTTCTCGGCCCGCTCGCGCTGTTCAGCGAGCACCTGGCGCGTCTTCTCGTCAGTCTTTACCAGCAGATAACGCAGTACTTCATCAGTAATATTTAGAACATTTGAGATCTTTAACGGTGCTTCAGCTGGCAATTTCACCTCAAAACAGACATATACCGCAAAATCCTCGCGGCGAATCTGATAGGCCAGCTTTTTCTTACCCCAATTATCTTCTTTGGTAATCTCACCGCCATTGGTGGTGATCAGCGACCGGACCTTGTCCAGCGCCGCGTCCAGATTTGTCTCCAAATCTGGGTGAATCAGAACGGTTAGTTCATATTCGTTCATGCTTCCTCCTTTGGAATCCTTATGGATGCTTATGCTATTGCACATAAGCTTAGGTTAGTATCGGTAGTTATTATACCGTATCATCGGCGGAAAGTCTAGTTAAACATCTTGGCGTAGTTGTAGGTATAGCCAGAGGTACTCACTGTGGCAGCTGGAGCTGGACAGTTATTGATAGCGGCGGTATAGCTCGCAAGGTCATCGCTGGATGGATTGTTCAGCGAGGCAAAGATGGCAAAACCGCCATTGGTACAGTTCCAGTACTTAAACACGCCAGTCGATACGTTAACATTCCTACTTTTGATGCCTTTCATAAAATCAGCTGGTAAATAGGGTTTCACTGCTTCCTTAGCATTAATTTTCGGACTGGTTGCCCCGCCGTGAAGAAAGCCGTTCTCAATCGGTGTCCCCGCCTTCAAAAAATGAGTACTAACCGCCTTACCCACCGAATCAGCCGTCGCACGAATCTTAGTATCCATGGCATCGTCACGCACCCAAGCAAAGCCAACGATAGCAATGGCTGCCAGGATGGCGATCACCACGATCACCACGATTAGTTCGACAATTGTAAAACCATAAGCTCTTTTCATGGCTTTGATTATAGCACGCCCGTCAACACTACGGCAAGCATCCTTTATCAATCAAGTCGCTATACTGGCCCTAACTCATCCATGCTCGATACCAACACATCGCGCGGCCGCGAACCATCAGCCGGCCCGACGATACCCTGCTCTTCCATCTCGTCAATAATACGCGAGGCCCGTCCATAGCCGATCTTGAGACGACGCTGGAGATAACTAGTCGATGCCTTGCGACTTTCAACGACCACCCGCACTGCATCCTGAAACAGATCATCGCCTAACTCGCTGCCCATATCAACCATTACACCGCCCTTACCGTTGAGCTGTACTGGCTGCGCCACCACCTCGTCGTTATATTGCGGCGCCGACTGCATCCGCAGATGATCAGTAATCTTATTCACCTCGCCGTCAGTCACCCAGGCGCCCTGAATACGCTTTGGTTTGCTCATGCTTGGTGTGTACAGCAACATGTCGCCCTGGCCTAACAACTTTTCGGCACCAATCTGATCCAGAATTGTACGCGAATCTACCTGCGAGGCCACCGTAAAGCCAATGCGTGCTGGAATATTAGCCTTGATCAGGCCAGTAATCACATCGACGCTCGGCCGCTGCGTCGCCAGCACCAGATGGATTCCCACCGCGCGAGCCTTCTGTGCCAACCGCACAATCAGCGCCTCGACATCGCGCGCCGCTACCATCATCAGATCAGCCAGCTCATCGATTACAATCACGATATACGGCATCGCGCCCTCCTCGTGCTGCTGAATAATGCCCTGCTCATCCGCTACCGGAATTTTCGTGCCAGCCGCCTTAATCTTCTGATTGTATCCCCGAATGTCGCGAATTTTCTCCGCTGCTAGCAATCGATAGCGCCGCTCCATCTCATTAACTGCCCACTTCAACGCCGAAATGGTCTTTTCCGGCTCGGTAATCACCGGGGTGAGCAGATGCGGAATATCCTCGTATGGCGCCATTTCCACCTGCTTGGGGTCAACCAAAATCAGCTTCATATCGCTTGGACTATTGCGATACAACAGGCTTGTTAGCAAGGTATTGATCATCACCGACTTACCCGATCCTGTCTGCCCAGCAATCAATAAGTGCGGCATTTTATTTAACTCGCCCACGACCGCCTGGCCAGAAATATCCTTACCGATGGCAAAACTGAGCGGCTCGCGAGCACCCTTCCACTGCTTGGAATCCAGCACTCCAAATAACCGTACATCAGCCGCCCGGCGATTCGGCACCTCAATACCAACCGCCTTTTGCCCCGGAATCGGCGCTTCGATGCGCAGACTTTGCGCCGCCAGATTCAGCGCAATATTAGTTTCCAGCGCTGTAATACGCGTCAGCTTGACGCCGCTGGGCGGCCTGAGCGTATACTGCGTCACTTTCGGCCCAATATTAGCGTCCTCCATCTCGACCTCGATATTAAATTCAGCCAGCGTGTCATGAATAATCTGAGCATTTTGTCGAATATCGCCCGCATCAGCCGGACTCTGCTTTTTCTCCAGCAAATCCATACTAGGCGGCTGCCAGTTCGGATCATGCGCCGCCACCAGGGCCGCCTGCTCTTCCGCTGCTTTATCTTGTGAAACGCTGCTGCGCAAACTACTCAGCGGCGAAGAACGTTTTGTTTTGTCAGCCTGGATCGGGTCGATGGTCGGTACGCCAGCATTCAGCTTGATATCGGCCGCCTGTTTCAACGCCTCTTGTTTTTCTGCCTTCTCCGCCTTGGCCGCCTGCTTCATCACCGTGCGATTGGCCTCCTCTTCACTGCGATCACGCCGCAACAGCTGCCACGTCTTCTTGATCAGTACGAAAGGTGAGGTCTGGGTAATAAACAATGCTGTCAGCACGATTAGCACGACATAGATCACCGCGCCAATAACCCCGTCCACCATAGCAAGCATTGCTTGGTTGGCTGCATCACCCACTAGGCCGCCCGCCTCGGGCCGGACCGCCGTCTTGAGCAAGCCGAATAGGCCGCTCAGCCACACCATCTCCAGCACCGCCGCCGCCTTCATTGCTAGCGGCAAGCGATTTTCCTCAGCTCGAAACACCTCTACCGCAAGATAAACCAACAGCAGCGGCAACGCATACATCGCGTAGCCAAAAACATACAGCGCCGACCGATTGACCCATTCCAGCACCGGCCCGCCCTGGCCAAACCATGCCACGACCAACAGCAGCGACAGCACAATGAGCAGCACCGCCCCCACCTGCGCCCAAAAACCTACCGGCAAATGATGGCGCGGAGTACTGATAGTCTTTTTCTTGGGAGTCTTTCGTTTTTTTGGCATAGCTGTTTCTATTATACCCCGTCCTGGGTACTATTCTACCATCTCATTGTAGCATATTTTACAACAAAAGTCTAGCTACTAAATCCACGTGGCTCCATTCGGTCGACGAATGGATCAATATGCCCGTGATTCGGCACGTTCGCGCGCCTTGGTGTCGTTGGCCTCGGTGTCAGGCACCTGGCGAGTCGGGAAGTGTTTTTTCGGCAGCACCGGCACGGCCGAGGCGTCCTTGGTTGGCTTTTTGGCCGGTGTCTTGGCGTTCCGCATCGGCTTGCCTGGCGCCTTCAGGCCGCCGCCAATTTCGTTGATCACCGGAATCACAATCGGCGTCCGCCTGGTCTGGTCATACAAAATATGCGTTACTTCGTCCTTAATCTCTTTTTTGATCACATCCAGATCGTAGGCGCCGCTAAAACTGCGGGCCATCTTTTGCTTCAAATACTGGCGGATTAGGCTCATCAATTCCTCGGAATCCCTGAGATAAATAAAGCCGCGCGAGATAATATCTGGACTGGTGAGCAGCCGCCCCGTACCCTTCTGTACCGTCAGCACCACTACAAACATGCCTTCCTGGCTCATATGAATGCGGTCTTTGAGCACCACTTCAGAAACTATCGCCCCCGAATCATCATACATCACGCCGCCCACTTGAATACGACCAGCCTTTTTGGCCTGACGCTCCACGTCGATCTCAATAATATCGCCCGCATCACACACAAAGATATTCTGGCGTGGAATATGGCATTCTTTCTCGGCCAACCGTGCATTGTGCACCAACATATGGAACTCGCCATGAATCGGCATGTAGTAGGTTGGGTTGAGAGCATTAATCAGCTTGACGTGATCATCATAATAGCCATGGCCCGATAAGTGCAGCGGCCCCACGCCCGTCAGATGCGTCTTGCCGTTCTGGATCACGTCAGAGCCTTCGCGCATCAGCCCATCCACCGTGCGCACCACATTTTTCTCGTTGCCCGGAATCGGGTTAGAGCTAAACACCACCACATCGCTGCCCTTAATTTTCATATGCTTATGGGCGCCCGTTGCCATGCGGTTGAGCACCGCGTTAAACTCACCCTGCGAGCCAGTACAGACAATGGTGATTTTACTGTCTGGCTGCTTAACAATATCTTCCATCTTCATGATGGTGTCTTTAGGAATTTTAATCGTCCCCGTCCGCAAAGCCACTTCCAGGTTCTGAATCATACTATAGCCAGCAAATGCCACCTTGCGGCCGTGCTTATGCGCCTCGTCCAAAATCAGCTGCAACCGGTGAATCTGGCTAGAAAAACAGCTGAGAATCACCCGGCTGGAATGGAACTTATCCATCACCTGGCCAATGGAGTATTGAATATCAAATTCGCTGTGGGTGTGGGTGCCGTCCGACTCACAGTTGGTCGATTCGTTCATGAATAGCAAAATGCCTTCTTTGGCGGCAATTTCCGTCAAGCGCTCCAGATCAAACTTCTGACCATCGACTGGGTGCTCTTCAAAACGCCAGTCGCCAGAGTCAACAATCACTCCCAGCGGCGTGCGAATGACTACTGCGGTCGAGTCAGGAATCGAGTGATTCACCCGTACTAATTCCACCGAAAAATGCTTGGATACCTGCACCGTCTCGTGCGTCAGCGGGTCAAGCACCCGATAATCCGGCTCAAAATCGGTGTCGGCATCGTCCATCGTCCGATTCAGCATACCGATAGTAAACTTCGAACCATAGACTGGCGCTGGAATGCGGTGAATAAAGTGGCGGAATGAACCAATGTGATCAAGGTGGCCATGTGTAAATACATGCGCCTTAATCTTGTGCTTATTTTCCTCAAGGTAGGTAATGTCTGGCGTAATGTAGTTGATACCTGGGTAGTCGCTACCTGGAAACAAGAAGCCCATGTCAACAATGATAATTTCGTCGTCATACTCGATGGCGTTCATGTTTTTGCCGATACCCATTTCACCCACGCCGCCAATCGGAATGACGCGCAGCTTGGGTGCGCCGCCGCGCTGTCTTTTTGGCTGCATTTTCATACTGAATTGCTCGCCGCCATATCCGTTGTAAACGGACTTATTGACCGGGATATCGATCAGGTGCTGGCTAGCACGCAGCGTGACGTTCTCTGACGTGCGGCGCTGCGCCCGAAACACCTCACCCTTGCGGGTATTGGTATTATTGAGCACTGTGTTTTTGCTAGTTTTGCTTGCCGGACGCTTAGCAGGGCTATCGGCCTGCGGCGTGGCGAGTCGTCGTTGTCCCATATAATACTGTCTCCTTTTTTATTATGAAATGACAAAATGAGAAGCAAGCCTATACTTGCAGATGCCTTTATTGTAGCAAAAACCACCGCCAAAAGCAAGCGCCCCGTCAGTATATGACGAGGCGCATTGGTACTATATTACCTCTATGCTCTAGAAGACGACCGCCTTGACGCCAGCTTTATCGCCAAGCAGCTTTAACAGCTCCTTTTCTTTTTCAGCTACCTTTTTGCCATCATCGACAACCCTAGTGAGGAGCTTGTAGAGCTTTGCTGATCCTGGTGAGGTTGGCGGCATGAGGCCAGTCTGACCTGCAACACGCTTATTCAAGTACTCCTTATAGTCATTCAGATACTTTGAATACTCGCTGGCATAGTTCTTGATGTCTGTATCTGCATCATCTTTTAGCTCCTTCAAGACCGCTGAACACGCCGAGGTATTCTCCTCAAAATCTTTCATTACTTCACCGCCGCTACGGCCATATATAGAAACATAGATAGGCCTACAGTCCTTCAGGCTAATCACCTTTGGTACGCCAGTAATTGAGACTCGCAGCTTCTTGTATTCTTCGCTCATCTCATCATATGCTTTCTTCACATCAGCGTCGCGCATCGCCTTTTCCTTGCCAAGATCCTCAAGATATGCGTCGATCTTCTTAGTCAGCTCGTCCACCTTCTTTTTGGCGTCTTCAGAATCAGCAGCACCGGCCATCGAACTAGTATACGTCTTCATGTTCCTGGCAAACTCCTGCGTACGATCAAGCGCCGCCTTATAATCATCCCTGCTTGGCCCGCCCAGCAAGACAACTGCCAAAATAATGCCGACGATGAGCAGCACCAGGCCAATCAATCCGCCGATAATCCCCCACAGCGCCCCCTTGCTCAGGCCCTTTTTAGGCGGCATAGCATATGGCGTGCCTACTGGGCCGGGCACTGGCGGCGGCGACATTGGCTGCTGCGGCATGACTGGTTGGTTGCTATTATCCATATTCCTCCTTGCTTATACTTCTTTTTCCATTGTACCACGCGGCGCGCCCAATCCAAGCATTGTCAGATTGATTTTACCCCGCTCGTCAATACCAGTAATTTTCACTCGTACCATCTGGCCTTCTTTGACCACATCAGTCACCTTGGCGACACGACCTTCAGCCAGTTTTGAGATATGCACCATACCATCAATCCCTGGAAGAATATTGACGAAGGCACCGAAATCCTTGATGCTGACCACCTTGCCTTCGTAGATTTTACCAACCTCCGGCTCCTCCACCAGGCTCTTGATCCAAGCAATCGCCTTTTCAATCGAGGCGCCATCTGGGCTAGCCACGGTGATCAAGCCGTCTTCCTTGATGTCGATCTCAGCGCCGGTTTCGCTAGTAATCTTATTAATTACCTCGCCACCCTTACCAATCACCGCGCCAATCTTGTCGGGGTTAATCTTCAGCTTCTCGATGCGCGGCGCATACGGACTGAGGCTCTCTCGCGGCTGAGCGATAACGCCGAGCATGTGCTCCAAAATCACCCGCCGGCCGTGCGCACTGCCAGCAATCGCCTGCTCTAGCACCGCCACTGGCAGGCCATGCACCTTCATATCCATCTGAATAGCCGTGATGCCCTTGGCTGTCCCCGTCACCTTAAAGTCCATATCACCGGCAAAGTCCTCGGCGTCGGCGATGTCGGTCAGAATATATGGCGTCGCACCATCCATCATTAGCCCCATGGCGATACCCGATACCGGCGCTTTCAGAGGCACGCCAGCATCCATCAGCGCCAAACAGCTAGAGCAAGTGGCGGCCATACTGGTCGAACCATTCTGGCTCATAATTTCCGTCACGCTGCGGATGGCGTATGGAAATTCTTCCTCGCTCGGCAATACTGGCACCAGCGCTCGTTCTGCCAGGTAGCCATGGCCGATTTCCCGTCGTCCTGGGCTACCCAAGCGACGCACCTCGCCCACCGTATAGCCCGGCGCATTGTAGTGGTGCATATAGCGGCGCTCACCGTCCGTTACCTCCATCGTGTCCACCAGCTGAGCATAACTGAGCGGTGCTAAGGTGACAATATTCATACCCTGCGTCACCCCGCGGGTAAACAAGCTCGAACCATGAGCACGCGGTAAAAGCCCAACTTCTGAACTCAGTGGCCGCACCTCCGTCAGCTGGCGACCATCTGGCCGCAGGCCCTCTTCGACGATGCCGCGGCGCACATCGCTATGCAGCGCCGAGGTAAAGGCCTCGTCGTATTCAGCGCGCAGCGCCTCATATTCTTCGCCTCGTTTCTCAGCAAACTCAGCATGGAAAGTTTCACGCAGCTGAGCAATGAGTTCATTGCGCTGCGGGTACTCGCGGCGAATCGCCGCACCAAATTTATCGTCAGCCCAAGCGTTTACTTCCGCCTGAATGTCTTCATTTGGCAAGATCAGCTCGTACTGCTGAGCGGCCGGCGCTACCTTTTTTGCCAGCTCACGCTGCAGCTGAATGGCTGGCTGCATCATCTGATGCGCCCACGCGAGTCCCTCAACAATCACCTGCTCGCTCACTTCATTGGCGCCGGCTTCCACCATGGTGATGCCGCTCTCAATCCCAGCTACCACCAAATCCAGGTCGCTGGCCGTCCGCTCTTCAGGGGTCAAAAAGGCCTTGAATTCGCCATTCACCCGGCCGACGCGCAGACCTGACACTGGCCCGTCAAACGGCGTACCGGTCAGCATCAGCGCCGCACTGGCCGCTACCATGGCCACCATATCAGGCCGAAAACTCGGATCCATACTTAGGACGCTTGAGACCACCTGCACCTCTTGCCGATACCCCTTCGGAAACAGCGGACGAATCGGCCGGTCAATCAAGCGCCCAATGAGAATTGCCTCGTCACTGGGACGACCCTCGCGCTTAATAAAGCGGCTGCCAGAAATTTTACCAGCGGCATAAAACTTTTCTTCATAGTCAATCGACAGCGGGAAATAATCCAGCTCCACCGGCCGCGAGCCGACCATGGCCGTGCCCAACACCACGGTGTCGCCATAGCGCGCCAGCACGCTCGCCGTGGTGCGAAACCCCACTCGATTCACCTCCAACGTCAGCGGCCGACCGCACCACTCGGTAGTCACCGAAAAAATATCCTTGCCAGTTGGATTAATAATGCTCATATATGCTATCCTTTCCCCGCAGAGAGTAACAGGTGTTATGGCGCTCATCCAAACGCCCCAGCATCTATCACCATCCGCGACTTATGTTCCTTTTTAGTATAGCACACTATCAGCAGCAGTCTCTATCGCGTCAGATATTGATGCGCATCGGTGATGAGCTCTGCCTCGAGAACCCCGGGTTCATCCTTGCCCCACAGCCACGCAGTGACGCGTCGTTCATCAGCTGGCTGCACAAGCTGGAGATACAACAGGTACGCCGCATAGACAGCCTTAGCTACCGCACCGTCCGTCCGCCGATTCAGGTCTGCGAGATGCTTATGAATATCTACTGGACCGCAAGAGGCAGCCGATTCCACTAACTGACGCAGCGGTTGCATCAGTTCTGGCAGCGCTGCATCAACCCGGTACTGCACGGGCCAAATTTTATAGTCCGCTCGACCTAGCAACCCGCCAGATAGAGATTGACGGAGCGCCACGGAGCTCTTTTTTTGCTCGATAAGCTCTGCCAGCGGTTTCACCGGCCCCAGCAACCGCCAGAAGTTATTAGCATAGTTTTCATCACGATAGCAGCGCGATCTCAGAAAGTCCTCTGGCCCATTATAACGCGACTTACGATTGACCTCCTGCTTGTCAATGACGGCATCGGGCACCAGACCACCGAGCGCCTCAATGCAACCATCAACCTCGTCCACCTTCGACTTCGCCCCCGTAACGACCTCCTCGGCCCATGCCTCGCTCGGGCCGCCGATTTCCCAGCCATCCGCACCAGACCAGCTGTCATCGTGATCGCCATAACTGATAAAGCCAAACTGTTCTATCATCTTTTTATTTTAACACTTTATATATATTATGTCAAGCAGCTACCCTGTCAGGGTACGCGTGATTATGCTATACTACCCCTATGCAACTTGCTCGCCGCCCCTATCAATCCGCCCGTCGCCTGGCTACGCTCGGCATCGCACTTCTGCTGCTGCTCGGCGGCAGTTACATCTTACTCACCGCACTCAGTCCGCTGCTTAGTTCGCCCTTCATTAACCCTACTGACAATGCTACCACGCGATTGCTCGCCACCAGCGCCACCAAGCCGCCAGCCGAGCAGTTCACTGAACCCCGCCTCTACATCCCCAAAATCGACATCAACCTACCCTACGCCAGCGGCGGGCCAGAAGTCATGGAGCGCGGTGCTTGGTGGCGGCAGCCGCACAACGGCAACCCCAAGGACGGCGGCAACTTTGTCTTATCAGCTCATCGCTTCATCATGGGCCTGACGCCGCAGCAAACCTGGCGCAAATCGCCCTTCTATAATATTCACCTGCTTACTGTAGGCGACGAGATTATCATTGATTATCAAGGCCGGCGCTACACCTATGTCATTCGGCGGCTCTTTGATGTCGCACCCGACGCCGTACATATCGAGCAGCGCACCAAGCAGCCGCAGCTGACGCTGTATTCCTGCACCCTTGGCGGTGCGGCCGATGGCCGCAATGTCATCATCGCCACGCTCAAATAGCAAAACCCGCCCCTGTCATAGAGGCGGATCTATCAACCATTCCGACTGCGCTTATTTACGCAGACCCAGAGCGGCCAGCACTTGCTTGTAACTCTCAAAGTCGGTGCGCTCTAGGTATCTCAGGAGGCGCTTTCGCTTCCCTACCATTTGCACAAGCCCGCGACGAGCCATAAAGTCGTGTTTGTTCGCCTTTAGATGCTCTGTCACCTCTTTGATACGAGCCGTCAAAATCGAAATCTGCGCCTGCGGGCTGCCGACATCGTTCTTGCTGACCTGAGTCAAAGCAATCGCTTTTGCTTTATTATCCTTGCTAATCATAGCCCCGTAAGTATACCAGGCTCAGGGCCAAAAGACAAGCTTCGTCCAACAAACACCGCTGAGCAGCTAGAACACCTGGGCGTAATTATAGCGAAGAGCTCCAGTGTCTGGCGCATGGCTCGCATTAATACGACAGGTGGCACGCACTTTGTTGAACTGAGCCTTATCATCGTCAGTAGGATTGTTCAGTGCGGCGAAAATAGCAAAGCCGTTCACCGCCGATCCGGCCCCGCTCTTGCACGGATACCAGCGAAAGATATACTTTGGGTCGGACACATTTTTACTTTTGATGCCGTCTCGATAGCCCGGCTTGAGGTATTTCGGCACCAATGAATCAACGCCGCCAGTATTAGAAAAATACCCATGGGCGCTCGGTAGCTCATTCTGGGATTCGGCCAACTGTAGCGCGTCGCCCGCCGTCTTGACAACGGCACGAATTTTCGAGTCCAGACCATCGTCTCGAACAAACGTATAGGCCATAATGACGATCGACGCCAAGATGGCAATCACCACGATAACAACCATTAGTTCTATAACTGTAAAACCCTTGTGCTTTTTCATACTTCCATCATACACCTTTACGAGTGTATCCCCAAATCTTTCAGCATATATGCCTGCGCCACATCATAGTCGGCAATCCGCGTCCGTCGTAGCGCCTGGCAGTATGCGCCGGTGCCAAGCTGTTCACCGATAGCCTGCGCCATGCTGCGAATATAGGTGCCGCTTGAGACATGTGTCCTGATTTGCAGCAGAGGATACTGATAATCGATCACTTCAAGCGCGTACACCGTCACCTTGCGCGGCGGCAATACCACCTCTTTACCGGCCCGCGCTAGATCATAGGCGCGCCGCCCGCCGACCTTGATGGCCGAGAAGGCTGGCGGGGTTTGCAGTATATCGCCAGTAAGATCTTGAAGTACCGCCTGTACTGCCTCCGCACTGGGACGGTCAGTCGATACCTTAGTCTTCTCTCCCTCGGGGTCGCCCGTCGAGCTAACCTCCCCCAGCCGAATCGTCGCCTCATACCATTTGTCCAGCTTAAGAAACTGCTCGGACTGCCGACAGGTTGCGCCAATGACCAAAATCATCAGCCCGGTAGCAAATGGGTCAAGTGTCCCGGTATGGCCTACCTTGATCTTTGTGCCATGAGCTGATGACAACACCCGACGTACTCGTGCTACCACGCCAAAACTGGTCATGCCAGCAGGCTTGTCGATCAGTACTATACCTTCGCGCGGCAGCATCATCCCTGCTGTCCTGGGATCTGGAATTGTGCTGGGTCAAACTGTGTAGCGGGCTGCGGCGGCATCGTTGGCAAGCTCGGCAAGCTATTCGCATCCACGCCTAACGGTGCCGGCGGCACTGGCGGCAGCGTCGAAAAGTCTGGCAGCGGCGGCAGCGGCGGCTGCGCTGGTGTTAAGGAAGCTGTTACTGGCGCGTGCGGCATACCTTGCGGCAGTGCTGCGGTAGTGTTCTGCGCCAGCGCCATCGTATCAGCCTGTAGGGCTGACAAAATTTCGTCGCTCACTGGGGTAGCCGGCTCAATGGGCGTTACCTCAGGCGGCAGAGCGTCAGCCCCAGCCGCCCCAGCCTGTGGCGCTACCGGCACCGCTGATGATTCTGGGGTAAGTGGTGCGATGGCCGTTACTTCCGCCGCTCCAGCACTAGCATCGCCGGTCGGCGGCACAGCAAACGGATCAACCTTCGGCGGTTGGCTAGCGTCCTCAACCATTGCCGCATTTAATGGCTGCTCGCCAGGCATCGGCGCGGCAATGTATTCGCGGTGTGCGGCTGGTGCGGGCATCGTCACTGTCGGCTCGGGCACCACTGGTGTTGGCTCAACCGCCGCTACCGGCTCGGGCGACGTTGCTACTACCGGCCCTGCTGCGTCCGCCACCGGCTGGGATAATACAGCGGCAAGATCAGGCTCTGATGGCGCAGCAGCAGACTCCTCTGCTGGCCCAGTGGAAACTCCCTCCGCCGACGCGACCTCGGTAGTCGGCGATAGTTCACCCGCCTTGCGCTTCGCCAGGTGCGCCTCAGCCGCTCGGGCAGCCTCATCTTGGCGTTCGGCCTGCGTCTGACGCGCCACATCATCTACCGTGCCAGTCTTATTGTGGCGAATTGACAATGAGCCATCATACTCGCCCTGCTTGGACGAAGGGGCTGCTATTTCTTCGGTCGCAGCTGTCGAGACCTCTTCTGCCTCCGACATCTCCTCAGTATCTTTCGCCGCATCGGTCATCTCTGCAGCTTCATTCTCTGTCGTCTCCGCCTCTGCCGCCTCTTGCAAACGCGTGGCAATCAGCTGTTGGTTGGCACCAGCCGCCATCAGCCCAGCCGCCACCGTCATCACGCGCGACGAAGTTGCCGGCCCGCTAAAGCGATCGGTTGCTGCCACAATACCCGTCAGTAGCGCTGTTGCAATCTGCTCGTCCATCACCGCCTTCGGCGTCTTTAGTTCGTCGACCAGCTCTGCCAGCATCTCGCTGACACCACTAGCCTTGGCATCATGCCAATCGGTCGTCCCCAGTGTGCTGCGCACCTCGCCCGACGTCACCGTCAACACCGTCGCATCATGCAATATCCGCCCATGCGCCGCCAGCGCCTCGTCCAGATGATCATTGTCAGCCACATTCAGCCCGATCACCAGCTCGACATTGTAATCACCCTGCGAAAACTCCAAATCCGCCTCGGAAATCGTCGTTTTGTACGGCGTAATAAAAATCTTTACCACCGCATCATCCACCACCTTATAGCGCAAATGATCGGCCTTTTCTTTATCCAAGGCAATGATAAAATCGCGCAGACTATCAGCAGTGTCCTCAAATGTTCCCTCTGGCTGCAAGAAATCAATCGCCGGCGGCGTCTTGCCCGAGAATACAGCCGTGGCATGCTTACCCAGGACATTCAGAAATAGCGTGATACCCAGGGCGGCCGATAGCTCGTCAACCGATGGATCGCGGCTCACCGCCACCAGAATATTAGTCGCGTCCTTGATATGCTGGACGACCTGTGATTTTGCGGACGAGCTGCTCATAAATTTATAGTTCCTGTTTGGTGTTTGTTTGCTATTCGCTATCTGCCAGGATTATACCATAAGCATCACCAGTTAGTCAATAGTTTGGCGGGATACTTTACTTTATGACGATATTTCTGTATAATCTCTTTTTGATTAGCGAAACAAAGTATAGAGGTAAAGGAAGTATATGCCAATCATCAAATCCGCCATCAAGCGAGCCAAACAAACCCTGAAGCGCCGTGAAAAGAATATCGGCATCAAAAAAGACATTAAAGCAGCTGTCAAAGCCTTTATGGCGCAACCGTCAGCCAAGACGCTGGCCGCCGCTCAGGGCGAGCTGGACACCGCTGTCAAGAAGGGCTTGCTCAAGAAGAACACCGTAGCTCGCCACAAGAGCGCGCTAAGCAAGATCGCTAAAGAGGCTGGCGTCAAACTAGAGACCACTAAAAAGCCAGTTGCCGCTAAGCCTAACACTACGGCTGCAGCCAAGGCGCCTGCCAAGAAGGCCGCACCAAAGACTGAAACAACTACCAAAAAAGCACCAGCTAAGAAGCCTGCTGCCAAGCCTGCTGCTAAAAAACCAGCCGCGAAGAAGGCTGCGTAGTAGCAACTTCTACTAACTTAATAAAACCGCCCTCGTATGAAGAACGGTTTTATTATTATACATAATGAAACGTGCTACCTAACTCCCGCTCTTCGCCGTAGCTCCTCACTAGCAACTCCCAGGGTAAATAGCGCCCTATAAAGAGCCTTCTGAGCCCCCGGATCGATTGATGATGTACTGGCTTTATACCGCTCAGACTGAGGGGTGCTGATATTCAGCTCTCGTTTATCAAAGTGTGTGACAAAGAAGCCAGCCCTATTTGTGTCATACGGCGAGTCATTACGAGCATCGATCCACTCAACACTGAGGTCGTTTGGATGATTTAATATCTCACGAAAGTCCTCCAAAGTAAGCGCCCTATTGACATCAAGTCTTTTTCCAAGCTTGAAAGTGACCCCTGCACTAACAAACATCTCCTTACCATTTTCACCCCTCCTCATGTCGACAGATCCATAAGTGACTTCTCCTGTTTCTGAATCATATACGGTGGATGTCTCGGGGACACGATTGTCATCTGAAGTCTCAAACTCTCCGTCAGGGCCCAATACTGACCCCTTGTTAGAGAAACCATCGCCGCTCCAGGTCGGGGTTGCGCCACTGCTCTCTAATTCCAGTATATCCATTATTCGCGCTGCCGCTACGATGGCAGACTCTTTCATTCGCTCCCTCATTGACTCAATCTCTGCGGTACGGACGGCCTCCCCGTCCACCGGAGCTACGTCCGGACTCTGTGATGCCATATCAGTGGCCGCCCCAACCGACTGTGTTGTCTCGCCCGGCGCACACGTCTTGGCCTCAGTAGAGCAGCCACCCACGAGCGTACTGAGTGCTAATATGCCAGCAGCCGCCTTCGTCGCCAACGACTTTCCATTACATTCCGCCCCTGAGAGCCTATCTTTATTCCTTTTATTCCTTGCCATATTGCTTATATCCTTCTCCTCTGCGTTCAGAGGTGTTACTTATGGTTATAAGCCCTATAATACTCTCTCTCTTGATTTGTCAAGTGTTTTTGCCAGAATTTACCTAATTCAGCAACCCATCGCCTTTGCCAACGCTGTTTCCAGCAGCAGCCAAGGACTTACAGTAGTAGATTTCATCTGGCGGTCGGCATGGGCCAGCGCCGCAACAATACCGCGCAGCCGCTGGCGGTCGGCCCGAGTAGTCAATGGGGTCAATTTTTTCACCACAAAGGGATGTACCGCCAGATCGGTCGCCACAGTCGCCGCGTTATCACCTAGCACCAATCCAGCCAGCGTCGTGAGCTGCGATGTTAGCAGCCCCACCGTCTGATAAGCGCCATCATCACCGCCCGTTAACTCTAGGTACCGTACAATGTGCTTCACCGCCGCCCGATCACGCCGCATCACGGCTTCTAATAGTTCAAACGCGCTCTCGGCGGCCGCCAGCGGCACCAGCGCATCCAGCAGCTCATCAGTCACCGCCTCTGCCAGCGCAAGCTGCTGCAACACCATATCCAGCCGCAGCTGATCGTACCCCAGCCGATCAATCAGCGTCGTCGCCTGCGCCAGACTGAGCGCCACGCCGTGTTCTTTTGCCTGCGCAACACACCATCTGGCAAGCTGTGGCTTTTGGCGCTCAGTGCACTGAGTATGCTCGCTGACCGTAGCGTGTTTTTGTAGCCATTTGTAGGTTTTGGTGCGCTTATCGGGCTTGGTCTCGAGCAAGATCAGCGTCGTATCGGTCTGCTCGGCCAGTTCGGGCAGCAGCGCCCACGCTTCAGCATTATCGCTCAACTGACTAATAATCACCGGCGCCTCACCGCCAAACAGGGTCTGTCCCTGTAGTAATTCGCGCAGCCGCGCCGCATCGAGCGCCTCGCCATCGTACCGCAGTGGTAATGCACCGCTCAATAGTGCCGCTGCTTGCTGCCGCTTGGTAAACTCATTATCGCCAAGAAGGAGGTGGGTCATGCGCCCTCCTTTACCTGGCACGCTGGGCAGGTATGCGTGCCGCGGCCGCCGACTTTGGTCTTGATAATTTCCTGGTCGGGATGGCGATAGCACGGCTGGCCCTGACGGCGAAATACGTGGGCAAACTGGAGATAATTACCCCGCCGACCTTCAGCATCAACATAATTTTTATCCGTCGAACCGCCCTGGTCGATACTCAGTTGCAGCACTTTTTTCAGCTCTGTAAATAATGTGTTCAATTGCGCGTCCGTTACCTGGCGCACCCGCGTTTCTGGGTGAATCCGCGCCGCCCACAGTGCCTCATCAGCGTAGATATTACCCACCCCAGCGATCACCGACTGGTCGAGAAAGGCCGGCTTGATGAGCGAGCCGTTACGGCGGCGAATGCGCTGCACAAACTGTTCGGCGGTCGTCTCTGGATCCAGCGGCTCGGGGCCAACTTTTTGCATAAACGGCGTATTCGACACCTCGACAGTCGGCAGCAGCTGTAACCAACCAAACTTGCGCTGGTCGTTAAAAAACAGCCGCGAGCCATCAGTAAAATCCAGCTGCACCCGCGTCGAGCGATCGGGCAACGCGCCGATCAACGAGTCGTTCGGGTGTCCGCCGGCAAAGTCTGCTTCGAGCGTAGCGAGTTGTGGCAGTACATCCGGCCGAGAGGTGGCGTCTAAAAAAATCTGGTTGCGCGAAGCACCGGAATCCGGATTATTTTCAGGCGATACCTGAGGTCGATTATGACGAAACACCAGCTGCCCCGTCATCTTGAGATGCGTCAGCAAGGTATAGCCCGAATCCAGCTCAATGAGCAGCACCTTGGCGCGCCGCCGCACCGCCACGACGTTCGCACCATACAAAAATTGTTCAACCTGCCCCGGGTCGTTGGGAAAGCTCTTTGGTGAATCAAACACCGCCGCGCGCACCACCCGCCGACCCGGCAGCAGCTCCGCCAGGCCCCGCCGCACCGTCTCGACTTCTGGTAGTTCAGGCATGAGCCAGCTCCACCGCCGCCGACACCACCATACAACCGAATGCCGCCGCCAATAACCCTAGCCCCATGACACCCTACAGCCGAAACGGCGTTTCCTGCTGATTGAGCCCGACGCTAGCGGCCATTTTTTTACCCTCAGGAATCTGCTTGAGGAACATATCTAAGATCTCGTGCACACTCGCCGCAGCCGAGCCCTTCGACCCGCTGCAATCCGATGTCCACAGCGTTTTGACTGGTTCGCCATTCATCAACGTTTCGAATTTGTACACCTTGCCAGTCGCGCAAATACCGCGCAGATCATTCTTGTCGTCTGGCAGCGGCCGCCCGTCCATCATTTTGCGCTTATCTAGCGCGTACACTAGTTCTTCATAGGCCTTAGTATTATTGTCAAATGTCTTGGCCTCCAGCTGCTTTTCCAAATAGCCCTCATGAGTTGTCATCGTTCGAGTATTCGGCGCCACTGTTATCTGGTAGGAGCGGAACTTCTCGTCTGCCACAATCGGCCCGCGCACCGTCACCCGTACTGACCGGCTTAGATCGCTGGATAGAAGCGCCTCTTTGCCAGGATCGGCCTGCGTCGGTGGTTCTTTTTTGGTACCACCCCCTAGCAATGCCTGACCGATTGCCAAAACGGCAGCAATCGCCACGATAGTAATGATGATCACTAGAAGCATCGGAATAAACCGCGAGAAGGAATGACGTGAGTATCTCATGAGCTAACTATACCATAATAAGGCGGCAGCGCCAAGATAGAACGCCGCCGCACTGATCAACTACCCATTGCTACGGTTTGATGCTATAGCCCTGCAATTTACCATCAAGATAGACGAAGGTTGCGGTGTATTCCTTGTCGCTACACTTCACCTTGCCATTGAGAGTATTACCGACACCAGTTTCCGACGCCAAAGACTCGATCGACAGTTTACAGCTACCATCCAGCCGCAGGCTTTCTATCGCGGCAGTAAAGGTGGTTTCGTCCTGCTGTTGACGCAGTGCATCGGAGAATTGACTATAGGCTGACGACGGCTTGCCGCCGGCAATGTCATTCACAAATTGCTCGGCCAGCTTTCGATCACCGCTTGTTACAAAAAATAACACCGCGACCACCAGAGCCATGAAACCCAGGATGGCTGCTGCGATAATAAGTAGTTTTTTCTTCATAATGCTCCTTTCGTGTTGTGCAATAGCTCTTACTATATCACAGGAAGCATGTCGCCACAAATCAATAACCCCAGGAAGCGGGAGCGCTACACCTCGCTCCAATGTGCGCCAATTGCCACATCAACCTTCAAGCTAATTGCCAGCTCTGGACAAATTCCTTCCATTTCTTGACGCATTATTTCGCCGACTTTTTCAGCATCCTCTGGCGCGCACTCGACTAAAATCGAATCGTGCACCTGCAATACTGGCTCGGCCAGCCCCGCCAAGCTTTCTTCCAGCCGAATCATCGCCAGCTTCATCAGATCAGCCTCCGTGCCCTGAATTGGCATGTTCATGGCTGCCCGCTCAGCCGCGGAGCGAACCATAAAATTACTCGAATTGACATCCGGCGTTGGACGGCGGCGGCCAAAATAAGTTGCCACGAAACCCTGCTCACGCGCCTGCGCTAATGTCTTGTCCAAGTAATCGCGGATTGGCCGGCGCAAGGCAAAGTAGTGATCAATAAATTGTTTCGCCTCCATAAAACTCATCTGTGCCGCGGCCGCCAGCCCATGCGGACTCATACCGTACAGCACGCCGAAATTGATCACCTTGGCAGCCCGCCGCTGCGCTTTCGTCACCTGCTCCATCGGCACGCCGTAGGTCTCCGCCGCCGTCTTGGTGTGAATATCCACGCCGCTATTAAAATCATCGATCAGCGCTTGGTCGCCCGCCAACACCGCCGCCAGTCGCAGCTCAAACTGCGAATAGTCCGCGCCCACAAACACCTTGCCCGGGCTCGGTACAAACGCCTGACGGATCCGCCGCCCTAGCTCAGTCCGCACCGGGATGTTCTGCAGGTTTGGGTTGGTGCTAGAAAGCCGCCCAGTGCTGGTAGTGTCCTGATGAAACGTGGTGTGAATCCGCCCATCGTCCGCCACCAGCTTCGGCAGCGCCTCCACATAGGTGCTCATGAGTTTTGCCAGCTCCCGATGCCGCTCAATCAGCTCAATAATCGGGTGCTGGCCACGCAGCTTGTCTAACTCCTTCTGCCCTGTCGAATAGCCAGTTTTACCCTTTTTAATGCCCGCCGTCGGCAGCTGTAATTTCGTAAACAGCACTTCAGAGAGCTGCGCCGGACTAGCAGGGTTAAATTCATAGCCCACCGCCGTATACATTTGTTGCTCAATCTGCCCGAGCTCTGCTGTTAGCTCCTGTCCCATCTGCGCCAAGGATGCCACATCCAGCCGCATCCCCCGCCGCTCCATCTGAAACAGCGGCCAAATCACCGGAAAATCATAGTCCATGGCAATGCACTGTAGCTCTGGCTGCCGCACCAAACTGCTCGCTTGTTCGGCATACACCTTTTGCAGCCGCGCCAGCTGCCGCGCCGGCCCAGCCCCTTCCGTAAAATCACCGCTCAGCGCTGATAAGCTGCGATCCCGCCTAAGTGGATCCAATAGAAACGCTGCCTGCCGCGCGTCCCACATGTCGCCAAAGCGTGCGCTGACGCCCGCCGCGTCCAGCGCGTGATACAGCGCCTTCACATCCTCCGCCACCACGCGCCCCTGCTCCAGCGCTCGCCACAGCGAATCGGGCGCAGCCGTTATGTCCACCGTATACGCTATATCTGGAGTAGACGCTAGATAGAGCGTGCCAGAAGTAGCGTCATCATACAGAGCAAACACCACCGCATCAAACAGTGGCGCACTCGGCAAAGGACGAATATCTGGCTCCGTCAGCACTTCTGGCACAAACGCCGCACCCTCCGCCTGCATATGCGCTGGCAGCTTCCCCGCCAGCGAATGAAACTCCAGCCGCCTCAGGATCTCCGCCACGCGCGCATAATCACAATCATTAACATCAGCCACTTCCCAGTCTAGCTTCACTGGCGCGTCGCTCCATAGCCTGGCCACCTCGCGCGTCAGATAGGCCGACTCGCGGCCCGCCTCCAGCTTGGTCTTCAGCGCGCCCTTTTGCTCATCCACGTGCGCGTACACCCCGTCCAGGTCGCCGTACGCCTGCAGCAACTTTACTGCCGTCTTTTGCCCCACGCCTGGCACGCCCGGCAAATTGTCGCTACTGTCACCCATCAGCGACTTCAAATCCAAAAACTGCTCAGTCCGAATACCATATTTCGCCTCAAAGCTCTCCGGTGTAAACTCCTGGATGTTACTCAGGCCATTTTTCATAGCAAACACCCGCGTCGTCGGACTAACTGCCTGCAACGCGTCAAGATCAGAGGTGATCAGGCAGGTCTCTACGCCCCTTTCGGCCGCCTCAGCAGCAAAGGTCGCCATAATATCATCCGCTTCATAATCGTCCAATTCGTACAGCGGCCAGCCAAAGGCGTCCAGCAGTTCCATCAAGATAGGAATTTGAGCATAAAAATCATCTGGCGCTGGTTTTCGCCCTGCTTTATACTCCGGGTAGAGCTGGCGGCGCTTGCGGATATTGGTACCCTTTTTGTCCCACGCCACCGCCACATAGTCCGGCTCCAGCTTTTTGATCAATTCAATCGCCAAAGACACGAACCCATACACGCCGCCCGTCGGCGTGCCGTCGGCCGTGCTGAGGCCAGGCATCGCATAATACCCTCGGTAAAACACCGATTTGCCGTCAATCACCGCCAATCGTTTCATAGTACAATTATAGCAAAAGTCGCGACACTCTACCTGCTACGCGTTTTTATTCTGCATAGCGAAGGCATATGATTGCAAAAAAGCATATTATATGCTAAAATGTGTTCATGGAAAAAAAAGATACTCACACACCACAACAATCAGTAGAGACTGCGGGTCATGAAGACACCAAGGGGACTCGCGATCTTGGCGCAACCGCCAGATGGGCCAGTCAGCTTAGCAAGGATAGAATTGCGGCCCTTGAAGCACGAGAGGAGAGGCGGAGAGAAATCGAAGCGCTAATGCAACCCGACGGCGTCAGCGAAGCTGCTATTCGCGCAGCCGCAGTGAAACACGCTCGTAAGCACGGGCTTGTTGATATTAGAAAGCCTCGGGGTGCCGACTAGGCGACTATTCGGTTCTTGTGGTCTATGAGGATAAACGACCCGCGAAGGCCGGTACTAACCGACGCACCCGCGCCCGTTTGCCGGTTGGACGATGAATTGGTACAATAAACCCCATGAGTACGAGCAAACGCAACTGTAAAATCATCGCGCCGGTCGGACTGGCCGGAAGTGGCAAAAGTTCGGCCGTCGAATATCTCGCTGCCCGCAACTTACCTAAGATTTACGCTGGTGGACTTATCCTAGACGGTGTCAAAGAGATGGGCTGGGAATTGACGCAGGACAATGAGCGAAAATATCGCGAAATGATGCGCCAGAAGCATGGCAACGACTATTTTATTCGCCGCTGTGCCGAGCAGATGCACCGCCTGATTGACGCCGGGCAAAAGCGCATCGTGTTTGATGGGCTGTACAGCTGGACCGAATACAAATTTCTCAAACATGAGTTTCCTGGCAGCCTGTCAGTCATCGCCATCGTCGCGCCAAATCATCTGCGCTATCGCCGCCTTGCGCAGCGGCCTGTTCGCCCCCTGTCAGAGCATGAAGCCATCAAGCGCGACTGGGCGGAAATTGAGGGCCTAGAAAAAGGCGGCCCCATCGCTATCGCCGATTATTTCGTCACCAATGACGGCGACCTTGATCATCTGTACGCTCAGCTGGAAGCGGTCGTGCAGTCGGAACATTTTTGCAAAGCGCCAGAGGTCTGTTAGTCCTATAGCTACCGCTTTACAGCCTCTTGATACTGCTGGCTAAAAAGCCCCCACACTGCTTCGGCCAAGGCTACCTTTGCGTCAGTTGGCGTTACATCTACAAAGTCCGAAGGGCTAGCCCCTAGCTCTTCCGAGAGATGCACCTCTACGCCAGTTGCTGCTACCGGATCAGCTACGCGCGACAGCACTACCGAACACTGCCCCCCTTGCGCCACTCCCTGACTACTCACGACGTTCAAATCGGCAATAAACGCGATACTTACTGGGTCATACGACGCCCTACATGCCAACAGCTCGCCGAGAGTCTTTGGGGCCCCGCTCAAGACCTCTTCTTGATTTGGGCTCTGTCGTATGGTCCATACCGCCGTACAGGCTACTTGCTCGCTCGCCTTGACGCTCACCGCGAGAAGATGGCGGTACTGAGTATTGGTGTTTTCGGGATAGGAAAATGACTCGACACCCGTCAATACCGAGACGACCACACCACCGACATCTATCTCCCACGATACCAGCTCGTTCACCGGGTCTCCCTTTGACGTTACCATCTCCCCGACAGGCAACCCCTCGGCTTCGGCCGTAGCGATGGTAGTTTCCAGCAGGCGTTTTGCGCCACTAAACACCCGTTCAGTGCGCTCGTACAGTTTTTCTTGCTGCTCATGGTCGCCGGGGGCTTGATCAGCCTGTTCTGCTGCCGCACCTTGTTGCGATGAGGCCTCGGCAGGTGCTGGCGCTCGCCGTAACCACTCTCTCGCGCCTTCCAGCACACCAATAGCGCTCAAGACCGTGACAGTTCGAAAAAGCCGTCGTCGAGTAACACCCCCCTGCTCCGAGGTAGTTGTATCATCGGCACCCAATTCACCAACCGTCTTTATTCCATCAGGGCCAGGTAGATTACTAGTACTCATACTCTTTCTATATTACCATAAGCTTATAGCCATGTCAATAGCGTGATGCGCCCGTCCCTGCTACTGCTTGACTGGCCGCAGATAGTACTGTAGCTCCTGAATACTGCCGCGGATGTCGTCCAGCGCCCGATGCGCTTCTGGTTTGGCAAACTTCCTGCCGTACTTACCCTCAAACACCACTTTCCAGGCGCTGACGTCCAGCATCCGGTAGTGTAGTTTTTGCTCCAGGCGCGGCCACTGGCGGCGCATAAAGCGCCGATCTTGGTGGATGGAATTACCCGCCAGCAGCACCGGCTGATCAGCCGCAAAGTGTTCCGCCACAAACGCCAACAGCTGTGCCTCGACCTCCTCGGCCGGCCGCCCCGAGGCGTTCTGCGCCATCAGGGCGTCCCTGACCTCGCTAAATTTTTCCCAAAACGGCCCGACCATGCGCCGCTGCATCAGCGCGTCATCCGCCCGCACTACAGCCGTCAGCCGCCCCAGCTCCCGAAATTCCCAGTCAGTGGCAATCGCCGCGACCTCCAAAATCCGATCCTCTGCTGGATCAATGCCTGTCATCTCAAGGTCAATCCATAGTAATGTTGCGTGTGTCATGACTTTATTATACCCCAAGCGCCACACCTGACCAAGCTGTGCACGGACATCGTCGCGGTAAGGCTGCACTAGCTCAACCACAATCGCAGTCGTATCGTCCTTCTTGGTAGTATTCAATGGTGCTTGCGCTGCGCAGTGGACAAAGGACTTCCCATGAACAATCTCACCAATCTGCCTGGTAGTCACAATGTCAGGTGCGCGGTCTCCTGTAACCCCGTCTGAAACCAATACTACCCTGTCACCATAATCGACAGGGGCCATAAGTATATCTACTTCGCCGCGCAGGCTACCAGGCAGGCCCCTCACAGAGGTATATATTTCCTTCCCCTTGCCATGATCGCGCGTCAACAGCGTCGCGGTACCGCATGCATCAACAAGATAGGCGCGGCTGTCGCCGCAGTGCGCGACACACAGCGTCTGCCGCTGCGTCGCTTCGTCAACAAATACTCGCGCAATAACGCCCGTAGTATCTCCTTCCTCCAAACCCTCCAGAGCGCTTTTCATCACCTGAAAGCAGTTAGCTGCCCAGTTAGTTACCGCCCTAATACTTGACGGCTCGATACTATTCGGATACTTGGTAGTCATAAGCTCAGTAATCGCATCGGCAGCCCTCTGCGAAGCTTTTGCGCCATTTGCTGCACCGCCAACGCCATCAAAGACACCAAAAACACCCTGTCTTTCTAGGCATACACTACTATCTTGGTTATCACCCGTCGCTCGGCCCATCTTTTCGGCCTTGCTCACACTACCAAGTCCAGTCCTTAGATCAACCGGCCCGTAAGTCCCTATGCCTACGGGGCGCTCCAGCCACTGCCGACGAGGAATTCCTAGCGGGGGACGACTCTGGCGAAATGCCCGGTAGCTGTCATAGGGACCCTCCGCTCCAGCAAAGTGCTTATACCCCTCGGGGAGCACCAAGCTCGGATAAGACTCTCTCTCGATATTTATTGCCCATTGTACTCATCTTTCTCTACTAGTATAGCTTATCGTGTTCTTTGACGGTTTTTCGATCGGCCGCCAGCCCTGGCTGGATGGATATTGCGCTGGCCGCGAGTGCCCCGGTTACCGCCATTGTTCCACCTACCTGGCTGCTTATGTACATGCGCTACCGATCCGTGTTTTGGCAGTTCATGACCAATAGTCCGAGGCGGCCTTGCCCCGCCCTGGCGTCCCGCCGATTCTCCTACTGAGGGGGCGCCCATCAATGCCGTAAGAAGACGATTCTGCCGACGATCACCACCCAGGCGCATGGGCAGCGGAGGTATGATAATCGGTACAATGACCAATGTATGCTCATTTTTCTGCTGTGTCGTTTCACGAAACTCACCGTCTTGCCACACCATAACCGGCACCTCTTTAGTTTGGATAGCCTTCACTTGTATTTCAACACAGCGGTGTTCTTTCAGGGCATCAAGCACCGCCAGCTGCTGAGCCGTGAGACCATTCGTATCACCGCGATTCCAGCGTACGATGAGACCCTGGACTGTTTCGCCATTATCTTTGGCGATTTGTCGAATTGTCTCATTCAATTCCTTATTTCTTCGCTCCTCGCCCTCTGTAACCTCAAGCTTTAGCTCTCCTGCCTTCGCCTTGCCCAAACGACCAGCAAGAGCCTCCTGAAGCATCTCGGTAACAACCTCTGCTCGATGCCGTGCCAGCTGCTTATTCTTTGAATCGTCAGCATCGAGTCCAGCGCCATCAGGCCCGCCATTCCAGGTACGATCATCCTCATCCGAAGCAACCCCGTGTAGCGTTACCTCCGTGATTGTTGCGCCCCCTTCCAGTAGTTGCACAATCCCATCAGCCACCCTGCCTACCTGCGCAGCGCCATCAGTTGTCTCGCTCGCATCTGGGTCGTCCTTAAATAGCTCCGCCCACCGCATTAGCTGCACCCTAAACGGCATAGCCGTCTCTACAGTCTTCACCGTATTTTTACGAACATAGCCACCCAGAGGCCGCTGCTGCTCGGTCTGCTCGCTCAGGCCATCAACCCTGATGCCGGGTAGTGCAACATGCTCCCCCAGCGGCTGCAACCCTGCCGACACACGGACGCTGCCCGAATCACTAATATGAACAGTCCCGGAAAGCTTGTTGGGCAGTGGCGTACCCTCGGCGGCCCCAGTTGCCAGCCCAGAAGCAGCAGCCGTAAGCAGCACCGAGAAGTGAGCTACCAGCCCAATAGCCCTTGATGTTCCCTCAAATCCGGTGTGGTTTTTGGAATCCAGTAAGGTATTCTCCGCGCAATTTCGTTCTGTCATAGTGTTTTTATTATAGCAAATTATTGCTTTTTTGTCAATATACTGCTGTGTTTTGTTGGATTTTGACCCCAACGGGTGCTACACTGATACTATGACCAAACGCATTCTTCTCAAACTCTCCGGCGAGCAACTTCAGGGCGAATTTGCTAGCGGATTCGACCCCGCCCGCGCTCGTTGGATCGCCGAACAAATCAAACCAGCCCTCGCCAGCGGCGCCGAAATCGTCATCATGGTGGGCGGCGGTAATTACGTCCGCGGCAACCAAATCATGGGACACGGCATTCAGCCCGTCTCAGCCCACAACATCGGCATGCTCTCTACTCTGATGAACGCCATCGCGCTAGCGGATGTGTTCAATGACGCCGACCTGCCGACCCGCGCCCTCTCCACCGTTGAGGTGAACCAATTTATCGACCACTACACTTACCGCCGCGCCCTCAGCCACATCAAAAAGGGCCGCGTCGTCATCGTAGCCTGCGGCACTGGCCGGCCATTCCTCACCACTGATACCGCCGCGCTCAATCTGGCGCTGGAAATGCAGTGCGATGTTGTCATAAAAACAACGAAGGTTGACGGCGTCTACGACAAGGACCCCGCCAAGTTCCCTGATGCCGTGAAATTTGACTCCCTGTCCTACCACGACGCGCTGACCAACCCTGACATCGCTGTCATGGACAAAGCCGCCATCGGCCTGGCTATGGACGAACACATCCCGGTCCTCATCTGCGACCTCCTGACCGACGGTAACATCGCCCGCGCAGCCGGCGGCGAGCCAGTGGGGACGCTTATTTCCTGAGCGCCACGCCCATCAGTCCCATTTCGCGCAGGATGCCTTCACGACTTCGGCCAGCACCTGGAGTGTCTAACAGTCTTCGTACACTCTCCGACGGCGTAAAACCAACTTCTTTCAACAAAGCACTATACACCTCAATGGGATTACCGTGCGCGGCCACTGGGGGTGACATCCCAAGTTCCCTTAATCTACCCAGATACTCCTCCGCCACCTCCATGCCGCGCTCAAGTGCCTTATCCAAGCTGAGCGTATGCCAAAATGCATAACTGCCTGATCGCGCACCGCTCACTTCATGACGCACATCGATACCTCGAATAGCAGCCTCATCGATACCGTCAACCTTGAACTCCGCGAGTAGTCTCACCGCCTTGAGTGTCAGTTTGATACCCAGTCTATGATCGGCGTTGTGTTCGTATATAGTGGGGCGAATTGAATATGACAACATATCACTTAGGGCACTCGTCGTAGTGTATAGTGCGCCACCACACACTAATACCTGGTTGATGGTAAAATCACATCGACGTAACCATTCGGCCATATCCAACAGCTCATCAATGCCATATCCATGCTTAGTGTCATGCGGTGCCATTGCTGAAGATAATGCGTACTCCTCGGTTCTTTCCAAGCGCGGAGCGCCAAGTTGAGAGAAAAAAGCCACATCGATATCGCGCGGCTTAGGCACCATAACCTCTGGGTGAGCTAATGCTTCAAGAACGTTGCGTGCAGCACCACCGACTAGTCCGTAACCTTCTGGTAGTAGTTCTAAGTCAAAGCCAAAATTCGCCCGCTTAACAAGTTCCTCGCCCAATGGTATCGCCCACGTAGTAGGCAGGCCCTCCCACGCCACATCCCCCCTCGAGCACAGAATGTCATTTGGTGTGCGTGGACGCCCTTCTCCCATTGGTCTGGGAAACGGAGATTTGATTTGTGATTCCTCTACCATAGATTTATACAGTAGCACATTTTCACAATATAGTCAATTTATTCGTGGTGTTCACCGTAACAGCTGGGGGATACACCACGAACCATAAGTGTTAATCTTTTTTCTTATCCAGCTTATCCAGCTTCAAGAAGTGGATAATAGCGTAGACCACAAAGGCCACTGCCAGCAGGGTGATGAGCGAGCTAATGAAGGCGCCGTAGAGGAATTCACCCTTGCGGCCAGCAATCTCAACCGTGAACGATGCTGCTTGTAGGCCCTCCTGCGAACCAATAATCAACTGCACCAGCGGGTCGATGAATGCTGCCACCAACTTCTTCACCGTGTCGCCAGCCGCGGTACCAATTGCCAAACCAACGGCCAGGCCGACCACGCCCTGGGTGCGAATAAAGTCCATAAACCCGCCCAATGGACTATTCTTTACTACTTCTACTGCTTTTGCCATATACTCCTCCAAAGGTTATTTACTATCCTAATTATAGCGCATGAGTAGCTACAATGATACGATGGAACTATATGGTATGGCCCCGAAGGACTCCCGGTGGTATATGAACCCTACCAGTACACTGCAGGGCTGCGTTCATAATTGCAATATCAGGGGTGGTGCGGCTGGACTCGAAGTACCTCCTAGCAGCAAGGGAGGCCATTGCCGCATCCTTATCATCACCCAGCAGCTCAGCCAAAATATAGACCAACCGTTCATTCGATAACAGTTCATTATATGCTTCATCGCCAATATTCTGCCGAGCCCTATCGGCAGCGGCTTGCAGCTGAGTAGCCTCATCGTCCAGCCCAACCGCTTCAAGATCCTCAGCCTCGGCAGTAAGCAGCATACCTACCGGATTCGTTGCATACTCACGAAGAGCCCAAACATCACTCACACTTAGGGCGCGAAATATCATCCCCGGCTGCTGTGCTGCCCGTAGCGTCTGCGCAAGCCTGTCCATCGCATATGGCTGGTGCTCTTCGGGCAGTTCTTCACGAATAGTGCGCAGCGCATCGGCGAGGGAACTGCAAGTAGAGAGACCCCGCCTTTCATACATTTCCGCTGAAAGCCTCAAAGGATCCCCCTCGGACATGCCTCTAGCCCTCAAAGGAAAGTCATGCTCCAAACCACCAGGGTCATACGAGCCAGACGACTGTTCCAGCCGACCCACAAACACCTTCGCACTCTCAAGAAGCTTTATTACTTCAGGCAATATGTCCCCGTACTTACTCCCCTCCATATGCTGCTCCACTAGCAACTGGTCATCTTTGCAGTCGCGGATCACGAAATCATAATCCACGGACGACCCAAGCAGAGGGTTGGAGATAATAGATACTACTCGGTTCTTTATATTTTCTAGCGATGCTTCACGACATAGATTAAGCAGTTCATCGTCTGATATAAACTTTGTCACGCGGTCCTGAATTATCTTATGCTCAGTGTCGCTACTCATAAAGGCTGTCCCGCCAGGCAAGATACCCCTCATGCTCGCTTCCATTATCTTCCGGTCACCGCGTAGCACCGCCGAAGGATTGCGTTCAATAATATGACGCAGCGCCGCATCATAGAATGGCCCAGCAAGGACCATGGCAATCTCGTCATCATGACTAGTAAGCCACTGCTTTATCGGATCATCATCCGAGCCGAAGCTTTAGATTGATGCCATAAGATCTCAATAAGGCAAATGCCTCGGCAGTAGGATGCCTTGTAATAACAGCGGTCAACATCAGCAAAGTATCATAGAGCGTTCCTTGTTGTTGCTTGACTATATCATATAACAACGCGAACTTTTGGCCATCTGGTCGCTCCAGCAACGGAACGGCAGCAATGTGCTTCACCTCACATGTCATAGAGCTAGCAACGATCGGTTCAGCAGTCTCCTTCCATGAGGTAACTATCTGGCACATCCGAGGAGAGGCGTATTCGCTCAGCAGCCATTCAAAGTCCCCCCTGCTGCCGGGCTGGTCTATCGTCTCTCCAGAAGGAGCGATATCTGATTGCAGTGAATCAGGCCGTTCACTATGCTGAGAGATCTTTTCCATAATTAGCATTATGTCATACTTATTGTATAATTACAACTTCTCTGGCGCAGCAATACCCAAGATTGCCAGGCCGGCCTTGAGGATATCAGCATATGCCGCTACCAGCCCCACGCGGTGCGCCTCTTTGTCGCTACCCACTACCTGATTTTTCTCGTAATAGCGATTAAACTCCTGAGCTAGCTCAAAGAGGTAGTTGCAAATATGATGCGGCTCCAGGCTGCTAGTCGCCCGCTCTACCGTCTCGCGGTACTCGCTCAGTTTGCGCACCAGCGGCCGGTCTTCAGCGTCCAGCGTCGTCGGAAACGCCGCCGCAGTCTTCGTCTTGGTCAGGATGCCGCGCGCCCGCGCATGGGCATATTGTAAATAACTACCGGTGTTGCCTGTCAGACTGACTGCATCATTGATGTCAAACACCACATCGCCGCCAATTTTTACCTTCAAGAACTGGTAGCGCAGCGCCCCAGCCACCACCTCGTCAGTCGGCTCACCGCCCCGCTGGCGAATGGCCCGCTTGAACTCGTCAAACAGCCAGCCAATTGTCACGACATCACCATCGCGCGAGCTCATCTTACCAGTCGTCAGCTTAACCGTACCAGTGGAAATATTTTCCGTCACGCCCGTCATTTCTGGCATGCACAGCTCGGCTGCCTTAATGGCGCATTTGAAATAATCTTTCTGCTCCTCAGCCGTCACCATGTAGCTCTTCTCGGCATGAAAATCATCGTGCTTGAGCGTCATCAGCCCAATATCGCGGGCACCATACAGCCCCAGCCCGCGCGACGTCACAAACACATTGTCAAAGCTGCCGTACTGGCTACCCTTGAATACCAGCGCACCATCAGACTCTTGGAAGACATCTGGCACATGAGCCTTCACAATCGGCACACCGCGCGCATCCGCCTCGCTTTCCAGATAGCGCCGCTCGATCGGCAGATTACCAATGCGCCGCATATTGGCGTCAATTTCATCAAAACTCCACTGCTTACAGATGTCGTACGCTTGTTTGTACAGCGGGTCATCCAGGGTAAACGACTGCCGCGCCAGCTCCATAATCTCCGCCTTGGCCGCCTCATCCTCCTTGAATGCCCGCGCGCCCTCGGCATACATTTTGCTCATAAAGGTGTTGCGCTCATCCGCAGGAATTGCCGTTAGTTTGGCAATATCACCATCAATATAACGCAAAATCGCCCACATACTCTTGCCGACATGCGCCCCCACGTCGCCGTGATAACTCACCCGGTGCAACCGAGCGCCGCTCACCGCCAGCAAATTGGCAATGGTGTCCGCCAAAATAGCATTAAAGGCGTGGCCGATATGCATCGCCTTGAATGGATTGGGGTTATTGGTCTCAATCACCACCGTCTGTCCAGCGCGCTGAGTAGCTGGTCGAGTTTTGATGCTCTCGAGAAGCGCCGCATCAGTTAATCGAATGTTGATGAACCCCGGCCCTGCCACACTCGCGTCAGCAACGTCCGGCTGGTCTCGCAATGCAGCTGCGATCGTTTCGGCAATCTCACGCGGGTTTTTACCCAACGGTTTGGCCAGTTGCAGCGCTATATTCGTCGCCCAGTCGCCAAACTGCGCATCCGGCCGCGTCAGCTGCACCGTCGCTTCGCAGCCAAATTGGCGCCGTATCGTTTCTTCAATCATCTGTTCCATACCGACCAGTATACAACAGATGAGGCGCCAGAGCTATCCCTGATCTTCAACCAGCTCGTCCAGCTGCAAGCGTGTCATCGAGCTGGGACTAGCGCCCCGGACATGATGCAGCACGTATTCGAGCGCGCTCACATCATCCATACTCATACTGGTGTTGGTTGGTTGCGGTTTTTCTTCGGCCATGTTCTATTCCTTTTTGTGTTTGGTTAGTAACATTTGTATTATAGCACTGTTAGGTTATTTTGTCAAATTAGCGATGGCGGCGCGGATCAATCCCCCGAAGAGCGGGTGAGGCCGGAACGGTCGCGATCGAAACTCTGGATGCGCCTGAGTGGCGATGAAGTAATCGCACTGCGGCGCTTCGACGAATTCCACCAGCGAGCCGTCTGGCGACGTTCCCGAAACAACCAGACCGCCCCTCTCGATAGCCTGAACACATGATTGATTCACTTCATAGCGATGGCGATGACGCTCAGCCACCTCTGTTTGTCCGTAGGTATGCGCCGCCAATGAATCAGCTACCAGCATCGCTGGATACTCACCTAGGCGCATCGTACCGCCGGTCGATTGCTTACCCGCTTGATCAGGCATTAGATAGACTACCCGTTGGTCGCCCGTCGCGCCAAATTCCTCGCTGCCCGCTAGCGGCATCCCGCCGCGCTGCGCCGCCGCAATCACCGCCGTTTGCAAGCCCAGGCAGATGCCCAGATACGGCTTGTTGTTTTTTATACAATACTCAGCAGCCTGGATCTTCCCCTCGACACCGCGCGCGCCGAAACCACCCGGTACCACCACGGCATCCACCGCTGCCAACTCATCATCCGTCACCGTCTCGGCATTCAGCCAGCGAATGTCCACCTCGGCCTTCTGCGCCCATGCAGCTGCCTTGATCGCCTCGGTCACCGACAGATAGGTATCGGCATTATCGATATATTTTGCCACCAGGCCAATCGCCAGTCGGCGCGTGTAGTCAGTCTGGTCACGCTTGGCCAACCGCCGCCAGCGCGCCAGCTCTGGCTCCTGAGTATTGCCGGTAAATTCGTTCAGCAGCTGGCCCAGATCGCGCGCCACAGTGAGCGGCACCTCATACACCGTCGAGACATTCGGCATCATGATAATTCCTTGGCGCCGCACCCCAGATGAAACAGCTATCTTATCGCCAATACTCTTGGGCGGCCTATTGCGCCCCTCCGTGCGCACGCCAACCACGTCAGGCATAATGCCAAAACCGCGCAGATCAGCCAGGGCGTTCTGGGCTGGCTTGGTCTTATACTCAGCACTAGCCTCCAAAAACGGTACATAGACCACGTGAACAAACAGGCAGTTGTCGCGGCCGACCTCCAGAGCAAATTCCCGAATCGCCTCAATAAAGCTCAGGGATTCATAGTCGCCAACCGTGCCGCCGATCTCCACGATATGCACATCCCCCTCGGCCGCCTGGTGAATCGCCTGCTTGATAGCATTCGTCAGGTGCGGTACGAGCTGTACTGTCTTGCCGCCAAATTTACCCGCTCGCTCATCATTGATCAAATCTCGCAGCAGCCGACCCGACAGCGTGGTGTTGCGCTGGGTCAACTCAAGATCTAAAAACCGCTCATAATGCCCCAGGTCCAGATCGGTTTCGGCGCCATCCTTCGTCACAAAACATTCGCCGTGTTCTCTAGGACTCAACAGTCCAGCATCGACATTCAGATAAGGGTCGCACTTCTGCACCGACACGCTGATGCCCTTGGCCTGCAACACCGCGCCGATGCTGGCCGCCGTGATTCCCTTGCCAACACCCGACAATACGCCGCCCGTGACGAAAATATATTTCTTTGTCATGCATCCTCCATTATAAAAAGAGGTGTCAAACGACACCTCTTAGGCTTATCTACTCACACCCATCGCAAATCGTTAGACTGGCAGGGTCCAGCGGCGCGGCTACACCACCCGACTGCTTTGCGTGCTCATCAGCCGCCTCCTGGGCCGCCCGCATTGCGGCATCAATGGCACTTAGTTTTTCTTCTAGCGTCATATCGTCGCTAAAAATTTGACTTGCATTCATGTTCCTGTTCCTCTATATGTAGTAGTACTTATGCTTATTGTACGCTAGATGTGGTGTCCTTGGCAATATAGTGTCGCCAGTTTTTTGTTGTAGTTTTTTCATCAAGCTGGCCAATTGGCATGGCATAGATGCGCGGCGTTGGCACTGGCGGCACAAACCCGTGCATTTTCTGCGTATATGCCGCCATAATCGCCTCCTGCTCCGCCTCATCAGTCACCTCGCGAACCGTTGTGGTCAAAAACACTCCGTCTTTGGCCTCATTCCACACCACAAATTCAACCTTACCAGTGCGAAACGCGTTCAGCGCATGACGCGAATCACGGTCCGACACCCAGAACACCTCCTTATCGACACGCACAAAATGCAGCGGTGTCACCAGCGGCGTACGATCCCGATTGACCGTTGCCAACGCCCCAACTTCCACGGTATCTAGAATTTCTGTTGTAATTTTATCCACAAGTTAATCTTCCTTTGTTTTTAGTTGCGCTATTGTTTTATACGTCGCTGCCTCAACTACCTTTAGGCGCGACAATTTTCCGCCTGTAATAATACTATTCGGGTCTTTTTCTTTAACCCCAAACTCCTGCTGCACCAGCACGCCAATGTCAGGATATGAGGCCGGGATTTTATCGATCCACTCCTGCGGAAATTCTACATCCAAGCTAATATCCACTCGAGCCTCCTGTCCGCGCGGCTCAACGACTGCCACAGTGCAACCATAGAGGCTGTGATTACTGTGGACTGGATGCTGCCCGCTTTCGATTGTGACATAATAATCCGCTGCAACACCAAGTTTTAACAAAGCAGCTTGACGGTTCATCGCACCGTCGTACGTTTCCTCAATTGTCATCGGCTGCTCAGCGACGCCCGAATTAACTTTCTTACCATCAACCCGCACTGGCAGCCCCGCGCGCCGGAAGCCGCGTGCAACCGCGAGGTGCTTCAGGGCGCTCTCCGTGCTCATGTAAACCAGCGGCAACGTGGCCAGATACTGCTCAATGGCCATCACATCACCATCCAGCACTACTGGATTAATACAGCGCAGTTCGTCACTGTAACTTAGTTCAGGCAGCGGATAGAGCGCAAAGATGCTCAACCCTTGATTTAGTGCATACGCCATCTCTATAAGTGTACTGCCGCCGATATACCCATCGACGCCATTTTTAGGCTCGTTCACCACCAAAACAGCTTCCGCTTTGTCAATCTTAGCAAAGTGCTTAAACATAAACCCCTGCTTGATAGCGCCATTGCGGTGCGACTGCTCGCGGTCATAAGCTGTCCCCTCAGCGCGGTCTGGCACATAGACGACATGCCCTGCCGCCTCTAGCTTTCGTGCCAAAGCCTCCATCTTATCGATAAACTTCATTGACCCACATAATGTAATATTCACAACGATTACCCTCCGTTATCGCCCACTACTTTGTGGTATTCACCTCATAGCTGGTGTTGGTGCTCTCAAAGAAATTGACCAGTTCTAACGTGTCATTGGCCGTGGCCATCCATTTAGCTGGATTTGCCACATTGTACTCTGGCTCAAAGCCCAGCTCAACCAAGCGACGGTCGGTCATATGCATCACATATTGGTTCACATAATCCGCATTCAGCCCCAAAATACCCTTCGGCAGCATGTCTTTGTTGTATTCTTTCTCGAGTTCCACTGCCTGCAAGATAAGGTTACGGATTTCCTCAGCAAATTCCTCGGTTTGCAGCTCTGGATTTTCGTCCAGGATGGTCAGTAGCAGATTAATACCAAAGGTCAGGTGCAAGTTCTCATCCTTGGTAATCCAGTCCAGCAGCGTACCGACATTGCGCAGCAAATTGCGCTGGCGGAAACTCATGCCCACCATAAAGCCAGAGTAAAACCAAATACCCTCAAGCACGATGTTGTAAGCCACTAATGAACGAACAAAATCTTTCTTGCCTTCCAAGCTGTAGATGTCCAGATTTGGATCAAGCATCACTTCGAGGTGTTTGTTTTGGAAATCAGCCTTGTCAGCCAGCGATTTTTTACCAAAGCCAGCCGCATAAATTTCCTCGCGATCAAACGGAAAGGTCTCGATGATGTATTCAAAAGTCATAAAATGGTTAGCCTCTTCCCACATCTGTTTCGACAGATACAGTTGCGCTTCCGCCGCATTAACATACGGATAGATGCCAAACGCTAGCGATTTATTGATCAGCAGTTCGTTCGGATTAAGGTAGCTGATGACAGTTTTGAGCGCGTGCTTTTCTTCGTCGGACAATTTGTCAAAATCCGCCAAATCCTGCACCAGCTGCACTTCGTTCGGAAACCAGGTGTTAGCCACCGCTTGATTATACAAATCGTACGCCCACGGGTAGCGAATCGGATGCAAACTCAGCCCGTCGCGCAGTCCTGAACCTAAAATACCGCTCATTCTACGCTCCCCTCGTCAAATGGTAATTCATCCTGGATAGTCCCTGGCAGCGCATCCTCAACATAACGCGCCAAATCTTCCCATCCAGATCCAACAATTGAGCCGTCCTCTGGGTATCCGTTCAATCCTGGTAATGTTTCCATTTTATCTATCCTCCTTTTATTTATTAACTTTCGCAAACCCAAAGCCGCGCGCCTTGCCGCCGCCCGTTCTAATCTTTTGTTCAGCTGTTTTTTCCACCGACACGGTTGTCTGCTCCGACTGGTGCCGCGGCTTGACGTGCAGATAATATGACGTTTTCAGGCCGCGCCGCCATGCTTCAGAATAAATCTCCACATATTCATCAATGTCACGCGTCTCGAGGTACATGTTGCGGCTAATCGCCTGATCCACCCACTTCTGCGCCCGCGCTGCCACCTCAATGAAAGCGTATGGGCTGAGCTGGAAGCTGGTTTTGTAGACATCTTTGAGCTTTTGCGGTATGGCGTCAATTTGTTGAATGTCGCCCTGGTTGGCAAACACCTCTTCTTTGATGTCGTCCCACAGGTTTAGCGCCTTGAGATCACGCACCAAATTATTATTCACCTCTAGGAATTTACCGTTCAGCGTCGAGCGGCTGAAAATCTGGGCAAATTGCGGGTCAATTCCTGGCGTAGTACCAGCGATATGACCGATGTTAGCGGTCGGCGCGATAGCCATCAGCGTAGCGTTGCGCATGCCTTTTTTGACCTTGGCGCGCAAGGAGTCCCAGTCCAGCCGAGTTTTGCGATCAATTTTCACCTTGAGCTTGCGGTTGTCGGACAATTCGTCCAGCGTGTCAATCGGCAAAATACCCTTGCTCCAGCCACTGCCTTTGAACACTGGGTAGCTGCCCAACTGCTCGGCCAAATCCGCCGACTGGTCGATGGCGTGGTAGCTGATGAACTCCGTCAATTGATCGATCAAATCATAGGCCTCGTTCGACTCATAGCAGTAACCCAATTTCTCCAGCACATCAGTAAAGCCCATCATGCCCAGACCAATCGCCCGCGTCTGCTCATTCGAGTGCATCGCCTCAGGAATTGGCGTCTGGGTGATGTCCACCAGATTGTCCAGCTGGCGCACCGCCGCGCGCGACGCGTCTTTCAGCCGATCCCAATCCCACGTTTTGTCCTCGTTCAAAAACGCCGACAAATTGATGCTGATGAGATTACAGGTGGCGATGTTTTTCTCGTCCTGCGGCAGGGTAATTTCGGTACAGAGGTTGGACAGATGGATGGTGCCGGTGTTATTATTCAGCGCCCGCACATTGATAGTATCCTTCCAAGTCAGCCATGGGTGGCTGCTAGCCTGCAGGCTGGTCAGAATTTGCTTGAACTGCTGGCGCGCCGAGGTTTTTTCAAACACTCGCAATTTACCCGCTTCGGCCAGCTTGATGTACTCTTTATAGCGCGCCGAGAACTCCTCGCCGTACAGCTCTGGCAGATCTGGCGTTTCCGCTGGGTCAAACATGTACCAATCCTGGTCTTTTTGTACCCGTTTCATAAATTCATCAGAGATGAATACGGCGGTGTTAGCAAAGCGCGTGCGCATGTATGGGTCACCCGAGTTGGAGCGCAGGTCGATAAACTGCGCGAAATTCAGGTGCCAGTTTTCCATGTAAATGGCTGCTGCGCCGGCCTTTTTACCCTTGCGACTGACCGCAAACAGTGCCGTGTCAATCATCTTCATGAACGGAATTGGGCCGGTTGACTCGGTGTTGGTGGTTTTCACTGGGCTGCCGGCCGCACGCAGCTTGGTAAAGCCGATGCCGATGCCACCGGTGCCCTTGGCGATCCACATGGTGTCGCGCACGCTCTTCGCGATCGACTCCATATTGTCCTGCACATCTATTAGGAAGCAGTTACTGAGCTGCGGAAAGGAACCGCCAGCATTGATGCGCGTCGAGCCGCCCGGCACATACTCCAGGTTGCTCATGTGTTGATAGAACGCAATGGCCGCTGCGGTCGGGTCTTTTTCGTTATAGCTCAAACCCATGGCGATGCGCATGTGGGTAAACTGCGGTGTTTCCAGCGGCTGCTTATCTTTTTTGCGCAAAGCGTAGCGGTTACGGTTGGTAATAACTCCAAGATACTTACTCAACTCATCCTTGCTCGGATCCAGCGCCTGGCCCAATTTCTTCAGGTCAAACCGCCCGTCGGCCATCCGCTCATCCAGCAGCCCCGCCTTCACCGCATCTTTGATGAACTGCGGGAATTTCTGCGCGTGCAGTTTTTTTAACTCATCGGCCGTCTCGTAATCGCCCAAAGTGTTTTTATAAATATTTTTCAGGAGCAACCGTGCCGCAATCTTATCATAATCTGGATCATCTTTGACGTTTTGCAACGTCGTCTGAATCACCGCCTCGTCCAGCTGCTCAGACGTAATACCGTCAAACAGCGTCAGCTGCAACTCGGTGGCAATCTGCACCACCTTTGACACCTGATCGGGCAGCCCCTCGCAAGCCCGCAGTATCGCCGTATTGATTTTATTGGCGTCAAACGGTTCTTTCGTTCCATCGCGCTTGACGACATGAATATTGGTCATTGCACCTCCCCCTTTACCCTTTTTTGTTGGGCTACAAAAAGCTGCGCCAGCACCTCCTCTGGAGCATTTCTTGCTCATTGCCTCCCGTGTTTGTGTGTACATCGCTATATATCTAGCGTCTGTCTTCTATAATAAGCACTAGATGTAGGGTTTGCAAGGGTTTTGGTAAAAATTACAATGGTGAATATTACGACAGGCACATATGCCCTCGAGGCGACAGAAGACGCTCGCAGCAGCGCTTGATGACCGCCCCCATAAAACCCCTTGCCTAGCTTGTATAATTCACCTACACTGATAAGTAATATGGTTGACAAGGAAGAGGCCTGGAGAGAGTATAATGCGCCACACATTGAGCATCTTAAAAGCAGGGCGCTGGAGCCAGATCTTTCTTGGGTAGTGCGAGTGCTCCGGACCTGGTGGGCGAATCGTGCTATAAAAAAGCGCAACAATGAGACATTTTCGAACATCGGAATACTCGCTGTTCGTTTGATGGAACGCGACCGACAAGACGGCAAGCAGCTCGTTATTTCCCGAGCGCCTAAAAACGGGCCCCGTAGGGTGGTATACGAACCCCCACTTCCCTACCCACCGCGGCGTCGATATAAAAAATAACCCCGAATTGCCTCGAGGCATGCTTTCATCGTGGCGGAAGGAGAGGGATTCGAACCCTCGAAAGGATTGCTCCTTTACACGCGTTCCAGGCGTGCCAGTTCAACCACTCCTGCACCCTTCCGCAACATCTGTCATTATACAAGATCCATGATATACATTCTAGGCCAGGACACAATACAGCCTTTGTATATATGGCTATATTATCGTATAATATGATTTATGAGTAGGTCTGTTGTCCGTATCGGCGCTCTCAACGTCGAGAAGGGCGGCTATCCGGCATATCAAAAAGATCTTTTTGGCACCCCTCCGCGCGCAGAGCAGATTAGGCGCGCCATAGAGGATATGAATCTTGACGTGTTTGTAGGAAGCGACGTGCAAGGTTGGAAAGACCCAGAGGCGCGCAACCTATGCTTGCCGCCTCATCTACAGGAGCACTGTACGTTTGTGCCGCTCAATGACAAGTGGCTCGAAGAGCACGAGCCGAGATATATGCGACATCTCGGCGTTGTTATTGCTACGAACAGGCCAGGCGAAACAGAGGCGCTCGATCTCTGCGGTCGGCAGGCGGTTTCCTATACGATGAATCTCGGTGAGGCAGGCCTGCGCATCATCGGCGCATACCTCAATCACGCATCTGAAGCGATACGCGCACAGCAGGTGGGCGCTATCGTGAAGATCCTTAGGGGCGAAGTGCCGACTATTATCATCGGTGACCTGAATGCACAAGAGGCACTGCGGGAGGTGACGCGTACTGAACGGATACGCTCGCATCTCATCAAGGCGGCCGGCCTTGGGCTTTCACTTATAGGGCACCCCCACGGCCCTCGTCTTCTCGGGCTGGAAGAGCGCACCGCATTGGCGCAACTTAATGCCGTTGGTGCGATTAATGTTGCCCGTCACCTCGGAGCATCGCGATCAACCGCGCTCAACCCGGGCTGGCTATTCACGGTCGATCACGCCTATCTTCACGGTCTCCCGCCCGATGGAGGACGCGGCTTTCGTGTTCATAGTCCGCAGGGCGCTTCCGACCACAGGGGAATATCTTTGTCACTGGCCATATAGACTCACCCGCACAGTTGCGTCCGCGGGAGAACATGCCTATAATAAAAGCTGATGAAGAACCACGCCCCCCGCATCCAGCTTCGCGGTGTGACGAAGCGCTTTGGCCTCGGTGATGCCGAGCTGTTGGCGCTGGATGGGGTGGATTTGACGGTGGAAAAGGGCGAATTTATTGCCATCATGGGGCCAAGCGGCTGCGGCAAAACAACGCTGCTCAATGTCCTAGGGCTGCTGGATCAGGCCTTTGAGGGTACGTATCTACTGGACGATCGACCAGTAGACAGCCTAACCTCGCGGCGCCATGCCAAGCTGCGCTCGGAGCATATCGGGTTTGTGTTTCAACATTTTAATTTGATTCCCCGTCTCAGCGTGATTGAAAACGTTGCCCTGCCGCTCACCTATCGCGGCCTGGGTAAAACCAAGCGTCTCCAGGAAGCTAGCAGGATTTTGAAAAATTTTCACTTAGGCGAGCGCGAATACTACCTGCCCCACCAGTTGTCGGGCGGACAAATCCAGCGCGTCGCCATCGCTCGGGCACTCGTCAATAGCCCATCGATTATCCTGGCCGACGAGCCGACCGGCAACCTGGACTCCAAAACGAGCCATCTAATTATGGAGGAGCTGGCCGACCTGCATCGGCGCGGCCACACCATCATCATGGTAACGCACAATCCCGATCTGACCTCGTATGCCTCGCGAGTGATTACCATGCTTGACGGGCGCATCGATACGGATGAGCAGCATCAGCGGCGACTATTCTCGAAAAAGCTACTGGACGACCCAGCTCCTGAGACAGCGCCGGCCGATCCTCCTTCTGAAGCGGCGACGGTATCCGCTACCGAAGCTACTACCAAGGTACCGACCACTGACAAACCGGCCAAGGCCGCTGATAAGCGGTCGAAAACCAAGAAAACCAAGCCTCGGAAAGGCCAAAAAACATGAGACTACTCAAGCATCATCTGGAGAACGCCTTTGAATCGCTGCGGGCGCATCGCTTGCGCACCGGTCTGACACTGGTCGGCATCATGCTCGGCATCGCCAGTCTCACCATAACGATATCGCTTTTGGGCGGCGTACGCACCCTGTTTGCTCCGCCGACAGCAACCACTGGAGGGACGATAGCACTGGTGCGTTCAGGCCTACAGCCAAGCGACAACCTTCTCACAGCGGATCTCTCTGGGCTGGGAACCGCTCATACGCTGACCGAACGCGACAGCGCCGCACTTGGACGCCTTCCTGGCGTGACGGCCGCGCCGATGTCCGTACTGCGAGCCACCCTTACGGCGAATCGCGATAAAACCACCGTCAAGGCCGACCAGGCTACTATCATCGGCACGACGGCCGCCTTCAAGCAGCTGGCCAATTTGGAAGTTGCCGCGGGGCAGTTTATCGATGAAGTGGGCGGCGCTGTCATCGGTGAACAGCTGTCGATTGACCTATTCGGCACTGAAAACTCGGTGGGTAACGTCTTTTCCGTGGGTGACGAGCCAATCACCGTGGTTGGCGTACTAAAGAAAACAGCCGCAACACCCAGCTATATCGGCGGCGACCTGAGCATGAGCGCTATCATACCACTCTCGACCGCCAAACAGTTCACCCAACGCACGGCGCAGATTCAGCAAATCGTCCTATCAACCTCTGATGCGACTACCCTGTCAGCAGTCCTCAGCACGACGCGGGACACCCTGGATAAACTCCACCAAGGCGCTGGCGATTATCATATCGTCACCGAGCAACAACTGCTCGCCGCCCGCAGCCGCCTCACCACCACCATCGCCACCACCGTCGCCGTTATTGCTGGCGTCTCCCTGCTGATGGGCGGTATCGGCATCATGAGTATCATGTTGGTCAATGTCGCCGAACGGCAGCGCGAGGTAGCCATTCGTAAAGCCATCGGCGCCACCAACGGGCAGATCATCCGCCAATTCCTCATCGAGGCTGGCCTAATTAGCCTCATCGGCGGCGGTTTGGGCTACCTCCTCGGCCTAGGCGGCCTCTACGCCCTGTCCTGGTATCTCCCTCTGACCATCACTCTCGAGTGGCAGCTGGCACTGCTGGCTGTTAGCACTGCACTACTCACTGGCCTGCTTTTCGGGTTGTATCCGGCACTACGAGCCACCAATCGCAATCTTATCGACAGCCTACGCATCTAGGCCGTCAGGCGACAGCTGCTTCTTCAGCTGTTCAACCAGCGCCACCGGCTCGGGATCAACGCCATTGAGCACCGCTCCGTAAATACTAGCCATATCACCGAGGCTCAATCCCCAGAGCAGCTGCTGCACCAGCGTTTCGCCTTGCAGCTCAACAGCCAGAGCCTTCGGGCGCAGTCCGCTCAATAAGCGATCGCTCAGCTCCATCCGCTCGCGAATGCGCGGGCGCTCCAACTGACTGCGAAGATCAACCACCGCAAAGGGTTTGTCCACCGGATGCGACGACCAGCCGATAAATTCATTGTGATTAAACTCTGGGTACTGATCCCAAAACGCCACATTCTTGGCTGATTCATTCCAGCTAATCTTCCATTTGTACGCCAGCGGCCAGGTCAATTCGCCAGCATAAAACACCGGGGTCTTGCCAACTAGCTGACCAGCCAATTGTTTCGCCAGGTTGCGGCTGGCAGGCACCTCGGGCGCCCAGACGGCAATCTCCTGCTCCAGCCACTCAGCCTGCTGACTGACCTGATCATACAACTGACGATCCGTCACGCCAGCATGGGCCAGCAGCGCCAACAATCCCCGCAAATGATACACCGTCGACATGCGCGGCTGCGATCCGGTCGGCACTACCACATGCGGCACAGTATCCTGCGCCGCCCGCTGGGTGAGCTGCCCGCCAGTCGACAGAGCCATCAGCTGGCACCCAGCCTGCCGCGCTTGCTGATAGCAACACAGTGTTTCCTCGGTGTTACCAGAATGACTCACTGCGATCACCAGAGTTTCTGGGCCGATATAGTCAGGCAGTGCGTATCCTTTGACGATCTCTACGGGAATTGACAACTGCCGCGCCACCAGTACTTTGACCATATCAGCCGCCAAGGCCGAACCGCCCATGCCGGCAATCACGACCTGCCGCACTGGCCCGGCCTCAGCCGGCAGCTGCACAACCACTTCATGGCGCGCCTGCGCCGGCACCTGACTGACTGCCCCCAAGGTGTCCGACGGATCCCGTTGTTTCAAAAGATTCATATTATCAAGCATCTTGCACCTCTCCTCCTTGTTATGCTATAGTATAGCATAAGTGTAATCATAAGAATATCAAGGGGTGGGCATGAATATTCAACCGAACAACCAGGCGCAAGCAATTAGCGACGACCAAGAACTAGCAAAGGCATTAGCAGGGGTGTCTCAAGCAGCTGATGACTCGCTTAACTTTGAAGAAACCGGTGCGCCAGCGGTGGCTCCAGTGGCACCTGTTGCCGAGCCGGTCAACGAATCAGCCGTCGACCCAGTAGCGGCGCCAGCGATACCAACCCCTGTTGAACCAGTAGCCGCGCCAGAGGCGCCAAGCACGCCAACCGATCCGTCGCTTGATGCAATCAAACAAAACGCCCTCAATGAGCTGCGTCCGCTGGTAGGCAAGCTCAATGTCTCGCCAGAAGAAAAATTTGATACCTACCTGCTCCTCTTGCGCTCCACTGACGACAAGGAGCTCATCGGCCCAGCCTACGAAGCCGCCAGCAGCATCGTCGATGAAGCGCGCAAGGCTCAAGCCCTCTTGGACATCATTAAAGAAATCGATTATCTTTCGGCGCCAAAAGCCTAATCTGGCGACGAGGCGGCAGGTTCTAGGGCCTGCCACATGAGATCAAACAGCTGCCGCTGAATATCGGCAAAGTAGTGATTGTCGATAATCACGCCGCTGGTTTCATTATATTGATCGATGGTGATCACCGCCACTTTCGCACCGTAAATCAACGTATAACAACCGGTATCATGCGGCGAGCTTCCCAAAAAACGGCTTTCAGCGAACCCAGCCGGCTCGCTGACTCGTTGTCCCTGGCGTAACACCTTCACAGTCAAACGCTGCGCGGCGCGCTGGCGGCTAAAATGCGGAAAATTATTATACAAGTACCGACTGACCTTTGGCGAAGAAATTGCCCGATAGTCCGCTATCCCCTGAAGCCGACAGGTCTTGAGCACATCGCGCAAAATCATCGCTAGCCCCTCGTCACCCCGATACGACGAGACGAAATGAAACAGCGCCGCGTCCTGCGCCTGACCGCCAAGCGACGCAATATAGCCGTCCAGCCGCTGCGTAGCGCCGCGTAACGCCTGCTGCTTTTCATCAATAATCTCTCGAATCACTTCGGGGTCTTTGGCGCGATACGCGAGCCGCTTGCCATACGGCGTGGTCGTCACCAGCCCCGCCGACTGGAGAGACTTGAGCGACTCCAGCACACTACCGCGATTGATGCCGGTCGCTTCAGCAACTTTACGAATCGACGATTCAGGATAACGAACCAGCGCCTCATAGATTCTTTTGTCACGAATAGATAGGCCAATCAGTGAGAAATCCATGTATTCTAGTATAACACGGCGAAAAAGTGTCATAAAATATCAGCCGTTTTTCGTTCACTCGGCACCCTTATTGCTGCATACTTCATGGCGTAACCATAAAACGAAAGGATGGTATATGACAGAGTTTCTAAGCAAACATAACGGACACAAACAAGAGTCGCCGACAGGCGACGATAGTCTTGGGCCAGCAGATAATACAGTACTGCGACCCCGCGGAGCAGTTATTATACATTATGGCAAGGAGGCGCAGCTGCGTGTTCCTATACCTAAAGCTCTCGCGAGCGAGCTTGTTACAGCAGCAGGCGTCACTGAACGGTCTGTCGGCGACGTCGCCTATAGGGCGTTGGCTGAATTTATCAAAATACTACAACAGAGCTCGCCTGGTTGGGCTGAAAAAGCAACCGCCCACAATGAACGCGTACGACATCTATTGCCGCCACCTAAGGCGAAGGAAAGTATAGAAGGAGAGGCTATATGACAAACATAACCGTATACCCTCATACAGCATTCCGCCCTGGCAACGAGGCTATAGCAGTCACCACCTCAGCCTCTCCGGGAGAGATTCTGCGCTCAGACAGCGTATTGGGCCGAGCAGTTATTGGCGCATCTAAGGTGCTGGAGATCGACATATACCCCTTTAAGGATGCTGTCGTCTTTGAGGGAAGCGTGCCGAAGATAGACGAACGAAGGGAAAGGCTCGCCAAAAAGGCCCTTGAGCTTGCCGGGCGAGCTCTTGAAAAGCCCCACTGGGAATCTTCGACTGTACCCAGTAAGGATGCTTTAGCGTCCTTGATTCAAAAATTTGGAGCGCCATACGGAGATCCTGAAAAAGATTCGCTCTATAGCCGCCTGACACATTCGCTAAGCGATTTTGCTGATACTACAACCCATGATGGTACACTTACCCATATGAGAAGGCGACCATACTGTCCTCTCAGTCCCGAGCTCGCCGCGCTGATCCGCGAAGCTAGAACATCTCAAGAAGAGCACAGCCCAGAACTACTCTCGGGCGTTCCCGAGCCGCTGCTCGAGAAGTTGTCTTGGCTGGCTCGGGTCGATGGACTTCCAGCGGAAGCTCAGGTCGTGACCGCACTAAAAGATTACGTGAGGCGAAGGCTGGCCGATTCCGACCTGCCGCTAAAAGCGAGGGCCGCAGAAGCGAGAAAACAGGCTCGTCAATAGCCCCGCCTGAAAGCTCGAGCGTCTCATGTATTCTCATCACGGCGATGCGGCACAAAACTCCCGCCACCAACGGTGGCGGGAATATTGGGATATGGATAACCTCGTCGGTGACTACGATATTCCCTCTATCGTTTCGGCGAGATATTTTTTGGGGTCTTTGGCACCGGGAGTACCGACCCCTTCCGTCCTTATTTTCCCATCCTGATCAATGGTAATATAACGGTAGGTATATGTTTCTCCATCCTGACGTGTCTCTACAATGCTTTCAAGCCGCATATTCTTATTGTTTATAATTTCAGCGACGTCCTCTGGCGTCAAATTTTCATGAATAGTTTCGTCTGTCGGAATATTCAGCTTCACCTCCGTTCTCCACTCAAACTGAGAACAATTAGCGATTTCTCCGGTTGCGTCTGTACAAACTTCTCTCTTTCCGTTGATAAACTCCAGCTGATTACCTTTTGGAAGTGGTGTCACTTTAAAGCCGGTCTCATATGTAGTACTCCTTGTTACTCCCTCGGTTTCTGCGGGCTCTTTTTCATGATAACTAATGGTCAGCGAGTTATCTTTAGTCCATAGAGATGTATAATTGCTAGGATCTTCAGGGTTCTGCCACAAAGTAACGTGCGGTAGTTTTTTGCCCGTCGGGTCTCCTTCTGGCAGTTCTTCTCTCATACCTTCGAGCCGGCTCATTAGCTGCCCAGCAGTAATGCGGTTTACTCTCTCATACTCCTTTGGCGATAATTGGTTATCGCTTGATGGCCCCGCCTCCGCGGTAGCAGCTGGCGGCTGCTGGCAAGGCCCTTCGGCGCCAGCGCTACAACCGCCCAAGATGCCACTAGCCGCAGCAATTGTGGCAAGGCCTAGAGCCGTCAGCCTTCCTGTGCCTGGCTCACCCTTATCCTTATGCTCGCCAGTCCTATTAGTGCTGCCTGCTTCGGGATTCTTACTCATCATCTTGCTTTATCCTTTCTAGCCCTGATATATGGCCATGCTTTATGTGGATAAGTCCCATAATACTCTCTCTCTCTCTTGATTTGTCAAGGGTTTTTGTCATGTTTTGGTGGTTTTGCAAGGATAAGCGAGGGTGGAAGTGGTGGTTTGCTGGTTGAACAGGACGAGGCTGACGCATATAGTTTGCGTTATTTGCAATTTCATGGTACGGTAGACTAATGACGGAGCAACTACACCCAGACAGTCTTTCGGCTCAGACGGCCTACGAAGCCGCTGCCATACCCCAGGCTGAAATCTATGCCGCCGATGTGGCAGCCCAGACAGCGAGCTTGCTTCACACAATGCAGGATCCCGTCAATCGGTTAGCTGAGGCTCGCGGCCAGTACTTCCCCCATGCCCGACTAACTCCTCCAGATGACGCGGCTGCGGACAAGGACGCTAAGGAAGAAAACGACGAAAAACCTGTCCCGAAAAGCACACAGCCGCAAAACGTGGCCGATGGCCTCTACCCTGATCCTTCGTATAACGGCGGGTTTCTTCGCCATCTCCTGCGTCTTCGACCTGGCGACTCCTACCAGAATACCTCCGAAGGCTACAGCCCAGACAAAAACGACCCGCCAGAGGCGGCTGAGATAAAACGAGTATTTCGCCGGGCGATCTTGCAGGCCGCCCTCGACCTTGGCGTCCTCCACCAAAAGCTGGGGCCGCCTCTTGAAATCAATGGCACAGCGCTTGGTGCGGCGCTGCCAGAAGACATACGGCCCATCGGCGAGGTCGATGCGCTTATCATCCCTGGTGGCGCTGGCGCGACCAACGGCATTCGTCTCTGCGCTGCTCTTGAAGCCCTCCGCAGGGGGATCGTCACGACTGATCATCTTATTATGACCGCCTGCGATCGACTGGTCGGCGACGCCGAAAAGCAGCGAGCAGCAGCCGCTGGTCTGCCCGCCGGCGATACTGAGTTTGAGTCATGCCTCAAAGCTGCCGAGACAGCGTGTAGGGACATTACCTGGGAGAAGGGCGAAATTGCAGCCCCTTATCCAAGCGGCCATCCGACCAAAGCACACCAGGCATGGATTCGCCTGATGACCCCTGAAGGCATGAAAATAATAACTCTCAGTGTTATCTCAGCACCTGTTGACTTACGCCGCACCATGGCAGATGGCAGCCGGCCGACGCGCGCCAACACGCAAGAGACCTTCCGCGCCGCCTATCCGCTACTTGGCGAAGGCGGTACAATCGCCATTTGTTCGCATGACACCTGGGTGCCCTATCAAGAAATAGCGGGTCTCGACACCTTTGGACTGGAGGTCGACAGACCAGTTGTTGCCTTTGGGCCGCAAAGAACGAATCGCCTCACTCCTGACGGCGACCTTACCGATGCTGAACAGGTGGTTGACGAAATCGCCAAGGTATATAGCTACATTGAGCGACTGAATATACGCGCTCAAACACTGCGCGATAGCTTTGAGCTGATTTGGTCCTATATTACTACGCCTATCCCTTCATTAGAAGAACTGCGCTGGGTAAAAACCACTCAGGGTTACCGCAATATACCCGTTGCCAAAAATAATGAACTCTACTATGAACCATTGGTCAAGCTGGCCGACTACGGGATCGCCGGCCAGGCCTACTATTCCCGGCCAAATGCCACAACAGACCGCCCAGTCAGCGGTGTTGATGGGCAGCCATACCTTCGTCAGTCAGTTGCCGAGAGGCTGCGGGCTGTCAACCAGTTTTTATCGCTGCCTAGTGTCACCGAATTCTTTGGCGGTGAAGTTGAACTCTACGTCGAGGATGGGCTACGCTCCACTGAGCTACAATCTCGACTGTTTAACGAGCTTATCCCCGCGGCACTCAAAGAGCAGCATCCAACAATGAGCGAGTCCGAGCTGCTCAAGCGGCGCAACCAGATTATCGCCAGGCCGTCCACCCCCGACAACCCGTCACCGCACGCCACCGGCGGTGCGGTCGATCTGCGCCTGCGCTTTAAGCCATCGCCGTGGACGCCCGACTTTGTCCCCGATAGCTTTGTCGACATGGGCCATACCGATGGCGACACCGGAACTCGCAACAACCCTGATTATTTTGAAGAGTTTCCGCCAACGACCCCGGAAGAGGTAAAAGCTCAGCAGCATCGCCGCCTGTTGTACCATCTGCTGACTAGCTACGGCTTTACGGTCAATCCGCACGAGTGGTGGCACTTTGATTACGGTGATCAGCTATGGGCATTTATGCGGCAGCATGCTCTGGACGATACGGCGGCGCGTGCGTATTTCGGTGCCGCCACGACACCATAAAAACTCCCCGCCATTACCGACGAGGAGTTTCCTTTTTTGATGTAATTTCTACATCATTCCCATGCCGCCCGGCATACCGCCACCAGCAGCTGGTGCTTCTGGCTCTGGCAGGTCAACCACCAGTGCGCCCATGGTTGCCGCAGTCGAAGCGATTGACACGGCGTTTTGCACTGCCTCCTTGGTGACGCGCGCTGGGTCGATGACGCCGTCTTTTTTGACGTCCACTAGGCCCGCTTCAGGCTTCATGACATTAACACCCTGCCCTGGCCTGCCGGCTTCCACCTGCGCCAAGAGCGCATCGGCATTCAGGCCAGCATTTTTCATAATCTGCAGGAATGGCTGCTTCAGCGCATCCTTCAAAATCTGACGCCCAGCCGATACGCTGTCCGCGCCCTTCACTTTCAGGCCTTCCGACAGATTGACCAGCGTGACGCCACCGCCGGCCACGATACCCTCAGCCAAAGCCGCCTTGGTAGCCGCCACGGCGTCATCCACGCGGAATTTCTTTTCATCAATCTCGGTTTCGGTGGCGCCGCCCACTTTAATGACCGCCACCTTGCCGCTCAGCGCTGCGGCGCGCTTGTCCAGCTGCTCTTTTTCGTACTCACTTGAGGCGTTATCTGACAGCGCTTTAATCTGCGCAATTTGCTCCTTGACGCTAGATGGCTTGCCCGCACCCTCAACGATGGTGGTTTCATCCTTGCCGACGATGACCTTGCGCGCCGTACCCAGCACCTCTAGGCCAGCGTTCTCAAAGGTCAAGCCATGCTCCTCGGAAATCACCGTTGCACCAGTCAGCACCGCGATATCGCGGAAAATTTCCTTACGGCGGTCACCAAAGCTTGGCGCCTTGACCGCCACGGTATTAAACACGCCCTTCAGCTTGTTCAGCACCAAAATACTCAGTGCCTCACCTTCGACGTCATCAGCGAACAACACGACGTCTTTTTTGCCACTCTGCGCCAATTTTTCCAACATCGGCAAGAATTCCTGCACGCTTGAAATCTTTTTGTCAGTGATCAAGATGGCTGGCTTTTCATAGACCGCCTCTTGCCGACCAGTGTCGGTGACAAAGAACGGACTGACCCAACCCTTGTCCAGACTAAAGCCCTCGACCACCTCGGCCTCCAACTCCAGGCCTTGGCCGGCCTCAACCGTCACCACGCCGTCTTTGCCAACTTTTTCAATCACGCTGGCGATCAACTTGCCGATCTCCGCATCACCCGCCGAAATAGTCGCTACTTCCGCCACGCGCTCAGACTTGCCCTCGATTGACTCAGCCAAGCCGTTCAGCTCTTTGACAATCTCACGACCTGCCTCCTCGATGCCGCGCCTGAGTTCCATCGGATTATGCCCCGCAGCGATCAAACGGTTAGCTTCCTTGAGAATCGCATAGGTCAGCACCGTCACAGTCGTGGTGCCGTCACCCGCCTGCTTGTTCAAATTCTTGGCAGCTTGCTTGATAAGATCCGCGCCAACCTTATAGCCCAGCGTCTCGTCGTCGTTTTCCGGCAGCTCAATACCTTCGGCCACTGTCACGCCGTCATGCGTCACCGTCGGCCCACCAAAGCCCTTGGCGATCACCACATTGCGGCCCTTCGGCCCGTAGGTCACCTTGACCGCGTTATACAGCGCCTCGGCGCCGCCCAGCACGCGAGCGCGCGCGTCGTCATCGTAAAATACTTTCTTTGCCATCTCTCAATACTCCTTACTTTACGCTACTGTTGCCAAAATATCTTCTTCGCGGACGATCAAATATTCCGCGCCGTCAATCTTTAGCTCCGTGGTTGAATATTCTTTATATACAATCTTATCGCCCACTTTCACCTGCTTGACATCCGCGCCGACCGCCTTCACCTCGGCCATAACTGGCTTTTCCTTGGAACTATCCGGCAGATACAGCCCGCTGGCAGTCTGGGTTTTCGCCTCCTCGCGCACCGCTACCACGCGGTCGCCCAGAGGCTTGATAGGTGTACTCATAACAATTTCCTCCATTTCAATTAGCTATGCCCCCATTGTAGCGCACCAAATTAGCACTCGTCAAGGCTGAGTGCTAATATCGCCTCTCTGCCACTGGCGGATCATAAAAAATTTGACTTATTTTGCAACTTATGCTATTATTAAAATATGGAGATTCCCGTTTCACAACAGGCCGCTGAACAAGGCTGGTCGCCAGCTCAGATTATTACGGACCTGGGCGTCGAAAGACTCACTCAGCTTGCTGAAGAACAAGGATACCCTCACCCAGCAGATACGGCGCAGCGCTTACACAATCAGGCGCAAGAGAGGCGCGACCGAGAGCTCGCGGCACTGCTCGGCGAGGACAAGAAGCGGGCAGCTGGCAAGACTGGCCTATTGCTTGTTAATGGTACCATCGTGACTAAAGAGGAGTTCGATAACAGTAGGGCTGCTTAATCACCTCCTTGCTCATAATCTTGCTATAATCATGCTATGAGATTCTTTCAATTTGTCGTTGCACGCCTCCTGGCGCGGGCGGTGCGCACCTTTTTTCGCGCCAATCCGCACATCCGCCTAGTGGCGGTCGTCGGCAGCGTCGGCAAAACCAGCACCAAATCAACCATCGTTGATATTCTCAGCACCGCCAAAAACGTCCGCACCAATCGCGGTAACTTCAACGCTGCCTTTAGCGCGCCGCTGGAGATGCTCGGGGTTAACGGGCCAGACAATCCCCGCTCTATCAGCGGCTGGCTAACGACGCTGCGCCGCGCCTATCGCTCCGCCCGACAATCGCACGACATTGACGTTATCGTCCAAGAATTCGGCATCGACCACCCCGGTGAAATGGCCGCGTTTGGCCGCTACGTCCGCCCTGATCTGCTGGTCGTCACCGCTATTTCGCCTGAACACATGGAGTTTTTTGGCGACTTGGAGACAGTAGCCCGCGAGGAGTTTGCTCTGTCAGCTCAAAGCGCCGTGACACTCTATAACCGCGATGATATCGCCCCAGCGTTCGTCAACTGTGCTGCCTCTCGACGCGTCATTTCCTATGGCACTGAGCCAGGTGCTGATTGCTGCATCACCACCGAGGCATTTGCTCACGGCAAGGGCTACACTTGCCGCCTGACCCGCGGCGACCAGACCTCGCGCGCCTTCCTGATGCCAGTGGTGGCCCCGCATCAGCTTCGCATTGCTGCTGGCGCGGCTGCCGTGGCGCTGGAGTTTGGGCTTGCTATTGAGCATGTTATCACCGCCTTAGAACAATTCACCCCTGTACCAGGCCGCATGAACCTCTTGGCGGGGATACATGGCGCCACGTTGATTGACGATTCGTATAATTCCAGTCCGCTGGCTGCCGCCTCGGCGCTGCGCGCCCTCTACCAGTTGCCAGCTGCCGCTAAGATTGCCGTACTGGGCGACATGAATGAGCTGGGTGACACCACCGAGGCCGAGCATCGCACTTTGGGGACACTATGTGATCCGCATCATCTGACGCACCTCATCACCGTCGGCCAAAATGCCCGCCGTTTTTTGGCGCCAGCCGCCGCAGCCGCTGGTTGCACCGTTACCTCGTTTGACAAGGCCACCGAGGCTGTCAGGCTCCTTAAAAGTTTGGCGCAAAAGGACAGTATCCTGTTGTTCAAAGGCTCGCAGGGCGGCATCTACTTGGAGGAGGCGCTCAAGCCTCTCCTTAAACACTCCGCCGACAGCACAAAACTGGTTCGCCAATCGCCAGAGTGGCTAGAGAAAAAACGGGCGTTTTTCGACGAAAAGTAGCTCGCTAGGGATTCTCCGACCTTTCAAACCGCCGCCGCAGCGCAATGATTGTCATGCCGGCCAGCTCTTCAGTGCCCAGTCCCCGCATATAGGCGACCACTCGCTGCGCCAAAGGAGGGTCAGGACAGTCGTCACGCAGCTTTGGTGATCGACCAGCCTGCATCGCCTCAAGAGCTGTTCGCATGTGCCGCCAAAAGCTATAATAATCACCCTTCACCTTCCAGCGGCCGCCGCGGGCGTCCTCGACCACAAATCCCTCGACAGGTTTGCCGTCCAGCCGATACGACATGCCGCGCACCTTCTCGTACCACTCAACGAACTCTTGCCATGAGGTAAACGTCGCTGCTTGCCGCTTGGTCTGGCCGCCAAAACGGCGAATAAACGCCTGACGCTCGGTCTCGTCCCGCGCCGCAAACTGGGCCTGGCGCTCCACAATCTCCAAGAGCACCAATTGATCCTTGTGATATTCAATGATGTGCGGATCAAACACGGGCGATATCACCTCAAAAAGCAAACACACGTGCTGCTCCCGCAGATACTCCGCTATGGCCGCCAGCTGCGCCGCATACTGCCGCCGAAACGCCCGCCGAAAGGTCTCAGCATACTCGCCTTCAGTGGTGGATTTTGACGAGATAACCAATTCGCCCAACACTTCATCATAGCCGACCATTCCCAGATAGCCGTTTTCCTTGACCCAGGCCTGTACTGGAAAGGCCATCGTCTCGGCCAAACTGGCCAGTTCTGTGTCGCGCCGCTCGCCGATGTTAAAAAACTTGTCATAGCCGCGAATAACGATGTCGTGCGTCAGGGTATTGATAAACAGACCGCGCGCTCGCATCGTCTGTGCTGTCCAAGTCTGCTTGTAAAACACCTCTGGCTTGAAATGAAACGAACTAATATTGCCTGGCAGCACCGTTTCGCGAATATGGCGATTGGTGCGCAGCTGATGGAGTAGCGGCGCATTCTCTGGATAGAGACGAAGTTCGCTTTGGTGATGAGGAACCACCACCTCCTGAAAGCCGTCTGCGTCCAACTGCACAGCCCGCAGCTCACCGCCAAACTCGACCTTACCCTCCAGATTAAAGCACCGTTCATTGTATCGCAGCGGATAATGTTGCTGGTTGCGGTGGCCGTGAATCTGAAATGTCTGTTCTGGCGTTTGCCGTACAAAGGCATCATCAACCGCACCGACTTCCTCGTAGCGACCAACGCCGCGCACCAGCTGGTCGGTTGATAGCAGCGCCAACTGGGATGGCAAGGTGCTCAGCCCGCCATGCGTCACTAAAACGGTCCGACCATTCGATTCATATAGTACATATTCTCTCATGCGCCGCATCAAACGCACCACCAGCTGTTTATCGATACCAGCGCGCTCCAGCTGCCGCCGCGTCCGCCCGTTAAATTCGCGCGAGGCTACTGGCTGGCCAGTCGCCCACTGCCAGAGGTAAAGATCGTGATTGCCCTCGACAAACAGCACGTTTGGCTGCGGCAGCAACGCTTCGCACACAAAGTGCAGCACCCGGTCGTTTTCCGTGCCGCGATCTAACAGGTCGCCAACAAAAATATACAGCTCATCATCCCGGAGCGGATAACGCTGGAAATATTCTTTCAGTGGCTCATAGCAACCCTGAATATCGCCAATGTGATGAATTTTGCGATACCGACCGACGTCTTCATACTGGTTTGCCAATACTGCCTGGAGCTCTTCTGCTGAACGCACCACGGTAGCCTGTCGGGGCAGCCGGCAAGATTGGAGGCGCCGATGCATTTTTTCCAATACCGCCTCGTCAACCACTTTATGCTCGGGACGCTGCTGATTATACTGGCGGCACTGTTCAAGCGGCACCGCAGCAAAGTCAATCACCACCAAACGATACCGGTATTTCTGGCATAATTTCATATAGTGTGTAAAATACGACGACGCGGTATGAGTGGCATCAACCACCGTTGTTTCGCCGCGCGCCATCCGCTCCTCTAGCTTTTCGTTCAGGAGCTGCCAGACCGCCCTGTCCTGTCGCGACGGCATGACAAGTCGCCCCTCTGTCGTCAACTGCGGTGTGGAAAATAGCAGACGCAGCTCATCAGGAGACAGCGTGTACGGCGTCAACCCCTGTTCGCGCAAAAAGGTTGACTTGCCCGATCCCGGAATGCCGCGTGTCACAAACAGCAGCCGCATTAGCTATCGCCCCGCAATCTCCCGCACCACTTCCGTATCATTCCACGGCAGCCGCTGGCCATTCACGATGCGGTACTGCTCATGCCCCATGCCAGTAATCAGCACCATATCACCCTTCTTGGCCGCCCCCAGCGCTCGCTCAATCGCCTGACGCCGATCGGCGATCTCTGTCGTCTTCGCTGCACCGCTAGCGCGCTCAATGCCCTCATACAGCATCTGTCGAATCTGCGCCGGATCCTCATTATAGCTCTCTTCATCAGTCAGGAAAATCCGATCTGCGCCGCGCGCTGCAATCTCGCCCATGATCAAGCGTTTACCCTGGTCGCGGTCGCCGCACACCCCAAACACCAGCAGCACCCGACCGCGTGCAATATCCCTCGCTGTCGCCAATAACTTCTCTAATGCATCCGGCGTATGTGCATAATCAACAATCACATCATACCCCAGGCCCTCAACTGCCCGCTCAAACCGCCCTGGCACCGCCTCCAAATTAGCCACGCCTTCCTGAATATCTTGCAATTTCACCCCCAACAGATAGGCCAAGGTCACCGCCGCCGTCATATTCAACACATTAAACTCGCCTGGCAAATGCGTCGCCAGCTCAAGATGGGTCTGATGATCCAACACCACATCGGCCTCGGTACCCTTGCGGTATAGCTTGACCCGCATAATTCTCGCCTCGGCTTCCGAATGTGTCCCGTAGGTCATTTTTTGCTCGCTGGCGGTGAGCTGATCTGCCTGCTCATAACAAGCATCGTCACGATTCAGCACCGCAAACCTTGGCCGCAAGCGCAGCAAACCAGCCTCAGTTGCCACGGTGTCTTGCGTCGTCGACTGGGAATACTGCGCAGTATTTGTCAGCACCACCGCTTCAATCGGGACGCTATTCAATGACCGCTCTAGCGCCTGCGACGGGACCTCCAGCACCACATAGTCAACATTGGCCCGCCTAGCATCGCGGAAAAACCGCTGTACTCGCGCCGCCGTTGTCGCTGAAGCAGGCACCGCACAGGGGCGCCTTGTGCCATCAATTTCGGTAAGTATCGTCGTTAGTAGCGCTGTCTTGAACCGCGCCTCTTTCAAGATTTCATTGATATAACACGCGGTGGTGGTCTTGCCGCTCGCCCCGCTAACCACGATCACCCTGAGGTGCTTTGATGGATTGCCATAGCGAGCACTTACCAAGCGGCCCTGCGTCTTGCGATAGACGCCGCGAACCATCGTTGCCGCGTAGTCTGGCAATATCCGCTGCACCCCTTTCACAAACGCCTGCTTCATATGTTTGTATTATATCACCTCTTGGCGCGCTATAGTACCGCTCGTATTGCAGCTCGGGCTGCCGCCATCTCATCCCAAGGATGTTCGCCGTCGGCCCGCTCTATTGTTTTTTCATGTCCCTTGCCTAGTAGCACAACCGTGTCATCGGCTACGGAAACTCGTTGCATCGCCCGCATAATAGCCTCCGTCCGATCAGGCACCAAGAACAAATCCTTTTCGAGCTGCTTGCCCGCCGCCTGTACTCCTTCGGCGATGTGCGACAAGATTACTGCGCCATCCACATCGCGATCATCCTCTTCGGTCAGAATCACCTCATCGCAATACGTTCCAGCAATTCTGCCCTGAATAGCTCGTTTCGACTCATCGCGCCGCCCAGCGCTGCCAAACACCGCAACCAGCTTGCCCTTAGTCTGCTGGCGAATGTCCCGCAACAACCGTTCAAACGCATCTGGCGTATGCGCAAAATCAACGATCACCGTAAAGGGCTGCCCTTCGTTCACCGTCACCATTCGCCCCTCCACCGTCTTGAGCGCAGCAATTCCTTGTTCGATTTGCCGCCGCGTCAAACCAACTCGCCGCCCTACCGCCACCGCAGCCAAGCTATTGTAAACATTAAATTCCCCTGGGATATGACAGCGAATGGTATATGCCTCACCGCCCACTACCGCCTTGTAGTGGCTTCCCTTGCTATGGAGCTCAATCTGTTCGGCACGCAGTTCACCCTGGTGAACACCGTAAGATTCTCCATGTCCCGTTGCCTGCAAAAATGCCGCTCCAGCTGGATCGTCGGCATTCACCACCGCAAAGCCCTGCGGATGCTTGCCAGCCAGTGTAAACAGTCGCCGCTTCGCCTGCTGATAGCGGGCAAATGTACCGTGATAATCCAAATGCTCATGCGTCACATTAGTCATTACCGCTATCTCATAAGGAACGCCCCACACTCGATGCTGGGCAAGCGCATGACTGGTCGTCTCAAGCACCAACCATTCGACGCCCTGCGCTCGCATTTCTGCCAGCCGCCGATTCAGGAGAGGAGCGGACACTGAGGTCATGTGTTGCAGCTGCGGTTGAATAGCGTCGCCGACACCATACGCCACCGTTGTCATAAGTCCCGTCCTGATACCAGCCTCGCTCAGCATCTTGTGGATCATAAAGCAAGTGGTGGTCTTGCCGTTTGTCCCAGTCACCCCAATCAATCGCATGTGGCGCGCCGGCCTCCCCTGCCGCAATGAATGCGCCACCGCCTCCAGCAAATGGCCCGTCGGCTCAATCGCCCGAAACACCTTTGACGGCAGAAGGGTTTTGATTCGTTGTTTTATATTCCGTTGCATGGCTCCCAGTATACCATTCTTTCGCCTGCTTGCGCCGCCCAGCCTTCTTCATGAGGGGCGAAGTTTGCTATACTAAAGCACATGAGATTATTGGGAATCGAATCCAGTTGCGACGAAACGGCAGCAGCGGTGGTCGAGGACGGCCAGCGGCTACTGAGTAATGTGGTGCATTCGCAGATCGATATTCATGCTGAATACGGCGGGGTTATTCCAGAAATTGCCGCCCGCAGCCACCTGGAGGTTATCAATCCAGTGATCAACAAGGCACTGAGTGACGCCGGCTGCACCTGGGACGATATTGACGCTATTGCCGTCACCTATGCGCCAGGACTGATCGGTTCGCTGCTGATTGGCACGCTGGCCGCTCGCACCCTGGCGATTATTCATCGCAAGACGTTGTACAAAATACATCATGTAGAGGCGCATGTCTACGCGAATTTTATTACTCAGCAAGATGAAGGAGCGGCAACACCCCTGACCCTTCCGGCCGCGCAGCCCACCTTCCCGCTCCTCTCGCTCATTGTCTCCGGCGGGCACTCGCAGCTGGTGCTGTTCCGCAGCCACGGCGATTACCAACTGATTGGCCAAACCCAAGACGACGCCGTCGGCGAAGCCTTCGACAAAGTCGCCAAAATCCTTGGCCTGCCCTACCCCGGCGGCCCCGCAATCGCCAAAGCCGCCGAACAGGGCGACCCCCAGGCCTTTCACCTCCCTACCGCCAAGCTCCAAGGCAAGTACGATTTTTCCTTCTCCGGCCTCAAGACAGCCGTTCTGAGGGCTGTGCAGCGCGAAGTGGGCAAAGACTTCACCTTTCCGTCTCACCGGCTTCCAGCGCTCGTAGGCGACGAATTACGGCATAATATGGCCGCCTCCTTCCAATACATTGCCATCAAAACGCTGGTTGATAAAACTCGCCAGGCTTACGATGATTTCCAGCCAGCCTCGGTGGTCATCGCTGGTGGTGTGGCCGCTAACCAAGAACTGCGCCGCCAACTACGCCAGGCACTGCCAATTGACATTGACTACGCACCCATCCAACTCTGCACTGACAATGCCGCCATGATTGCCGCTCTCGGCTACTACCGCGCTCAGATCGACACGCCCGCCGACCCCTATGACCTTGAGGTGCAGCCCAGCCTTTCCATGGCCGCCTAGCGTGCCCACGACCGAATAGCGCGCAGCCAACGCACCAATCGATGCCTGGCTGGTCGCAGTACCGCCTCATAGCAGGCTGCTCGACGTTCCAGCTGCCCCTGAAAGCCCAGCTTAAACTGATACACCCCCTCTTGGTCATTCTTGCCGTTAAAATGCCCGTTGGTGCCATAAAAATCATAGACGCTCACACCCTGAGCAGCCGCCAGACACAGCGCATGGTGCTGCAATAGATACGGTGCATTCAAAAAGCCGTACTGCTTATCTGAACCGCCCAAAAAATAGGTCATACTCGGGCCAATACGCATAAAAATACCGCTCGCCAGGGGGAGATAGGTAACGTCCGATGGTATACCTGCCAGCCGTCGCTCCAACCCCGCCTGCTGGTCGCGCAGTTTGCGGCGTTTCGCGTCGTCGCCTGCTCGGGTCTGCTGCTCCTGCACCGCCCGCAGCTCCGCCTGTGTGTCCGCCCGCAGCCGCGCCGCGTCAACCCGTGCCAATAAAAACTGCGCCTGCTCTCTCGAAAACAGCGTAAAAAATTGCTGATAAAACGCCTTATTGCGTCCGTCAAACTGTCGACGATCAGCGGTTGCTATCATTAGCGACGCAAACTCGTCCAACTGCTCAACATCAGTCAGCTCGACCACCTCCACTCCATATTTCAGCGCCGAGCGCACCCCGCGGCGGGTTTTGGCGTTATAGCTTGCCAACAGCTCCTCAGCGCTCACCCTCACCCCTGGCGTCAAAGATTTGGTATAAAACCAGCGCTGAAACTTATCGCCACTATCCGTCAGGTGAGTTGGCACCAGACGAAATCCTGCCCGCAAAATGGCTTGGATGGCCGCTTCACCCTGCGGATCGTCCTGCATATGCTGATGATCCACCCCTGTTGCGAGCACCACTGGCGGCTGCAAGCGCAGACTCAAGCCGCCCTGCCGCTTCACATACTGGCGCAGCTCACTCGCCGCTTCCGTCACCAAATCGTCATCACTATAATCAAGCACCGGCCCCTGTAAGCACTCGTATTCATACCCAAAGGGCGTCTTCCAAGCGATCAACGCCGCCACGCCAACCAACGCCGTTTTGCGCCACAGCCCCACCAGCTCGGTACGCCAGCCCGCCCGCGCCAGTCGCGCCGTATTGGCCGGTGTCTGCACAAAGGTGCCATACGGACTCTGCTCCAAAAACGCCAGCATTTGTTCTGGACTTATCTCTGCAATTCGCATACTTCTATAGTACCACTATGCTACAATGAGAAACGAAAGACAGTTTAATGGGTTGACAATTACCTCTGTTATTGTCACCATTATGTTGTGGAGGTTACAACAGTGCAGCATCACTTTTTACAATCAACCGCCTGGCAGGCATTTCAGGAAGCGCTGGGGCGCACCACCTTTCGCCGCTCTGGCAACGGTTGGGAATTTCTCGCCATACTGGAGCGCGGCAAGGGCAATGCCCGCCTCTACTGCCCGTACGGTCCAGCAGCGCGTGACACCCAAGCCTTTCACGCGGCGGTGGATGCCCTGGTGAAACTAGCAAAGTCCAAACAAGTCACGTTTGTGCGCGTCGAACCAACAGCGCCAGAGTTTGCAGCGCAGCTCAGACAACAGGGGTGGAAAAAAGTTACCTACCAACACCTCCAACCAGCTCATACTAATATCGTTGACCTCTCTCAGGATAGTGATGCCCTGCTTTCCGCCATCGGTTCATCAAATCGCAACCTGTTTCGCAACTATCAGAAGAAGGGGCTCGTCATACATCAATCAACCGATCCGGAGCAGATCAGCATTTTCCTAGAGCTCATCCACAAGGTCGCCGCACGAACCGGTATGCGACCCCATGCTGACCACTATTTCATCCAGCAAGCCAAAACCCTCTTCCCTCTCGGCGCGGGATCGCTGTTCTATGTTACCCATCAAGACACGCCCATCACTGCCAGCATCGTCTATGACGACGCCACGACTCGCTACTATGCCCACACTGGCAACGACAGCGATTATACCAAGCAGCGTGGCGGCAATATTCTCATTCCTCATATGATGCTTGATGCAAAAGAAAAAGGCCTACAGTATTTCGACTTTTACGGGGTGGCACCGCCGGATGCTCCAAACACCCATCCCTGGAGCGGCTTCAGCGCATTCAAGCGCTCCTTTGGCGGCGATGATCTTTCCTATGGTGGCATTTGGGAGTTACCTCTACAGCCTGCCAAATACTGGCTGTATCGCGCCTATCAAACCCTCCGCTAGCCCCCTGCTCTGTGGTATCACGCATCAAACTGTGTTATACTAGAGAGCGAAGATAAACACACGGAGACAAACCATCAGCGAGTAGCGATGTAGGGAGTTCCACGTGGAGATTTCTCATTGTTATTTGTGGTGGTTTTTCCATGTGAAAAACTAATGCGGGAATCAGACACATGCAATTAGCGAAACAATACACCCCAAATGACTATGAGCCGGACATTTATGCCCTCTGGGAGACCAGCAACGCCTTTGCGCCTACCGGTCAAGGCCGCCCCTATGGCGTCGTTATGCCGCCGCCCAACGCCAACGGCAACCTTCATATCGGCCACGCACTAGATATGAATCTCAAGGATATTTTGGTGCGCTATCACCGCATGAAGGGAGATGATGCGGTGTTTATCCCCGGGGCTGACCATGCCGGCTTCGAAACCTGGGTAGTCTACGAAAAAGAACTAGCCAAAACAGGCAAGAGTCGCTTTGACTTCAGTCGCGAGCAGCTCTATAGCCAGGTGTGGAATTTCGTAGATGAGAAGCGGGGCAATATGGAATTGCAGCTGCGCGCCCTCGGAGTGAGCGCCTCGTGGCGGCATATGACCTTTACGCTGGATGACAAGGTAGTCAGTACGGTGTACGACACCTTTCAGCGGCTGTGGCAGGACGGCCTGGTGTACCGCGGCGAACGAATCGTCAACTACTGCACAACCCACCAGACCAGCTTCGCCGATATTGAGGTAGAACACCAAACAGAGCAGGGCACGCTATGGCGTATCGCCTATCCAACTCTCGACAAGATCGGCGAAATTATCGTAGCCACGACGCGGCCAGAAACCATGCTGGGCGACGTGGCCGTGGCGGTGCACCCCGACGACGAGCGCTACAAACACCTAATCGGTACCAGGGTGCTGCTGCCGATTGTCGATAGGGAAATCCCTATTATCGCCGACGAATACGTCGATCCAGCCTATGGTACTGGCGCGGTGAAAATTACTCCAGCGCATGATCCGAACGACTTTGATATCGGTCTGCGGCACGAGCTGCCGCTGCGTAAAGTGATCGATCACGAGGGGCGAATGATCAATGTACCACCCCAGTTCCTCGGCCTGACAGCTGCCGATGCCCGGCAGCGCGTCCTAGCATCGCTCCAGGCGGCTGAACTACGCCGCGGCGAACAGTCTATTGAGCATGCCGTCGCTCACTGCTATAAATGCGGCAGCGTGATTGAGCCGATGGTGAAGGATCAGTGGTTCATCAAGGTTAGGCCGCTAGCCGAGCGAGCCATCGCCGCGCTCAGGGCAGGGGAGATTGCCTTTTACCCAGTATCAAAACGCCAGGAACTGATCGCTTATCTGGAGCAACTGAAAGACTGGAATATCAGCCGCCAAATTCCGTGGGGTATCCCGATTCCAGCCTTTGTAAACGAAGCCGATCCGTCTGATTGGATATTCGACACTCGCACCAGCGAGCCAAAGATTGTTGTAAATGGCACAACATATATCAGAGAAGAAGACACCTTCGACACCTGGTTCTCCTCTGGCCAGTGGCCGTTTATCGTCACCGATTATCTGGACGGCGGGGAATTGGCGCGTTTCTTCCCGGCCAGCCTGATGGAAACCGGCATGGACCTTATGCGCGCCTGGGTGGCTCGGATGATTATGCTGAGCCTCTACCGCACGGGCAAAATACCGTTCAAGGACGTCTACTTGCACGGCATGGTGAACGACGAGCACAACCAAAAAATGTCCAAATCTAAGGGCAACGTTATCAATCCGATGGAAATGGTGGCCGAGTACGGCTCAGACGCGCTACGTCTCGGCATTATTAGCGGCCGCGCACCGGCCCAGCACCAAGCCTTTAACCGCGGAGCGGTCATCGCTGGGCGCAATTTTTGTAACAAGCTGTGGAATATTGCCCGCTTTGTGGAGGCGCAGATTGGCGACAATCATGTTATTGTACCGCTGGAGCCGCAGACGCCAGCCGATCACTGGATTATTCGCCAGCTCAACAATGCTGTCAACGACACGGCCGTAAAATTAGAGCAGTATCGCTTCTCAGAGGCCGCAGAAACCGTTTATCACGCTATTTGGGATGATGTGGCGGATTGGTACATTGAGGCCTCTAAAACGGCTATCAATCGGCCGCTGCTCTCGTGGGTGCTGGCGACCAGTCTGCAAATGACCCATCCGTTTGCGCCATTTGTCACCGAAACCATCTGGCAAACGCTGAATTATACTGACGGCATCCTGATGCGTGAAAAGTGGCCTACCCCTGAAGCATACGATGAGATTGCCGCTGAGCAGTTTGAACAGCTAAAAACGCTGGTGACCGAAGGCCGCTGGGTGATTACTGAGCTGCCGGGCAATAAGAAATACCGTTTGCTCTACGGCACTGATAGCCTGATCGCTGATAACGCCGATACGATTAAGCATCTGATGCGCCTCGAGGCGATTGAACACACCGATCAGCCGCGCGGTTTGCGTCTGGCTAGCCTCAACAGGGAAGCGTGGCTAGATATTGACGCCGAAACGCTGTATCAGCATCAGTCAAATCTAGAGCTGCGCCTCGTGGAGGCTCGCCGTCTCAAAGCGGCGCTAGAAGCACGCCTGGCCAATGACGCTTATTTGGCGAAAGCGCCAGCACACCTGGTTGAAGAAACGCGCCAACACCTCACCGAGCAAGCCGGGCTGATTGACCGCCTAGTGCACGAGCTTGAGGTGATTGGCGTCGGCCCGTAGGCCGCTCCGCCTAGTCGATCAGGAGTCGATGCCCATCAATATCGCTGTTGCCATGTGCCGTGCGTTTCTGATGGGCATGACGGCGGTCGTTGCCGCGCGGCGTCGACCGGGGATTGTGCCGCCCCTCCTTGACCACCTTGGCCAGCGACGGCTCCTCGGCGTGGGTATGCGGAGTAGAGCCAGGGCGCAATCGAGCTGCTTCGGCTGTTTCATTGGCTGGGCCGCTGTCGGCATGAGCCGAGCTCACTGCTGAAACCAGCGCCTTGTCCACATTGGTATCGTGCAAGAACACCCCGCAGGCCGTCGTCAGGCTCAGGAGCATAGTCAGGGGAGTGAGGAGCTGAGTAAATTGATTCATGTGCTTGTTTCTTGTTTATGTTAGCTCGCCCTCGCGGGGCACTAATCATCATATTAGCACAAGCTTTATTTTTTGTCAAGTATATGTACTGTGGCTTTAGTATCGACTCACTCAAACCACCTGGTTTTACCATAAAACAAGCCCCTATCGGGACTTTTGAACTATCATACTGGCGGAAGGGGAGGGATTCGAACCCTCGATGGGTCGCCCCATGCCGGTTTTCAAGACCGGTACCTTCAACCACTCGGTCACCCTTCCAGATGTATTTGGCGGAGGAGGGGAGATTCGAACTCCCGCTCCAGGTTTCCCCGGACTAACGATTTAGCAAACCGTCCCCTTCAGCCACTTGGGTACTCCTCCGTATTGCCTCGGTATCACCGAATGCACTATGGCAAGTGTACCACATATTCGCGCCGATGGATAGACCCCGGCGAGCCATTTGGCATCGCGGCAGCGGTATATTTGACATTTTCGGCATAATCGGTATAATACATAGTATGAAGACGCTGTTTCATTCTTTCGTCAAAATCGGCCTAGCTTTCGGGCTTTGTTCCCTGATTATCGCGACGCCAGCCCTGGCGTTGGGCGAAACGGGCGCCCAAGGCGGAGTCAATGCCGCTCGCGGCGCGGGCGTTCCTGGCAATTTGGTGGGCGACGAAAGCTCTATCGTGCGTCAGATCGTGAATATTATGCTGTATGTCATAGGGGTACTGAGCGTAATTATGCTGATTTATGGCGGGCTGCGTTATGTGGTTTCTGGCGGCCAAAAAGAAGCCGTCACCAACGCCAAAAACACCATTCTCTACGCACTGATCGGTCTGCTTATCGCTCTCTTTGCCTGGGCGATGGTCAAATTTGTCCTTGACGCCGCACTTGGCTTTAGTGGCGGCACTGACGTCTAGGGTGACGCGACATAATGCTCGTGCTATACTGAAGCCATGGACACACAACCCGATACCACCCCTCGCACCGACTTGACGCAGCCATTTTCATGGCAGGCACCCGACAGCATTCCAGTGCAGCGCGGATTGACCTGGCATGTGATATTTATCACCGCCACCCTGGGATTGATGCTCCTGGCGCTGTTCGTCTTCAAGAGCTGGACGTTCTTTATTCTGCTGCCGATCATGGCCCTGGCGTTACTGCTACTGAATGCCAAACCGCCAACTATGATTACTTACGCCATTAGCCCCAAGGGCGTCTATGTGGGCGATAAGCTGTATGATTTTAGCGAGTTTCGCTCGTTCGGCCTCATTGAGTACCAATCTCAACATTCGGCGGTACTACTGCCAGTGCGGCGCTTTTCACCAGCGGTAACGCTGTATTTTTCGGCTCAGGAGGGCGAGCAGGTGGTGGACATGCTGGGCGCTCGATTGCCGATGCAGCCGATGCAGCCAGATATCTTGGAAAAACTGATACGGATCATCAAGCTCTAGCTTGTCGATCAGGTATAAGTGTGCTAGAATACAATAGTTCAGCGGACGTCGTCATACGGGCCGGTGAAAGCACTTTATATTTTTGTTACGGCCCGAGGTTTTACCGAACGGCTGTATGCACCCGTAGCTCAGCTGGATAGAGCGTTGGCTTGCGGAGCCAAAGGTCGTACGTTCGAATCGTGCCGGGTGTACCAAGTTGTTATCAAAGCGTCGCATCAGGCGGCGTTTTTTGTTATAATAGCTCATGGCGAGGAGAGGTGCAGGAGTGGTTGAACTGGCCGCTCTCGAAAAGCGGTAAGGCCTCACGGCCTTCGAGGGTTCGAATCCCTCTCTCTCCGCCAGATAGAGCCCCATTTAGTCCTCGGCTATGCTGTCGAGGGCAATTTCTTTTGCTCGAGAGGTGTGTGATATAGTTATAGTCGGAAAGGGAACAGTCATGAAAGGAATTAACAGCTTTATTGAGGATACTCTTAAGAAGGCATCCTCTGTTGCGATGGAAAGCTCCGGGAATATGCAGTATGTTGTTAAGCCTGAAGACAGAAATCAAATTCTCACCCAGGCTGACATTGAAATCGGAAGAATGATTACCGCCCAAATCCTGACAACATTTCCCGATCACAATATTATAGACGAGGAGCTGGGGTGCGTAGATAAGGGCTCGGCATTTACTTGGGTCGTTGACCCTATCGACGGAACTAGCAATTTTGCCGCAGGGCTTCCGCATTACGGCATCATGCTAGGCTTACTTCATCATAACATCCCTATTGCGGGAGGAGTCTCCTTGCCGGCCCTTGATGCAGTCTATCTAGCAATAAAGGGTGGTGGCGCCTGGAGAAACGGGCAACGGATCAAGGTTACCGACGAAACGAATCTATCCATGGTGTTAGGGGCCTATGGAATTGACGGCCACCCAGACACCCCAGAGCGAACCCGGCAAGAGATGCTTCAACTTCAGGAGTTAATTCTTTCCATGCGCAACCTTAGAATCTCAAACAGCGCCTATGATCAAATGATGGTTGCTCAGGGCACTTATGGTATATGCGCAAATCAAACCAGTAAGATTTGGGATAATGTGGCTCAACAGGTCATTATTGAAGAAGCTGGCGGAGCATACACTGACATTTCGGGCGCACCAATGGACTATTCCGAAGCTCTCGCCCGCTCTCATGAGAACTTCACATGGCTAGCAGGGCCTCCAGCACTGCATAAACAGGCCCTGGAGGCAATCAGTCGCGATCGTTAGGATTCGACGGGGGAAATTCGCCGCCTCGCGCAGTGTCGAGCCAGTAGTAATTATATTATCTAATAGGGTATAGATGACATCAGGCGATACCGGGCTACGAACTTCATGCCCCAGGGGATCACACCAGCAAGAATGAGCAAAGGAATCCCATCGACTATCTATTGACTTTTTGCAGCCAGTATGCTAGCCTGTAATCATATCTACTAAACCTAACACATAAAAAAACCACCACAACATGACATATAGCCTTGGCATTAAGCCTATCTCAAAACTCAAAGTAGTATTGTTTTCGATGCTCGCACTGATAATCATCGCCGCGGGCGGCACATGGTTCGCCTCATCGCGGCTAAAGGTTAATGCCGCCGAAGCTGACGCCTTTGTTACCACCTGGCGGGTGGCGGGTGATGCAGCTGGTCGAACGATCATTATTCCGATCAACTCTCTCCTTAATCAATACGCTCATCTCGGCCCAATCGTCATCAATTTCACGATTGATTGGGGTGATGGCTCACCAGTGGAAACTTTCACTAATGCCTCTTTAGTTGGGGCTCCTCGTATTAGCCACACCTACGCCACCCCCGGCGATTACCAGGTGAAAATTCGTGGTAGTTTTCCTGGCTGGGATATGGGGGCTCTAAGTGGCGACGCTAAGGCTAATGCCAATAAGATCATCTCCCTTGACCAGTGGGGTACATCAAAGTGGCGCAGTATGGAGCATGCCTTTTATTATGCCGAAAATATGGTCGCCAAATACACCGATCAGCCAGATACCTCATTAGTAACCAATATGCATCAGGCTTTTGCCTTTGCTCGTAAGTTTAATGGTCGCATCAATTTTGATACTAGGAATGTCACCAACATGTCTAGCATGTTCCATGAGGCCAATGCCTTTGATTCGCCTATAACCTTTAGCGATACTTCTAAAGTTACTAACATGTCTGGTATGTTCCTTGGTGCAACTAGTTTCAACCAACCAATCAATTTTAACACCAGTAATGTCACTAATATGGGCTCAATGTTCCAGCGTACCACCCGCTTTAACCAGCCACTTCAGCTTGATACTCGAAATGTTACTAATATGAATGCCATGTTCCAGCAAAGTGGATTTAACCATCCACTAAACTTCAATACTGCAAAAGTCCAGAATATGTCTAGCATGTTTATGAGTGCACCAAAGTTTAATCAACCACTAAACTTTGATACGAGAAGTGTTAAAAACATGTCTTCTATGTTCTTTAACTCACCCCAAAATAGCCCGCTAAACTTTACCGATACCAGCCAAGTGACAAATATGTCAATGATGTTCCATCTATCAAAGTTTAACCAACCGCTGAACTTTGATACTCGTAGTGTTACTACAATGGAGTCGATGTTCTCAAACAGCGCCTTTAATCGACCGATTACTTTTAACGGACAGAGCCTCGTCAGTGCTAAAAAGATGTTTGCTGGCAATCGGACTTTCAATAGTGCGGTCACTCTCTCTAACACAACTAAGCTCAACGACATTTCTGGTATGTTTAGCGGGGCGGTGAGGTTCAACCAGCCAATTACATTCTCAACCAGTACCGTAACTAAAATGAACGAAATGTTCATGGAGGCAAGTGCTTTTAACCAGAATATTGCGGAGCTGGATTTTGGCCGGCTAGCCAGTGGCGAGTTGGCGGACCTTGTTTCTAAATCGGGTCTGTCGGTTGCTAATAATGATCGCTTGATCAAACGCTGGCGTCAGCAACTAGGTGGGCTTACTAATCAGCAACCAAAGTCGACTGGTCTGAAGTTTTGTAAAGCTGAGGCTGATCGAACAATATTAGTAGCTAAGGGCTGGGCATTCGAAGATACGCGCGACTGTTCAGCCTATATGCAGGCTCCAGTTGACATCATTCTCCCTGCCGAATCATTTGATGAAAACAACACCGCCAACACTCACCTTACTAATATTACCGTCCAAAATCACCCCGATGATAATCCAGACGATGTCAACACGGTAACGCTTAGTTGTGCCATCCCTGGGCCAGATGATAATGCTTTTAAGGTCGAAGGCAATCGCCTGATCTTTAAGCCCGTAGCCGATTACGAGACAAAAAATAGCTATAGCTTCTGCCTTCGCGCTACCGATACTGCTAATTTATTTATCGATAAAAACTTTACAATTACAGTGCGTGATGTTAATGAAGTGCCAAGTATTGCTCCGCAAAACTTTAGTGTGGCTGAAAATAGCCCTAACGGCAGCGAAATTGGTCAAATCGTGGCCAGCGATCCTGACAATGGTCAAACGCTAAGTTACGAAATAGTTTCTGGAAATAATCTTAATATCTTTGAAATTACTGCTGGCGGCAAATTAAAAGTTAAAAATAACGCCAACTTAGATTACGAACAAGCCCAGCAGGCGGTTTTAGCAGTTAAAGTTAAAGATAGCGGATCGCCACAATTGTCAGCTCAAGCTAACATAACGATTGCTATTACTAATGTCAATGAGGCACCGGGCTTTACCTCGCTTGCTAATATTACGGTTAATGAAGATGAAACAAAAGTTCACACTTTGACAGCCAACGATCCAGAAAATGGTGCCCTGACTTTCTCGAGCGACAATCTGCCAGCCTGGATAGCTCTAGCTGGCGATAAGCTAACGCTCAAGCCAGCTCAAGCTCAAGTTGGTTCTCATCAAGTCACCGTCAAAGTGAGCGATGGACACAATACAGTCAATCAGGTTATCAATATTCAGGTAAATAATGTTAATGACGCGCCGGTGGTAACCTCTAGCCCGATTTTGCAGGCCACCAAGCGTGAAGCTTACAGCTACATTATTTCAGCGACCGATGAAGATGGCGACGCCCTCACTTATAGCGCTACTACTAAACCAGCTTGGTTAAACTTCAATCCAGCAACTCGAGAATTATCTGGTACGCCAGATAACGATGAAGCGGGCAATAGTTATCCGATAGTCTTGATGGTCAGTGATGGCACAACCAGCACCAATCAGAGCTTCAGCATCTTCGTTAATGATAAAAACTACGCGCCGACGATTGCCGATCAAAGCTTTAACCTCAACGAAAACGCCGCTAACGGCACCGAGGTTTATCAAATTATAGCCTCTGACCCAGACAATCATCCGTTGCGCTACGAAATTAGCTCTGGTAATAATCTAAATATTTTTGAGGTAACGGCTGACGGTAAATTAAAGATTAAGAACAGCTACAATCTTGACTATGAGCTTACTAGACGAGTTGTGCTTCACATTCGAGCTATTGACAATCAAAGTCCAGCCTTGAGTGCCGAAGCAAAACTGACGGTTAACATTCAAGATGTTAACGAGGCACCAAACTTCACTTCGGCTGATCATGTCAACCTTAAACATATCGACACTAAAGTTCATACTTTGACCGCCAGTGATCCTGAAAACGACGCTTTGACTTTCTCGGCTGATGCTTTGCCAGCATGGATAAGTTTAATGGGCGATAAGCTTACTATCAATCCAAGTGAAACGGAGATTGGCGACCACTCGATTGTCGTTAAAGTCAGCGACGGCACTCATACCACTAGCCAAACGCTTCAGATCAAGGTTCTGCCAGGCAATGTTGCGCCTGTGATTAACGACCAGAACTTCAGCATCGCCGAAAACAGTATCAACGGCACCGAGGTTGGTCAGATTGTAGCCAACGACTTTAACACAGAAGATGTTTTAAGTTATGAAATTGTCGCAGGCAATGACCTGAATATTTTTGAAGTAACCGCTAGTGGTAAGCTTAAGATCAAAAACAACACCAATCTTGATTTTGAAAAAGTTAACCAGATCATTTTGACAGTAAAAGTGAAGGACAATGGCAATCCACAACTCTCAGCCCAAGCTAATATTACTATTGACATCACTGACATTGATGATGAAGCGCCAACGCTTACCATCAACCATAGCGGTGGTCCAATCATTATCAATCAAGGCAGTAATTTTGTGCCACCGAGTGCCACTTGCCAGGACAGGCAGGGAAGCTGTGCGTTGACCATTACTAACCAGGTTGAGGTGAATACGCCAGGCCTCTACAGGGTGGTGTATCAGGCGACTGATCAAAGCGGCAATCAGACGATAGCGTCTATCGTAGTGCAGGTGGTGGCCAAACCAGCTATCCCTATTCCGCAAAACCCAGGCCAACCTCACACACCAAGCAAACCAGCACCAAAGCCGGTGCGACCCGCTCCTATAGATACCTCCCCTCAGGTCAAGGAGCCTACGCCAGAAGATACCCGACCGCCGTTTATCCTAAAGGGCGATGATGAACTGCGACTTACTATCGGCGATACCTATGTTGAGCCGGGCATCGAATGCGCCAGCGTGGCCAACTGCATGGTTGAGATCACTGGCAAGGTTGACACCAGCAAAGCTGGTAGTTACACCATCACCTATACCTCACGTCATCCCGCCTACAGCACAACACGCACCGTCATCGTTACCGCCAAAGACACTGCTGTGCAGCAAACAGCGAGTACCCAAGGGGACTTCTGGACTGGTGTTTGGGACTTTATCGCTGCCTATTGGTTGTTTATCCTGATTGTTCCATTTCTCTGGTGGTTGCTGCTCCTCTTGTGGCGTCGCCGCAAAGATGAGGATGAGAAAAAGCCTCAGCCTATGCGTCGTCGTTCGTAGACACCGTCTGGGTGGTTGTCGCGGCTTGTGGCGCGCCCTGGCGGGCGATGACAGCAATCGCTATGTCAGCGGCACCAGCCTCCCGCAACACATTCGCCGCCTCGCGTAGTGTTGAGCCGGTGGTAAAAATATCGTCCAGCAGGATATAGGTAACATCAGGCGACACCGCGCCGCGTAGCCCGAAGAACTCCTTAGCCTGGCGGCGGCGCTGCGCAGCATTCACTGCAAAATGCTGCACCGCGTTGCTCCGACGATAGAGTAGAGAACGGAGCGGCAGGCCGCGACGACGCGCCAACTGGCGGGCCGCCAGCCGCATATGATCATAGCCTCGACGGCGCGTATTGCGCGGCGCGGTCGGAATCGGCACCAATACCACCGGCTGGTCGAAACAGGGAAGCGTCGCATCAAATAACGCCGCCAACACCGAGGCAGCAGCCTGGACGCGATGGAATTTATAATCATCAATCAGCTTTTTTAGCACCCCCTGACGGCGGCCGACACAATACGCCCGCTGATAGGGCAATTTATGGCGTCGACATATCCCCCGTGTTGCCGAAGCGCCGCACACCAGACACCCTGACAGCGGCTGATGAGTGATGTAATTTTTACATTTTTGACACAGTAGCTGGCCCAAATCTCCACAGCCGTAACAGGAGTGGGGAGCAATGAGGGTAAGCAGCCAGTCGAACATTGTAATTTTTACGTTTTTCGCCCTTCAATATTGATTATACCGCGCATACTAGTTATACTAATAGAGAACATTGTCAAATGCCTAGAGAAAGTGGAGGAAATCATGGCACGAAAGCAGAACGATGATCTATTAATCGAAGATGAGCTGGCGGCGGCCTTTTTGAGCGATGAGGAGCTGGCAGCACCTCAGCCGGTACAGCAGAGCGCGACCGCAGCCGATGATAACTGGGAGGATGAGGCCGACGACTTGATGGGCCAGTTGGCAGTTGACGTCTTTGAGACCGACGAAGAGCTGATTATCAAGGCGCGCACCGCTGGCGTTGATCGTAATGACCTGGACGTCAGTATTTCTGACGGCATCCTGACTATCTCTGGCACGCTTTCGAGCGGCGAAGAGTCAAATGTCCGCAACTGGCATATTCAGGAGTGCTACTGGGGCGAGTTTAGCCGCACCCTGGCGCTACCAGTCGCTGTTAAGGAAGAGGGTGTCAAGGCAGAGCTAAAGGACGGCGTACTGACAATCACCTTTGAAAAGGTCAAGCAGGAAAAAGCCAAGAAAATCCAGGTGCTCTAGGCGCATCAAAACCAAAACTAAAAATACTCCCCGAAAGGGGAGTATTTTGGCGGGCGAGAGCCACCCGTAAGGCGCACCCTACGGCGTTGAAACCCCGAGGCTGCTGAGTACGAAATTAATAATCGCCCAGGCAAAGATAGCCACGACCAAACCGATAATAGAGTAGAGAATGGTGTTTTTGGCGCTGGTGACCTTGTTGCTGTCGCCGCCAGAGGTGGTGTATTGGATGCCGCCCCAGATGAGCATAATGACTGACAGGATGGCGATGATGTAAAGCATGATGTTGATGACGTTGGTAATCGCCCCCTCGTCAAGCTTTCGATCTTGCCCGTCACCCTTAGCGGCGCCCAGGCCACTTGATAGGTTGAGGTCGCCGCCAGCCTGAGCCGATACCGGCGCCACTGTTGCCAAGGCCATCACCGGCACCATCAAGAGCGCAGCGACGGCAAGTACTATTTTCTTCATCTGTGTATACTCTCCGTTATTATTACGATTATTATGGTTGTTATTTTACCACTATTTAAACTGCTCGACAACCCAGTTGACGATCGCCCAGGCAAAGATAGCCACGACCAAACCGATAATAGAGTAGAGAATGGTGTTTTTGGCGCTGGTGACCTTGTTGCTGTCGCCGCCAGAGGTGGTGTATTGGATGCCGCCCCAGATGAGCATAATGACTGACAGGATGGCGATGATGTAAAGCATGATGTTGATAATCTGAGTAACAATGTCTTTCGGATCCTTTTTGGTCATCTCGTCGGTCTTGGCAGCAGCAAGGCCGTCGCTGATTTGGGCCTGTGCCGGGCTGGCCATTAGCGGTGATAACACCACACCAACCATCATGGCACCCGCCGCCAGTAACATTCCTAATCGTTTCATATATCCTCCTTGGTTATTTTGTTGTAACAGCGTTAAACACGAAATTGACGATGGTATAGGCCAGTAGCGCCACAACAACACCGACCGCTGAATAGAGAATGGTGTTCTTGGCGCTAGTAACCTTGTTGCTATCGCCGCCAGAGGTGGTGTATTGGATACCGCCAACCACAATCATAATCACCGCAATAGCGCCCAGCGCCAGTAGGAGCAAATTGATGATGTTTTTGAAAATTGGCTGTACCTTTTCGTCCTTGTTCTGGCAAATCGCATCGGTCGAACCGGCCGGACAAGCTCCATAAATGTCAACTCCCACCGCCGAGACGGTCAGGGGTAGGGCGAACGGAGCCGTCAAGGCCAGTGCCGCACCCAAGCTTAGTAATCGTCGTTTCATTTTGTTGCTCCTTCGATAATAAAGTTGGTAATCACAAACGCCATACCAATCACCACCAGGCCAGCCACTGAGTAGATAATGGTATTCTTTGCCTTGGTGAGCTTGTTTGCATCGCCGCCCGACGTGGTGTAGTTGATACCAGCAATCACCACCATCAAAACCGCAATAGCACCGGCGATCAGATAGATTGTGTTGAGAATGGTCGCCAACTCTGATGTCACGCCTTGTTTACTAGGAATACCCAGATCGTCAGCCTTGCCGAGTACCTGCGCCACTACCGTCCACCTCATAGCCCCAGCCCCCCGGCCACCAGATTGACCAAACCAATAGAGGCTATGGCCACCACCGCGCCGATGGCGGCATGCATGATGGTTTTTTGGGCGTGTGCCGCCTGTTCAGGCGACCCGGCGCTAGTCATCAGCTGAAAGCCGCCGTAAATGATGAAGCCAACCGTAACGTAGCCCACTAATTGCAGCAAATCTTCCACGATATTGAGGACGATGCGCCAGAGAAAGGCGCGCTGCTCGTCTTTTGATGAGCCTGGTGTTTTGATGGCGCAGCTGCTGTCAAGCAGGCCGTCATACCATGGCTTGAGGGTGAGAATTTTGCCACTCGGACACGAGCTTGGCGGCGCAGCATGGGTGGTTGCCGGAAGAGCAACCGCCGCTCCGAACACGCCTACTAGCAACAGGCTCACCGTGAGCAATCCGCGCCGCATCATGAAAAGACGCCTCCTGGAATCAGGAAGTTAGTAATCGCCACCAAAAAAGCAAATAAGATCAGCCCAATCACCGTGTTTGTCCAAATAGAGGTGGCTTTTTTGATGTTTTCTGGGTTACCGCCCGCCGAAGCGTACAAAATACCACCCACGATGGTCGCGCCGACCGCCAAAATACCAATGCCAGCCGTCATAAAGCCGATAACCGTCTTGATAATATCCACAATGGCGTCCTTGCCCGTCGCGCCGCCGCAATCAATAATGGCCGTGTCGACCCCGCCGCATGACGGAGCTGCTGCTGCAACTGGCGCCAGGCACAGCCCACCAATGACCGCTGAGCTAAAAACCATACTGATAATAAAGCTATTTCTTTTCGTCATATCGCCTATCTCAGTCATAATTGTAGAATAGCCACCCAGAAAATGCAAACACCTCTTGCCAGCAGGGGAGTTTTTTGTTACTATACAAAGGCTAGTGAGCGCCCGTAGTGAAGTTGGCCTATCACGCCTCCCTGTCACGGAGGAGATCGCCGGTTCGAATCCGGTCGGGCGCGCCAGAATTATGTAGATTGCCCCACCCGCCAATAGGTGGGGTTTTGTGATACTATAGCATCATGGCACTACCTATAAATATTAACGACCTGCTGACCGGCCAGACAGTTGAATGGGAGAGGCTGGAGTTCAAATCCGACTGGAACCCTCTTGATACACTACAGTCCATCTGCGCTTTTGCAAACGACATAAACAACTGGGGCGGGGGTTATATCATTATTGGCGTCGAAGAGAAAAACGGCAAACTAGTGCTTCCGCCTAAAGGATTGAGTCACTCCCGTATCGATACAATCCAAAAAGAGCTTATTAATTACTGCCACAAGCTTCGCCCCAACTACTTTCCCATTATCGAGCCAATAGTATATAACGATGCCCATATCGTCGTTGTTTGGGTGCCTGGAGGTGAGGTGCGACCTTACAGGGCGCCGGCTCGTTTCGTTAATGGCAAGCCTACAGACTATCGAATGTTTATTCGCCGGGGGTCGATCACCAAGGTTGCTTCGGCAGCGGAGGAAAGGGATCTCGTGGCCACCTCCGCCAGTATACCCTTTGATGATCGCATCAACCAGCAAGCCCGCCTATCAGACATCGACAAATCTCTCATTTTGAACCACCTCTTGGAGATAGGGAGCGATATGGCGCACTCTCTACCCGAACTGCCGTTTGACGAAGTCTGTCGAAGGCTAAACATCGCCGCGGGCCCAGACGAGTTCCTGAGACCTAAGAATGCCGGCATACTACTTTTCAGCCAAGACCCGTCGAAATTCTTTCCTTGCGCCCGCATTGAAATAGTCCACTACCTCGACTCAGGCGGCGATACCTTTCTCGAAAAGCACTTCCGAGGCCCAATCCAGAAACAGCTGCAAGACACCCTTGACTACCTTCGCAACAATATTATCACAGAGGTAGTGGAAAAGGTACCAGGGGAGGCCAAAGCACGGCGCTTCTTTAATTACCCCTTTTCCGCAGTCGAAGAGGCGCTGGCAAACACAGTTTATCACAGGAGCTACCAGGATGATAGCCCTATAGAAGTTCGAATATGGCCTGATAAAATGGAGATTCTAAGCTACCCGGGACCGCTGCCGCCGATCACCAAAGAAAAGTTAGCAAAAGGTCATGTTGTGGCGCGAAAATACCGCAATCGACTCATTGGTGACTTTTTAAAAGAACTACGACTCACCGAGGGTAAAGGAACCGGCATACCAGCCATCTTTCGATCAATGTCCGCCAATGGATCACCCAGCCCCATTCTTGAAACCGATGATGAGCTGCAATATTTTCTCGTCACCCTGCCTGCACGCACACCACAGGGGGTACAAGTTGGGGTACAAGTTAACAGGGGTGAAGCTGTTTATGTTAATTCTGAGGGGGTACAAG
>JAUMYN010000002.1:132103-172890 GCA_030528625.1 Candidatus Saccharimonadota bacterium
GTACAAGTTAACAGGGGTGAAGCTGTTTATGTTAATTCTGAGGGGGTACAAGTTAACAGGGGTGAAGCTGTTTATGTTAATTCTGAGGGGGTACAAGTTAGCCAGCGCGATATTGTCGTCTTATCGTATTGCCGACGCCCTAAAAAACGCCGTGAGATATTCATCAAGCTCGGCCTCTTTGCTAGCCAGAAAAGCTGGTTACGAACAGTTGGCCATCTGCTAGAGGGAGGATACTTAGCGCCGACCATCCCAGACAAGCTGCGCAGTCGCAACCAACAGTATCGCACCACGAGCAAGGGTGAGGAACTCCTGAAAAAGCTATAGCCAGACCCCAGCCACACCATAACAGAGGTCGCTAGCGTTAAACGAATGTTTTTGGCTATTAGAATAGCGTTAAACGAACTTTTTTTGCTATTTAACTAGACAAAAACGAAGTTTTTTGCTATACTCATCGTATGTTACCGCGACATCTCCAGCCAACCATCCAATCCATCCTTGACAGCGGACTGATCACTATACTCTACGGTGCGCGTCAGGTTGGCAAGACAACCCTAGCCAAACAAGTGGCTGAGTCCTATCAGCGACCCCTCTACCTCAATTGCGACGACCCAACCGTTGTCACCAGTCTCACTCAAAAATCAGCTATCGAGCTCCGTGCCTACCTGGGCGACGCCGATCTGGTTATTGTCGACGAAGCGCAGCGCGTGGAGAATATCGGCATCAGCCTCAAGCTTATCCATGACACCTATCCAGACATCCGGCTGCTCATCACCGGCTCGTCCAGCCTGGACTTGTCAAATAAAATCACTGAGCCGCTCACTGGGCGCAGCGTCGAAGTGCCGCTCTATCCCCTCGGCCTCCGCGAAGTATCGCAGACCCCGGCGGAGTATCTGGCATATGCCAACATCATGATGCTGCGCGGCGGGTATCCTGGCATGTGGCACCTTAGCGCCGACGAAGCCTACAGCCGCTTGTCAAACATCGCGACGAACTATCTGTATCGCGACGCCTTTTCGCCGCGAGTGGTGTACGACCAGACTATCATGAATGATTTACTGCGCCTCCTGGCCTACCAGGTTGGTAGCGAAGTGAATTATAGCGAACTGGGGCGGTCGCTGGGTATTAGCAACGACACTGTAAAGCGCTATGTCGATTTGCTGGAGAAAGCTTTCATTATCTTTCGGCGCAATCAATACCGGCGCAATCAGCGAGCCGAAGTGGGCCGGCTGCGTAAAGTCTATTTTACCGACCTTGGCATCAGAAATGCACTGATTGACGATTTCAAGCCGCTGGAGCTACGCGACGACACCGGTGCGCTGTGGGAGAACTTCTGTATTATCGAACGACTCAAACACCTACAGGCGACTCATCGACGCGTCCGATCATTTTATTGGCGGGGTGACGGCGGGGCGGAAATCGACATTATTGAGGAAGAGGCCGGAGGGGTGCACGCTATCGAGTGCAAATACGGCAGCAAACAGCCGCGCCTACCAGCAGAGTTTTCGCGGCTCTACCCCGAGGCGTCGTTTGCGGTGTTGTCGCCAGATACGCTGCTGAGCGAGTTGTTTGACACGCCGCAGCAGCCGCTCTTGTAGCCTCGCTGGTTGGTGAATCACTAGATACTCTTGCGCTTATTGCAAAACTATGCTATAATTTCGTCAAACTCGTTTTTCATTACATAGTTGGCGAAGGCCAGGAAAGGGAAATGAATACTATGAGCGCAAACAACAAAGGTGGTGAAGGACGCGGTAGGTTAGAAATCCTGAATAGATCTTCGACTGCCGCCATAGCTAGCGTGGCTCTATTTCTAACTGGCTGTTTTGGTGGCGGCAAAACAGAGACAACGCCAGGCCCAGCACCAACTGTGGCGGGAGAGTTGACGCCCGAGGCCAGCGTTAACCCGAACGCCACCACTGAAGCGCCTCAGCCAAACCCGACCACCGAAACTCCTGAGCAGAAGCTAATTAGAGAGTTTGAGGAGAGGCGAGAGCATCTCGTGAAATATATAAATATGTCCAATGGCGAGTGGTCGGCGCTTGCGCCCGAGAAAAAGCATGAGGTCTTGGGGTTAACTCTAGAAGTAGCTCGCGAAAGAGCAGCCCTTGAGCTAATCGAGAAGGACGAGTGCAACAAATATGAAAGCGTCCTACTTGAGGGTAAGTTTGATCCTGCGTCCGCCCCTCCCGACACCACAATGGCCGCACTTTTAGCCTATAGGCAAGCTGTTCTTCTGACACATAACTCTTTAGGGATAGCAACAGGATCCGCTAATCTGGCGGACGATTTCGTCAGGAGAATGGCGAATGTCATGCTACCGGACGACCCAGAGCTGACAAGCCCCCTTGGCGATCCCATCAGGAAAGAGCTGGAAAAAGGCCGAATTGTCGACGTTAGTTGTGTTCCACCGATGATCATGGGGGCCAAGGACCCAGAAAATCAACCAGGGGGGGTTGTCCGTAGGAAAATAGCAATCTCCGATTACTACGGCCTTACAGACGTAACGATTGACTGGCACCCCACAGAACATGGATCGGTACCTGTTGTCGTAAGACAACTAAGCTCAGGGGCTTTCTTGTAGTCCATCCAGGACACAAAGACTGATATATTTTTATACTGCCCATGCTATAATACCAGCATGGGCATTATAAAAAAGCTATTGCTGGCCGCTACTATTAGCTGTCTGTTAGTTGGCTTTGCTGGACAGGCCGCCTCTGCTGATATGCTAGACAACAACAAGGCGGCCGCACTGGCCAAGAAATATATCGCCTATCGCGGTATTTTGCGCTGCGCGCATCACGGCTCCTTCAAGGACTCTGTACCGGGGGGTTACCGCTCAGACCCTGGTTACTATGTCGAACACACCAGCATTGCAATACCCGTCCGGGAGGCGGCTGTTATCTTGGATGGCGGTGACAACAACTGGGAGACTAAACACCATGGAGAAGGGTTCTATTGTAACTCGTTTATGCACCAGGCCGCTAGTGCCTTAAGCCCAGGCACTAGTTTTCATGATTTTATCACCGGGCTAGGTTATAAGCAGGAGGGAGACGGATATAAACTGGCAAATGCTAACGAGGCGGTGAAAAACGCCGTTATTAGTAAATATCGTGAAACCTCGTGGCCAACCGACAACCCGAAGAATATGCCAGAGCTTGCGTACGGAAACATCTCCTCTCTCGCCTGGCTGCCAGAAGAATCGCGCTACTGGATAGTCAATCAACATCTCAGCAAGAGGTGCGAGAGCTTCAAGCCAGCGGACGGATTTCCACCCCAGCCATCAGAGTATAGCAACATCTCTATATATCAAGGATCTGGCAACCTGAGCACAGGTCGCTATGTTGATAGGGTGGTCCGCAGAGCGGGCCTCACCACGCCGTGTCCGATTGCAAGCGATGTTGGAAAGGTGCACCAGGCCGTAGCGCAAAAATACCACCGAGAACAGGCAAATGCCAAGCGGCAACACGCCGCCAACGCCCTGGCTGGCGCTATGTGTAGCTCGCTGGAGGGCGACGAGAAAGCTAGTTGTGAAAAGAAATACCGCGAGGCCTACGAAGTATGTTACCCCCGAGAATACCAGCCAGGTGTTTCGGATAAGCCAGAAAATACCTCCTTGTGTATTAGTCAACGAACGGGGGGGGCTCAGCAGAGGATCTTGAGATACTTACGAGAAGCCCAGGACGGAGCCCAAAATATCACCCCCCCGACAGACGTTTCAGCCACAGTCCCAGATAGCGGCGGCATCGCAGAAAAGCGTACCTGCGGCTCAGAGGTAACCGGGGTTGGTTATCTGTTGTGTCCCGGCCTTGATACATTAGCAACCGTTTCTGACGGCATATGGAAATCTTTTGAAGGCCTCTTGAAAACCAACCCTCTTAAGGGGCAGTCTGGCGACTACCTTTATGAGATGTGGGCTGGGTTTCGAGACCTTGCCAATGCTATTTTGGCCATCGTCTTCCTGGTGATTATCGCCTCGCAGGTCAGCGGTATCGGCATCTCTAACTACGGCATCAAAAAGATGATACCTCGAGTTATCATAGCGGCGGTTGCCATCAACGCTTCGTTCATTTTAATGCAGGTAGTGGTTGATTTGGCGAACGTTCTCGGTAAGACACTGTATGATCTTATCGTCAATGCGGGCGGCTTTAATACCCAGGCGAACCTCGATAATATCGGGCTAACAGGCCTTATTGAAGATATTATCTTCCACGGGGGGTTGACTTTTGCGGCTGGCGCAGGAATTGCTGCGGGAATTGCTGCAATTCAGATGCCCGCCGCCCTTATTTTTGTCGCTCTTATCATGCTACCAGCAGTACCAGGATTTATCGCGGGGATGCTTGCTCTGGCTATTCGCTCCGCCCTCATCCCAGTGATAGCGGTGATCGCACCAATCGCTATAGCGGCATATGTATTACCAAACACTCAAGGGTTGTTTGATAAGTGGCGAAAGACTACTACGGCGATGCTTTCTTTGTATCCGCTGGCGTCGGTGTACTATGGCGGGCTCAAGCTAGCGGCCTTGATTATGATCAGCACTGGCAGCAGCGGTATGCGGCTCATCGGCATGGTGGTGCTGATGTGCGGGGCAGCCGTAGTGCTGGTGCTGGCTGTTAAGGCAAATGCTATTACTGGCAAGATTACTGGGGCTGTGAAGAACGGTCTCGGCAAGCTCACCGCGCCAGTACAAAGCACTCTCAACGAATCTTTCGGCCCGGCTGCAAAAGAGGGTATACAGTCCTTCAAATACGGCAGAGATCGCAAGGGTTTGTTTGGAGCCATGCAGAAAGGTATGCGCAGCTTTGACCGCTCAAAGCGCGACCGAGCACTACGCAGCGCCATTCTGGAGAATGAACTCTCTCGCCAGCACGCCGAAAGTTTTGTGGCTGATCCGACAGAGGCTGGTAAGCGGCTCAAAGGTCTGCAAGACGTCCCGGGGGGAGCTGCTTATATCAGGGAGCAAGAGGCAGCGCTGGTTAAGCAACAAGAGGTTGGTTTCCGTGCCAGTAGCCTAGAAGAGCTGGAGAAGAGTATGGTTGAGGCTATCCAGAAGGGCAACCGCATCGCTGCTCAGGCTATTCAAAATGTTATGTTGTCGCAAGGCGGCCGCGGCTTAGAGGCCTTTAACAAGTCAGTGATGAAAACTGAGCCGACCGGCGAAATGCGCACCTCCTTGGTGGAGAACCTGGTTTCCAACCACGGCAGCGCTCTAATGAAGGACTTTGCCACTCGACAGTGGACACAGTCCGGGGAGACAATGGCTGCCGCCCAGGCCGCCTGGACGGGGCCGAACAAGAATACCGATTCAATCAGCGCCAAAGACTTCTCGGATATGTCGTCAGCCGCCCAGCTGCGAGTATTGGGGGCATCGGTTGGTGATGATGGCAATGTGACTATAGCGGTTGACAAAGACGGCAACTATGGCGGTCGCAACCTCGACAATAATGCCCTCCGAGCACTGTTGGATTCTTCAACCGACCTAGGCGAGGGAATTGCCAAAGATTCTCCTGTTGCTAAGGCACTTCAAAAAGTTGCCGCGCAGCGCGGCATAACAGCTCCTGGCGTCGTTGATGATTCCATATGGCCAAAAAACGAGAACACTTCGCCCAAGTAATGGCGTAATCCGTTACTAGACAGCCAAAACCAGACACTTTTATTGACTTTTTAGCCCAAAAATGCTACCATAAGGGGGAATGGAGTGGTTATATGCGAGGCGGCGGCCGGAGTGTCGGCGGCCACATGGTTTGTTGCTGCTGATAGCCGGTCTGCTAGTCAGCCTGTTTGCTGGTCTCTCGCTGTTTTCAACCACCGCCTCTGCGGCGCCCGAGGCTATTTGGTCAGGACAGAGCCTGCGCTATGAAGACGCTATCTACAACGAACTGACCGACGCCCGGCAAAAAACCGCCCTGGGGCGGACGGCCGAGGAACGTGTTTATTCTTATAGTAGGAATACCAATAACCCCAGCGGCATCGCTCAAGAGATACTGACGATTCATTTTCCAGCCGGTACTACGCCGTCAAGCGCCTCGGAAGCAACCCACACGAGGTATTCTGCCAGCGCTGGCGGCACCTATTCACCGCGGTCATCGTCAACCATTACCATCAAGGGTACTCACGGCGAAGGAAATCCCGAAGCGTCAAGTTGTGCGGTGACTGGCATTGGCTATTTGGTCTGTCCTATTGTATCGTCTTTAGCCAAGGGGATGGACAATCTGTATGAATGGCTAACCGTGCTGTTCAAGGCGCCGACGCTAGGTTCGGCAAACGACAATAGCGGCATCAAGCTGGCTTGGGAAATTATGCGCAACCTGGCCAATGCCGCCTTTATTGTCGGCTTTTTGATCGTTATTTATTCGCACCTCACCTCAGTGGGGCTGACAAATTATAATATCAAGAAGTTGTTGCCGCGGCTAATTGTCGCGGCGGTATTGGTGAATACTTCGTTTATTATCTCGCTCTTTGTTGTCGATCTGTCAAATATTGCCGGTACCGAGCTGCACAAAATGCTGATTGAGGTCAGGGAACAGGTGGCGGCCGGCGAGGCCTTGCAGCAAAGCGGCGGCATCACCTGGGATCAGGTGGCAGCTGGTATTTTGTCCAATGGTGCGGTGGCGGCAGGGGTTGTCTACGGCAGCCTCAAACTCAGCACTAGTCTGCTGCCGCTGTTTCTTGCGCTACTGGTTGGCATGGTGATGATTCTGATCGTAGTGTTGGTGATTTTGGCCGCCCGGCAGGCGCTGATTGTTATTTTGGTGATTATCTCGCCGCTGGCCTTTGTGTGTTATCTGCTGCCTGGCACCGAAAAGTGGTTTGAAAAGTGGCGCAATAGCCTGTTTACCATGCTGATTTTCTTTCCGGCCTTTGCGTTGGTGTTTGGCGGGGCGTCGCTGGCCGCGGCGATTATTATGCAAATTCCGGGCAATGCGGTGATGGCAATATTGGGCCTGGGCGTGCAGGTGGCGCCCCTGGCGCTAACGCCGTTGATTTTGAAGCTGAGCGGCGGCGTATTGAGTCGGTTTGCTGGCCTCGTCAATGACAAGGCCAAGGGGCCATTCGACCGAGCCAAGAAGTTCAGCATGGACTGGCACCGAAAGAAAGAGAACGAACGCCTCACTAAGGACAAGCTCAGCCCGACCGCCCGAGCGCTGCGGGCCTTACGGCGCCGATCGCACAGTTTTACCCAGAGCGTGGAAGATTATCAGAAGAAAGCCGACAACTCTATGGAGGCGTGGCGGCTGGAGCAGGTGGCGCGTAATGAACGGCGAGCCTCCGAAGAGCTGGCGATGCGCGCTGCCAGTGATCACCTGGAGGCATCAAAGGGACAGGTCGAGGTGATGCACGCCAATACTCGGGCTGGCTATGCGCCGTTTGGTCTTGATACCAGCGCCACGCGGGGCATCCAGGCCAGCGCTCGCTCGCTGGCTATCCAGGGGTTGCAACAAGAAGGCGCTAAGCGTATCTCGGCGCATCGACTGGCTACCGAGTTGTCTGAAAATGAGCAGCTACGCGATCTGGTTGGTGAGGTAGAAAATCTCTACGACATAAATCATGTAGCTGGCTCGACCCGTGCGCTCGCAGCCGCTAAGAGTGCAGTGAGTGCCCACTATGAAGAATCTATCAAGAATGCAACGGCGATTATTAACAGCGCCAATCTTACTAACGCCCAGATAGTTGGTCTAGTCAACGGCATCTCATCCAAGAAGATTACGGTTACCGATGATATTCGTATCGCGGCGGCCCGCCAGATTGCCGGCGGCGCCGATGGCGGAGCTATCCAGAACCTGCTCGAAACTGCCCAGTTTAAGGATCTGCCTAATGATTTGGCGCAAGAGCTCGGCGAGGCGCTCAATAATAACTCGGCAAAGCCGTTCTGGCTGGGTAGTGCTGAGTGTTCTAATATTAAACAAAAGACCGTCCTTGAGACAGGTGATGAGTTCATTATAAAAAATATTATCACGTCGCTTCAGCGGGATAAGCTATCAGCTGAAAAGATCGTTAATACTGATGCGGTGCAGCTTGCCGAGTTTAAGAAGCTTCTAGAAAAACACGCCTCGGCCGTCCTACCTCAGCTGTCTGCTAAAAATATAGCGGAGCTTAAGAGCTCGCTGGCTCTGTCGAAAAGCGATCCGCTCTACGCTGGTCGCCTGGGCGAGCGGGCGGATGCAGTGGATGGCCTCCTCAAACTCCTGTAGTCCCCGGCCGGTGAGATTTGCTATACTGTAGACATGGCGGTATACAAAGTTCCTCAAGACGTGGAAGCCGAAGACAAGCTGCTGGGGCCGTTTAGTTTCAAGCAGTTTATCTTTCTGATCATCATGGTGATGGCGCTAGCGCTGGCCTGGGGGTTGTCGCAGTTATTATTGCCACTCGGTATCATACCGCTGCCGATCGCTCTCTTTTTCGGCGCGCTGGCGCTGCCACTGCGCAAGGATCAGCCGATGGAGATCTATCTGGCGGCAGTTATTTCATTTATTACGAGGCCCAAGAAGCGGCTGTGGCGGCCCGATGGCGTCGAGTCGCTGATTGAGGTGGTGGCGCCGCGCCAGGAGGCCACCCAGCCAGTCAAACAATACGATCAGGCCGAGGTGCAAAAGCGCTTGTCGTATCTGGCGACGCTGGTCGATAGTCGCGGCTGGTCGGTGCGCGGCGTGCATGACCCAAACAGTTCCATGCAGACTGACTTGTATAATGAAGCGCAGACCGCTCACGATGTGCTTGACAATGAGAATAGTACTTCTCAGCAAATCGGCTCGCTGATTAGCCAGGCAGATGCGCGGCGGCGTCAAGAAATGATCGAGCGGATGCAGCAGCCGGCGCCGACCGCCCCGGCACCTCCAGCGAACACCGCCAGTCAGCCGGCCGCTGAGCCGCAGCTGGTTATCAACCCATATCCGTCCATGCATCAATCTGTTGTCGCGCCGCTTGCTGATCAGCCGGCGCCAGCCGATCCGGCGCCGCAGACTGCACCGACTACGCCGACACCTAGCCTAACCACGGTATCACCTGCTATAATGGATCTAGCCAGCAACCATAGCGACCTTTCCGTCGAAACTTTGCAGCGCGAAGCCAATCGCCTGGAGCGGCAAGCCAAGGCACCAGAGGAGGAAGTCGTTATTTCATTACGCTAGGGGTGGATTATTATGCAACCAATGACATCACAACCTATCCAACCTGCGGCCCTGCCGCAACAGCCGCCCGCGAATACGCCGGCGGGACCTCCTGCTAGCCAGTCAACCCCGGCCGCCCCAAAGCAAAATGCACCGCTCAGCACCCAAAACACCTTGTTGTTTTCTGAGATGCGTGAAAATATGATTATCATGAACGACGGTAGTTTTCGGGCGGTGGTGGAATGCCAGTCGATCAATTTTGACCTAATGAGCAGCCGCGAGCGCGAGGGGGTGGAGTTTAGTTATCAAAACTTCCTTAACTCGCTCTATTTTCCTATTCAAGTACTCGTGCGGTCGCGCCGGGTCGACATCGGGCCCTATCTCGACCGGCTTGTATCTATTCGGCGCTCCCAGGATAATATGCTATTGAACGTACTGATGGATGATTATATTAACTTTATCGACGTGCTTGCTCAAGAGGCCAATATTATGGATAAGAGTTTTTACGTCGTGGTGCCGTATTATCCGGCGGGTGATGTCACGGCCGTCAAGCAGCAGGCTAAGGGGCTGTTTGACAGCTTGTTCGGCGGCAAGAAGGAGGCAGCGGTAACAAAGATCGACCAAGCCGCCTACGAGAAGGCCAAGGATGAGATTAGGCACCGCATCGATGCGGTAATAGACGGTCTTTATCAGATGGGGGTGAAATGTTCCCAGCTCACTACCAAGCAGCTGGGCGAGTTGTTCTATAGTTCTTATAATCTGGAAACTGCTGTGCGACAACCTTTGAATCTGGATGCGGCAGAACTAACTAGCACCTATGTTCGAAAGGGCGCTGGCGAGGCGCCGGGAGTGAGGGGTTAATGGCAAAAAAGCTTGATCCTGTCGATATAGCGGCCCAGCAGCGCGCCAAAGAGCAAGCTGAAGTCGAGCAGGCCTTCTTGACTGGCGTACGCACCTTGCGTGATTTTATTGCACCAAGTAGTATCGAGCTGCAAACCAGCTATTTCCGCCTCGGCACCAAATACGGCCGCACCATGTACGTCTACGGCTATCCGCGCCAGATTTACACTGGCTGGCTGAGCTCGATTATCAATATTGACGAGGTGCTGGACATCAGTATGTTTATTTATCCAGTTGATACTCAGATCGTCCTCAACAATCTACGCAAAAAGGTGACGCAACTAGAGGCGAGTATGAGTATCAATGCCGAGAAGGGTCGGGTGCGCGACCCAGGTATGGAGGCGGCCCTGCAAGACGCCGAGGAGCTGCGCGATCAGCTACAAATCGGCGCCGAAAAGTTTTTCCGCTACGGCTTGTATATTACGCTATACGGCGATAGCCTTGATGAGCTTAATTTTATTCAGCACAAAATCGAGACTATTTTTGGCCAGCAGCTGGTGTTTTCAAAAGTGGCATCCAGCCAGCAGGAGCAAGGGCTCAATAGCACTATTCCGCAGCTGACTGACAAGTTGCAGGTACGCCGTAATATGAATACTGGTGCTGTTTCGACGAGCTTTCCATTTACTTCAGCCGACCTCACCGACGGCAAAGGGGTGTTGTACGGCATCAATATGCATAATAACGGCCTGGTGATTTTTGACCGCTTCTCTCTCGAAAATGCCAACATGGTGGTATTCGCGAAGTCTGGTGCCGGTAAGTCGTTTACTGTCAAGCTAGAGGCGCTGCGCAGCATGATGACGGGCAGTGATATTTTGATCATTGACCCGGAAAACGAGTATCAAAAACTGTGCGACGCTGTGGGCGGCAGTTATATTCGCCTCAGCCTCAATAGCGACACTCGTATCAATCCGTTTGATCTGCCGCGGGTAATCGACACTGATGAGGCGGATGATGCTCTGCGCGCTAACCTCGTGACGCTGCACGGTCTGCTGCGGCAGATGCTTGGCGGCTCGCAACTGGCCGACGGACAGGTGGTAGGCGGACTAACGCCGGCTGAAGAGGCGGATATTGACCAAGCGCTGATCGACACCTATGCCCGGGTTGGTATTACCTCTGATCCATTGACGCACAATTCTACTCCGCCGACTATCAGCGATCTGTACGATACGTTGCTGCATATGGGCGGTACGGGCCCGCAGCTCGCTCAGCGGCTGCGTAAGTTTACCTCGGGCACTTTTGCCGGTATCTTTTCACAGCAGTCGAATATTGATATTAACAACAATATGGTGGTGTTTAATATTCGCGACCTAGAGGACGAGCTGCGACCGGTGGCGATGTATATTGTGCTCAATCACATCTGGAACATTACGCGCACCGACCAGAAAAAGCGCATGTTAATCGTCGATGAGGCCTGGCAGCTGATGAAATATGACGATTCGGCCAATTTCCTGTTCAGTTTGGCTAAGCGAGCCCGTAAATACCAGCTGGGACTGACGACGATCACGCAGGATGTGGAGGACTTTATGGGGAGCAAGATGGGCCGGGCGATTGTTGCCAACTCGTCGATGCAGCTCCTGCTCAAGCAGTCGGCGAGCGCGGTTGATGTTCTGGCTAATGTGTTCAAGCTGACCGAGGAGGAGCAGAAGCGCCTGGCGAATTTTCCGGTGGGGCAGGGGTTGTTTTTTGCCGGACAGAACCACGTCCACATTCAAATTCAGGCCAGCGACACCGAATATAATCTCATCAATACCAACCCAATCACCCAGCAGCCGCACACACCAGCCAGCGGCTATGGGGCGGTGTAGTATAATAAGGGTATGGCTACCGGGACGAAGCAACGACCAGACGAGACGGCTCTCAATCCGGCAGAGAGAGACGCGGCGGTAAAATTATCACCTGCCGAATTGGCAAAATGGGATCAGATTGAGGCTGGTTTGCGCGATGATATGGCCGCCGATTCTGCCGAACACGAGAGTCTGGCAAGTCGCGAGGGGGGGTTTGAATTTGTCGGCTCTTCTGCATCAAAAAAACCTGCCAAAAAAACCGAGCGTCTCCTGGCTCAGCTCGTTAAGCGGCGCGGGGTGGCAGCTGGGGGACTGACAATCGGCGCATTGATAATTATTGCCATACTCACCCTGATAAATCCCGCTCTTGGTTTACAGCACCTGGCGGAAAATCTGACGCTTACTGGCGACTCCGGTAATACCGTCATGCAGCGACAACTCTCTAAAGTAATTGGTGCGGCGATTTCTCCGGAAGATTGCAAAGGCTCAAAGTTGTGCAGCAAGATGAATCAGATGTCTTATCCGATGCTGCGCCGCCTGGCAAAGGCTGGTATTACGCCGATGAATGCCGATGGACCAATGGAAATTGCGGGCCGCGGTTACGCCAAAGAGCGACCTACTAGCTGGCGTATTGAGCGAGGTGATAAAACCATTACCGTAAGCTCCGGTGAGTTTATGACATTTCTGTCCCGTAGCGAAAACCGCGATATCGCCGCCAAAGTGCTCGGGCGACGCGGTGTCTTAGGCTTAGCGCTGGAGCACAGTTTGTGGAATAGCCGTTATCTCAATAAGAAACTCTTTAGTAAGTTTAAGATTGTTCGCAACGGCGGTATCGCTGCTAAAGCTGATGGGAAAGACAAAGCTAATGATCGCATAGAAAAATACCGAAAGAATATCCCGAGCACCGAAAATATCAACGATTCGGTAGTAAGCAAAGTTAAGTCCAAGATGGAGGGGCATCTCAATAAAATCAAGCGAGCCGGCCTAGCCTATACCGTACCCGCCAGCTCTTGTATCGCCGTCAAGGCGCCACGAATAATCGCTGGTGCCTACGCCGCCGCCCAGCTCCTTCCTCTCATGCCGCTTGCATCTGATCTCATCCTATCGCCAGCCTCTCGAGCTAAGGCCGTCGGGGCGGGGAGTGGCTTTTCAGCGGAGGATATGGAAACGGTTGGTACAATGATGACCAAGAAAGTACCTCGTCCGTCAGACAAGAAACTCACCGCTTTCGTTGATTCAAAATATTTACAGGCGGCAGCTGGCTTTAATAAAACAAAGCTACGCATCCACGATGATTTCGCCCCAGGCTATGCTGTGCTAAAAAATAAAGCGTTCCAAGGTATTAGCTCTCTAGAGGACAGCTCAAAGGGTGCCTGTGATATTATCCTCAGTCCAACTGCTATGTACAGTGCGATGGCGGTTGATGCCGCGGTAACTGTTGCCGCCTCGGGCATGGGTGTCGGACTCCTCAAGATAGTCGGCAGTTACCTCATTAGCGAGGTGGTGAGCTTCATTGGGCAACAGGCAGCTGGGGCTATCGCTAAAGCGGCGCTCGCGGCAATTGTTAATACTGATGCTATCAAGCAAGCCGAGGGGGAGACGTTAGGCGATGCGGTCGGTATTTCAGCTATGGCATTTTTTTCCTCAAGCGCCATGTCGCAGCATTTACCAATCCTGCCAGTAAATAAAGTAAAAGAGTTTGCTAGTCTGCGCGCAGACTCCGAGCGGTTACAAAGAGAGATGGATATTGCCTCGCTGAGTCCATTTGACACGTCTAGTCGCTATACTTTCCTCGGTAGTATCGCGCACAATACCGCCCAACTCATGATAACCAGTGGTTTTTACGGCCGACCAAGCGCTGTGTCGGTTCTATCGAGTTTATTTAGGATGCCACTCGCCCTCAGCTCGCCAATAACTAAGGCCTCTGACGTCAGTGCAGCAGAAACCTATTGTAGTTATGCCGAAGATTTTGGCATGAAGCCTTCGGTTGACGGACAGGATATTGTGCCGGGTATCAATAATGCCGGGTTCGGCTGCCACGGCTCTACTGCCGCCCAAGACGCTATGGAGCCAAGCGAGGTAATCGCTATTGCCGAAGCCGAGGGATGGCTGGATAATAGCGTCGCCATCGGCGATGAGGATGACCTGGATGATCTCCTCAGTAAGGGCTTTATTAAAAAAGACACACCGCTAGCGGATTTTATGGAGTCGTGTGGCGACCCAACAAGCGGTGACCACCTTTACAACGCTGCTTCCTGTATGACGGGGGCTGAGTATACTTCATCAACCACTTCACATAATTCGATAAAGCTTGATACTACCTGTGTCACGCGACAGGTTGACGGCGTAACCAAGCAGGTTTGTCCTGCCGACGCACCAAAAGAAGCGGCGGGATCCAGCGTATCCGTCGCCAGTAGTCGAGCACTAGCCGCAGCACCTGTACTACTTTGGCAATACCAAGTTCATCAGGCGGTGATGGGATTTGCCTGGGATGAATCGGGCAGACAGAGCGCCTCATCTGCTGCGACGGCAGGTCCGGGTGAGTGGGCGGTCAGTCCTAATCATAGCGGTGAAATGGGCGAGGGTGAGAATAGTGCCGCCTGGGAAAAGTGGAAAAACGACATGAAGGGTAATGGTAAAAATGAAACCGGTGTACTTAAGCCAATGACGACTAGCTTCCCTCAGGTGATCTGCCCAAGCAGTAATTCGCTCAATGCCCACGGCGGCGGTAATCTCTTTCACCCCAACGCTGCCAAGTCCGGCCAGGCGCTCCTAGAGGCCTACCATAACGACCCGGCAAACAAGGGCCGCTATCTAGTGCCAAGCGCCTGCTTCCGCTCCATTGAGGCGCAGAAAAAAGCCTATGCCGACATGCAGCGTGGCGGCAACCTGGCGGCACCCCCAGGCCGATCCAACCACGGCTGGGGTACGGCAATTGATTTTCGCACCTCGTCTAGCCCAACAGGCTTCGAAACATCCATTACCAGCTTTTCCTCGCCAGATTATCTATGGCTCAAGAACAATGCATATAAGTATGGCTGGATCAACCCTAAGAAAATGCAGCCTGGTCAGTGCTCTGGTAACGGCTGTGAAGCCTGGCATTTTCAGTATGTGGGGCCGCTATGATCAATAAGAAGAGAATAACGCTGATAAGTATCGCCACCCTCCTTATAGGGCCGGTTGTCTATGCCGCTGCTTTCGACCCTCGCTTTTACGAGCAGAATAACATTTACTTCTACAGTCCATTAGAGGAACTCAACCAAATCTGTACTCCCGGTGAAGTAGGGGGCCGGCTAGGCAAGCTGCCAGAAAAGTGGAGCGACATTAAGCTTCCCGAGGCGACTATAAAATTCTTCGAGAAACATAAATACCGCGAAAGAGCCGAGAAAAACAAGGAGGCCTATATGGCGGGCGAGAGATCTAGGTATAAGGTGCCATGGACGGTGCTAGCTACTCTGCATTATCGCGAGGCTGATATGGACCCGAATCGAACCATGGCAAACGGTGAGGCGCTGCATGGCGGGCGTAGTATTGATGAGCAGGATGTTGGTACCACCCTGGCGGAAGATTCGGTGCTTGCTGCTAAAGCTTTCGTTGACAAGGCAAGACTCTACCAAGGCAATCCGGTGCCTGATATTGAAAAATCCACCATCGAGGACTGGGCAAATGCCTTTCTGGCCTATAATCGCGGCAACATGTTCATGAACTGGAATAAAACATACCAAGACTCCCAGTATGTCATGACTGGCTATGACGAGAGTCGCCTGACTATGGCCTGGATTGCCGCCGACTCCTACGAGGAGCCCGGAGGAAAGAAGAAAAACGACTATTTCAATCAAGGGAAGATTGAGAGAAAGCCCGGCGCTCTGGCGATGTTAGCATATCTGGGCGGGCCAGGCGGATCGCTCGGCTGTAAGGACATGAGCAAGAAGACTACTGGCAATATCCTCGAGACCGCCAAACTATTTGCCATCGACAAGCCCATCGGCAATACCACTGGCGGCTGGAGACAGCAGGCCAAGCCGGAGTTTGTGGCTGCCCTCGAAAAATTCAATCCCGGCCCAGCCCGCTGGGGGGGTGATGCTGGGTTTGCCGACTGCGGCGTCTTTGTGGCTACGGTGATGCGCGCCAGCGGAGTTGATCCAGAGTTTCCCGCTTCCGGTACTGCTAATCATGACAGATATCTCAGAACGTCTGGTAAGTATAAAATTATCGAACATCCGAAAGAAAGTGACCTACAGCCGGGAGACATTCTGATTTATGACTATGGGGGTACTGGCCATATCGGCTTTTATGCGGGTGATCTTGGCAACGGCCTAAAGTTTATTGACGCCTCAATGCGTAAGCGCCCGCCAAGCTATCGTGATAAATACGCCCTTACCTATATGTTTAGCAAGAGCAAGACGTTTGCCGCACGATTTATCGGCAATGCTGGAGGGGGAAGTGTTTGACCATATCCATAAAAAACACCTCTGGCTAGCCGCGGCGCTGCTGGTGTTACTGATTATCGTCCTGAGTATCAAATACGTTATGGACGCTATGCTGTTTCAGCCGCACGGTACACTGTTTATCACCAGCGTTCCCGACAAGATTAGCGTAGAAATTCAGGGACACACCCGACATATCAACACCTCGTCGCAGCGCTCCATACCGCTGCCGGTTGGTAGTTATGATATTACTTTTCGCGCCGAGGGGTTTGCTGCTCATACGGTGCCAATGACTATTCAGGACAAGGAGGAAAAGGATATTGCCTTTATTCTTCAGCCCGAAACTGATGCAGCGCGGCGTGAAATCGAAAAGAGTAAATACGAGGAACCGAAGGGCGCCGCCGAAGCCTACAAGATGCAGCAACAGATTGAACAGCTCGCCAAAGCAGCACCAATCGTCGAGAAGCTACCCCTGAATGCCAAATGGTACACCATCACCCAGTGTCCGCCGTCCAGAGTAGGTTTGGGGTTGCGTACTGGTATTTGTATTAGAGGGCTAGAGAGTCATATGGCCGAAGCCTACCGGGCGCTCGTAGCGCTGGGCTACGACTTGGAGCCTTATGATATATCAGTGAACGACGTCCTTCTACCCAACAAAAACGACGTGGCGAATGGCTGGGCCGAACCATGCAAGGAGTCGGTGAATGGCTATTGCCGCACTACTGGCGAATAGCTAGCTCTTCATTGGCATAATAATATGCATATAGTCGGTTTGCTTGGCTGCTTCTTTGATAATACACGGCGCTAGTTTGCCGCTGAAGGCAAATTCTACTACGCCGCCATCAGTGACCGCTAATGCCTCAATGAGATAGCGCGAGTTTAGCGTCACCGTACCATTGCCTTTTACCTTGGCCGCCGCCTCAGAAGTATTTTCGCCTAGCTCAGAGGCCACCGAGTGAACAGAGAGCGACGACGCTTCTTCATCGGCGCTTAACGTGATACCGCCGCCTGAATCACGGGCGAACAGGCTTGCAATCTTGGTGATACGAGAAAAATCAGCCTTGTCGATCACCGCAGTAGTTTCGGACGAGGCGGGAATAAGCTGGCGATAGTTCGGAAAGGCGCCGTCAATCAGGCGGCTTACCAGCTCCATCTGCGGCGTTTGAAACCCAACCTGCGCATCATTAAATACAATAGCCACTTCCTCGACCGACTCATCAAGGCTACGCAACACCTCCTGGAGCGTCGATGCTGGAATCACCGCTGCGATCTCCGCCTCAGTCGACATGAGCCGCCGCTCCGCCAAGCGATAGCCGTCGGTGGCTGCTAGATACAGCGCGCCCTCGTGTGTGTGCCAGTAGACACCGGTCAGCACCGCCCGCGTCATATCAGAGCTGGTCGCCACAATAGTCTGCGCCACGGCCCGCTTGAGCTCCTCGGTCGACAGGGTAATAGTGACGCCATTCGCCTCATCAATTGTCGGTAGCTCTGGAAATTCATCAGCCACCACGCCGTTAATAACCGACGAAAACTTTCCCGAGGTAATATGAAGGTGATTATCTTTGGCACTGAGCGATATGACGCCAGCTGGCAACCCAGAGATAAAATCGCTCATCAGTCGCGCCGGAATGGTAATTGAGCCCGGCGTCTCCACCTTGGCGCCGACATATTGCGTAGCGGCAATTTCCAGGTTGGTTGCCGCCACCACGAGACGGCCGCCGTCAGTTCGCAACAAAATATTGTTCAAGATAGCTAATTCATTGCGGCTAGTGGCGACTCGACTAATCGCATTTAGCGCCTTGGTGAGGTTTTCTTGAGTAACAGTTATATTCATTATCTTTTCCTTTCTTTTCTCTCGCGTTAGTAATAATAGGTGCTGTGGAAACTGGGTATAATTAGTGTTCAAACAGGGGTGGTTGCGGTAGGTTACCCTGTGGAAGGGGCTGTTGATTGATGTAGAGAACTGGGTGGATAAGTAACCGGTTCCTCACAGCTTGACATAGGCGTGTTGGTCGCAGTTGGGGACATATATCAACTCGTCCACCGCCTAACCACCGCCTATACACAGCTTTTCCACTGGTTTTACACATAAAGCCGCTCCCTGACGTCGTTAATCTGTTCGCGAATAGATAGGTTAGTAAGGCTTTCTCGGGTGATTTTGTCGACGGAGTGCATGGCAGTAGTGTGATCCTTGCGTCCTAGCTCTTGGGCGATTTTAGGAAAGCTTAGCTTCAGCTCGCTGCGCAGTAGATACATGGCGATTTGTCGCGGCTGCACAATATATTTGTCGCGCCGCGCCGAACACATATCTTTCACATCAATACCGAAGTGCCGCGCTGTCTTGTCGATGATCTGCTTGGCGGTAATGTGGTGTGGCCGCGCCTGCTTCATATTCCCCAGTAGTCCTTCGGCAGCTGCTAGATCGGGTGTGAAGTTTTGCATCTCGGCATACGCCAGTAGTCGATTAAGCGCTCCTTCGAGTTCGCGAATATTGGTTTTGAAATTGCTAGCCAGGAACTCGACCACCTCGGCTGGCAGGGCTGTGTCGCTTTGGGCGGCCTTGGCACTGACGATGGCGCAGCGCGTTTCGTAATCTGGCATCTGAATATCAATAGCCATACCCCATTCGAAGCGGCTGCGCAGGCGGTCGGTCAGGGTTGGGATGCTTTTGGGGGGCTTGTCGGAGCTGATGATAATCTGCTTATTGTTCTGGTGCAGGTCGTTAAAAGTATGAAAGAATTCGTCCTGGGTTTTTTCCTTGCCGGCGATAAACTGCATGTCGTCAACAATGAGCACATCGACGTGGCGATATTTTTCGGAGAAACCTTGTTTTTTGAAGCGGATTGAATCGAGAAACTCATTAACGAAGGCCTCGGTGGTGGTGTAGAGCACGCGCGCCGAGGGCTGGCGGCGGAGGATTTCATTGCCAACGGCCTGCATAAGGTGAGTTTTACCCAGGCCGGCACCGCCGTACAGATAGAGCGGATTATATTTAGTGCCCGGGTTAGCCGCCACGGCTTGACAGGCAGCATGAGCCAGATCATTACTAGAGCCGACAATAAACGAATCGAAGGTGTAGCGGGGATTAAGGTTGGAGGCGGAGCGGTTGCGCGGAGCGGTGATGGTTGGCGTTTTGGCGACGGCTTCGATCGGCGCATCACGATTAACTCGCGGTTTTTTCTTGCCGGAGGCGATAGTGTAGTGGATGGTATTTGCGGTAATGCCATGTTTGGCGAGGATTTCGCGGATTTTAGTATGAAACCGCTTCTCTAGCTGCGCCTTAATAAAAATATTAGGCGAAACGATCACCACCTCATCGTCATTGATAATATCTAGCGAGGTTTGCTGGAACCAGGATGAAAACGACGGTGTTTGAACGCTCACCTCCATTTCCCCCAGCACACTCTGCCAAATTACCACCGGCTTTTTCACGTCTTTTACTCCCTCTCGTTAGCTTAGTATCACTATAGCAACCGCGGAGGTTTTCCACAAGCACCAGTGGGATAAATAGAGTAGTGTGATAATAGGGGTGATGTTTTCCACAGCCAAACAGCACATCTGTTAATCTGTGGAAAAAACAGGATGAAAAGTGGAAAACAATCAGTGCTGCCTCTTAGCTGCGGTGCGCGAAGTACTGAAAATCTTGCATTATAGTGCAAAAAACGATACAATAAGGCAAGTATGCCAAAGCGAACATATCAACCACACACTCGTCACCGCGCCAAGACCCATGGCTTTCGCGCGCGGGTGTCGACTAAGGCCGGTCGTGCCGTTTTGAAGCGCCGCCGCCTCAAGGGGCGAGCCAAGATCGCCATCTAAGATCGAATCACCCGTCACCTGGCGGGTGATTTTGCGGTATACTTAGAAATATGTTAACCCAACCTCATCGATTTCACGGCCACAACAGCCTGCGCTATGTTTATCGGCACGGCCAGGCGGTGCGCACCTCGCAACTGATCGTGCGGCACTTAGATAACCCGCGCCGTACCGCTAGCCGATTTTCGGTGGTGGTGAGTAAAAAAGTACTCAAATCGGCGGTACTGCGCAATCGCGTGCGCCGCCGTCTCTACGAGATTGTGCGCCATGAGCTACCCACGCTGAGATCAGGGGTTGACGTGGTGTTGATCGTGGTGTCGCCAGAAGTACTGACGCTTGATCACGCGACGCTCAATGGCCTGGTGCGACAACTATTCGCTAGCGGCCGACTGTATAAATAGCGGATTATCTGCTATACTACGGACATGAGTTTTTTTGATGTGGTAATAGTGCAGCCGATTTTTAATCTGCTGATGGCAATTTACGGACTAATTCCCGATTTCGGGATTAGCGTGGTGATATTTACGATCATTGTGCGTTTGGCGCTGTGGCCGCTAGTGAAAAAGCAGCTTCGTCAGGCCAAGGCAATGCGCAAGATGCAGCCAGAGCTGGCCAAGTTAAAAGTGAAATACAAAAATAATCGCCAGATGCAGAGCGTGGCGATGCTGGAGTTGTATAAAAAGCACAATGTCAGTTTGTTTGGGTCAATGGCAATTCTGTTGATACAGTTGCCGATTTTGTTCGGCATCTACCGCGTGGTGCAGCTGTTCGTGTTGCATCGCGATCAGCTGGGGCAGTACACCTATGACGTGCTCGAGCACGTTCCGGTAGTAGAGCGGCTGATTCAGCACCCCGAGACATTTAATCAGAATTTCCTAGGCATGATTGATCTGACGAAGCAGGCGGTGTCGCAGCATGGTACGGAGGTAGCTTTGGTGCTACTGGCGCTGGCGGCGGCAGTGCTTCAGTTCTTCCTCTCTAAACAGCTATCGCCAAACAGTGACAGTAAACGGCGGCTACGCGATGTTCTGGCTGAGGCTGGGCAAGGTAAGGACGCCGATCAGGCAGAAGTAAACGCCATCATGATGCGCAAAATGATGAAGGTGCTGCCAGTGATGCTGTTCTTTATCATGATTTCGCTACCGGGCGCACTGGCGCTCTACCTAGCAACCGCTAATGCAGCAGCCTACATCCAGAACGCGATCATCATGAAGCAAGATGGCGATGATGAGCCGGCCGCGCCAACTAAGGCTGCGCCAGCGAAGTCGGCTGCTAAGCGGGCCTCGTCGGCGAAAGAGGCGCGGATAACGCGAATAAAAGCAAAGGAGTAGCATGGAGCGGGCAGAGATAGTAGCACTGAGCAAGCAATACCTCGAGGATGTACTGACCTTTTTTGATCTGAATATTGAGGTCGAGGTGGTAATTGAGGACGAAGTGGTAGTAGTGCGGGTGCCGTCAACCGAGCGCAATAGCCTGCTGATTGGTAAGAATGCCGAAACGCTGCGCAGCCTGCAACACTTACTAGCGTCGATGCTGCGCAATAAAAACACCTCGGTACATCGGGTCAATGTAGATATTGCTGACTACAAAAAGCAGCATGCCGAGAAGATTGCTGAAAAGGCGCGCGGCTGGATTGAAGAAGTGCGGCGCACCGGGGAGCGCAAGACGATTGAACTGAACGCGGCCGACCGCTGGGTGGTGCATCATGTTGCCAGTGAGTACGACGATATCGAAACACATTCCGAGGGTGAGGGGCGAGCGCGAAGGCTGGTGATGGGGTTGCGATAGTCTCACACTAGTCAGGGGATTGGCTGACTAGTGTCGCTTGATGAACGACGACAGAAATATTGCTAGCTGCTTAAAATTTGATAACACCCCCCCGAAGGTCAGCGCCGCAAAGGGATGTTTGGTGAGGCGGCGTAGGATATTCTCGAGAAGGTATTTTTTAGCACCGATATAATGGGTGTTTTGAGCGACCGCCAGGCCATCGCTTGCCCCCTGGCGAATGAGGCTCAGCTTCTCCTCGAGGGGGAGCCCTGAGCGGCTTACCAACATCCAATATGATAGGAGCCAGCGCCACTTTACCCAGTGAGCCAATTCTTGCGTCTTGCGGACAGGGCGCTTGCCAATGAATGCATCAAGGGCCGCGTTGTTTATCTGGCGATATTCGGGGACGATCGATGAGCGTCGAAATACGTTTGTCCCGCGATTAACGAGATAGCTATAGGTAATATCGGGGATGATGCACAGGCGGCGGCAGTGAGCGAGATAGGAAAAAGCGAACAGCAGATCTTCGCCAAACCACACATCATCCCTAAAGCGTAGTTTGTGGCGGCGAATAATATCGGCCCGGAACAACTTATTCCATAGGTTGTATAGTGTGCCGTCTTGTCCGATGGAGGTGAGGGTGAAATCGACAATATCCTCCTCGACCGTAGCTGGCTGAGGTGACACTGGCGTCACACTTTGGGGGGTAAGTCGCTTGATCTGCCAGCCTGACACCAGTAAATCGGCGTCGGTTGAATCGATCGCCCGAATGATGGTGTAGAGTGTCCCCGGTAGAATTGTATCGTCTGAGTCATAAAACTGGATATACTGCCCTCGAGCCCTAGCAAGTCCAAGATTGCGCGCGCTGGAGGGACCGCCATTTTCTTTAGAGTAGATCCGTACTCGCCTATCTTTGGTGGCGTAGCGCTTCATTAAGGCTAGCGAGTCATCCGTTGATCCATCATCCACTAGAATAAGTTCAAAATCCCGAAACTCCTCGTGTAGGATGGCGGTAACGATACCATCAAGATATTCGGCCGCATTATATACTGGAATGATAATACTCAGAGTCGGGGCTTTCATGTATTCAAGTGTATCTGTCGCCAGAGTAAAACACAAGGCCACATGTGGTATAATGGAGGATATGCAAAGAAGAGGTGTGCTGAGTAAGCAAAACAGAGTTTTGCTCTATGAGCTGGTAAAAACTGATTTTAAACTGCGCTATCAAGGGTCATTTCTAGGGATCGTCTGGTCGGTACTAAAGCCGCTCCTGCTGTTCGCGGTGATGTATATGGTGTTCGTGCACTTCTTGAAGTTTACTGACGGCACGCCGCAATACCCTATCGTGCTACTGCTCGGCATTACGCTATGGGCCTTTTTTTCCGAAGCGACTAGCGTTGGTATGCAATCAATTGTTGGACGCGGCGATATCTTGCGGAAGATCAACTTCCCGAAGTATATTATCATTCTGTCGGCAATGACTAGTTCGCTTATTTCGTTGAGCATTAACCTCGTTGTGGTCATTATCTTTGCACTGGCCACCGGTATTCAATTTACCGGACTGGCACTTTTAGCACCGATCAATATCCTACAACTCTTTATCTTGGCCTTCGGCTGCTCATTAATACTATCGACACTGTATGTTAAATTTCGTGACATTGGACATATCTGGGAGGTGGTGGCTCAGATACTGTTTTATGCGACACCGATTTTCTATCCGCTGACGATGGTGGCAGGAAGAGAGCTGTTTGGTGTGTCGGTATCCCAGCTGATTATGTTAAATCCTTTAGCACAGACCATTCAAGATGCGCGGCATAACCTTATATCGCCCACTACTGTACCGACTACCTGGGAAGTGCAAACAAATGCTATAGCAATGGCGGTACCACTCATTATTACCGCGCTCATTCTGGGGATCGGTATTTGGTATTTTTCGAGAAATTCTAAAAGATTTGCGGAGATAATGTAGTGGTCGGAAATAAAAAACAGAACGCTGTCGCGCTCAAGGTTAGCCATATTAACAAAAGCTTTCGCTTGCCAACAGAGCAGGCGAATGGTATCAAGCAGGCGGTCATTAACTACCTTAAGGGTATTAAGGGCTATAAGCAGCAGCAGGTTCTGAGAGATATTAGCTTTACGGTAGAAAAAGGTGATTTTTTCGGCATCGTCGGGCGTAATGGTTCGGGTAAGTCGACTCTGCTAAAGCTTATTTCGCAGATTTATCAGCCCGATAGCGGCAAGATTACCGTTAATGGAAAGTTAGTGCCGTTTATTGAGTTGGGTGTTGGCTTTAATCCAGAGCTGACTGGTCGAGAAAATATTTATATGAACGGGGCGCTGCTCGGTTTTTCGCGTGAGGAGATGGCCGATATGTATGACGATATCGTCGCCTTTGCCGAGCTTGACGAATTTATGGATCAAAAGCTGAAGAATTACTCGAGCGGTATGCAGGTCCGGTTGGCGTTTTCTATCGCCATCAAGGCCGATGCGGATATCCTGGTATTGGACGAGGTGCTGGCGGTCGGCGACGAATCGTTCCAGCGAAAATGTTTTCAGTATTTTGCCGAACTAAAGAAGCGAAAAAAGACGGTTATTTTGGTGACGCACTCTATGGATCACGTTACCAAGTTTTGCAACAGAGCAGCCCTTATAGACAAGGGTTATGAGATGACAGTTGGAAAGCCGGGTGAGATTGCCCAGCTGTATCGCAGTTTGAATATGCAGGAAATCGAGCAGCCTAAGGAACAGGACGCACAAAAACCGGAAAACAACAGGATCGGCACTAAAAAGCGGGATATATCGATCGACATAGCCTATCAGCGAAAAAACCAACAGCTACACTTTGCTGCTACTATCGAAACAAAAAGTAATATTATCGATCCAGTCTTTACGTTTGTTATTCAAAAAGACACGGGGGAGCCGGTGTATCGATGGGTAACCGACGAGAAGCTAAAGGGTGAGGAGTTTGTGCTTGCGAAAAATCGACCAGTGAAGCTCACTCTGGCCCTGCAGGACGTCTTTCCTGATGGGGTATTCAGTGTTCAAGTAGCTGTTAAGAAGAGGGATAGAACGGAGGATTATTTATTGATTAATGATTGTCTTAAATTTGAAATTATCAATAAACAATCGCCGCATCCGTATGATAATCTGTGGAAGCCGCGAGAAGAGTTTTTGATGGAGGCCGTCAATGAGAAGACTGCGTGATTTCAACTATGACACGACGCCTGGGGTAAAAGATGCCCTTAAACAGCTCATAAAAGCGTTGATCAGAAAATATTATATCAAACCTGCTGCGGCATTTGAGCGCCGCATGGTGCGGCGGCGCTTTAATAAAACGAAGCGCATGATCGGCCAGTTTTATTTGAAAAAGCAAACAACTATCCCGAAAATAATTCATTACATCTGGGTCGGCGGCAATAAAAAGCCAGCGTCGGTTGAGCAATATATCGCAAGTTGGAAGAAGTATTGCCCCGACTATCTCATTGTCGAGTGGAATGAAAAAAACTACGATATAACAGTCAATCGCTATACTCGCGAGGCATATCGGTCAAAAAAATGGGCTTTTGTCACCGACTATATGCGCCTTGATCTACTTGATCAGTTTGGGGGTATTTATGTTGATAGCGACGTTGAGATACTAAAAAGCCTCGATCATTTCCTTGATGAAGAGGCGTTTACGAGTTTTGAAACGGGAGACCCCTCGCAAACGCTAATGCCAACTGGGATGATGGCCGCTGCCGCCGGTAATCGTTGGATTCGCTACCTGAAGACATATTATGACAACGATCGGCCATTTATTCTTGCTGACGGCAGCTTTGATCTTAATGCTAATACGGTGACAATCACCAGAATGACTCGCGAGAAGTATGGTATTAGGATGGACAATACACTGCAACGAACCGAAGACTTTGTGTTATATCCGAGTGATTATTTCTGTCCGAAGTCATGGAGCACTGGCAAAATTACTCTCACAAAGAATAGTCATACTATTCATCATTTTGCGGGAAGTTGGAAGGAAAAGAGGTAGCTCTATGAAAAGGGTATTGTTAGTCGGCGAGCGATACTCGACGAACTTGGGTGACGGGGTTATTTATCAGACCGTCGAGAGAATGATTCGTGCGAACTTCCCCGACGCTTCTGTCTATGGGCTTGATTTGTCGGGGAGGGTGACCTATAGCGATGATGTCGACTGGCTGCAGACAAGTTTTGACGCTATGCTAGCCAAGTATCTATCGGCGGATGTCGCGAGGGCACGACTAGTAAGAAGACAGCTAAGGGCGATACTAGACAAACGGCCTGTTGACGCAATCGTGTTCGTCGGCGGGCAGTTGCTCATGGACTACTTCGTGCGACCGATGGCCGCGGTAGTCAATGAGGCAGAGCGACGAGGTATCCCAGTTGTCTATAACGCTTGCGGATTCGGCAAGACTAGCCAAAGAGACCATAGAAACATTCGAACATTACTTGAGAATAATACTGTCGTGGCGGTATCGTTGCGCGACGGTACGAATGAGGGGGTTCTGGGGCGGCTCGCTAACGGAGTGGTGCCAGTGCTGACAACCGATCCAGTATTGGAGTTGGCCGCCTACTGGCCCGAGATGAGACGAAGAAAGAGAAGCAAGATCGGCCGGGTGGGCATCAATATTATGAGCCCATGGACAACACATAGGAGTCATCCCGAAGCGGGCAACGCCTATACGAAGCAACTGCTGACTGCTATCATTGAGTTTTGTGAAAAGCAGGGGTTAAGTTGGCAGATATATAGCAATGGCGCAAGCGAGGACGTTGCATATATCAGCGGGGCGTGCCGCGAGCTAGGTATTGCCCCCCAGGCTATCGCGCCGCCACCGCAAACACCAGAGCAGCTGGTCGCGCAGATTGCCTCCTATGATATGATCGTTGGTTTTCGTATGCATACGCACATTATTGCACACGCCCTTGCCATCCCGACAGTTGGGCTTATTTGGGATGAAAAAATCGCCTGCTACGCCGAGCAAACCGGGCAGATCAAGCAATTCTTGGCGATTAATTCGTCTCCCGAGGAGGTGTGTCAAAGTATGAAGCACACCCTAAAGCACCATCAAGCGGCTTCCGCACGACCGCCTCGTGACAGAACGCCTAATAGTCAGTTCTTATGCGATAGTTTGAAGCCCCTACTGTAATAGATGAAGTGGGATGCCGAGCAGTGTATTGGTATCATAGTCCGTTTTGGTGCGGAGATACCAGCGGCCGTTGAGAAGATACTTATCAACAAAAGGGCGGGTTGTCCCTGCTGGTATCGGCTGGCCGACGGGGGAGCTAGTGAGGAGGCTGGTCTTCTGAGAGTTGCTGCGTAGAGTCAGCGAACGCGGCTTATCCATCGGGATAAGGGCAACGTGTTCTTCAACCGAAGAACTTGCTATGCCGATAAGGCGATCCGATTGAAAATCTTGAGTCGTTTGGTAGTAGAGCACATCATTGAAACTAAACTTTCGACCAAAATCGAGAGAAATGTTCTTTTGTAAAACAGTCTCTTCTTGAGTGCGGATATTTATCATCGGCGTCCCTGCGGGTAAGTATAGCTTTCGCGGCTTATCGAAGGGCAGGGTGTTGGTCGTTTTTGCCGTATCGATACAGTGAATGGGAAAACCAAGCTCATTATCAGCCTTTGTGTCGGTGTCGGTGCGCAGATAAGTTGTATTGTTGACGGTGATCTTTGAGGTGAAGTGCGCGACTCGTCCGACTGGGAACGAGAGGGTGGTGTCAACCAACCCCGTGCTGGGCGCGACTTTGTTTGCGCTTGAGCAGATAATTGGCATCCAGCGAGGATGTTCAATGGGAGCGAAAGGAATTTCTTGCAGCGAAGCTAGCGCAACGCCTTTGTTATATACATGATCCTGATCCCACTCTGAGCGAAGATAGGTAACACCATTGAGAACGGCTTTGCTTGTGAAGCGTATTTGTCGTTTTTCCAGCAGCGGTTCGTCCACCGACGCTTGGATTGCCAGGTCATATTTTCTGGTACTGTGTTTTATCTCCATCCAGCGCGGCTTATCCATCGCCCCCCAGACTATGCCGGAGGTCGATCCAAACCAGTCGGTAAATAAGGCATAGAAATTACGATTGCCGTAGGCACTACAGCTGTCGCCGAGACCATAGCCAGCATTGAGGGCCGCCTGATTTGGTTGATATGGCGTGTAGCGATAGAGTGCTGAGGTGGCGCGGTTTTTGATGGTGACTATCGTGCTCCCGCAGGCTTTGTTGGGACTATACTGAATGCGGTTTGGCCCAACTGGATAGTTTGTCCAACCGCCGTTAAGCACGCTGCGGAATAGTTTGGCGGCATGACGGATTTGATTTTTGAGGCCATAATACTGCGAATCACAGGCCGCAGTGTCAGGACAACCAAAGCCGGTTGCCGAACGGTATTGTATATGATTTGGCCAGGTGTCGCTGATGAGGCCCTGCTCTTTTTCAAGAAGAACAATAAGTACTTGAGGGTTGATAGCGTAGTCTTGGGCCGCCTGCCAGATGATTTGAGCGGCGCTTTCGCCGTTAAAGCTTTCTTGGGCCATGCAGACAAACTTGCCGTTGCGGATATGGTAGCGCAGCTGCGGATAGCGCTGCGCGAGATGAACATTGGTATTATTGCAGGGATTTTTACTATCAAGGAAAGACTGAATCTGCTGTACCGACATGCTGTTTTTATTTGCCATCACCGAATCAGACATAATATTGCCAGGATCAAAAGCACTGAGATTAGCCGCTCGCAGGGGGGTGAAGTGGGTGTGGAAGAGTACAACAAGGGCGGCAGTTGCTGCCAGGAGTGTTGGTAGGCTTTTTCTTCGTAGTGGATAGAGTTTCAGCGCCATAGGCCTCCTTGATTATAATGTTATAGAGCTGGTCATGGTCCCTGTTCGTTCACCGCTACTAACCCGAATATCAATGAGCCATTTGCCCGCACCTAGTTCCGTCAGCGGCACGCTAAAGCCAGCACACGAAGACGAAGAAGGATTTGGGATGATTTGTGAGGTTTTTGTAACGGTGCGGTCGGCTTTTTTCAGGACAAGCGTACAGGTTCCTGAGGTGAGCATCTGATCCATGGTTGTGCGCAGTATTAGTTGTCCGTCGACAACGGCTTGATAACTTATACTACCCGACAAAGAGCGCGATGACTGATCGGCTGGTATGTCGGTTCGCTGTAGAGGCTTTTTTTCCGTCTCTCGCTGTTGTGCTGGGGGTGGGGTGTTATCTGATCCATTCTCAGGGGGTTTCGCTGTTGTGGTGTCTGGCTCTACTGCCGCGGGAGGGTTGTTGGGCGCCAGGCGGGAGAAATATAAATACAGTATTACAGCACAAGCGATCACCACAGTAGTGACTAGTGTAATAATGGCGATAGAGCGTTTTTTTGAGGAATGTTTGTGTATGTTCATGGTGGTTACGTTTTTATTTTATCAGCCGAATGCCGCTGCTGTCAATATAGCACTTAGCTTGGAGGACCCTGCTATTTATCACCCCATGGTATGCATCCGTGGATGCACCGTGTTAAGTATTTCACCCACAGAATGTGCCTAGCGACCTTACAGGAAGTAAGCTAAAGGACTGCCACATCGCAGTGTTGCAGCCCAGAAGTAGACCAATACCCCATTAGATCTGGCGACCTATATTGATTTGTCAAAACATGGTATCATGGACACATGATAAAGGTAATGAGTGTATTCGGTACGCGCCCTGAGGCAATCAAGATGGCGCCGGTCGTCAAGGAACTTGAGAAGCGACCAGAAATTAAATCAATCGTTTGCGTGACGGCACAGCATCGCCAAATGCTGGATCAGGTTCTCGAGGTGTTTGACATCACCCCTGACTACGATCTGGACGTGATGCAGCCAAATCAGACGCTGTCCATCGTTACTTCGAAAATTCTCGAGGGTATGGATGAGGTAATTCAGCAGGAACGACCAGACATCGTGTTGGTCCATGGTGATACGACGACCTCTATGACTGCAGCCCTTGCGGCGTATTACCAGCAGGCGGCGATTGGACATGTTGAGGCGGGCCTGCGCACCTATGATAAGTATTCACCGTTCCCTGAAGAGATGAATCGCCAGCTTATTGACTGTATGGCTGATATGCTGTTTGCGCCAACTGAGCAGAGTAAGGCAAACCTCAAAGACCTCAAAAACAAGGGGCAAGAAATTTATGTCACTGGCAACACGGCGATTGATGCTATGGCGGCAACCGTCTCGAGTGACTATACCAACCCGATTTTTGACTGGGTGGGTAAAGATAGGATGATCTTGGTGACGGCGCATCGGCGCGAGAACCTTGGCGACCCGATGCGTAGTATTTTTAGGGCTATCAAGCGCATCCTGGATGAATTTCCGGATGTTAAAGCGGTATATCCAGTCCATCTCAACCCGAAAGTGCAGAGTGTTGCCCAGGAGGTCCTCGGCGATAATGATCGGATCAAGTTGATTGAGCCGCTAGGGGTGGTCGACTTCCATAATTTCATGGAAAAATCACACATTATTATGACTGATAGCGGCGGTGTTCAAGAAGAGGCGCCATCTTTGGGCAAGCCAGTACTAGTACTTCGTGATACGACTGAGCGCCCAGAGGGTGTTGAGGCTGGCACACTGAAGCTGGTGGGCACTGACGAGGAAGCGGTGTACGCGGCGGCGCATCAGCTATTGTCCGATGACGCAGTATATGCAGCGATGAGCAGGGCGCAGAACCCGTACGGCGACGGCCACGCCAGTGAACGAATTGTCGATGCGATTATCAGTAAGTTTAAGGAGGCCTAGATGAAATCGGCGAAACAGGGGGTGGACAAGGCTCAGGTGGAGATTGATGAGCTAAAAAAAGAAAAGGCAGCGCTTGAGCGCGAGAATGCCGAGCTAAAGCTCCTTGTCTCGTCAAAGCGTTTTCGCTTGGCGAATAAGATGGGTAACGCGTTCAATAGCCTATTCCCAGTTAGTAGCAGGCGTCGAGCTGCCGTCAAAAGCGTGGCGCGCCAGGCAAAGAAACTGAACAGCGCCAAGCGCCGCCGGGCGCTGCGGCCGCTTATGAAAGAGCTACAGTCGCTGTCGGCTGGCTTTGATAAGGTGATGGTGGTTAACTCCATTCCATGGGATGTCGAGTTAAAGCAGCGACCACACCATCTTGCGGTTGAGTTTGCTAAGCTGGGCTATTTCGTCGTATTTTTGGAGTGTAGTAACTATCTACACAGCCTACGAAAAGTTAACGACTCGCTAGTAACGATTAACAACCCAGAGCTCCTAGAGTCGTTCCGAGGCTCAGATAAGGAAGTGTATTTTATGCAGCTCAGTACGATTGCTAGTATTTCTGTCGAGGATATACTGCGGCTGGAAAAAACGGTTGGCATGAAAGTGATCTATGATTATATCGATGAGCTGCACGAGGATATTTCGGGGGACTTGTACCATCAACGCCTAATCTGGAATGCGCTGCCAAAGATTAAGCCAGCTTTAGTGACTGTTACGTCAGATGTTTTGCTCGAGCAGGTGAAGGAACACTATACTGGGTCGAAAATCGTCGTAGCGAAAAACGCGGTCAATATTGACCATTTCGACTTCAAGCAGCATGCCAAGGCGCAGCCAGCAAAAGACCTGAAGAAAATTCTCGCTAATAAGCGGCCGGTGGTCGGCTACTACGGTGCGATTGCCCCGTGGATTGATTACGATATGCTCAATACGCTCGCTCGGAAGCGCTCGGATCTTGAGTTTGTGTATATTGGTATTGATTACGGCGATGCGCTGAAGCATCTTGAGCTACTGCCAAATGTCCACTATCTTGGACCAAAAGACTACAATGACCTGGCAGCCTATTCGCTCTTCTTTGACTGCGCTATCATTCCTTTTGTTAGGGGTGAGATTGCGAAAGCAACATCGCCAGTTAAGCTGTTTGAATATATGGCGGCGGGCGTGCCAACGGTTTGTACGCGCGACCTGCGAGAGTGTAGCGGCTATGACTATGTCTTTATGTCGAAAAACAATGCCGAGTTTGAGGCTAATATCGATAAAGCTGTGCGGGCTAAACAGGACGCGAAGGCTCGCGCCGCCCTCCTTAAGCAAGCTCGGGCTCACACTTGGACGCAGCGCGCTAAAGACATTGACGAAGGGTTACGCTGAGAGTAACTATCGCAACCAAGTAAAAGACCGGGCTTAGCTCGGTTTTTTTGTCAGGTGGCGTTTCACCTGAGAGACTGCGTTCTTAATTGAGCCGCGCACGGTTTTGAGCCGCGCCAGTTCGGTATCGGTCTTCTGCAGGTGGGCGGTAATCTGTTCAAGTTCTGCTACGCGAGCGGCGAGTCTGGCTACCTCCGCCTGTTTGCGGTTAATGTCGCGGCTGTGGCGCACGAGGAGATAATCAATAAGCTGAGGAATATATCGGGCATTGTTCTCTTGGCAGAGCGCCTGAGCCTTTGTCAAGTCATCCACCCGAGCCAACATACTGCCAAGCCAAAACTCTTGCAAATCATCCTCAAGCCCAATATGGTGCTTATCCAGGAGTTCTCGCCAGTAATCTCGCAATAGACAAAGATACTCCAGATACCCTACCGGCTCTCCATTCAGGGTATTGCCGGTGATGGTCTTTGAGAGGACGCCAGTGCGCTTTGGGTTGCGTCTGTAAAAATAAAGCTGTTGATGCAAGAAGACAAAAACCCGGATACCGTCAAAAACCTGCGGAGTAAAGAAATTATCTTCAAATGCCCAAAAATTTGATTTTTGCCAATCAACCGCCTCAATGAGGCGACGACGGTAGAGCTTGCCCCAGGCGGTCATTGGTAAGAAGTGTTGATAAGTATTAACAATAAGCAGGCTGAAGGCTGCTTCGGTGGACGACACCACCTCCTGCTTGTCGTGCAGAACTGGCGATAGGCCGCCGGCCTGCTCGACGTCATCGGAAAATTCCATAAACTGAAACATCACCGCGTCGGCCTTTGCTTTGAGGGCGGCCGCGACGGTATGCTTGATAGTGTCAGGGTGAAACAGATCATCGGAATCAAGAAAAGTAATATAATCACCGGTGGCTATCTGAAAACCAGAAAAGCGCGCCATATTAAGCCCGGCATTTTCTTTATGAACCACCTTGATACGCCTATCCTTGTTTTTCCAGGCGTCACAGCGCTTGCCAGAGTCGTCTTGAGAGCCGTCATCTACCAGGATGATCTCTATATTGGAATAGCTTTGAGCAACGACTGATTTGACGCAGCTATCAAGATAATCGCGCACGTTGTATACAGGGATGATGATGCTGACGAGGGGGTTTGAGCGGGACATAGTATCTATAGTATACTACATTGCCGTGCTGATAATGGAGCTTTTTATGATAAGGTGTTAGAATAAAGAGAGATGAAAACGGACAGATCTCTGTTATTGCGGGTGGCGCTTGTCGCCGCGGACGTCTTGGCGGTGGTTATCTCGTTTGCGTTAGCATACTATTATCGAACGCATATTAGCGATAGTCCTTATTATTTTACCCCTGAGATACGGAGTTTTGTTATCCTGGCAATAACCCTTGTCCCGCTATGGCTGGGGGTTAATTTTCTGTCGGGACTCTATGAAAGATCGGTATATCTGTATCGACCAAAAGAGTATGGGCGTATACTCATCGCGTCAGTAGTCAGTGTGATGGCGATGATCTCATATGGCTTCTTTACGGAAGAGACCATCTTTCCGGTGCGGATTATAGCAGTGTATTTTGTGGCTATCAATTTTATCATTATGGTGGTGGGGCGTGAACTAGTGCGCGGGCTGCATCGCCTATTATTGCAATTTGGTTACGGACGGAGAAAAGTGCTTATTATCGGCCAGTCGACGCGCAGTGCTGAGTTGGCGCAGTTTTTTGTCGACACTATTGGCTACGGGTATGATGTGGTGGGTGTGGTGGCAAAGTCGCAGTATCTGCCAAGCAAGACCTCATATCGCATTTTTTCGAATACTAAAGAGGCTATCGCGGCGACCAGCCCGGATATCCTCATCCAAACTGATCTGGCTCAATCAGAGGCCGTTCACGACTATGCAATTGAACACCATGTCGCATATATGTTCGTGCCGCAGCAAGATCGTCTTCTGTCGCGGCTTAATAGCGTAGAAATTGTCGGAGGGTTACCGATCGTTGAAGTACGCATCACTAAGCTGTTTGGAGCTGGTCGGTTCTGGAAACGGCTGATGGATGTAGTGTTGGGAGGCTTGGGATTATTGATTGCGTTGCCAATTATGCTTGTCATCGCCCTGATTATGAAACTGACTCGACCAAAAGATTCAGTGTTGTTCTCGCAGGTGCGGCTTACCAGGCTGAATCGAGAGTTCCGCATTTATAAGTTCCGCTCGCAAAAATCAGAGTACGACGGCACCACCCCAGAGGAAGCCTTTACGATGATGGGCCGGCCGGAATTAATTAAGGAATACCGCAGTGGCGGTGATCGGCTTGACGATGATCCGCGAGTTACTCGACTAGGGGCGTTTTTGCGAGCGACTTCACTTGACGAACTGCCGCAGCTATTCAACGTGGTGCGGGGCGATATATCGTTGGTGGGGCCGCGTGCACTGATTCCGCAGGAAATCAATCAATATAAGCGCAAGAGCACCATACTGTCGGTAAAAGCGGGCCTTACTGGTCTGGCGCAGGTGATGGGGCGGCGCAGTATTAGTTTTGAAGAGCGACGACGCCTTGATGTGTATTATGTACAAAACTGGTCGCTGCTACTAGACATTCAGATTTTATTCAAGACCGTTATGTCGGTGCTATTCCGGCGGGGTGCCAGCTAATGGCGCGAGGGAACCCATCGTGGCTCCACGGCAAAAGGGTTGCCATTGTTACCGACTGGCTTACGACCTATGGTGGAGCGGAAAAGGTAACGAAAACTATATCTGACATGTTCCCTGAAGCGCCGATCTTTACGTCGCAATACTCTGAACGGGAGGTTGACTGGTTTATCGGTCGTGATGTGAGAACTGGCTGGCTTAATCGATTGCCAGCTAGTTGGCGTAAGATTCTTGGTCCGCTGCGGTTGTGGTATTTTTCACGGCTGCGCCTTGACGATTTTGAGGTGATTATCTCGGTGGCGATTAGTGAGAGTAAGGGGGTAAAAACAGGGCCAGAGCAACTCCACATCAGTTACCTACAGGGGCCGCCAGTGCAGTATTACTGGGGAATGTATGATGAATATGTGAAAAATCCAGGGTTTGGTCGGCTGAATTGGCTGGTGCGATGGTTTTTTAGGCTGCTGGTCGGGCCGCTGAGGAGGTTTGATTATAAACTGGCGCAACGGCCAGACGTATTGATTGCGAATTCAACCTATTCCGCTGAGGAGATCAAGCGTTACTATCACCGTACAGCTGAGGTTGTCTTTCCGCCGGTTGAGGTTGACGCTTTTCGGGCGGCGTCGGGTCGCGACGACTACTTCATATCTACCTCCCGCCAGGTGAATTGGAAACGGCTTGATTTGGCGGTTGAGGCGTTCAAGCAGACGGGGCAGCGGTTGCTCCTGGTTGGTGGCGGCGCCGAACACGAGCGTTTGGTGGCGATGGCTGCTGGTGCTAAGAACATCGAATTTATTGATACGGTGAGCGACGCTAGGCAGCTGGCGTCCATTGTGGCCGCGGCCCGCGGTTTTATATTCCCGAGTCTAGAGCCATTTGGTATCGCGCCGATTGAGGCCCTCAGCGCTGGTGTCCCAGTAATTGCCTATCAAAAGGGCGGAGCGATTGACTATATAGAAGACGGCAAGAACGGACTGTTTTTCCAGGAGCAAACAGTTGAGAGTTTGGCGGCGGCCCTGCACACCTTTGATAGGCTACGATTTACAGCATCCACGGTGGCACGTTCGGCGCAGCGATTTTCGACGAAACACTTTAAGCGGCGGCTTGCTCTGTGTATCAGGAGGTATTGTGATAGAAAAAATTAAACGCTACCGAACCGAGTTGCGCACGCTTAGCCTGCTAGAAAAGCCATTACTGATACTGCCGGTTGCTGTGTGGTTTTCATATTATCCAAACCTAACGCTCGGCCGATTCAGCAGCACCAATCTGGAGGTGTCAATCGTCCTGCTCTTTATTGCACTGGTGGCATTAATCAGCCTGCCTGCCGTGTGGGCTAATCGAAAGGTGCTGGTGCAAAATCGAGCTGTATGGTTGAGTGGTGCGTTCGTGGCGTGGAACTGCCTGAGTGTGGTGTGGGCGATCAATCCAGTTCGCGGCCTCCTACACAGTAGCGTGTGGTTGTTGTTATGGTTATGCTTTCTGGCAATGTTGAGTGCAAAAAACAAACGAACCGTCGTACCGATGATGGGCTCTGTGTTTGTTGGGTCGGCAGCGCTGATGAGCGCCATAGCGCTCGCTCAGGTGGTATATGGCGCCTGGGTTGACTGGGGACTCTGTGCTGGTTGTTTGGCTCGCGGGTTTGGATTTGTGCGTCCAAGCGCCCTAGCAGCCGAGCCGCAGTTCCTGGGAAGTTTACTGATCGCGCCCATTATTATGTTACTATACCGCACGCTACGAGGAGGGGTAGGGTATCTCGAGAAAGGATTGCTCGTACTCATGACGATGGCGTTATACAGTACGCTGAGCCGCGGGGCTATTTACGCACTGCTGCTGGCAGCGGTTATTTTGATAGTGATAGTCTGGCGCTCGTATGCTGTGCCGCTCCGAAGGGCAGTCGTTGTGCCGACAATAGTAGTACTGCTTAGTTTCGGCATGGGGATGTTGTGGCATGGTCTGTTCACGCAACTAAATCCGCGCGTGACGGACGGGTGTTATGACGCGGTGGCAAAGTCAGTTAACCACTTAAGTCTTGGAAAGATAAGCTTACCGAAACCGAAGCAACAACCAGCACAGGAGACTCCTCTACCGACTGGCGGCGAAATACACACGCCAACACGAGCGATGTTTGACGGTTATGTCCAGCGGTCAACAAATGAAAGAACGATATTAAACGACAGAGCGATAAAAGCCTGGTCGCGCACTGCGCACACGACCGTGGCGGGTGTTGGCGCTGGTAGTGCGGGGCGTGCTATGTACCAGGCCGATCCGTCAAGCGGGTGGGAGCTGGAGATTGTTCAGAATGAATACCTATCAACTCTTTTGGAGCTAGGGATAGTTGGCGTGGTGCTTTTTGTTGCGGTGCTGTTCGGACTGTTTCGTGTCGTGCGCTGTCGGCCGTGGTTATGGGCTATTTTGGTCGGCTTTATCGTGCAGTGGAACTTCTTTAGCGGACTGCCAAACGCCCTGCATATCTATCTAGTGTGTGGCGTTATGGTTGTGTACTGCTCTATGCCCCATGCTGTGTCAGCTGGCGGCAGGGCGGGCGACGGCCTCCGTCTCTCCTCTAAGCAAGACTCTCCCGAATCTGCTATACTAAAAGCATGAGAGATATTATGCTGCGCGGGAGGACAGCGCCGAAACAGCGAGGCGGGCTGCGAGTACCAGCTCGTGGAGCTGCTCGCCCGGTCGTTCGGCCGCAATCGATACCGCCACGCCGCTCGTCTGAACTGCTGGAGCTGCGTCGCCTCTATAAGGTGGCAGCTAAGGCGGACATGCTGCGCCGGGCAGTGGAGGCTCGGCGTCCTCGGCAGCGGCATTTTTGGGCGTCGTGGCGGGGGCTCCGCAGCGCTCTGCCGCAAGCCCTGGCGGCTATAGTGGTGCTGGCGGCGGGCTATGTGGTGGTCGATGTTTGGCTGACGAATCGGCGTATTGAGCAGCAGGCCGCTGGCAATCAAGCAATTGTGGCGGCTGCCACGACGACTGATGCCACACCAGAACAGCGGCAGGAGGCCGAGGGGCGGGATGAGCGTCCTCAACCGCACGCTCTCGATAATTACCGTGTCGAAGCATCTTTGCCGCGCGCTATCTTTATTGATAAACTGAACGTCAAAGCCCGCACCCTGCCTATGTCGGTCAATCCTGACGGCAGCATGCAGGCGCCGATCAATATCGATGATGCGGGGTGGTACACTGGCAGTGTCAAACCAGGCCAAAAGGGCGCCGCTATCATTGTAGCCCATGCTTCTGGCCCGACGCGCAGAGGTCTATTCGCCTATCTGGATACGCTGAAGGCGGGCGATCAGCTGGCAGTAGAGCGAGGTGACGGCAGTCGGCTGAACTATCAGGTGCTGAGCAAGAAAGTGTTGCCGCTTGATAAGGTCGATATGGAGGAGATGTTTCGGGTACAAGAAGGGGACGAGGGGCTGAATCTGATGACCTGTGCCGGCAAATGGCTGGCTGAGCGAAAGACCTTTGAACAGCGCGTCATGGTATTTACTAAGAGGTTGCCATAATGCTGACCAAAAAACAAAAGATCCTACTAGATACTATTGGCGCCTTTATTAAGGAGCATGGTTACAGTCCGACGCTGCGCGAACTGATGCGGCTGTTGCGGTATCAGTCGGTGTCAACGGTCGCCAAGCATATCGACAATCTGGTGGCGGCCGGCTATCTCTACAAGCAAGAGGGGGCGGTGCGTTCTTTGTCGTTGACAACACCAGCGCAGGCGGCCCAGCCGTGGCGGCTGGCGATTGAGCAGGCAATTACCCGGCGGGAGGCGAGCGGGACAGCAGAGGCGCTAGAGCAGGCAGTGGTCTTGCGCCAGGCGCTCGCTATTTTGTCCGGGGACTAGCCTGGCTTTACTTTTTACCCAAGATGCGCTACAATAAAACCGCTGCCTGCTTGGTAGCATGGTATTCCGGCATAGCTCAGTGGTAGAGCGGTTGGCTGTTAACCAATAGGTCGCTGGTTCGAGCCCAGCTGCCGGAGCCATTTTATGAAGTAATACGAACTGCCATACAAGGCTATTTGATGACTCACGAAGCATTCGCCTCTTTCCTGATGAGCCTCCCAGGGGTGTGGCTGGATTATCCGTTTGGCGACGACGTGGCAGTCTATAAAGTTGGCCGCGATAATGATGGCGCCGGTAAGATGGTGGCGCTGGTAGCCGAAGGGTCAAAACCGCTGCGCGTCAGCCTGAAATGCGATCCGCTGCTGGCCGAGACGCTGCGCGAGCGCTATGAATCGGTGCTCCCCGGGTATCATTTGAACAAGCGGCACTGGAACACGATCATCTGTTCGGGACAGTTGAGCGATGAAGAGATTTTTGACCTGGCGCGACTAAGCTATCGTTTGGTTGCTGGAGCGGAGCCAGCGGACGCCTAGTCGCCCGACAGCGCCGATAGCTGCTTGTGGATATTACTCAAGTCGCTGACTGCCTTGTCGAGAAAGGCCCGCTGTTCACTCGAGCGGGTTTTTTTCGCCAACGTTTCCATATGTGTTACGGCCTCTTTGATCTGAAAACGCATTTCGCGCAGGTAAGTCTCGTCCAGCGAAGCATTGAGAGCAGCCTCAGAGAGCTTTTTGTCCAGTGGATCTATCGGGTCAAGGCTGGCGAACGACGCTTCGCGTTGTTTGGCGTCGGCTTGTGGCAGTAAAGTGGCTGCCGCCGACGCATTGGCGGTTGTGAGTACTGCAATCAGCGAGCTATTGGCGTCTTGCAAGGCGCTGGAGCGTAGTCGGCTCTGATAGCGTTCGGCAACTTTTTGTAGCTTGACCAATCGAGCAGCAATCCGATCGGGCGAGCCAATGGTGGCCGAGCGGTTTGGGGTAAGCACGATAAGCACTAGACTGAGTAGCAGCATCACCCCTAGACCGATCAGCATCAGCCGTAGCCGCTTGCTCAGACCGCTTGGTGGCGGTGGCGGGGCGATTTGCTGTAAATAATCAATGCCCGTCGGCTGTGGTTGAAGCGGATCATTCGGATACATACCTTCATTTAACCATAAACAGCAACAGAGGTAAAGAGTGCTATAATGAGGATATGCAGGATGCCAAAGAAGAAGTGCGGGCGCGGCTGGCCATTGAAGATGTGATTGGCGAGTACGTCCAGTTAAAGCGCGCGGGGCGAAATCTTAAGGGGCTCAGTCCGTTTACTGATGAGCGGACGCCGAGTTTTATGGTCAGTCCCGAAAAGCAGATTTGGCATGATTTTTCCTCGGGCAAGGGTGGCGATGTGTTTTCGTTTGTGATGTTGGTGGAGGGAATGGATTTTAAGCAGGCGCTCGAGCATTTGGCGCGCAAAGCTGGTGTGGATATGAGCTTGTTTTCACGAGGCGATGGCCGAACGGCCAAGCGGCGCGCCCGGGCGCGTGAAGCCTTGGGTTTGGCGGCGCGGTTTTATCAGCAAGTATTGGTGCGTACACCAGAGGCGCTTAGCTATGTCAGTCAGCGGCGGGGTCTGAGCCGGCAGACGGTGCAGGAGTTTATGATTGGTTATGCGCCGACAGACGGACAGTCGCTGGTAGCGGCACTGGAAAAACGTGGTTTTTCACGGCAGGAATTGGCCGATGCGGGGCTAACCAATCGGTTTGGCGGCGATTTATATCGCGGGCGGATGGTGGTGGCGCTGAGCGATGCGAGTGGTGAGGTGATTGGCTTTACGGGGCGGATTATTCATGAGGATCCGAAGGCGCCGAAATACCTCAACACGCCGCAGACGCTGCTGTTTGATAAGTCGCGGCATATTTTTGGTTTGTTTCAGGCCAAAGAAGCGATTCGTAGGCTGGACGAGGCAGTGATTGTTGAGGGAAACTTGGATGTGGTGAGTAGTCATCAGGCTGGTGTAAAGCAGGTGGTGGCGACAGCCGGTACGGCGATGACTGAACAGCACCTCAAGACGCTCAGCCGGCTGGCGGGGCGAGTGAAATTGGCATTTGACGGCGATAAGGCGGGGCTGAGCGCCACGGAGCGGGCGATTGGCTTAGCGCAAACGGTTGGCGTGGAGTTGGAGGTGGTGAACCTGCCGGACGGCGCGAAGGACCCGGATGAACTGATTCAATCCCAAGGCGTTGAGGCATGGCAGGCGGCCATTGCTCAGTCGGTGCCGGCGGTGCAGTGGGTGATTGACCAGTATTCCCGGCGGGAAGATGTACAGACTGCTGAGGGCAAGCGCCGTTTTTCAACCGCCGCCCTGACGCTGATTCGTGGCTTGAAAGACCCAGTGGA
>JAUMYN010000001.1 GCA_030528625.1 Candidatus Saccharimonadota bacterium
ACTCCCTCACCAACCTCCACGGCGACCTCATGGCCAACATTGACGCCGACGGCCACTTCGCCGTCAGCCCCACCCAGATGGGTGCTCGTGTCTACATAGCTGAACTCGGCCGCTTCCTGAGTGTCGACCCAATCGAAGGTGGCACCCTCAACAACTACGTCTACGCCATGGATCCGGTGAACCAGGTGGATGTGAGCGGGAAGGCAGTGCCAATCCTTAGCGTGGCATGGATGATAGTTAAAGCCACTCTGAGCGCGGGAGCTCGAGTGCTTATACCGGCCGCCCTAGGATTTGGCCCGATAAGAGGCCCTATAAGGTTTCCTAGGGTGCCATTTAGGTCCATTCCACGACCTTCACCGCTCCCAGGTAGGCACTTTGCCATACCAAATCATGCTCAAAGTATGATAGGTCGAATACGAGCAAACAACTTCAGTCCGCCACCTGGGGTATCATCAAAGCCCTATCAAAATAATCCGCAGAAGTTTGGGACTGGGGAGAAGCCGCCTGATTTTGACAGGCTCGGGCAGCCGATTAAGTATCGTGAGTACGATGTACATCCTCTGAAGCCAGGCGTAAATAGAGGCAGAGAGAGGATAGTTGTGGGAAATGACTCATCGATTTACTACACCAATGATCACTACGAGACATTTACGATAGTAGAACAAGGAGGTATAGTAAATAAGCAACTATGGTGATTGACGATAGTATAAATACATGGAGTACTGTCTTGTTAGATACTAAAATGGAGCTGCTCTATGGTAGGGATATTCCATCTCGAGTAAGAGAGTACTTAGCCAATAATATTCATAAAAACGTGGCTGATGGTTTATCTTGGCGCTCCGATGCCGCACGTATTAAGCAAAGGCAAGATGAGCTATTCTACCAGACGCTCCGCTTTGATCTGGAAAACACTCCCGAATATTGGCCCCGCGTATTCGGTGATCGTCCACTAGAGTTTGAAGCGAGGGTCGAGAAGGCATTTGCACATATACAGCAACTACCACCGCTCATCCCTATAGGCGGGCTAAAATTTTATGTCCCTACGGTCACGAGTGACATGAATCAGCCACTCCCCGTCATATCCTTCCATCAATTCGTTGATTCGATACTATGGAGCCAGGACATTAATTCTTACGAGAAGGGCGTACCCGGTGATCTGTCTCAGGTGCCGGAGATTACTGGCTGGTGTGATGTTTTAGACGGGCTAGGGGCTGATGAAGGGGCGCTTTATATATGAAAGTAATTGCACAAAAAACTCACAATGATTTTTATACTCTGCGAGAGGGAGCGGCGTACGAAGTCGTGGCGGTAATCCACTTCGTAACCCCTTTGTTCGAGACTGCATCAGCTGGCGAGTGTTGTCCAAGCCATTTTGTTAATCCACTCTATTCGCATGGGCATCTTCCGCATCAGTCGGTGTATATTATCAAGACGAAAACGATGGCTGGTCGCACTGCTTTTGCTCGTTTTTTGACAAGCGATTTTATTATCGGCGACCCTACGGTACCCGATGACTGGTCAGTTGGCGAAATCGATATCGCGGATGAACTTGAGCGCATACGTCAACATATCGTGGGCGATACTGTAGATGAAATAATTCGCCGCCACAGAAATGCTAACTCCAGAATTATTGTCTTTGGCCCAGGGTCGCTTCACGAGCCGCAGCGGCTATATGACATTTGCGAGGATAACGATGAAGCGGCTTGACGCCGGCGTGAAGTGGTGTGTAAAGATACTTGGCTGGGTATAATATACGTTATGCAGCCCCGCCGCCCCTGCGTGTGGTCGTATTATGGGGTTATTTAGTAAAGGGAAGGATTATCTTATGTCGGTACATATCTCAAATATTAATCAAGAAAATAGTAAAGATATAAGCACTATGATTCGCCTGGCTGTTGATAGTGTGGCGGGTAGAAATATCGAGACCATTTGCTTTGAACGAGAAGCTGAGGATGTGCTTGGCGGGATATGCTATGCGGCTACAGCAGTGTTGGAGGATGAGGATGAAGGATAGCGGATTCATTGCCCCAACTGAAGAGTCGTGGCGAGCTCACTGCTTGCGTGTCCGTGGTGAGTTTTTCGATCTTGAGGACTTATTTCAGTGGCAGCTAGCCCTGAATAATAACAGGAAGTTGTGCGCTAAAGATGAAAACTTTAGCATAGAAGACAGCCCTACGTCTGATAGCGAAATTTTTAAGATAGAGTCACAAAAGTATGACCTACTGGAGCCGAGAGGCCGGACGCACATTGCGATTAGCTTGCCGCGTGAAACTGGAGCGGTAGACGATATGGCAAAACTGTATCTACATGCAGCTGATATGATTGAAAAACATCGTATCGAGAACGTCGCCACTATTACCAGCGGAACTTTTTTCGATAATCGTCCGGAAATTATCCCTACTTGGTTTTGTGGTTTACGCGACCTATTTAGTATATATTTTGACAAATCAAGGAGACGTGACTCTCGATTGGTCCCTATGGTTTTTCAATAAGCCTATACAGATAACACTATGGAAAAGAAAGTAGTTTTATGCATACAGAGCGGTACAAAGAAGAATTCGATGATATTTACAAAACAATAACCGACTATATCAAGAAAGGGGGAGTTGATAGCGTAACGGTGGAGCACGATCGCAGCAAGGGCGATATTAGTGTTGTCTTGCGTGATATGGTACTTCATATCTATATCAACGAACAGCTAGCCGGCTACGAGCTATACCTCAGAAACAACAAGGGGAATCGTTTTCTCTCTGACACAGACTTATACAACTTAAAGCATAACGAGGGTCTATTTTTAGAGATGATTCGCGAGATACGCCATGTAGTCAACCTCTTTCTCGGTAGTAAGGTGCGCATCGCCGAGACGCCTCATCGTCTTTTGGGTATCGGCAGTAAAAAAGTAACCACGCTATGCATTTTTGAATCCGACAATAGAGAGAAAAAGATTCAACTCCCTTGTGTCAATGAGCTTAGCTTACTGGAGTTCATTGAGCCATTTGACCTAGATAAACTACTAAACAAAATGAAAGCGAATGTAAAGCTGGTAATGCAAACCGATGATTTGCCTGAATTTGATTTGAAGGAGCACAATCAGCTTAGAGAGTGGTATGAAGAACACAAGGATACTGTGTGGAAGTTGATTGGCTCGGCAGATGCAAGCAGTCTTGAGGAGGTGATACTGTCTTTCGAGTTGTATCTATTAGCAACAAACCCACTGGAGGACGGGGATGATAAATATGCTGATAAAAATGTGCCAAAATTGCTGAGTAAACTAAAACATTTAGACAACGTTGATCTACTTTCGTATGCTTTGAGTTGTTTTACGTACGACACGAATGGCAAAGTAAAATACGAATTGGCTAAAAAATACTATAAGGACTGCAAAGACGAATACATGCAGGGAGTTGTCGTTCATTTAGCTGGAGGTGCGCTCTATGATATTGATACTATTGATGACACTATCTCGACTATTCTGAGGTACATTCTTCAGAATTATAATGAAGACGCTGTTGATTGGATGAAGTTTTATATAGGCAATCAGATGGAGGAATGGTGTCTTTCTAGCGAGAAAAAGAAAGCGAGCCTGAAGGAGATTTTAGGCTACAGAGATTGACCGGGGGATGCTTAAGACTTTAAGGTTAATCCCCTGTGGAGATAACCTATAGGCACTATGATATAGTTAATGACATAACTGTTATTACCAATAAAAAGGGAGATATTATTACATCATATTGGGGAGGCTGATGATTCATGATAAAACTACGCACTTACGATAAAATAAAATCAGCAGAAGCCATTAGTGGGATAATAGAAGACACACTCAATGGCAAAAGCTCCAAGTACTGGGCCAATGTGTATCTGCAAGAAATCATGTCAAGCGCGAATCTTGATTTTAAGGTTTTTATCGAGCTTATTCAGATACCCTTGGCCGAAGGGGATGCCGACAGTATGGCGATGTTAAAACAGTTAGTGGACAAATATAGGCACGAGCTAATGTTGCAACTTTCCCATAGCGAGGCCTTGTATGCTCAATTGGAGTCCGCGGTATGTGGCGATAGTGCAAAATTACTGGAATATAACATCTGGCGAGACGTTGAAGGTGATGATAGTAGAATAATGATAAAGTCAGACAAACTAGCAGTGGTGTTTGAGCTTGGTGAGAATGGTTATAGGTGCACTGAAAAGATAGAGCTATAGCGCCGCCGCGTTAGCCCGAGCCTGTTCGTTGTCTTTTCTACAATAATAAGCTCTTGCTATCTGTTGGCGGCTCGGCTACAATGAGGAGGAACACTGCTTAAGCTATCGGTTTTTCTTGACTTGCCAAGTGCCATTTGATACCATGGTTCATGTGTCTCGCGCCGAAGCATTGAGTTGCGGTAAGTAATAAAGGTCGAAGCGCGTGAGGCTGCACATAAGTACGAGGAGTACGAAGCACATGCCAATCGCAATCAACTTTGTGTCGAGTCGACGCAAAAAGATCGCAGTGGATGTGGTGCCTGCCGAATGGCAAACATACATAGCACAGTAGTGCGCCGCCGCCCTTTATAGCGGCATCAAAATCACCCCAAAGGCACCGGGGTGATTTGTTTTTTCTGCTGTTTGGCTATTCGGCTTTTGCCCCTGGAATAGCTACGCCGTTTTTCTTGAGGGCGGCTTCAATGGCTTCGGTGATAGAGTCGGTAGTAGTGAGCTTGACTAGCTCGCCGTTAACATAGAGCGTTGGCGTACCGCTGACGCCGACCGATCGGGCGAGGGCAGTGTCGAAGCCAATCTTTTTAGTGATAGCTGGCTGCATGACATCTTCAGTAAAGCGTTTCGTATCAAGCCCGAGCTCCTCGATGTAGCGCTTAAAGGTGTCGCGGCGCTCATGCGGCTGCATATTGGCCCAGGCTTCTTGTCGCTCATAAAGCAAGTCATGCATCTCCCAGTACTTCCCCTGGAGGCCGGCAGCCTCAGCCACTGCCGAAGCGGAACGAGCATGGGCATGAATATTGGCGATTGGGAAATTACGGTAAACAAATGCCACGTGATCCTTATGCTTCGTGACTGCTGATTGCAGGGTCGCATGAGCCGACTTACACGGCCCGCACTGAAAGTCGCCGTACTCAATCACGACTACTTTGGCAGCTGGATTGCCCTTGACGTGATCGGCAATATTACCATTGCGTTCCTCGGCTGCCAAGATGCCCATCGATTTGTCACGGCTAATGTCGCTGATGTCCAGTTGCTTCTGCATCGAAAGGTAGACCATGCCGCCGACCACGGCGAGCACGATGATGATAAAGACTGCCCAAGTTTTTCCGTTCATAACTCCTCCAAAAATTAACTCTATAATAATAGCATAAAATCAGGTAAAATGACATTATGACGATAATGCTCGCGATAGGATATGTGATGGTATTGGTTGGATTACTGGTGGTACTGGGCGTCCATCCGCAGTTGTCGTCGCACAGTCAGTTTGAGCTGCGGCGTCGGGCGCACGGCGGTGATACTGAAGCGCAGCTATTATTGCGGCGCCGAGCGGTGTTGCGCGATTTATTCTCGCTACAGCGGGTGCTGGCGGCGATGTTTTTGGTACTCCTCAGCTTGATCGGTGTCGAGCTGTTTCATTGGTCGATTGGTTTTGTGGTGGCGCTGGTGGTGGCCCTAGAATCGGGGGCGGTTGCGCGCTTGGCGCCAGTGCAGCGGTTATCGCAGGCGTTGTACGAAAAATATGAGGGCAAACTTCTCGCTATGATTGAGCGGCATCCGTTGGCCTTTCGGGCTATTCGTTCGGCGGCGCCGATTCCCAATAGCGAATACGACATTGAGTCAAAGGAGGAGCTGCTGGCCATGGTGGAACAGGCTGGCGAGGTGCTGACCAAGGATGAAAAGCAGCTGATTATTAATGGTCTAAAGAGTCGCTACACCACGGTTGATTCGGTGATGACACCCAAGAGCGTGATTGATGCGGTGGCGCACGACGAGCTGCTAGGGCCGCTGGTATTGGACAGTTTGCACAAAACGGGTCACAGCCGCTTTCCAGTTATCAAGGGCGATATCGATCACGTAGTGGGGATGCTGTATACTCAGGATCTGCTGACAATCAGTCCAGGCAGCAAAACTCGTCGAGCTGAGACGGTGATGGAGAAAAAGGTATTTTATATTCGTCAGGATCAGTCATTACAGCAGGCGCTGGCGGCCTTTTTGCGAACACGGCACCATCTGTTTGTGGTGATCAATGAATATCGCGAGACGGTGGGGCTGCTCAGTCTGGAAGACGTTATCGAGGCGCTGCTTGGCCGCAAAATTAACGATGAATTCGACACCCACGAAGACCTGCGCAAAGTGGCAGCACGCAATCCGAAGAGGAATAATGCCTCCTCGGCCGGTCAGGAAGTCTAAAAATATGTTATACTAACAGATATGAAACAGAGGATTTTAGCAGTAAAGACGCCTGACTGTACGGGTGAGCGAGTGACGGTTGCTGGTTGGGTGCACGCCCGCCGTGACCATGGTGGACTGATTTTTATTGATGTACGCGATCATACTGGGTTGGTGCAGTTGGTGATTAATCCAGAGGCGGCGGAGGCGTTTGCAGCCGCTGAGGGCTTGCGTGATGAGTTCGTGATTCGCGCCAGCGGTATGGTGGCGGAGCGCGGCGAAGGCTTAAAAAATCCGAATATCGCCAGCGGCGACATTGAGATTGTGGTCGATGAGCTAGTGATTTTGAACCGCGCGGACACCTTGCCGATTCAGCCACTTTCTGACAATCAAGCCAATGAAGAGCTGCGTTTGAAATACCGCTTCCTGGATCTGCGCCGTCCGAAAATGCAGACCATACTGAAAAAACGCGCTGAGATGTATCGCCTGATTCATGAGTATATGGATGCGCGCGATTTTATTGAGGTACAAACGCCAATTTTGGCGAACTCCAGCCCTGAGGGCGCGCGCGATTTTATCATCCCGAGCCGGCTGCACGAAGGGCAGTATTATGCACTGCCACAGGCACCGCAGCAGTTCAAGCAGCTGTTGATGGTTGGCGGCGTGCCGCGCTACTACCAGCTGGCGGCCTGTTTCCGCGACGAAGATCCGCGTGCCGATCGTCTCTACGGCGAGTTTTATCAGCTGGACACGGAGATGAGCTTTGTGGAGGACGGCGAAGAGGTTCGCGAGATGTTCGATCCACTGGTGAAAAAACTGGCAACCGAGTTTGCTGGCAAGACGCTGCTGTCTAATGAGATTCCTCGCATTCCGTATCTTGAGGCGATGGAAAAATATGGTTCTGACAAGCCAGATTTGCGCTTTGGGATGGAGCTTGTCGAGCTGACTGATGCCTTTTCGGCAACGGAGTTTGGTGTCTTTAAGAATGCTGAATGTATCAAGGCGATTTGCGTCAAAAATGGCGCCTCATTGAGCCGCAAGCAAATCGACCAGTTCACTGATATCGCCAAAAGTGAAGGCGCGGGCGGGCTGGCCTATATCACATACACCGACGGCGAGGCAAAAAGCCCAATCGCCAAATTCCTGAACAGCGATGAGCTGGCGACGGTCAAGCAGCGGCTTGGTGCGGTTGATGGCGACGCGATTTTCTTCGGTGCTGATACTCGCGCCGTGGTCAATAAAGTGCTCGGTCGTCTGCGCTCTGAGTTTGCCGATCATTTCAACCTGAAAGATCCAAATGTCATCGCTCTGGCGTGGATTGTCGATTTTCCATTCTATGAGTGGGACGAGACGAATAAAAAACTTGACTTTGGCCACAATCCATTCACGATGCCACGGGGCGGTGCGGCAGCGCTTGACGCGGCGACCACTGACGCTGAGCGCCTGAAGATTGTCGCCGACCAATACGATATGGTGATGAATGGCTATGAAATTTGTTCTGGCGGTGTGCGCAATCACAACCCAGAGGTGCTCTACAAAGCCTTTGAGCTGCTGGGGCACAACCGGGCCTATGTTGATGAGAAGTTCGGTGCCATGCTGAGCGCGTTTAAGTACGGCGCGCCGCCGCATGCCGGCTGTGCGTTCGGGGTTGACCGTATCTTGATGGAGCTGATGAACGAGACGAATATTCGTGAGGTAATTGCCTTTCCAAAGAACGGTTCTGGTGTCGATGTGATGATGAATAGTCCCGGCGCGGCCGATCCGAAGTCGCTTAGAGAGCTGGGGCTTATCACTGTATGACACATACGATAACCGTCCTCTTTGTACCAGGCTTTCAGGAGGGACTGGTTGATCGGGACTATACTGCGGTGATGACTGCTATAGAACGACTCGGCTACGAAGCGCGCTTTATTCCCATGCAGTGGCAGCGGACAACGCAAGTCGGCTGGCGACGACAGTTGCATGAGCAGTACAGTCTATGTGATCCAGCTCGCACGATTTTGGCTGGATTTTCTTTTGGGGCGTGTGTGGCGTTAATGGTGGCTGTCGATAAAAATCCACGAGAGCTATGGCTTTGCTCCTTATCACCGCTCTTTGCCGAGTTTGAGACTGACTGGAGTCAAGAGGATTGGCGTATCGTTGGGAAGCGTCGTTTGATGATGGCGCAGCACACCAGCCTTGAGCGATTCGCCAGTCGTATCAACTGTCCGACGACGCTGTTTCTTGGCTCACAGGAAGTGGAGCAGGATCCAGTAATGCGGCGTGTTGTCGATGTGGCGATGGGCCAACTAGCGGACGCCCGTGTTGTTATTGCGGATGGCGCTGGACACGCTATTGATCATCCAGCTTATCTAGCAGCACTGAGTCATATGGGGTCCGAGACGACATAAATGTAGTATAATGCTATCAAGGAGGGGCTATGAGACGACTTTATCAAGCATCACTTTTTTATCTTATCGTCGGATTGGTGGCGGGCGTCATCTACCGCGAGGTGACGCGTTGGCTGGCGTTTACCGGTACAACGAAGCTGTCGCTGCTGCATGCACACACGCTGGTGCTGGGCATGTTGTTTTTCCTCATCGCGTTGCTGCTGGAAAAGCAGTTCCAGCTCACCAAAAGCCGTCATTTTAAGCGCTTTTTCTGGACGTACAATGCGGGACTGGTCGTGACTATCGGGCTGATGGCCTTCATCGGCACGCAGCAGCTACTGGGCAATCCGCACATTTCTGGCATGGTGGCTGGCATTTCTGGTCTCGGCCACATTTTGCTGGCGGTCGGCCTTGGCTTTTTCTTTGCGGCACTGGGCGAGCGAGTGAAGAAAGCGAAATGATAACAGTGGAGCTAATCCGCGCTGCCACGATAAATTCTTATAAGCTGTCTTCGGCTCGTAAAAGGAGTAGATTTTCTCCCCTGGTATTTGGTAATATTAGGACAATAAAAAATAACGAGAGGGGGATGAAATGGGCCTGTTCGGCACAAGCAAAAGGAAGAGGCGCAAGACCCACTATGTGCCGGACGGTGGGGTATATCTTGACGCTCCGGCGGGGTTGACTGAATGGGGTGATACGTGGGATCACTCCAAGGAAATGGGTTTGCCCGATGTTCTAGAGTTTGCTTTTACGGTACAGCCGGTAGTTGAGGAGGCTGTCAGGAATCCAAATGATCCAGCGGCTCAGGAGCGGATGCTTCGGGTAGCGCGAGGGGCTCTCGAGCGGCTGTTAGCTGGCTCAAAACGATGGCAGGATGGCCTACCTAGTGAGACTGGCCAGGAACCCGGTCAGCTCGAGGGGTGATTACTTCCTGCGGCGCTGTTCAATAAATGCCGTAATCATGCCAATGATGACCACGATGGCCGCCACATACAGCAGACCGTTGATGAGCCATGCGGCGAACTTAAATACCAAGCCGAGCACCCATACGAACACGATGATGACGGCAATGCTAAAAATCAATTTCGTCAATTTCATACCTCTAGTATACTAGAAGACATGGACGTAGCGCAATTTCAATCGCTGGTACGGGACAAAGGTCGCCAGCTGTATCGCTCGATGCCGTGGCGCGATGAACCAACGCTGTACTACGTGCTGGTCAGCGAACTGATGTTACAGCAGACGCAGGTGGCGCGGGTGTTGCCGAAATTTGATGAGTTTATCCAGCGCTTTCCTGGCATCACCGCACTGGCAGCAGCTGATTTGGCCGAAGTATTACAGGCTTGGCAGGGCTTGGGGTATAATCGCCGCGCTAAATTCCTTCACCAAGCGGCTCGTGTCATCGCGGATGGTGCGCCGACCGCCACCCAGGCTGACCTAGTGCAGCTTCCTGGTATTGGCCCAAACACCGCTGGCGCCATCATGAATTATGCGCACAATCACCCCACGCCATTCGTTGAAACGAATATTCGCTCCGTTTACTTTCATCATTTTTTCGCTGAGGCATCGGCAGTAGCTGATAAGCAGCTGCTGGAAATGGTTGCGGCGACCATGGATCGGGACCACCCCCGTCAGTGGTTTTGGGCGTTGATGGATTATGGCGCCGAGCTGAAGCGCCAGGGACAGGGTCGCCTCACTACCAGCCGGCATTATAAAAAGCAGTCGCGCTTTGACGGTAGTCTGCGCCAAATGCGCGGCGAGATTCTCAGGCGCCACACCCGTGGCCAACCGCTCAGCGACATCACTGCTGCACTGCGGCATGACCAGCGATTTGATGCGGCACTGGCGGGTCTGCGAAGCGACGGCCTGCTGGGGTGACAGTGCCGGGGTGGTTCGTTGCTAACGAGTTGAGTTGACTTTAGTTAAATATTTTGTTATAATAAGATTATGGCAATAGGAGAGCGTAGCGACTGGGGTAATCAACACGGCACTAGAGATGGACGTCCAGGCGACCCCAATAGGCACACCGACCAGGGGCTGGGCACAGTGGCGGACTTCTGTCGAGAGAATGATATTCCCGTAGGTCTTCCCCCTCGCCAGGGTCGCTCGGGAGAGTGCACGCCGGGTGCCCATACGCAGAAAACCAGTGCTCAGCTAGCGCGAGAGGCGATAGAAAAGTACACAAGGCTAGTAGCGGATAAGCAGGCCGAGCGTCAGCCCTAGACCGCACGAAAAACCCCTCTCGCTAGAGAGGGACTTTTCTTGGTTGCGGGGGCAGGATTTGAACCTGCGACCTTTTGGTTATGAGCCAAACGAGCTACCGGGCTGCTCTACCCCGCGGCACATTACTCATGATAGCAGAAGCTCATCTTTTTTGCAATGGTTCCGGTCGTTTTGCGCCGAACAGAAAATTCATCCACTGTTGGACATTGCTAGGTTGCGGCGGCGCCTCGGTGCGCGTCCTCCGTTCAGACTGAGGCTGGTCAGTTGACGGGACGATCAGGAGCTGCTCACCTGGATATGCCAGGCCCAGCCGCTGCCTAAGCGCCAGCTCCTGATATTCCCTCGTCGCGTAATATTTCCCTTCAAGCTCCAGTGTACTGACGCGCAGTGTTTCCAGCGCCGCCTGTTGGCGCTTGGTGTCAATCATCTGTTGCAGGCGATAATTATACTGCATTGACTCCACCGAACCCCACGCCCAACTCAGCGCAACGCAAGCCGCCGCCGCGATAACGGCATTATTCAGCGTGACATAGTCGCGCCGTAGACGGTACAAAAAGCGTTTGATAGTCAGACTGTTCATGGTGTTTGTCTTTTGCGTGATAAGCTCGTGGTGGGGGTAGCTGGGATCGAACCAGCGACCAACAGGTTATGAGCCCGCTGCTCTAACCGCTGAGCTATACCCCCGCGTTCCTTAGTATAGCGCATCGGGGGCATTTAGAGAAGTTTGGCGGCGGCAATACGAATTGCCTCTGTCCAGGACACAAAGCAATTTGGGGTACTCACCAGCTGACTGGCGGTCAGGCCGTGCCGAATAGCGAGGCTGAGCTGAGTGATCATATCGCTGGCGTGAGGTGCCGCGATAACAGCGCCGAGCAGTGTCCCCTTGGGGCCGCTGATGAGCTTGACAAAGCCGACTTGCTCATCAGCAATATTGCTACGAGCTGTCAGAGTAACTGGCGCTACCGCCGTGCGGACTTTGAGGTCGCGGCGCAGGCAGTCGTCCTCGCTCAGGCCGGTTTGGGCAACTTCCGGTTCAGTAAACATCACCCTCAAGCGAGGCAGGACGTCCAGCGCAATACTTTGGCGTCGTAGTAAATTGTGGGCAGCAGTGCGGCTGTGGGTTAATACATCGTGGGTTTGCGCCGTCGCGTCAACCACGCCGCCGGCAGCAAAGATATGGCGCGCTGAGGTTTGTAGGGTGGCGCTAACAGTGATACCGTCGTCGGTGTAGGCGACGCCAGCATTTTCCAGTCCCAGATCGGTGAACGGGTGGCGACCGACCGCCACCAGTGCCTCATCGACGCGAACGCTCTGCTCCCGCCCTTGCTGCATGTAGCCGACGCGCTTGGTGGGGCCGTCTTTTTTGACAAAAGTGACTTTACTGCGGGGCAAGATAGTCATACCGCGTCGCTCTCGGGCGTCGGTAGCAAGCAGGGCGCCGACATCGGCATCATATGAGGGCAGGATGCGAGCTGCGGGCTCGGCGATATAGACTTTGGTGCCAAAGGCGGAAAACAGATAGGCTAGCTCCATAGCGGTTGGCCCCGAGCCGACGATAAATAGCGATTTGGGCGGACGCGTGAGCGACAGAATGGTTTTAGGGGTGTGATAGGGCGTATCGCTCAGGCCTGGAATCGTCGGTATCATCCATTCCGAGCCAGTGGCGATAAGGAATTTCTTGGCCGAAAGGTGGCGGCGACTAACGGTGATTTCATTGGGGCTGAGAAAATGCGCGTTGCCGCTAAACACGCTTATACCCTGTTTTTCGTAGTGGCTGCGGTTGCCGCTGACACCAGTACGTTTCACCGCAATGTCGCGCCAGCGCAGCAGAGAAGGATAGTTGTAGCCGATAGCGCCAGTGCGCAGGCCGAACTTGGCGGCAGTTTTGGCGTCGCGATACACCTGTGCGGCGTGCAGCAAGGCGCCAGTTGGGATGTCGCCCCAGTTGGGTGATTCGCCGCCGAAAGCAGCTTTTTCAATCAGCGCCACTTTCTTGCCGGCTCGCGCCAAAATACTGGCTGCCGGCGATCCAGCCGCCCCGCTGCCGATGATGATAATGTCGTAGTCAAATGTTGGTTTTTGCGCCATAATACCCCCCTACAGCATCGTTTTGTGATGATTATACAAAAAAGCAGCGTCCGCGTGTAGCGCCCGCAAGCGCTTACCAGCTTGGCGGCGAATATCGTCAGAGGTGATTTCTGGTCGTTCGCGGCACCAGTCCATAACGGCCAGCGTGACGCTGCGAGCAATCTCCTCGGCTTGACCTTCGGGCGTACGCAGGCTAAGGCAGGTGAGAACGATGGAAGCGTGGAGCTTGTCGGGAGAAAAAGGCTCGCTGGGCCGCTTGCCTCGTTTGACGATAGCAATCGGTGCCGCTGGTTGCTCGGGCATCTAAAACCCCCCGTAGGTCGTTATGCCAAGCACGCGATCGGCAAAGATAAAGCCAGCCAGGATGATCAAGCTGGCGCCAGCGGCGAATTGCATGAAGCGCTTGTGGCGCACCCGCCACTGCTGCAATTGGGCGATACTATGGCCGCTGCCGACGAGCGCTACGACGATAAGCAGCGGCATGAGCGACACCAATATATACAGTCCAATTCCCGCTAATTGCCAGGGCAGAGATGGCAGGGTGATGACGGCCAGGGCCGAGGCGAGCACTGGCCCGATGATGAACAACAATTCAGCGGCAACGCTGGTTAACCCCAGTCCGAAAGCCTCGGCGCTATTGCGAGTGGCGCGCGAGCGTCGGGACAACACTCCGGCGAAGTTTCGCGGCAGCCATAGTGCGGTACCGTCGCCCCGCCGATAATAAAACACCCAGGTGGCAACCCCCAGTCCTGCCATCAGGCCGCAGGTGATAGCGGCGATACACTGCTCGGTGTGGGCGGCGTGGTTGATGGCCAGCCCAAGATAATAGGTAGCACTGGAAACCAGCAGCGTTGTCATGATGAATGCCCCGCCTACAAAACTATGCATCAGGCCCAGCAGTTTGCGGTGGGCGGTTTTTTTGCCCAGCGAGTGGCCGCTCAAAAGAGTGAGAACGCTAACACTCAACTGAAAACTGGCGTGTATTAACGCCGAAAAGCCGATAATGGCCAGAGATGAGATAACGAGCGGCGACATGTTTGTGTGCTAATCCTTCCGTACTAGTCTAGCACAAGCGGCATAAATGGGGAAATATGCGGCCAAAAAGCTATTGCTTTTTTGTCAACTTTGTGCTACTATACAGTCAGGTAACAACCATCACACAAAAAGGAGCATCACATGGAAATCAGCGAGCGTGAACTGACGCAGTTTTTAGAGGCTGCCCAAACCGAGGAGTTGGCGACGTGGCAACGCCAGCGTACGAGCGAGGAGCTGCATCGCTTTGTGGCGCGCAAACTAGAAGAAGCTGGCGGCGAGCTGTAGCTACCTCTTGTTACGGGCCCGAAGCGCTTTGCTCACGGCGGCACTAAGTCTCTTCTCGTCAAAAACGATGTAACAGTCGACTCAATGGTTGAAGCATGCTATCTTTAATTTATGTCCAACTATAAAGGGCGTCATCTCAAAGAAGAGCTGGTGCAAAAGACGGTACGCCTCGGCGCTATCCTTTCTATCTACCTTGGGATTCCTTCGCTCATTCTTGCCGGTGTGATTCCCTGGGGTATGAAGTTCGTGGCCCTAGTGGCGGGCACAGTGTTCATGTACTTGCTGGCCAGAATACTGGGAGAAGCAAACGCCGACCTAGGCTTGACCTGGTTGAAAGCGAGGGATTCTCTGCTCGCAGTCGCGCCATTAACGCTAGCGCTGATCGTAGCATCGATTATCTTTCTAGTAGCCAACGGAGCAAGATTTTACCCGACTGAGGGTCTAGGCTTCTTTGTTTTCTATATCTTTGTTTCGTGCCCCGCTCAAGAACTCCTTTTCAGAGGCGTCCTGGCGAACTTTCTAAGTACCTTCAAGTTTGGGCAGCACCTCGAAGCCGTCATCGCTTCGCTGCTATTTGGTTTTGTGCATATCATATACCGAGACGCATTGACAGTAGTTGTAATGACAATCGTTGGTCTTTTTTGGTATAGAGCCTATAAGAAAGCGCCCAGCTTGTTGGGCGTTACGGTTAGCCACATCATTCTTGGCGTACTGACGATAGCGGTGGGGCTTGTTGACTAGCAAGAAATCTCAGCCTCTCCTGAATGAAAGAATTGCGCTCTGTTGGATATCGCGATACTACCGAGATAATATCGCATTTTATCGGGGTTTGCCTTGTGGGGGTTGGTTTTGTCCAGCGATATCCCGAAGTGAAGCTGGTGAAGCTGTTCCCTCCAGGCGACATCAATGGTAAGGGGAAAGTCGTTTGGATTGAAAAGGTGAGGTTTTTCTATCATGTTGATAGTTAGCATTAGTTATGAGAAGGTTATTGGGCCTTTGTTAGCGCTTAGTTCTTTTTGTTCCTAGACGGACGGTGCCTATCTTTAGTCGTCCCCGAATGACCACGGAGCCGTCTGGTAGTATCCTTCGACTGGCGACCTTTACGAGAGGGACGCTATCGAGAGGGTCCTTTCCTACTTGTCGGTCGTAGCTTGCTCGTCGGGTTGCTGTGTCGGGGTGCTCATCCCCCTTGCTTGAGAGTTTGATCTCAGTTTCGCTTAGGGCCTTGCTGCCCAGAACCCTCGTCGAGGCAGACTGGCATCCTTCGCAAAGCACGTCCTGTGTTTGTGGCAGATTATCGCCTTGCCGTTCCGCCCCCCCCGTGTTGTTTGCCCATGGCTACCTCCCCGAGTTCAAAGAACCTGCAACGGTGTGCAGGTTTTTGTTACATAATCTTGGTAGCACCGGGTGGGCCCGAACCACCGACCTCAGGCTTATGAGTCCTGCGCTCTAACCAGCTGAGCTACGGTGCCACGTGAGTTGTATTGTATCAGATGAAAATAGATTTTTCAAATGCTTTTTGCGAGCGGCAGTGTTGTAATGAGTTTGGCAAGTTCAGCGGCGAAGACCTGGTGGCTCTCGGCAGTCCAGTGAAGTCCGTCTGCTCCTGGCGCGGCGCAGCTATTGGCATCAAAAAAGGTGATGTTGCGCTGGGCAGCTAATTCTGCGAGCACCGTGGGGAGCGCATTGAGGACGTCGACTGACTGGTCATTAAAATTCCACAGCTCGCGCGGCACAATGGTTTCGTCGAATAGTCTCGCGGGGTTGGGGCGAACTGGTGCAACGACCAGTGGAGTGGCGCCATGTTCAAGGCAGTAATCGACATAGGTGAAGACTGCCGCCGCGATGTCGGCGGCGCTTCGGTGATAATATCGCTGCGCGTCATTGGTGCCAAGCATGATGATAGCAAGGTCGGGGTTGTGGCTCGCCAGGCATGGCGGGAAATACAGCCAGCCATTTTTTGACACCTTGAGCGGGTCGGGATGGTCGAGATTAGTGAGGCGACCGCCTAGACCTTCTTCAATGACATAGCTGTCAGGCAGGAGTTGTTGCAGGACGCGCGGCCAGCGGATAGCCTGGTCAAAGCGCGCCTTCATGTCAGGTTGTTGGCCGTAGGTGTTAGAGTCGCCGTAGCAGAGGATAGTGAGTGGCGTTACCGAGGTGTCCATATATGTTGATTATACCCGTTTTTCTCGAGAATGACAGGGTCGCTACCGCCTGCTGTGATACGATATCGACTAAGCTCGCCAGTACCATTGACGAGCGCGAGAGCCTGATGGCCATCATGCAATGGGGTAAAGCCAGCTTGTCGAGCTGCTTCCTGCATCCGGTCGTATTGAAGGCCAATAGAAATCCAAGTCGCGCATTCTTTGTCGCGAACCTCTTCTAAGAACGATACCATGCGGTTGAATCGGCTAACGATGTGGCCGGGTGCTGTTCCTATGGTGGTGATACGGCCACCGGCGCCTACGACACACCCCGCGTCCACTCGGTTTTCAGTGAGTCGGAGAATGCCGACTGATGCTTCGCCCAGTTTACGCAAAAGCGCCGCATCGCCCCGGTATGTGTCACCGTAAGCCTCTTGAAATAGTTGACAGAAGATGTTGCTGATCTCATCGCGACTGAGGTCGTGTGGCTTGTATAGCTTTAGTGCCATAATGTATACTGTAGCAATATTTATTCAAAATGTCAACTATATTGTTACGCCACCAATCATGCAAAATGTGAGATAATACACCCATGAACTATATCCTCGCGGTGTCTGGCGGTATTGATAGCGTGGTACTGCTACACTACATGGTGCAGCGTGGCGGGCGGTTCGTGGTGGCGCATTTTGATCATGGCATGCGGCCCAAATCCTCAGCCGATGCGCGCTTTGTGGCGGCGTTGGCGGCGCACTACGGATTACCATTCGTATCGCGGCGCGAGGAGCTGGCGGGCCAGGGCGAGGCGGCGGCGAGGCGGCGGCGCTATCGGTTTTTGCATGAGGTTGCTCAGGAGTACAACGGGCGAATAGTCACGGCGCATCATCGAGACGACGCGGTGGAGACAATAGCACTGAATATTCAGCGGGGGACGCGTTGGCGGGGCGTGGCTGGCATGAGCGATCCGCGGCTGGAGCGACCGCTGAGTGCTTGGTCGAAGCGGGCGGTCTATGAGTATGCTGCGGCGCAGCGGTTGGAGTGGGTGGAGGATGCCACGAACCAGTCGCCTTGTTATACGCGCAATCGGCTGCGGCGGCGGCTGGGGCAATGCGGCGATGAACTACTGGCATCAAAACTGTATGAACTGTGGCAGAAGCAGCAGCGACTACGCGCGGCGATTGAACAGGAGGGTCGAGCGCTGCTGCCGCAACTCGATAGTCGTTATTTTGTGATCATGGCGCCAGAGTCAGCGGCGCAGGAGCTGCTGTACCAGCGAGTGCTGGAGGCCACAGGGGTGTCGCTGCTGAGTAGCCAGCTAGCGGCTTTGCTGATCGCTATCAAGACGGGACGGCCTGGCACTGTTTGGCAGCCAGCTGGTGGCGTGAGGGTGAAATTATCACGCAAAAATGTTACAATAGAACGAGTTGATTAGAAGAAAGGATACGCGGAATATGGCGGTGAAGATGCCGAAGAATAATAAGAAGGACGCTAAGCAGCTGGTGCGTTATAGTTTGTTTTGGGCAGTGTTGATTTTTGTTGGACTGGTGCTATATGCAGCGCTGGGACAGGGGGCGACGCTCAAGCAGGTGCCGTTGAGCGAGGTGGTACGTCGGGCGAATGCTGGCGAGATTAGCAAGCTGAATATCCAGGGTAATGACCTGACGATCACGTTAAAAAACCAGGACAAGCCGTCGGAGCGATCAGTCAAGGAGTCGGGAAGCACTATTTACGAGCAGGGGCTGAACAAGGACGCCAAGGTGGAAGTGATGGTGCTGCCGCCTTCCAGGACGGGCGAGGCGCTGTGGGGCCTGGCAGCAGTGGTAGTACCGGTGGTGATCGTTATTCTATTCTTTATGTTCATGATGCGTCAGGCTCAGGGGCAGAACAACCAAGCGATGGGCTTTGGCAAGTCAAAGGCGCGGCTGTACGGCGAGGATAAGGAAAAAGTGGTATTTGAGGACATTGCCGGCAATGACAATGCCAAGCAGGATCTGCAAGAGGTGGTGGACTTTCTGAAACATCCAAAGAAGTATCGCGAGCTGGGGGCCAAGATTCCAAAGGGTGTGCTGCTGGTCGGTAATCCGGGGACTGGTAAAACCATGCTGGCGCGCGCCGTAGCAGGCGAGGCTGGTGTGCCGTTCTTCTCAATTTCTGGTTCGGAGTTTGTCGAGATGTTTGTTGGTGTTGGTGCTTCGCGGGTGCGCGACTTGTTCACCAAGGCCAAGAAAAACGCGCCGTGTATTATTTTTATCGACGAGATCGATGCTGTGGGCCGCAAGCGCGGTTCGGGCATGGGCGGCGGCCACGATGAGCGCGAGCAGACCTTGAACCAGATTTTGGTGGAGATGGACGGCTTTGATGGCGAGACGAATGTGATCGTGCTGGCGGCCACCAACCGCGCCGATGTGCTGGATCCTGCCCTGCTCCGCCCCGGCCGCTTTGATCGGCGGGTGACGATTACCTTGCCAGAGCGCAAAGATCGCGAGGCGATTCTCAAGGTGCATTTTAAGAATAAGCCGACTGACGAGACGGTCAACCTGGATAAATTGGCGGCCAAGACGGCTGGCTCAAGCGGCGCGGATCTGGCGAATATCGCCAACGAAGCAGCTATTATCGCGGCGCGGCGCAATAAGAAAAAGATTACCAATGACGAGCTGACCGAGGCATTTGAGCGGGTGGCTATCGGCCCTGAGCGCAAGGCCAAGGTGATGAGCGAGCACGAAAAAGAGCTGACAGCCTACCACGAAGCCGGCCATGCCATCGTCGGTCACGTGCTGCCAGATTCCGATCCAGTGCACAAGGTGACGATTATTCCCCGCGGCGGCACCGGCGGCGTAACCTGGTTTTTGCCGCCAGAGGACAAGAGCTACACCAATGTGTACGAATTTAAGGATATTCTGGCGCGAGCCATGGGTGGGCGCATTGCCGAGCAGCTTATCTATGGCGATGACGGCATCACGACTGGCGCTGGCTCGGATCTGCGCAAAGCAACCGAGATTGCCCGGGAGATGGTGATTGAGCAGGGCATGGGCCGAAGCCTACGCGACCAAGTGTTTCACGAGGACAATGGCGGGCTGATGTTTGATAAGATGACGCGCGAGCGGCCGTACTCGGACGAAACTGCCAAGGTGATTGACAAAGAAGTAGCGGCGTTGATCACCGAGGCGAAGCAGCGGGCAATGCTGGTACTCAAGGCGAATCGCAAGCACCTAGACAAACTGGCCGAGGCGCTGCTGCAGGACGAGACGCTGGAAGAGGCAGCGGTGGCGGAAATTTTACAGGGAACAAAACTTCCGAAAGAGGCGGCGCTACACGACTAAAACGCTATGGGGCGGGTTCGCAATACGGTCAATAAGATAAATCAGCGGCTGACAGTGCGTCTGGCCGCTTCAATGTTGGCAGGCTCTATGCTGGTCGGCAGCCTGTTGGGATTTTGGCGCGACCGCTTGCTTAATGCTGCCTATATGCCGAATGAGGCGGCTGGTCTGGCGGGGTATCCAGTGGGGCTCGATGCCTACACGGCGGCCTTTATGGTGCCGGACTTTATGTTTGCCATTTTGGTGTCGGGTGCGCTGAGCGTGACGTTTATCCCGGTGTTTAATGAGCGCTGGGTGAAGGGAAATCGCCAGTCGGCCTGGCAGATTAGCTCTAGTATGATCAATTTTATGGCGGTGTCAGCCATGGTGGTGAGCATCATCATCATTGTGTTTGCCGATCAGATCACCGCGCTGTTAGTGCCGGGCTTTGGCGAGTCGGGTAAGGCGCTGACCACTAGCATGATGCGAGTCATTGCGGTGAATCCATTTATTTTTGCCGTGGCTGCGGTGATTGCCAGTATCCAGCAGGCGGTCGGGCGCTTCTCGTTTTATGCGTTGGCGCCAGTGATGTACAATATCGGCATCATCATCGGTATCGTGTGGTTTACTGGCGGCATCAATATCTTTGGCTGGCAGGTGTTTGACGGCGGTATTATGGGTGTGGCGCTCGGGGTAGTGCTGGGCTCGGTATTGCAGTTGGTGGTGAGTACTATCGGGCTGATCGGGCTGGGCTTTGATTATGAATTCAAGCTGCACTGGCGCAACAAAGGGTTCCGTAAAGTGCTGCGATTATTGCCGGCGCGGTCGGTTGATCAGGGGATGGACTATGCGGTTGGTTTGGTGGAGATGAATTTGCTGTCCAAAATGGGCGAGGGAGTGACTCGTGCCTATCAACAGGCGCTGACGCTGCATATGATGCCAATCAACCTTATCGGCGTGGCGATTTCCAATGCGGTGTTTCCGCAGTTGACGGAAAGTTTGGGCGAAGGCAAGGAGTTGGCTTTTCAGCGGCAGTTGCGCGGCCTGCTCAGGGTGATTATCTGGCTAGTGTTGCCAGTGGCGACAATTACCTTTTTCACCCGCGGCTACATTGTGCACTTTATCCGCAATACTGGCGACCCAATGATGGCGGGTATTTTGGGTTGTCTGGTGATTGCTATTCTGTTTCGCTCAGTCTACCACCTAGCGGCACGGGCGTTTTATGCTAGGCAAGACACCAAGACACCACTCTATATATCAATTTTTGCCATTAGCCTCAACGTGATCCTAGCGGTGGTGCTGTCGACCGTCTTGCGCATGGGGCCGTACGGGTTAGCATGGGCGCAGTCAGTGGTGGCGGTGGTCGAAGTGGCGACACTGTTCGTACTGATGGGACGGCGCATGCCGACGCTTTTTGACTTGTCTTTCGTTCGGGCGGTGACCCGCATGGTAGTAGCGACTGGTGTGGTAGCGGTGGTTTGCTATGCCAGCGTGCAGCTGCTGCCGTTTCGCGACAGTGACGACAGCTTTTTCAGCGCCTTTCCGAAATTTGCCATGATCACGCTGGTGAGTTTTGCAGCGTATGGTGCGATGTCAAAACTGCTGCACCTCAGCGAAATCGATCCGATCATCGCTAAATTACGACGACTGTTATTTGCGCGCTTCGATACTAAAAAATAGCCGTATCTGCTATACTTACAGAGATGAAACGAATTCGGAATTTTTGTATTATCGCTCACATTGACCATGGCAAGTCGACGCTGGCTGACCGCATGATGGAGATGACCAGCACGGTTGAGAAGCGCGATATGAAGTCGCAGCTGCTGGATAGTATGGATTTGGAGCGCGAGAAGGGCATTACGATCAAGCTGGCGCCGGTGCGGATGCAGTACACGCCAGGGGTGACGCGAGGCGGGGCAGCGCCCGTGGCGTATGACCTGAACCTGATTGATACGCCGGGGCATGTTGACTTTAGCTATGAAGTTTCGCGCAGCCTGCAGGCCTGCGAGGGTGCGGTGCTGGTGGTGGATGCCAGTCAGGGGATTCAAGCACAGACGCTCGCTAATGTGTACCTGGCCATGGAACAAGATCTGGTGATTATCCCGGTACTCAATAAGGTGGATTTGCCAGCGGCTGATGTGCCGCGAGTGTCGAAGCAGGTGGTGAATTTGCTGGGCTGTGATGAAGACGAGATTATTCACATCTCGGCCAAAACCGGGCAGAATGTTGAAAAGGTGCTGGAGGCGATCGTCGAACGCATCCCTGTGCCAAAAGGCGAGGCAGATGATCCGACCCGCGCGCTGATCTTTGACAGTTATTATGATGATTACCGCGGGGTGATTTTGTATGTGCGCGTGGTGGATGGCCGGATTGCCAAAAATGATGCGATCCATATGATGGCGACTGGTGCAAATGGCTTGGCCCTGGAAGTCGGCCATCTTAGTCCGACCATGAACCCCGATCCGTCGCTCGATACCGGTGAAATCGGCTACATCGTCACCAACCTAAAGACGACGCGCGAGGCGAAGGTAGGGGATACGGTGACGCTGAGAAAGTATATTGACTAAAAATGAAGGGTGATCAGTATGGTAGTGGGATAGCTATGGGTAGCGTACTGTGGGTTATTGGATGTGGAATGCTTGCGGCGGCATCAATCCTAGTGGCTATGTCATTGCCAATTGCCTCGCCTGATGGCAATGGAGTATTGGCGTGGGTGCAACAGCACATAATGGTACTGCAGGCTGCAGATGAGCTGCTATCATTTAGTGCGCTAATCCTGGTGATGAGTATGCTGATGCTATATCGCCATCTAAGCAAAAAACATTCCGTGCTGGCTAATATTGCACTGGCTTTCGTTGCTATTGGTGCGGTAGCTATCGTATATGCGATGTTTGCATTGGGTAGGCTGATCTATCCAGTTAATGGTTTGCCTATCACATCCGAAGCGTCGCTACTGTCTGCAAGTCAACTGTTTGCAGGGCTGCATATGGCAGCAATTATGATAGCCTCGTGCATTATTGTGCTCTCGATTGTCGTAGGCTCACCGTGGTGTATCGTGGTGGGATTTTTTGCTGCTGCAGCACAATTGATCGGAACGTATTACGCGGGTCCCGTATCAACGTTGCTAGCTGTAGTGGCCGGGGTGCTATTATTCCTGTGGTCTGTAGTGTTCGGGTGGGTAGTGTTTATGAATAGGCCTGGCTGTGGTCAAAAAGAGGTATAGATAGTATCAACAGAGTGTGTCGCTTTTGTTTTGTAGCGAAGCACTATTTTACTACGCATGATAGCCGCTGCCTTATATTTGTAGGGTCTTACGCAGCTCATCTTTGGCGAGATTCACCCCAAACCCTGGCTGGCCAGGTTCAAGCACGCGACCGGCGGCGAGATTTGGCAAAAGTAGCGGATCAAACCCTGCTTGGTCGATGAGTTGACTGACGGTCGCGGCGTCGTCTGGGTGGTCGCTGGCCACGGCGATGGCTTTACGGTCAGGCGCACCTGCTGGCCGGGCACTGTCGCGTAGGTGATGGTAGCCCATGTGGCTAAAACCTTTGACCACGCGGGCACCACTGAACCAGTCTTGCACTGCCTGGCTGCTGGATTGGTCATCTGGCAAAATGTCCTCCCGCGGCCCGTCCACTTCCCACCAATAGTTCATGCCGTCAATTACCAATTTGCCGTCGAGTAGATCGGCTGGTATCTGGCGAAACTTGCCCAGCGGCAACGCCAAGATGATAATATCGGCGTCTTTCGCCAGTTGCTCGGTATCTGCAGCGACGGCCCCGGGCACCAAAAAATTGACGGTCAAACGGTTTTCGGCGGCTGGTCGCGAGCTTGATATTAGCACTGGCAAGCCGGCCTGGCGCAACAACTGCCCCAGGGTGATGCCGAGCTTGCCCGCACCGATAACGCCGATGGTCGGCTGCTTAGGCGTCATGCTGCTTTTCCTTCAGCAATTCTTTCACGCGTGGAATAACCTTCTTGGCGTATAGCTCTACGGTATGCAAACGCTCGCTGGCTGGCACTGGGCCAAAGCCGTAGACGAGATCGAAGCGATTAGCGTCAACCGTGTGCATGGTGTTGGCAATTTTTTGTGCTACCGTTTCAGGCGAGCCAACATACATCGAACCGTGTTTGACTTCCTGCAAAAAGTGCTCACGGCTCATTGGTGGCCAACCGCGTGTTTTGCCGATGGCATCAAAGGCGGTCTTAAAGTATGGGAATGATTTTTCAATCGCTTCTTCATCAGTGTCGGCGATAAAGCCTGGCGAATGCACACCGATTGGGTGAGCGGTTTTGCCCATTTCCTTGGCGGCTTCGCGGTACAGCTGGGTGAACGGGCGGAAGCGAGCAGGGTCGCCACCGATGATAGCCAGCATGACAGGGAAGTCATATTTGACAGCACGGATGATGGATTGTGGCGAGCCGCCGACGCCAACCAACGTTTCTAGGCGCCCCGATTCGGTCTTCGGGAAGACATCGGCGTCGGTCAGTGAGGCACGAGTGCTGCCGCTCCAGGTGACTGGTTTTTCATCAAGCAGCTTTGAAAACAGGTCGATTTTTTCTTCAAACAACACTTCGTAGTCGCGTAGGTCATAGCCAAACAGCGGGAATGATTCGGTGAATGAGCCGCGGCCTAAAATGACTTGTGCTCGTCCGTTCGACAGTGCGTCCAGTGTGGCAAAGCGTTCGAACACGCGTACTGGGTCGTCAGAACTCAGCACGGTTACGCCTGACGCCAGGCGAATGTTTTTGGTGACACTGGCGATGCCAGCCAAGACGGTTTCTGGGCTCGAGATGGAATATTCTTCGCGGTGATGCTCACCCAGGGCGATCACATCAACGCCGAGCTTGTCGGCTAGTACCGCCTCCTCGACGACCTGGCGAATAGCCGCAGCGTGGCTGGTTGGCTTGCCGTGCTCGTCTAGCGGCAGATCACCAAAGTTGTCTAGGCCAAATTGTAGTTCGGCAGTAGCTGGTTTCGTTTTGCTCATATCATCACTCCTTTTCGTTATGTGCTGTGTGGCTAACTGTTATTTCTCATTATATCAAAATATTTTTATATTTCAATATATTTTTTATAAAAATATATAAATATTGTAATATTTTATATTTTGTAGTATACTTACTATATGAATCATACCGACCAGCAACAAACTGTCCGCATCCTGAAGGCCTTGGCAGATGATATTCGCTTGAATATCGTAAAGCATATTGCCCGCCAGCGTGGGCCAATTGCCAGTTGCGATGTGGTAACCTCGTGCGCGCGCTATACGCAGTTGTCGCAGCCAGCTATGAGTCATCATTTTAAAAAACTGGTTGATGCCGGCGTCCTACTAGTCCAAAAACAGGGCACCGAAAACCACTATTCACTCAACAAAAAACTGTGCAAGCAGTATGGGATTGATGTGACTAAGATGTAGCGTCGTGTTTGCTGCGAAATTATAGTATAATAACAGATATATGTCAGAAAAAATCACCGTCCAGCCCCTGCCTGGCTACAAAGATGTCCAGCCCTTTGTCTATGCGGGCTTTTTTCCGGTGAGCAACGAAGATTATAATGACCTGAAAGAGGCGATCGAAAAGCTTTCTTTGAGCGATTCGGCATTGCAGTTTGAGCCGGAGAACTCGCCGGTGCTGGGCTTCGGCGTGCGGATTGGCTTTCTCGGTTTGCTGCATATGGATATTATCCGTGAGCGGCTGGAGCGTGAATACGACCTCGACCTGGTGGTGACCAACCCGAGTACCGACTATAAAATCAGCCTAGTAAACGGTGAAGAACTGGATATTAAGTCGGCGTCGGAGCTACCAGAAGTGACCAAAATTGCTGAGATTCGCGAGCCGTGGATTAACGGCGAAATCGTGGTGCCGCAAGAGTATATCGGGGCGGTGATTCAGCTCATCGTGGCCAAGCGCGGCCGCCAGAAAAATCTCAGTTACATCGACGAGCGTGCGTTGATCAGCTTTGAAGCACCGCTGGCCAACCTGCTAACTGATTTTTACGACCAGCTCAAAAGTGTAACTAGTGGCTATGGCTCATTCAACTACGAACTAGCGGACTACCGTGCCGAAGATTTGGTGCGAGTGGATTTTTATGTGGCAGGCGAGATGGTGGATGCACTCAGTGTGATGTGCCATCGCAGCGAGTCGCAAAGTTTGGGTCGTGAAATCGTCAAAAAGTTAAAAGAAGTCGTGCCGCGCCAGAGTTTTCAGGTGAGTTTACAGGCGGGTATCAACGGACGTTTTATCGCCCGCGAGGACATTTCGGCCTACCGCAAGGACGTGACGGCCAAGCTCTACGGTGGTGATGTATCACGCCGCAAAAAGCTGCTGGCCAAACAGGCTAAGGGTAAAAAACGCATGAAAAAATTCGGCAACGTCGAAATCCCGAGCGAGGCGTTTACGGTGATGTTGAAGCGAGATTAAAAGTAAGCGAAGGAGGCTCTTACATGAAGGACTGTCATATCTGCCCACTATTGGTCAATCAAACAGCTGATAGCGATGGGGTGATTATGCAAACCGACCACTGGGTTGTGGTGCTTGACAAGAACCAGGGTTATCTTGGCAAGTCGTTTATCACCCTTCGGCGGCATAAAGCGACCCTGTCGGATCTCGATCAGGCTGAGTGGCGGGATTTACACGAGATTATTCGTCGGATGGAGCGTGCCATAAAGTCAGCTTTTGGTGCCGATGTTTGCAACTGGGAGTGTTTGATGAATAACGCCATCAAAGCAGGTCGGCCGACGCATGTTCACTGGCATTTGCATCCGCGGTATCTAAGCAGCGCCGTATTTGCTGGTCAGGAGTTTACCGATCCTAAATGGCCGCGAATCGTCGGAGAGCGTGAAAATATTGTGAGCGATGAAGTTTTCTCTACGATTGTAACGGCGCTGAGGAGTGAGATTAGGCGATGAGCAAACCAATCTTTTACCTCGATATGGACGGCGTGCTGGTGGATTTTCTGTCGGCGCTGGATAAGGTGCCAGAGGCGGTCCGCCGTGAGTATGAAGGTCGACCAGATGATATTCCGGGTATTTTTGCTCTGATGGAGCCGATGCCAGGCGCGCTGGAGGCAGTGGAAGCATTGCGTGACAAATACGACCTGTACATCTTGTCATCATCGCCATGGGAAAACCCCACCGCGCTGGGTGATAAGCTAGCCTGGGTGAAGCGCTATTTTGGCGGCGATGGCCCGGAGAATATATTTTACCGAAAAGCGATTTTTTCCTCGGTCAAGCACCTGAGCCGCGGCGACATTCTCATTGATGACCGCATGGCGAACGGTGCTGGCGAGTTTTCGGGGCGGCACATTCATTTTGGCACGCCGGAATTCCCTGATTGGCAAGCAGTGCTGGACGAATTGCTATAGGGTATAATAGAGCAATGGATATGCTAGAACAACTCATCGCGGACTATCAGCCGACCAACGAGACAATTCAGCTGGTACGCCAAACGAAGCTAGCTTTGCTGGCCGGTATTTCAGGTGCAGGTAAAGATACGATTAAGCGCCAACTACTACAAGACCCGGCATTTCGTGATATCGTGTCGCACACAACTCGCCAACCGCGGCTGAATAATAATCGGCCAGAAGCTGACGGCATTGACTATCATTTTATTGACTCAGCAACAGCCCAGACTATGTTGGAGCAGCATGAATTCATCGAGGCGAAATTTGTCCACGGCACAGTGTACGGCACCTCGGTGGCGGAGCTGCGGGCGGCACACGAGGAAGGCAGAATAGCGATTACTGATGTTGATGTTCAGGGCGTGGCGGAGTATAAGGCACTCAGTCCTGAAAGTACGGCAATCTTTATCGTACCGCCTGATTACGAGACGTGGATGACACGGCTAAAAAGCCGCTATGCAACGGAAGCAGAGTTTATCGCCGAGTGGCCCAAGCGTCGTGCAAGCTCCATCAAAGAACTCACTCATGCCTTGGAAGTGCCGTATTATCACGTGATTATCAATGACGACCTGGAGCGGGCGGTGCGGGTGACGCGCGAGATCATAGAGCGCGGTGATTTATTTAACGCGCATGATGATGAAGCGCGTTTGGCGGCGCGTCAGCTGCTGAGAACGATCGCGCGTGAGGAGGGCGATGCCTGAGCACGAACGTCGACAAAAGACCGCGGCAGCCCTGCAGCGCGCATCATGGTCTCCGTCGGCACTTATCGATCATGGCTTTTTTATCTTTGCTGGCATAGCATCATTTTGGCTGGCCTGGCTGGTGTGGCGCGAAGGGTGGGCGTCGGGAGGCTGGTGGCTGATCTGCTTGTTTACTGTGGCGTGGGCAATCACCGCTTATCTGGCGCTGCCTCGACTACATCGGATTCTCAGCAGCCTCTATGTCCCGAATTACTTTATTGGACGCACCCGCACGGGCAGCGGGCTGCTGGGCGATCCAGTCAATATAGCATTCCGCGGCTCCGAGGCTGAGCTGCACCGGGCGATGCAGTCGGCTGGCTGGTCATTGGCTGACGAAATTACCGCTCGCTCGGCCTGGCGCATGGTGGTGGCAACCGTGTTGCGCCGCAGCTATCCGAGCGCGCCAGTCTCGCCGCTGTTCCTGTTTGGTCGACGACAGGATTTTTCGTACCAGCAGGAAATTGACGGTAGTCCCGAACGCCGCCATCATGTGCGTTTTTGGCGCTGCCCGAGCGGCTGGCTGCTGCCAGGAGGGCATAAGGTTGATTGGCTGGCAGCTGGTACCTATGACAAAAGCGTTGGCCTGTCGCTATTTACGCTGCAACTAACGCATAAGATTGATGAGAATACTGATATTGAGCGCGACTACATTGTCCAAGAGGTGACAAAGGCCCTTCCCTCCATAAAAGTGACCAATTTGCGTGATTTCTCGACGGGCTATCATGCCCGCAACGGCGGCGGCGATACTATCCAGACAGACGGCAATCTGCCGGTTGTTGAGCTCGGCGGCACTTGTTCAGCTGAACATGACCCGCGAAGTCTCATTTTGGACAAGACGAAGTACGAGCGGCGTCCAGCTGCCCACGACACCCTGCTCCAGGCGCTGTGGAGCCGCCAGCCGCCGCAGATCTCATTTGCGGTAGTGCTCGCAACAGTAATTGCGGGGATGTTGGTGCTGGGCGCCGTGGTTGACATGATCTACATTGAACAGTATCGACAAGAAGTGATGCGGGATTTTATAGGCGGAGGCATGACTGAGGCGGCAGCGATGACGGCAGCCCACTGGACGATTGCCGCAAGCGTAGCGATAACCATCGGCTCGGCCTGCTTGATCGTGTGGCTCGCACAGCGCACCTCCCGCGGTAGTGATCGGGCGCGGCAGCTGCTCATGACGGTGGCAAGCGCGGCAGCGATGGTTGCGTCAATTAGCCTCACCGTCGGCAAGCTGACCTGGTTGACTGCCGGGCTGCTGGTGTTTATTGGTCTCAATATTATCAATATTGTCCTATTGTCGGCTGATGCCTCCCAGCGGTTTACGCAGGCACATCGCAAGGTATAGTGATAATTACAACACTACTTGCAAACTGCGGCTCGTTTGCTATAATCAAACTACAACCATAACCAACACAAAAAGGAGAAACAATGGGACGAGGAATCACAACCAAAGTGGCGGCACTGTCTGCCGTGGCGCTGACTTTGGGTATTGCCGGGTTTGTGCTGTCGCCAAGCGCGTCGGCTGCCGGCAAGACCTGTACTTGGACGGGTGCGGCTGCCGAAAAGAAGTTCAGCCTGGCTGAGAACTGGCGCGACTGCGGCGGCGCTGCGCCGCAGGCTGGCGACATCATTAAGTTTACCAAGGATGGTCTGGCCGATAATGACGCTAATAAGCTGACCAATGACCTAAATGTGGCGTTAGGCGGGCTGATTAAAGACGAGGCTGGCCTGTCAAGCGGCTCTGGGAAAAGCGCCTTGATTTCCTCGCTGCGGCTGGCCGATGGGGCGTTGCTTTCTGAAGTTAGAACTAGTAGTGATGGCTATATAAACCTGGGTCTTGGTGTTAGTTGGCAGCAGATGGCTGATCTGGTAATTGAGGGCAATCTGTCTCTAGAAAAGAAGGTTGTTGAGTACCGCAACATAAAGGTGCAGGGTGTACTAACAGTCACTGGTAGTTATCACTATAAGGATGGGGACAGCTTTGCACGGCTTGTTCTGGCGCCAGCACAGGCGCAAAATAATGACAGCATAGACTTTGTCTATCCAGACAAAACGGCGATCGCTGTAACTGCACCAATAGAGGTTACCAAAGAAGGGGCGACGCTGAATTTTGGATCGCATTGTGTAGACACAGGGGGGTTTGGCTGCATAAAAACCGCTCCGACTACCTGGACTATTCAGCAGCTAACCTTGCAAAAGCCAGTAACGATCAGTACCTGGAGCGAGGACACCACAGTGGTGCTGCCAGCCGCTCTGAAGGGAAGTCCGCTGATCAAGCTAGGTGATTTGAGTCGCGGCAAGGTGCAGTATAGCGGCGATGCACCTACCGAGACGCCAAAGGTGGTTGAGCTCAAGGATAAGAAGGCAGAGGGGTATTTCGTACCGAGCATCCAGACAGCAACTCTGACCGGCGAGCGCCGCGAGGTTGAGGTGAACGGTACTCTTAAAGGTACCGGCGCGATTACCGACAACTTGTGGGTGAATGGTAGCGGTACGCTCTCGCCTGGCCTCAGTCCTGGCTGTTTGACAACTGGCTCATTGAACCTCTTTGGTACCTATATCGTAGAAATTGGCGGCAAGGATGCCTGCACTGGCTATGATCAGCTAAAAGTCGCCACCTATGCCTCTATTGGCAGCGAGGCGACCCTAGAGTTGTACGGGTTTGGGAACTTCTCGGTACAGGCTGGTAGCCAGTACAAAATCATCGACATGACGGGCGCCAATCCAGTGCAGGGCACGTTCAAGGATCTGCCCGAAGGCGCGACCGTACGATCTGGGACAGCGGAATTCCGCATCAGCTACCGAGGCGGTGATGGTAATGACGTGGTGTTGACAGCGCTTGCTGATGCTCAGACCGGCACGCTGCCAACCACTCCTGCGACGATCGAACAGAAGCGAGCAGCACTTAAGGCGCCGAACACCGGTATTGCGCAGCAGTTGGCGACGCAGCCGCTGCCGGCAGTCGTGGCCGGGCTGATTGCGGCGGTCGCAGCGGTGATGGCACTGCGCAAAAAATACAGTCATCGGTAAACGCCGATTGAGCAAACGGAGCGCGGCTTGTCCTCCAGCGGCAAGCCGCGCGTTTACTGGCTAACGATTGGCACTCGCTTGTCGAGAGTGCCAAAGCTATGTTATACTGAGGGCATGACCGAACGCCAAATTGCTATTCTGATTGCCATCATTGAGCAATACGCCGAAGTAGCGGCACCGGTAGGGAGTGTGACGCTCGCCAAGCTGTTTGGTATATCGAGCGCCACGGTGCGCAGTGAAATGGCTAAGCTAGAGGAGTTGGGGCTGATCACCCACCCGCACACTAGCGCCGGGCGCATTCCAACTGATCGAGGCTATCGGTTCTATGTGAATCAACTGACAGAGCGCGAGGAGCAGCGTCGGTTGGGCGGTGCCGAGTCGGGGATTGATCGCAGTGCGAGAGCGATTGATGCGCGGGTAAGCACCCACCGTGATCGGGCTGACCGGGCGATTCGCAGTGCGGTAGATAGCCTGGTGGAGTTGACTCATAACCTCGGCCTGGCGACGATCGGCGATGAGCTGTACCTTAGCGGTATGAGCAACCTGTTTTCGCATCCGGAATTTGCTCACGGTGATCACGTACAGGCAGTAGCGCGGCTGATTGACAATCTGGAGCCGTGGCTGCACGAAGCGGCACCGAACGAGCCGCTGAACGTGTATATTGGGGCGGAAAATCCCATCGGTAAGAGTTCAGGGGCAAGCCTGATTATTAGCCGGTTTCGCTCACCCTTTTCCGATCGCAGTTACATCGGCGTGCTGGGCCCGACCAGGCAGAGCTATGCTAAAGTAATGCGGCTGGTGCGCCACACCGGTGCGATGCTTGAGGAGGTATTATGATCGATTGGCTGTGGGATGTGGTAAGCGAAGTGATAGAATGGCGACAGCGAAGGAGGAAACAACGTGGCCAAAAGTAAGAAGATTGAGATACTCGAGCAGCAAGTGGCAGAGTTAACGGCAGATGTGCAGCGTACGCGAGCTGATTTTGAGAATTATCGCAAGCGGATGGACGAAGAAAAGCGCCGTGCTCGCGAGCTGGGCGAGATGAGTGCTGTCATGAAGCTGTTGCCAGCGCTGGATGTGATTGAACGGGCAATAGCTCAGTTGCCGGAGGAGCTGCGCGGACACGCCTGGGTGGAGGGAGTGGCTGGCCTCACTAAACAGTTGGCGAAACTGATGAATGAGCTGCATCTGGAGCGTATCAAGGTCGTGGTCGGTGAAACTGAGTTTGATCCTGAGCTGCACGAGGCGGTGTCGGCTGATGACGGCGAGGGCGAGCGCGAGGTGATTGCCGAGGAACTACAGGCTGGGTATTGCTATCAAGGAGTTGTGGTGCGTCCGACGATGGTGCGGGTGACGCATCAGAGCTAAGCCTTGCGTCGTCGCCAGAGCAGTACGCAGGCGATGACGATTAACAGCGCGCCAAAGACCAGGCCGCCAATGATCGGCATGCCAGTTGGCGAGAGCGGCGAGCCAGCGCTCGGCGGCGCCGGGCTGCTTGGCTGCTGGGTGGTGGTACATGGCGCGCCACCTTGATCGTAGGCTCCTGCGCCGTAGCTACTACAGGAGTAAGCATGAGCACCAAATGACAGCGGTGCCATGATGACGGGGAGCGGGGACATTGCTTTTATAACCATTATCAGTATAATACGTAAGAGATACCGATAAATCAAGGGGGATGAGATGCCACATATTGGTCTACCAGAGTTAATTGTTATTCTAGTCGTGCTGTTGCTGCTATTTGGTGCCAAGCGGCTTCCTGAACTAGCGCGCAGTATCGGCAGTTCAGCCAAGGAGCTCAAGGGCGCGTTACGCGATGATGACAAGGCGGACAAATCTGACAGCAAAGACGCCCGACGCTAAAACCGAGCCAGTGCGCCAGCCATTTTTGGCACATGTGCGCGAGTTGCAATGGCGGCTGTCGGTGGTGGTGGTGATCGTCGTGCTGGCCAGCGGGGCGGCCTATTGGTGGTTTGATCAACTGGTGGCGCTCATTTTGCATCCGCTAGGCACTCAACAGCAGCTTGTCTATTTAACGCCGGGTGGCGCGTTTGGGTTTATGCTGCAAACCTGTCTGTATGTCGGGGTGGTTGCCGCGATGCCAGCGTTGCTCTACCAGATCTACCGCTTTGTGGCGCCTCAGCCGAGCGCCAACCGTTCGCTGCGGTTGCTGGGGTATGCCTTGTTGTCGACGATATTAGCTGCGATAGGTGTTGTGTTTGCCTATATGATTTTGCTCCCAGCAGCACTACAGTTTTTGGTCGGGTTTCAGCTGCAACAGATTACTCCAATGTTAACGATTGACGCCTACATGGCGTTCGTTATGGCCTATATTATCGCTGGCGCCTTGTTGTTTCAGGTGCCGCTCATTGTACTGGCGATTGATCGGATAACACCTCTGCCGCCTGCCAAACTTATGCGGGCGCAATCAAGTGTTATTATTGGCTCGGTAGTGATGGCCGCCGTGCTCTCACCGACACCCGACGCGGTGAATCAGTTGTTTTTGGCTGTGCCGATCATTGTGATGTATCAATGCGCTGTGGCGGTGGTGTGGTTGCGACACCGCCGCCGTCTGCGCGCCTCACCAACCGTTGAGCCTACGAGGCCTTTATCCGGACCGGCTGCTTCGCCTCCCGTCAAGGGTACGCCACCATTCCCCACTAAAGCCGTCTCTGTGCCGCCACGCCAGCCGGCTTCTTACGCCCCGCGCCCGGCACCGCCGCCACGCCCACGCTCGGTTGATGGTATAGTACTGCCTCGCCGTTCGGGTAGTTGCACTGAGGCGCGGCCTAGTGTACGATAGAGAGGATAAACATAAACAATAAGGAGCGATGAATCATGAAATCAGTTTCGCCGCTACAGACATTACTACAGAAACCGATGACTCGTCAGGAGTTTCTGACGCATATCGGTGTCGCCAGCCTGTTCTTACTGGGCGGCGGATTTATTATGCGTTCGTTGATGGAGCTATGGCGGCCAGGTGTCGCTGGGACGCAGTCGGCGCAGAGCACGTCGTTTGCTTACGGACTGCGTTCATATGGTGGAAAATAAATCATAGAGGGAGGTGCTATGGCGCGATTACCACAGCCGGGAGGAGACGACGGCAACTGGGGAACGATATTAAATGATTATTTGTTGCAGGCGCATGGGACGGATGGCGCCCTGCGTGCTGGTGCGGTGACGGCGGCAACCATTCAGGCCGATGCGGTGACCGAAGATAAATTGGCGCCAGCAGTGCGCGCTAAGCTCCAGGCGGCTGGCGGATCGTCTGGCGGCGCGGCGTGGTCGCCTGAAGCTCAGGCGCGAGCCCAAGGGTACTGGATTGTCTACAGCGACACGCCGCCCACCGAGACCGAGATGTATGGCGTACCAGTGATATGGGGCCGTCGCGCTGGCATGTCGCAACCAATACCGGTTGTGCCGTCGCCACCGTCTTTTCCCTAGCCGACAATACCGTTACAGTCCCTGGTATGGTCGGTCTGGTGTACAAGCTGGGACAACAAGTGATAACGGGCACTGTGCCGGTGCCTGGTCAGGGGGAGCGGTTGGTGACCGTGACCGCCGAGGCGCTGCCAGGTTATATGACAGTTGGCGTTGCCTCGTGGCAGCAATTATATGGTCGTCCAGCCACTATGGAACTACTGGCTGCCGACGTGTTTCAGGGTGCGGCAGGCGAGCTATTGGTGCCGCTCGATGGCCCGCAGATTGGAGCGCTACGGGGCGGCCGCAGTTTTTCCAATCCTGGTCGTCGACCGCTGCGATGGTACGCGGCGTGGTCAAATACTCAGGAAATTTCCGCCCTGGACGGCGCTGGTCATTTGGTTTCAAAGAGCGGTCGGCCGGGTATTCACTATTTTATGCCCGAGACCGATGATGTGCAGTTGGAAATTGAAGTTGCCGAGTGGCCGACGTCGCATGGATCCGGCTTGGCGGTAAACCTTTCGCAGACTTCGTCGCGCACTGGCGGGCAAGAGCTGTCATTTGTCGTATCAAATAACACGATCAGCATTCGGCAACTGCCAGGCGCGGTCTATCCGCTGGATGCTGCGGCTTTAGGGATATGGACGATTCGCCGCACCGGCACAACACTAGCGGTGACCTCGCCGACTGGTCGGCAGGCAACCAAGGATTTTGCGGGCCACGCTCAGCCGTGGGGTAAGGTTGGCCAGCTCATCATCGCGCCAGCCAGCCAGGGTGTGCTGCGGCTCAAGCAATGCCGCGTGTCGGGGGTGGTGTAAATGACTTCGCGCATGTGGCAGGCAACGCCAGGGCGCTGGCTAGCGGTTGAGCCGTGCGTGCATCGGCAGGGGCAATGGGTGACGATGGATGCCGATCGCCATCCTGGCGCGGTGTTTGAGTCGATGTTCGAGCCGGACTACCTTGGCAAGGGAACCATCTGGCAGCGTGACGTGAGCGCTATGCCGCTGGCGGCTAATTCGGCCCAGATGGCGCAGTGGATGTGGGACAAGACGCCGACGCCGTGGGGTAGCGGTGCGTTTGGCGCCAAGACTAGCTTGAACACCAGCAGCTTCGGCACCCAGCCGATTGCGGCCTATCTGGTTGATTCGTCGCATCCGCGCTGCCACTATCAGGTAATGGAGGCCTCGGCTGGCGTCGGCGTGACGCAGGATGAGGTGCGGGCCTTCTTGACAGGGCCAATTCCTTGGCCGTCATTTGCACTGCCAGCGCAAAATGGCGATCGCGGCCTGGCGCTGTACGACATAGCGACCGGTATTATGCGGGAATATTTTATGGTGCAGCCGGTGAGCGGCAAGCCGGGTCATTGGCGCTCCAGCGCTGGCGGTTATTCGGTGACGACGCCTGGGCTGCGCCAGTTGGCAACGACGAACTACGCTACCCAGCTACAAAAAGGCTCCTCGGCGGTGGCCTGTATGCACAACCCCTTGGGCTTTATTGGTATCGCTGAGGTGCGGCGGGGCCATATTGATCATGCACTAGCCTTTACTACGGCGAATTTTGCAGCGGCCATGCCGCCCTCTTGGCCAGCCAAGCTATCAGACGGCAAGGCGCCACGCGATCAGCAACCATTTTCACCAACCCACGGCCAATGGGCTCGTCTGTCGGCCAGCGTCGATCCGTCGTACAATCCGCGCACCGGACTGTCGTATAATCCACTGACGCAGCTGCTTATCCGGGCGGCCAAAACCTATGGGTTGGTTGCTACTGATACCAACGCCTGGTGTCATGCCTTTAATGCCGAGTCGGGCATCCAAGAAAAGGCGTTGTTTGGCCGCGATCCATGGCAGCCAGGCGGCGAATTGGCGCGCCTTTTGCGGCCAGATGATCCAGGAAGGGCTTTTGATGTCAGTGATTTTCCATGGGATCAAACAGAATGGGCGCCGGTTGACTGGGGCCGGCCGCGACCAGACTTTTCATTGCGTCCAGGCGAATATTGGCCGCACGTCTAGGGATAGTAAGAACCAGAATTAGCACTCTTGACATGGGAGTGCTAATTTTCTATACTGAAATAGTTGGCACTCGTCAGCAAAGAGTGCTAAAATAGGAATAGATAAGTTTGTAATGAAAGGGGAAAACAATGGGAAAGATTATCGGCATCGACCTTGGTACCACTAACTCGGCATTTGCCTACATGGTGGCAGGCAAGCCAGAGGTGATTGCCAACGCCGAGGGTAACCGCACCACTCCAAGTGTTGTGGCGACCAATAAATCGGGCGATCGTCTGGTTGGCCAGGTGGCGCAGCGCCAGCGCGTAACTAATCCAAAAAACACCATTTACGGCGTGAAGCGATTCATCGGGCGAAAGTGGACTGATGATGAGGTACAAAACGACCGCGGTATTCTGCCGTTTGAGTTGGTGAAGAAGGGCGATGGCGTGGCGGTCAAGATGGGCGACAAGGAGTATACCCCAGAAGAAGTATCGGCGATGATTCTCAGCAAGATTAAAGCTGACGCCGAAGCGTTCTTGGGTGAAAAAGTCACCGAAGCGGTCATTACCGTGCCAGCCTACTTTGATGACAGCCAGCGTCAGGCGACGAAAGATGCGGGTAAAATTGCCGGCCTTGAGGTGAAGCGCATCATCAATGAGCCAACCGCAGCTGCTCTGGCCTATGGCCTTGAGGGCAAGAAAGACGAGCAGATCGCTGTCTTTGACCTCGGTGGCGGTACCTTTGATGTGTCGATTCTTGAGCTGGGCGACGGCGTGTTTGAAGTTCGCTCAACCAATGGCGATACCCACCTTGGCGGTGAAGACTTTGACAACCGTATCGTCAACCACTTCCTTGAGGTGTTCAAAAAGGAAGAGGGCGTTGATCTGAAGGGTGACAAGGCGGCCATGCAACGCCTGAAGGATGAAGCTGAAAAGGCCAAGAAGGAGCTATCGAGCACTAATGAATATGAGGTCAACCTGCCATTTATTACGGCGGATGCTGACGGTCCAAAGCACTTTGAGCACAAATTGACCCGCGCCAAGCTGGAAGAGCTGGTGAAGGATTTGATTGAGCGACTTGCCGAGCCAGTAGAAAAAGCCCTCAAGGATGCCGACATGAAGCCGAGCGACATTGACGAAATCGTGCTGGTGGGTGGTATGACCCGCATGCCGGCTGTCGTGGAGAAAGTAAAGGCGATTTTTGGGAAAGAACCACTCAAGGGCGTGAATCCAGACGAGGTGGTGGCAGTTGGTGCGGCCATCCAGGGCGGCGTGCTGGCTGGTGATGTCAAGGATGTGCTGCTGCTCGATGTGACGCCGCTGACGCTGGGTATTGAAACGGCTGGCGGCGTGCGTACAGCGATGATCGACCGCAACACGACTGTGCCAACCTCAAAGAGCCAAGTATTCTCAACCTACGCGGATAACCAGCCGCAGGTGGAGATTCACGTATTGCAGGGTGAGCGCGAAATGGCGGCCGACAACAAGAGCCTGGGAACCTTCCTGCTTGACGGCATTGCGCCAGCGCCGCGCGGTGTGCCGCAGATTGAGGTGACCTTTAGCTTGGACGCCAACGGTATTCTGAACGTGACCGCCAAGGACAAGGGTACGGGCAAGGAGCAGTCAATTACCATCCAAGATTCTGGCAACATGTCAAAGGAAGACATCGAAAAGGCGCAAAAAGAGGCCGAACTGCACGCGGAAGAAGATAAGAAAAAGCGTGAAGCGGTGGATGCGCGTAATCAGTTGGAGAATGCCATCTATCAGGCAGAAAAAATGCCAGATGAGTTCAAGGATAAGATTACCGATGAAGACAAAAAGGTGATCACCGACGCGGCCGATGCGGCCAAGAAGGTCAAGGACGACGAGTCGGCTGACAAGGATGCGCTGGAAAAGGCAGCTAAGGAATTGCAAGATGCGATCATGCCGATTGGCGCCAAGCTGTATCAGGCGGCAGCCGAAGATGATAAGGCTGAGGACGCAAAGAAATCTGACGGCAAAAAAGCCAAAAAGTCAGACAAGGACGAGCCGGTCGAAGGTGAAGTAGTGGACAAGGAGTAATTACCTACGCAACCCAAAGAACCACCGCCTTTTGAAAAGGGGCGGTGGTTTCATATAGCGGGCGCAGTCAGGTTGTCATGTCCTGGAGCGGCTTGGCTACAGATATGGGTTTGTGTTATTGGCTGGCGTCACGATAACGTCAAAATGCTGTAACTGTTTGGCCAATAATCTAGTCGGTAGTCCGAGGGCGGTGTGGATGGAGCAGGACTTCCCTGATAAGCGCTGCTTCGGACACCTTGCCCCGCGCTAACTCAATGACAAGTTCCCCCGCGCTGAGCGAGGTGTCGAGATATTCCTCGAAGTGACTTGGTACGACCCGAAACTCTTTAAGCCCCATCTTTCGCAGAAGCTCCTGGCGTCGGGGCGACTGGCTGGCGAGTATAATGCGATAGTTCATGCTGATGTCTCATTTTTGTGCTATAATCAAACACAACCATCATAGCAAGAGGGGAAATAACATGCAACACAAACGAGGAATGATCATCACCGCAATCGTTATCGCCATCACTATGGCTGTGCCGGCTTCGGCTGCGGTACCCTCGCAGTCCATCATGATACCGGCATACAAATATCCGACAACCTGGCAGCCTGATGCCTATTGGGATACGCTGGTGGCGGCTGGCGGCGCAAAGGTGCCGCTGGTGATTATCAACCCCGACAGTGGTCCAGGTGCCGCGCAGAACGGCGATTACCAGGAACGGATGCGGCGCAATAAGGCTGCCGGCATTCAGCAGATTGGCTATGTCCATACACTGTATCAACAGCGGCCGATTGCCGAGGTAAAGCAGGAGATCGACGACTGGTATCGACTGTATCCCGATGTACAGGGAATTTTTCTAGATGAGATCGCTATCGACTCCGACCGCTTGTGCTACTTGTCGCAGCTGTATAATTACATCAAGCAGCGTTCGCCGCAGCAGCTGGTGGTGATCAATCCAGGCCGGCATATTCCTGATGCCATGGCAAACTACGCCGACATTATGGTCACCTATGAAACAAATGGCAACAAATACATCAATGACTATGTGCCAGCAACTTCTACCTTCGAGACAACCGAGGCAAACCATGGGCGTATTGCGCATATCGTGCATGATGTGACGCCTGGCGATTATGCTCAGGTCTTGGCTCTCAGCCGCGACCGCAATGTTGGCTGGCTGTTTATCACCGACGATGTTATGCCAAACCCGTATGATGTATTGCCGACCAATTTTAATCAGTTTGCGCAAGATGTGACAGCGTTGCCAGCGGTGCAAGTAGTGCCGCGCGATCGTCAGCCGGCGCTACCGGGGTGTGCTGATCCTCATGCCCTAGCGGCGACAACGCCAGGCCCAGCTGTACCAACCCCGCCTACTGCGCCGGCACGGCCAACTCAGCCGTCCACTACTGCTCCTTCGGCGCCAAACACTGGGCAGCAACAGCAGCTTGCCTCAATGATATTGCCGCTACTGAGCGGCACGGCCGTTGTAGCGGCGGCGCTGTGGGTAGCACGCCGAAAGTAGGACGGTTACTTATTGCGCAGCTGCTCGACATTGCTCCAATCCACCACCGACCACCAGGCGTCGATGTATTCAGTGCGGCGGTTTTGGTAGTGCAGGTAGTAGGCATGTTCCCAAAGGTCAAGGCCGAGCAGCGGCTCAAGACCCAGGGTGATCGGGCTGTCTTGATTGGCGGTTGTCATGATGGATAATTGCTCATCCGCGTTACGCACCAACCACGCCCAGCCCGAGCCAAAACGCCCCATGGCTGCCTCTTTGAATTGTGCCTTGAAATTGTCAAATGAGCCAAACTGCGCCGAAAGAACAGTTTCGAGCTCGGTGGATGGCCAATTGTCCTCACCGAATGGCCGCATCGCTCGCCAGAAAAAGCTATGATTCAGGTGGCCGCCAGCATTATTTACCACCGCTGCCTGCACCGCGCCAAAATCATGCTGCCCACTCAGGATAAAGCGCAGGGCCGTCTCTTCGCCTTCGCGCGCAAACACCTCGGTGATGGCCGCGTGCAGTTCTGGCTGCTCAGCCCGCACGGTTTCTAGCGCCGCGTTCAATTTATCGACATAGCCTTGATGATGAGCGCTATGATGCAGGCGCATAGTCGCTGCGTCGATGGCTGGTTCTAGTGCATGGTAGTCATAGGGTAAATCGGGCAAATGAAACATAGGGCTATTATATCATTTTGGCCCATACAGCGTCATTATCGGGTTAGCACTCTTGCACGTCGAGTGCTAAAAATGGTACAATGAGACAGTATGATACCTGATGTAAATACGCAACAATATAAGCCGATTCTTGACTCGAGGCCTTTTTCTTGCTATACTAGCAGCGCATCACCTCGCTTGGGCGCCTGCTCTCGCGAGGTTTTTACGTGTGACGGAGATAACATATGCGCCGCATAGTCTTGATTGATGGTGAAAATTTGACACACGCGCTCCGAGAGCTGCTCGGAGATCAGGAGGCCGCGCTGCGCAGTGAGCTTGAGGCGTATGATTTTAGGGGATTGATTGATGAGCTGTTAAGCGATCAGGCCCCAAGTGAACTGCTATGGTTTGGCGCTCGTCTCAGAAAGTACGACCAGTCTGATGAGCTGCGCCAGAAAACAGAAGCCGCGATTGCCTGGCAGGCAAGATTTATCAATCATATGCAGCGCCAAAAAATTACGTTTATCAAAGTAGGCTACTTGCGAGCGCGACAGCCAGACCCCTGTATTCAGTGCGGCTGCAGCAAGTGGTCGCTGGCGGAAAAAGGCGTTGATGTCGGCTTAGCAGTAAGGCTACTGCGTGAGGCGTCGGACGATATTGAGCTCGTGGTAATAAGCGCGGACACTGATCTGCTGCCAGCTATCAAAGAAGCGAGGCGTCAAGGGGCGAAAATTATGCATATCGGCTATGAACATCGTCCAATTGCTGCACTGTCTCAAGCGGCTGATCGAACGAGGCTCATCACGGGGCCGCTGGCGAAGAAATATAGCAAACAAGGAGATCTATAACGATGACCAAGCGCGATTATTATGAAGTGTTGGGCGTGTCGAAAAGCGCCTCTGAGGATGAGATTAAGAAGGCGTTTCGCAAGGCGGCGGTGAAGTATCATCCAGATAAAGAGGGCGGCGATGAGACTAAATTCAAAGAGGTGAACGAAGCCTACGAAGTGCTGAAGGACAAGCAAAAACGCCAGCGCTACGACCAATTCGGCCATGCTGGCGTCGGCGGTGGCGCGGGCGGCTTCAGTGGCAATCCATTTGAAGGGTTTGGCGGGTTTGGCGGTCAGGGCGTACATTTTGACTTCGGCGACGGCGGCCTGGGCGATATTTTCAGCCAATTTTTTGGCGGTGGCGCAGGTGCTCAGCGCGGACCGCGGCGCGGCCGTGATCTTGAGACCAGCGTAACGCTTTCTTTTGAGGAAGCGGTGTTTGGCGCGGAAAAGACTATCAGCCTGACGCTGGACGATGAGTGCGAACATTGCCATGGCAGTGGCGTTGAACCAGGTCACAGCCTGAAAACGTGCGACACCTGCCAGGGCGCTGGCCAGCAAACCCGAGTGATGAATTCGATTTTTGGCCAGATTCAGCAGGCGGTTACTTGCGAAACTTGTCATGGCCGCGGCAAGGTGCCGGAGCAGGATTGTTCAGTGTGTCGTGGTCGCGGCACTACCCGCCAGGCGCACGAAATGACAGTGAAAATCCCGGCCGGCATTGATGATGGCGCGACGATTCGGCTACGCGAGCGCGGCGAGGCGGTGCAGGGCGGCGCGAAGGGGGATCTGTACGTCCATATCCGGGTGAAAGCGCACAAAAAATTTACTCGTGAGGGCAATATTATCCTGTCGGAAGAGCATATTTCCATGGTGGACGCGGCGCTGGGCACAGAGATTGACGTCGAGACGGTGGACGGCACGGTGCGTATGAAGATTCCAGCTGGCACCCAGTCGGGGACGGATTTCAAGCTATCGGGCCACGGCGTGCCGAGCCTCCGCAGCGACCAACGCGGCCCGCACATCGTCGGTATTATCGTTGATACGCCAACCAAGCTCAGTAAGAAACAGCGGGAGCTGCTGGAGCAGTTTAAGGGCGCGAAGAAGCGCGGGTTGTTTTCGTAGAGCGTGTGGCAGCAGAGCGCCATGATGAAATGAGCGCAGCAGAAGAATATTGACATTAACACATTTTTAATGTATAATCACATTGTGATGAATCAGCAAACAGAAATATTACGTAGTAAATCTTCGGCACATGATTGCATACTGAATGAGGCTATTGGGTTGACACCGAAGGTGACTGGTTATTTACTCCCTGAGAATATCGCAGAGGTGCGGCAGGGTATCAAAGATGGTAGTATGACTGCACCTGTCTGTCCTGGGCTGAGCAAAGCTGATTTTGCCGCTCCGCTTAGCAAACTGGAGCGGCTTGCCAGTAGTGTCAAGGACAAGAGTGATCGCCTTTCTGTATATTTTTGTGGGGCTATTGGCGAAAATGCCCTGAAATATCTCCTTCTTCAGGCAATGCAAGAGCGCCTGGAGGAGACAGATGTTGCGCGACGGAACGAATTGGCGGCGGTAATTAATGATTTAAATGAGAAGATCTATGGATCACCGGACGAAGAGGTGTATCATTCACTTGTGTCCGACATCAAGCAGTTAGAGTTAGGCGGGGCTAATGATCACGGCCGACGTTTATACGAGGAACTTGTTCAGCAGTTGCCTTCGATTGAAGCTGAGGTGAGTCGGTTTCGTCCAAGTCAGGAGACGATTGAATGGATGAATGGCGTGGTTAATGGACTCTATGGTGGACTATTGAGACAGGTCCCAGAACGGGACGAGCCGTTTACCCCGCAAGAGATAGCCGAAGTATTCGAGAACATCATACGTCAAGAGTTTGGCGAAGCGGCGGACGACTGGTCTGTCGTGGTACGACCAGCCGGCTCTATTGAAGTCGACCGTATTACAAAAACCATAGTCATTCCAGAAGATCGCCCCCCAGTGTCTTACCAGAAATTATGTGAGCTCGTAGTGCACGAAATCGGTGTGCATATGCTGCGTGGTGTGATGGGATATGAACTAAATTCACCACTTGCTGCGCTTGGCTTTGCTTCTTATCGTGACCTCGAAGAGGGTACTGGTAAGGTTGCCGAACAGGCTCTGGGGAAACAGTATCAGGAGGCGGGCATAGCATACTATTTGATCGCTTCCATGATGCGATTTGATCAAAAGAATAGTCATGAGGTGTATGAAGCATTATGGAGATACCATGCACTCAAGAAAGACGTAAAGGTAACAGATGAATCAATCACAAAGGCGCAAGATCTTGCCGCGCGACAGGTAGCTCGTATGACCCAGGGGACGGGAGATATCCCGCTCATGATGGATTTGGCTTATTTCAATGGAGCATACAATGCCTGGAAGTATTTTGAGGAAAATAGAGGAGACGACACGGCGGTCGCTTTATTCTTTATGGGTCGTGGCGACCCGACAGACCCTGGGCAACGAGCGGTCATGATGGAGTTCTATAATCCACAGGATGTTCGTCAGGTTGTCGAAGAAGACTTTACGTGGGCGAATAAAAAAGAGCAGTAGGTGATTAGATGAATTCGCTATATGCAGTAACAGGAACAAAAGGTAAGACGACAATCGTGCGCCTGCTCGACCATGCTTTTCAGCAACAGGGGCGCCAGGTGCTGCGCGTTGATACATCGGGTGTGTACCTTAATGGCGTTTTGCAGGTGAGCGACCAAAAGAGCCGTCAGAAATGGGGATTTGTGGCTACAAATGCACCAGGGCGTTTTCTATATCTCTTAGACGATGCTGACGGTGTCGGTATTTTGGAATGTACATTGTTTTGTGCAAATCGTGGCGTAGGTCTCGGCTATAAGTATCATAATATTGGCATCTTTACGAATGTCTTTGAGGATCACCTGGGTTGCATTCGGGGGCTGGAGACGAAGCAGGATATTGCCAATAAAAAGAGTCTTGTATTTGAGAAAATCGCCCCCGGCGGCTCGGCAATTTATAACATGGATGATCCTCTGGTGGTGGACCAATTGCAAAAAGTGCCATCGCACAACGTACGACGTATGGGCGTAACACTGGATGACACAGCGGGCGATCGGCGACGCTGTGTTGTGACGGATTCTGAAGTGTTGCTGTATGACAATGAACTAACGTGTCGCTATTCGTTGAGCGACTTTCAGTGGCTTGCAGCGGCACATCGTCCGTCGCGGTATGCAATCGGCTTTACTGTAGCGGCATTATATGAAGGGCTTGACACGGCACGATTTGATGAAGCTATCCAGGCGCTGAAAACCTATACCTTCGACGAAGATGGCGGACGAATGGTGCGCATTGATACTGAGGGTCCGGTGGTGCTATTAGACTTTGCCCACGAGAAATACTCACTGCACGAGCTTGCTATGTACGCACGGTCACTCGTATCGTCAGCAGGCAGGGTAATCGGTGTGGTGCGTCTGGCACCAAGCCGTACTAAAGAACTTATTGAGGACACGGCGCAATTTATCGCCAAAGACTTTGATACATTTATCGTCTATGATAAGGTTGATGGATATTGGCGCCAGCCTGCTCTCGTGAAAGGTTTTACTGATAAATACGAAGAGGTTGGTAAGGTAGCAGGTATTTTGGGCGATGCCTTGCGAGCGCAATGCGCAGACGCGCTTGTCGTACTGCGCGAGGATCAGGCAATTCGGGCGGCCGTAAAAAAAGCTGGACCTGATGATGCTATAGTCTATATCGTGAATGATGACGGTCATCGCTCAAGAAAGTTTCTTTTGCAGGCATTGCAGGGTTATCAAAACACGAAAGAAAAGGGAATGGTAGAATAAAAGACATGAAATTGCGATTATTGGTATGGACATACATCCAGATGGCAAGGAGACGGCGGCGCAGATTGCTGACTCGCTTCGCCCATGGGTTCGACAGCAGCTACGAGGTGAAATTCATTAATTTTGACGACATTTTGTTTGATATGGCGCCCCAAAAAGTTGACGTCTTTGATAACAGGAAGGGAGTCTCATTGCGGGATTGCTCGGTAGTGCGGTGAACAACCTTCAAGCAGCTAAGGCGGTAACTAGGCTATCCGAGGGTAGACTAAAGACTACTTCGCAACAGTCAAGCCGATAATAGCAACCGACGCGAGTAACCCGGTCCATACGGTAATGGCGGTATAAGCGACTTTTCTCTTTGTGATATCAGTGAGCTTATGGTTATATCGATACATCAGAAAAACGCCCAGCGGAGCCAAGAAAAAGATCATGGCGTAGCCAAAATACTCATTTTGCCAGAATTTGCTCGCCACTATTTTTTCAATAGCCTTTTCACGGCGCCCTTTCGCCTTAAGGCGCTTTAATTCCTTTTTCTGTCTAGCCAAGTCCTTGCGAGGATTGGGAGTCCATGAATTACCGCAGTTATTGCATATTGCCATAGTCTTATTTTTTATTCTTGGGGTTTTGATCAACAGCGACACGAGCCATACGATAAAAATTATAATAAGCAGCGCCAACCGCACTAGTAGTGTCAAGAAACTACCATATTTATGTTCCTGTACTATCTGCACTTGCACATTGTCACTACCACACCGTGGACAGATCATAATATTCTATCTCCTATTGCTTATTGATATAGAGGCTAAATAAGATTGCACTTGATAAGAATATGATATTATATGTATTGAATACCAAAATAGCGTGGTCGTTACTGGTAACGAGTATACTATGAACATTGCCATATGTCTTAGTCTATCTTTTGATAAAAAAGGTCCCTATAAATACTTAGGTGATCAGTATAGGCAATTTCGTGAGGCACTGTCTTGTTTAGCGGCAGAAGTGTTGCAAAAAACTGGCAAGGGCCTGCATTTCGTACAAATCGACGACCTGCAAGCTGACGGCTCGTTTGGTTTATGCTATACGCTGCGAGACACAATTGCCGATTGCCTACGCTTTGAAGTGGCGCATGAGTGCTGCATGCCAGATGTGGTAATTAATCGTAGAAAAGATGAGCTATATAATCACCCATATTTTGCAAATGCCTCTTGGCTTGCCTATAATGCCAAAGAGATAGCAGAACTGGGCAATAAAGCTGTTTCGTTGAGAGAATTTTCGCACTATATGCCCAAGGGCACTTGCTTCAATAGCGATGTTGACATTGAAAAGATTAAGGACGTGATTAATCAGAATCCTAAAATAGCGAACTGGGTTGTAAAGCCGTTACGGGAGAATGGTGGCCGGGGAATTTTCTTACTGAAGCGTGATAGTGCTGTCGAGACTATAGTAGGATATGGCGAGCCGGTTTTATTACAGGAGTTTTGCGAAACAAGATCGGTGTCAAAACTTCAGGTTACTGGCAGGCATGATATAAGAGCGTATGTTATAGATGGGGAGCCACTTCTTCTAGCTATTCGTCAGCCGAAAGAAGGTGGATTTCTAGCTAATACGGCAGCCGGTGGGTCTATTCGATTTCTTGACATAGCGCTGCTGCCCGTCGAGGCTAGGAATATGCTGGACGATGTTGTATCGGATATTAATACTATCAAGAATAGATATTTCGTTAGCGTAGACATATTTTATGCTGATGGTGGATGGCGGCTGATAGAAATTAATGATCAGCCAGGGTTGCCAGCTCCCTATCAAACACCGCTAGCAAGGATTATTATACAAAAATTGATAGAATCATTGGAGGGGGTACGGAATGATTGATACGTCGAAGTTTATGATAACCACTAGGTTACTTGTGGAGGAGGCGATTCGAAAGGGGTATAGTATATCAACAATGGTGAGTCGTCCATCTGCGAAGTCGTATGCGATTCGTTGCGAGAAGGGCGGCAAGGTATTTTACTTCAAGGGTTTATGTACTGCGCTATCGCCGTCGTACGCCGTATTTATGGCAAATGATAAGGTGCTAACGCGAGATGTGCTGGGCTGCCATGGGGTACCTATGCCTGCCACGACGGTCGTCTCCTTGAGTGACTCGGCATATGAAGCGACAGATAAGATCGTATCTTTCTTGCGGGAGCACGGCCGCTTAGTTGTGAAACCCGCAATGGCAAACCATGGTCGTGGCATTACGGTGGATGTGCGTGATGAGGACGATCTGCGGAAGGCGATTGACATGGCCTATCGCGAAGATAATAGCCCTGACATCGTTGTGCAGCAAATGGTTTTTGGTCGTGAGTATCGGTTTCTCGTTTTGAATGGTGAAGTATTGGCAGTAGCCTACCGGCGCCCAGCGTTTGTAGCTGGCAATGGTAAGTCAACTATTCGAGAACTAATTGAGGAGAAAAATCTTGACCCGCGTCGTGGAGAGGGACATAGTGCGGCATTGACAAAAATTAATATAGAGCATGTCGTGAACAGCAACCCAAGGGGGTTTTTGGACGATATTCCCGATGCCGGTGTTGAAGTTGATGTTTTGCAGACTTCTAATTTGAGCCGCGGCGGTGAGTCGATCGATGTTACGGACCAGGTATCGATCGGCCTCAAGGATATCGCTATTCGTGCTGCGCAAGCGTGTTCACTCGGTATTGCTGGTGTGGATATTATTACGGAAGATATAACAACGGGCGATGATAGCAATAGTTATGTATTGGAGGTCAACGCATCACCCGGTATACGAATGCATCAGTTTCCTTCGGTCGGCACTCCTCGGGATGTTGCGAGAGAGCTTTTCGCTGCCATTGAAAAGACAGCTCAGCCGCTTGAATGATACCAGTAAGCAGAATTGCCCTAGGAACTTCAGGGGGATTGAGTCTATACGGCCGACAGCTGGTTGAGTAGCAGTGGGTGAAGTTGCCATCGCTGAGATATTTTGATTTTAGCTATGAAATATGTTATAATTAAAACGAGTATGCATAAAACTAGCAAGACTATTATTGGCCGGAATGTGAAGGTTGACTTTGGTCGGCGGGCGGTTGGCGTACCGGCAAAAGTTGACACGGGAGCTGATGGCTCATCGGTGTGGGCGAGTAATATTCGTGTGGATAAGGACGGTGTGCTGAAGTTCTGCTTATTTGGTCAAGGGTCGCCGTACTATAATGGCAAAGTGTTTAAGCGAACTGGCTATTCTGTGGCGATGGTGCGAAGCGCTTCGGGGCATCAGATTATGAAATTTCGAACCCATTTCACCATACGCCTCGGGGGGCGCCGCATGAAAGTACTGTTTGGGCTGTCGGATCGATCAACTCACGAATACCCGGTGTTGATTGGGCGGCGAACGTTGGCAGGTAAGTTTTTGGTTGATGTGGCACAGTCTGAGGTGCCACTGCGTAAGCCAACCAGCAGACGGTATAATCAAGAGTTTAAAAAGGATCCGTACGCTTTCTATAAAAAATATCACCAGAAAGGAGTAGATAGCTAAATGAATATCGCAATTCTCTCAAACGGAAATATCAACTACTCCACCCTGCGGCTAAAGGAAGAGGCGGAGGCGCGCGGTCACATCGTGAAGGTGATTAAATATAAAAACTGCTACGTCGCGATTGATGAAAAGAATCCGAAAGTGATGTATCGCGGTAAGGAGCTGGCTGGGTTTGATGTGATTATTCCGCGTATCGCCAGCCACATGACACGCTATGGCACGGCGGTGCTGCGTCAGCTGGAAATGGCAAACCCAGATGCGTTATTTCTCAATCGCTCTATTGCTATCAACCGGTCACGTGACAAATTGCGTTCAACTCAGCTACTGGCGCGGGCGGGCGTGGCTATTCCAAAGACCGTCTTTTCGCGCAACGAAACCGACATTGAAGCGCTGCTGGAGGAAATTGGCGGCACGCCAGCGATTATTAAGCTGGCGCGCGGCACGCACGGCAATGGTGTGGTATTAGCAGAAACGAAAAAGGCGGCAAAATCGGTGCTGCAGGCATTTTACCTTACCAATGCCGATGGCACGAACGTGCTGCTTCAGGAGTTTATTAAGGAATCGGCTGGCACCGACATTCGTGCTTTTGTGGTCGGGTCGCAGGTGGTAGCCAGCATGAAACGCCAGAGCTTGGATGATGATTTTCGTTCCAATTTACACAAGGGCGGCGAGGGGACGGCTGTCAAATTGACTGACGAAGAGCGCAAGATGTGTATCAAGGCGGCTAAGGCCATGGGCTTGACAGTGGCGGGCGTGGACTTTATGCGTTCGGATCGAGGCGCGCTGGTGCTGGAGGTCAATGCTAGTCCAGGATTTGGTATCGAAAAGGTAACGGGCCGTGATGTTGCTAGCAAAATTATCGACTACGTTGAGCGCAATGCCAAGCGCCAGCTGAAAAAAGACCGCATTGGTGCCTAGAGCTTGGGCCGCCAGCGCGGCACACCAGTGTGATACAATAGTCGCATGGATGTATCGCAAAGGGCGTCAGGGCTACAGCGAACGATATGCTGGATCATCATCGGCGGGGTACTCCTGGGGGCGGCCTATGGGACCAAGTTGGCTTTTGACGGAATGACCAAACCTCGCCCGCTGGTGCAGCTTGGTCAAGCGACGTTCCGGGCAGAGGTGGCCAAGACGTCGGCCGAACGCGAGCAGGGACTAGCGGGCCGCACTGAACTGGCGGGCGATCAGGCGCTGCTGCTGGTGTTTGAGACGAATGATCATTGGGGAGTATGGATGAAGGGGATGCGTATACCGATTGATATTGTGTGGCTGGATGAGCACAAAAAAGTGGTGCATGTGCAGCAGCAGGTGTGGCCTGACGCCGAGCCGCACGAAACCTATCGTCCGCCGAAGCCGGCGCGCTATGTGTTGGAGCTGGCGGCTGGCAGCGCCAAGCAGCATGCCATTCGCGTTGGGGCGCAGGCGCGGTTTTCGCTGGAGGATAAGACGTGAGCGTAGCAGTGGTGTTTGGCGGTATTGCGCTAGTGGTGTTCGGACTGGTGCTGCTGTCGGGCCGGCGGCTTGGCCCTTTGGTGCTGGCACTGGCAGCCGGAGCGATGCTGGCGGAGTTTTGGGCCAGCTGGTTGGCGGTTTTTATTGGCGGCCTAGGCATTGCTATCCCGGGAGTACCGAGCGGCGTATTGGCGAGCTTGATCATCACTATCCTGCCGCTGTGCCTGCTGCTGTTTGGCGGGCCGCGCTATAGTAAAAAGCGCGAGAAAATAATTGCTGCGCTGGTGGTGGCGCTGGTGACGGCGGCGTTATTGGTGAAGCCGTTGGGACAGTTTTTGGTGCCTGACGCGACTGGGCTTGCTGTCTATAAAGTACTGCATGAATGGTGGCGCGTAGTGGCGACAGCGGGGCTGGCGACTGGGTTGGCGGATATGTTCCTGCTACACACCGTCAAGCTGTCTGATGCTAAAAAGAAACATTGAAATCAAGCTGCCTCTGTGGTAGAATACCCTAGGATGGGTCCATAGCTCAGTCGGTTAGAGCACCTGCCTTTTAAGCAGGGTGTCCCGGGTTCAAGCCCCGGTGGACCCTCCATTTCGTGGTTGTATCGCCTCTGCAATGATGGGGCGATTTTTATTTTTTGGCGCGTGGTATACACTAGCTATATGATGCGCCAGATGCTAAGCCAGCGGCTCCATGTTTCGTGGTTGATTGCGGTGGTAAGTGTCGGGCTGGTAATTGGCGTGGTGGCGGTGCAGTGGGCGCCGTATGGCTATTGCGCACATTGGCCATGGTTGGTATCGGGTCTTGTGTTGCTGCCGTTTTTGGTAAAACAGCAACGTTGGGTAATCGTGCCAGCGCTGATGGCGGGTTTGTTGCTGGGGCTGTGGCGCGGCAGTGTGGGGCAGGTGGGCTTGGAGCAATATCAACAGTTGATGGGGCAGACGGTGCAAGTGACGGGTCGAGTGTTGGAAGATCCGGATGTCGATAAGCGCGGCCAGACGTTGCTGCGGCTGGCGAATATTCAGGTGCAAGGACGCAACCTCCCCGGCAAACTATGGGTGGTGACGGCCAAAAATCAAGCCATTAAACGCAGTGATATCGTCACGGTGCAGGGAAAAATGAGTGAGGGCTTTGTGGCGTTTGCGGGGCGGATGAGTCGGGCGAAAGTGGTGAAGGTAGAGCGGCCGACGCCAGGGGACGTGGCAGTGGCTGTGCGCGATTGGTTTGCCGAGCGGGTACGTGGACATTCGTCGGAGTCGACAGCGGCGCTGGGTATGGGCTTTTTGACGGGCCTGCGGCGGGCGCTGCCAGCGGAACTGAACGAGGCGCTGCAAATCGCTGGACTGACACATGTTATTGTAGCCAGTGGCTACAACTTGACGATTTTGGTTCGCCTCAGCCGACGCCTGTTCGTGAAGGTATCGAAATATCTAGCGACACTCAGCGCTACGGCTATGATTCTCAGTTTTATGGCGCTGACCGGCATGAGCCCCAGCATGTCGCGCGCTGGGTTGGTGGCGGGCCTTTCCTTGGCGGTGTGGTATTATGGCCGCCAGATTCATCCGCTAGTACTGCTGCCGTTTGCCGCCGCCATAACCTTGCTCATCAATCCGTCCTACGCCTGGGGCGACCTGGGTTGGCAGCTCAGTTTTGCGGCCTTTGCCGGCGTGATGCTGCTGGCCCCGCTACTACAACGCTACTTCTTTGGTAAAAAGCCGCCAGGCACGCTGCGGCAGATTTTTGGCGAAACCTTGTCGGCGCAAATCATGACTCTGCCGCTATTAATGTTAGCGTTCGGTACGGTGAGTAATGTGGCGCTCCTCGCTAACATGCTGATTTTGCCGCTTATCCCGCTGGCCATGCTGCTGACCTTTGTGGTCGGTGTGGTGAGCGGCGTACCGCTGATCGCGCCTCTGATCGCGGCGCCGACTGAGTGGCTGTTGCAATATATGATCGCGGTGGCGCAGTGGCTGGCAGCGCAGAGCTGGGCGCAGACAGAAGTAGCGGTGATATGGTGGCAGGTGGTGCTGCTATACGGAATGATTGCCCTGGCGATGCATTGGATGCGGCGGCGCACCGGGTTTGATTATCGTACTACTAATATCGTTGCGTGATGGTTGGCAACCAGCGCCGAATAGGCTATACTGAGCATAAGAAGTATGCGCGTTTCTGACAGTACAATCGAAAAACTGTTGCAGGCGAGTGGGACGGTAAATGAGTCGCAACTGGCCGATTTGAAAGTGAGCGCTGAACGGTCGCATCAGTCGTTGCAAGCTACGGTACTGAGCAGCAAATTACTCACCGAGCCGCAGCTGGCAGAGCTGATCTCGCAACACATCGGCGTACCGTTCGTACAGATTGAACCGAAGGATATTCCCGATGAGGTGCTGAAAAAGATTCCCGAACATATCGCCCGGCAGTATAATGTGGTGCTGTTTGCGGTTGATGACGAGGGAGTGCTTAGCTTGGCCATGGAAGATCCTGACGATGTGCAGGCGTTGAACTTTATCCAAAAAGAGATTGGCTATAACATCAAAGTATTCTTGGCCACCAAGGCGAATATTTTGGACTGTTTGGAAAACTATCGTGGCGATATGGATCAAGAGCTGGACGAGGTGATCTCGATTCAAAAGGGTGACGATAGTGAGGCGCAGGTGCGTGAGGACGAGTTTGCTGAAGACTCGCCGATTGCACAGACGGTGAATCTGCTGCTGGAATATGCTATCAAGTCGGGTGCCTCGGATATTCATATCGAGCCGCGCGAGGAATTTGTTCAGGTGCGGTATCGCATCGATGGCGTGCTGCGCGAGGTGAATAAGCTGCCGCGCAATGTCCAGGGGGCCCTGGTTAGTCGGGTAAAAATTCTGTCCAACCTGAAAATTGACGAACGCCGCGTGCCGCAGGACGGCCGCTTCAAAATTCGCGTGTCGGGCAAGCAGTATGCCCTGCGCGTTTCCACCTTGCCGATTGCCGATGGCGAAAAAATCGTCATGCGCGTGCTAGACGAGTCAAACCAGGCGATTGCGCTAGATAGTCTGGGCTATTGGGGGCTGTCGCTGACGACGCTCAAAGATGCTATGGCGCAGCCAAACGGCATGATCTTGGTGACGGGGCCGACTGGTTCTGGTAAATCAACATCGCTGTTTAGCGTGCTGTCCGAACTGAATACGCCAGATGTCAATATTTCCACCATCGAGGATCCGGTGGAGTATAAGATTCCTGGCGTCAATCAGACCCAGACCAACACCAAGGCAGGCATGACCTTTGCGTCAGGTTTGCGTGCGCTGTTGCGCCAGGATCCGAATATTATCATGGTGGGGGAGATTCGTGATGGCGAAACAGCTAACCTGGGCGTTCAGGCGGCCCTGACTGGGCACTTGGTATTTTCGACGCTCCACACCAACAATGCCGCGACGACTCTGCCGCGCCTGCTGGACATGGGTATTGAGCCGTTTTTGATTGCGTCAACGGTCAAGGCGGTGATTGGCCAGCGCCTAGTGCGGCGGCTGTGTATGCACTGCCGCCAGCAGTATACGCCAGATGCTGAGGAATTACAGTATATCGCCGAGATGTTCAATCTGAAACAAGGTGCTATGCAGCGGCTGCATGCCCTGGAGGAGCAGGCGGCCTCGGAGCATATTGGCGGTGAGACGCCGCTGGGCTCTACCGATCAGACCATCCAATTCCTGTGGCGGCCAGCTCCTGAGGGCTGCGATGAGTGCGGACACAACGGGTTTAAGGGGCGAGTCGGTATTTACGAGGTTTTGGGTATTTCCATTCCTATTCAAAAGATGATTACTGCCAACGCCACCAGCAACGACATTCAGGAGCAGGCAATTTCCGAGGGCATGGTTACCATGCAGACTGATGGCTTTATTAAATCATTACGCGGCATTACGACCATGGAAGAAGTGCTGCGTGCAACGAGGGAGCAATAATGGCGACATTCAAGCTCATTGCTATCAAAAAGAACGGCGAGACCGTTGCCACCGAGATCGAGGCGCTGAGTCGCGCCTCGGCCATGCAGATGGTGCGCGAGCAGAATATGAAGCTGGTTGATCTGCGCGAAGTCAAAGAAGAGAAAAAAGGCCTATCATTTGGCGGGCGCAAAAAGAACGTTAAGTCGGAGGAGCTGGTTGGCTTTACGCGTCAGCTTAGCACCATGGTCTCGGCCGGCGTGCCGATTTTGCGTTCGCTCAACTCCATGGCGCAGCACGCGGAGAGCCCGACGTTTCGTAACGTATTGACAGGCGTCTCCAAGGAGATTGAGGGCGGTATGGCCTTTGCCGATGCGCTGGCCAAATATCCCGAAGTATTTAGCGACGTTTATATCAACATGGTGCGGGCGGGCGAAGCTGGCGGTATTTTGGATGATATTCTCAAGCGCCTGGCGATGCAGCAGGAAAAAAACGCCTCGATCAAGAAAAAAGTGAAGTCGGCTATGACCTATCCGATGGTGTTGATTTTTATCACGATTGGCGCCTTTTTCGGCCTGATGATTTTTGTGCTGCCGGCTATCGGCAAGACCATCAAAGACTTGGGCGGCGAAGACGCGGAACTGCCGGCTATCACGCAGATTATGCTCGGTATCAGCGGCTTTATGGTGAGCTATTGGTATCTGCTATTGCCAGTGCTGATTGGCGCAGTTTGGGGTATTATCCGCTTTATCAAGACGCCGCAGGGCAAACAAAAATTTCATCGCTTTATTCTCAAGGCGCCAATTGTCGGAAAGATTGTCAAAAAGGTGGCAGTGGCGCGGTTTACTCGTACTTTCTCGGCGCTAATCGGCGCTGGCGTGTCGGTGCTGGAGGCGCTGGAGGTGACTGCCCGGGCGGTGGGCAATACGGTGTATGAGGAGTCGTTGCTGGAGGCATCGCGGCGCATCAAAAATGGCGAGGTGTTATCAAAGATTATTAACGAGAACGAGACGCTCTATCCGCCTATCGTCGGGCAGATGCTGTCGGTTGGCGAGGAGACTGGCCAAACCGATCAGGTGTTGGTGAAGGTGGCTGATTTTTATGAGGAAGAGGTCGATACGGCAATTAGCGGACTAAGTTCGGCCATTGAGCCGATTATGATTGTGTTTATGGGCGGTATGGTCGGTTTGATTGCGGCCAGCGTGATGATGCCAATTACTGGACTGGCAAATCAAATAAAGGGCTAGCGTCAGTGATGATGGTTATGCTATACTTGCAGATAAGGAGTGTGGGCCTACTGTGACAAAGCTGTTTTATAAGGACAAGCCGATTATAGGATTCGATATCAGTAAGACGAGCATCAAACTGATGTCAGTTGATATGTCGAAGATGTTGGTGCATGGTTACGGTTCGATCGATCTTGATCCAGAAAAAATTTCTGACTCGCTGGAGCAGAGCGAGGCTTACTTATCGGGCAGGCTGCGCGAACTGTTTGAGCGGCATATTGTCGGGAAGCTAAGTAGTAATCGAGCGGTGCTTGGCGTGCCGACAGCCCGGACGTTTGTTCGTTCGTTTAGTTTGCCGGCTGAGCAGGAGTCGAATATCAGGCAGGCGGTTAGCCTAGAGGCTGAGCAGTACATTCCGATGCCGCTAGATTCGTTATATATTGATCATCAGATCATCAAGCGCGATAAGAAAGAGATTATGGTGCTGATGTGTGCGGTGCCTCGACAGTTTGTTAATTCGGTGTTGACGGTGACGCGCGAGGCTGGTGTTGAAGTGGCGCTGATTGAGCCAAGTATCACCGCCGTGGCGCGTCTCTTGGAGCGTACGGAGGAGGGTAATTTGCCAACAGTAATCATTGATATTGGGCCGGCTAGTACCGATATCGCCATTCTGGATGGCGCGGTGCGGGTGACGGGCGGCTTGAATATTGGCGGCAATACCTTGACGCTGGATATGGCTAAGAAGATGAATATACCGCTGGAGACGGCGCATCAGCTAAAGGTGCTGAGCGGCCTCAGCGCCGGGCCGCGCCAGGAAAAAATCACCGCCGCGCTGCGGCCGACACTGATGCGCATCATCGATGAGGCCAAAAAAGTGATCCGCTACTACACCGACCGCTTCCCTGATGAAAAGGCTTTGGAGCAGGTGCTGATCGTCGGTAGCGGCAGCAATGTGCCTGGCTTAGGGGAGTTTTTCACCAATGAGCTTGTAATGCCAGTCCGTGTCGCTAGTCCGTGGCAGGCGCTGAATTTCGGTGATTTGGCGCAGCCTGCCAAACAGCTGCGGCCGCGCTTTATGACGGCAGCCGGTCTAGCACTGGTACGCCCGGAGGATATTTGGTTATGATCAACCTATTGCCGCCTGAGGAAAAAAGGCAGATTTTAGCAGCTCGTTCGAATACGCTGTTGTGGCGTTATTGTGTAGTGTCACTCCTGTTGGCGGTGTTGCTGCTGGCCTTTGTGGTTACCATATACTTCTTATTAGTGAGCGCTAAGTCAACCGCTGAGCAGAAAATTGCCGATAATGAGCGCCGTATGGCTGAATACGCGCCAGTTGAAAAGCAGGCTGCGGAGTTTAAGAGCAATCTGGCCACTGCCAAAACGATTTTGGGCAAGGAGGGGCGATATGGTAAAGCAGCGGTGGCGATTGCTAGCGTGGTGCCGTCTGGTATCGTTCTTCAATCATTGCAGCTTGACGCCACAACCATCGCTAAGCCGATGCGGCTGACTGCTATGGCCAAGACCGAACATGACGCGCTTCGCCTCAAGACCAGTTTTGAGCAGTCCAAGCTATTCAAAGATGTATATCTTGAGAGTATTCAGCTGCCCACGCCGAACCAGACGAGCGGCAGCTACCCAGTCACGATTAACTTTAATGCCACTTTGGTGCCAGGAGAGTTGCCGAAATGAGTAGTGACGCGTCCAAAAAATCCCTCAAACTCAATGCCGTGATGATGCGATGGCTGCTGTCGGTGCTGCTCCTGCTTCTTTTGACGGGCGCTGGAGCCGGCTTTTATTTCTCGTATCAGTATTTAGTACAAATAGCCAAGGAGACCTCCGATGCCCGGGCGAGTGCTGACTCGGCGGATAGCAAGCTGCAACAGCTGCGTCTCTTGGGGGCTGCCCTGAAAAAGCACGAGGCTGATGTCAAGAAGGCCGAGCAGGTGGTGGCCAGCGCCAAGAGCTATCAGTATCAAAACCAAATAGTTGAAGACCTTACCCGCTATGCGGCGATGGCAGGGGTGTCTATTCAGAGCTTTACCTTTCAGAACGAAACTGCGGGCAAGAAGACTACTGGCTCGAACACTAGCCCAAGCACGGGTGATGCAGCCCAGAATTCATCAGCCGATCAGTCGCAATCAGCTGCGCCAGCGCTGAAGAGTGTACACGTCACAGTGCAGTTGGGCGCCGAAGTTGAGTATCGCCGCTTGTTGCACTTGATTCATCTCATTGAGCAAAACCTGACGCGTATGCAATTACAGGGCTTGCAGCTAGCGCGCGATGATAAGAACCCGCAGGCTGTCAGCAGCCAAGCGCTTAATCTGGAGGTGTATATTCGATGAAACTAGATGCCGATCAGCTCGCCAAGCTGTTTAGTCGCTTTCTCCATCGCTATCATGTAGTGCTATACTCGCTCACTATCGTGATCGGCGTGGCGATTGCGGTGTGGATGGTGAGCGGCGTGATGGGGATGTCGCAACAGTACGATGCTATCACCATGCCTCCAGCGACCTTTGATCAGGCGACAATTGACCGGCTAGATACACTCAGCACCTCGACTAATCCAGTGAATAACTTTTCTCTGCCGGCTGGTCGCACGAACCCATTTGCTGAATAAGGACTAGGAACGTATAATAAAAGCATGTTACTAGCCGCTGATCGATTTATCGATATGCCGGTGATGAGCCTCCAGACAGGCTCGGAGCTGGCCCGCACCGTGCGCGAGATTATTGATCCGCGCGACTTGACCATTGTGGCCTATGAGCTAGAGGGTCCGCTGCTTGATATGCAGCCGAGCCTGTTGAGGGTAGCGGATATTCGCGAAATCGGCCAATTGGGGATGATTATTGATTCGGCGGATGAGCTGATTAGCCCAAGCGACGTTATAAAAATTAAGGAGATCTACGAGTTCGCCTTTGAATTGACGGGCAAGCCGGTGCTTGACGAGCAGCGCCACAAGATTGGTCGCGTTATCGGTTACACCTTGCGGGCGGGTGATTTTGTGGTGCAGCAACTACGGGTGCGACGGCCGCTCCTCAAGAGTTTTGGTGATATTGAGCTGCTGATTCATCGCTCGCAAATCATTCAGGTAAGCGACGATCATATTATTGTCAAGACGCCAGCCATTCGGCACAAAGAGCCAATTGCACCGACAGCGGCTGGTTTTGAAAATCCGTTTCGCCAATCGCGATCGGCGACTGAATCAATGGAGTTGGGACATGAGACGCACGGTCGCTAGCGATAGGGCGATGCACCGTTTGGGATATCAGCTTGGCCGGGCTTTGCGCGGCGGCGAGGTACTGGAGCTGATCGGCGATGTCGGTGCTGGCAAGACGACACTCACCAAGGGGCTGGCAGAGGCGCTGGGTATAGCCGAGCCAGTGCAGAGTCCGACGTTTACGATCAGTCGCTTATATCATGCATCAAGCGGCCTCACGTTGGCGCACTATGATTTTTATCGATTGGGCGAGGCAGGCATTATGAGTCAGGATATTGCCGAAATGATACAAACGCCAGATAGCGTAGTGGTAATTGAATGGGCTGATGCGGTGCAGGGAGTGCTGCCGGCAGATCGGCTGATAGTGCGCATTACAGCAATCAGCGAGACCGCACGCCAGGTGGAGTTGACGGCTGGTGGTCGCCGGGCAGCTGCGCTCCTGGCAGGCCTGGGCAACGAGGAGGCTGAGGGATGATTGTACTGCTGGATACCTCGACGTCAGTGTGCTATGTGAGTCTCGTGGAAGGGGCCCACGTCACGGAGCACCAGTGGCAGGCTGATCGGACTCTGGCGCGCCATCTGCTAGCGTTTTTACGCGATACGCTGGCCCAGCGCGGCGCATCGTTTGGAGACCTAAGCGGTATCGGGGCGATGAAGGGCCCCGGAAGTTTTACAGGTCTACGCATCGGACTGAGCGTGGCAAATACGCTGGCTGACGGCTTGGCAATACCCATTGTTGGTACAGCGGGCGACGCCTGGCAAGTTGAGGCCCAGGCGCGATTGGCTCGGGGCGAGAATGATCAGATCGTGCGGCCTATGTATAGCAGCGAGGCGCATATTACCCAGCCGCGCAAATAACTATCGTTGCCCACGCCAGCGTTGGACTGCATTGTTCGAATGCGGCGCGAGGGTGTATAATGAATGCAGGGCAGTGTTCGTACTGAAACGTGCCTGACAATGAATCAATGAATCCGTCAACTGTTGATACTATACCCGAGGTGAAGACTCGGGGCAGTTGGCATAGAGAAAGGAACAGTTATGATAGAAATTATCATCGCCGTCGCGATCGGAGCGACTGCCGGCGCTGGCGGTTTTGTGGCGTATCAACGTACGCGGCAAGTGAACGGCAAAAATCAGATTGAGCGCGACCTCGCTGCTGCCAAAAGCAAGGCCAGCGATATTGTCCTCAAAGCCAAAGACGAGGCGATGCGGATTGAGCAGGAACGGCGCAAGGAGCTGCAAAAGACCGAGAATCGCTTGGCGGATCGCGAGCGGACGCTGGATAACAAACTGGAGGAGCTAGATCGCCGAGCGGAAAAGTTGCGCGTTCAAGAAGACGAAGTTGAGGCGCTCAAGCAGGAAATTCGCGACATTCGCACTCGCCAGCAGGAGAAGCTGGAGAAAATCGCTGGCCTGAAGAAAAAAGATGCCGCCGACAAACTGATGCAGATGACCGAACGCGATGTCAGTAACGATTTGGTTGGTTTGGTGTCAAAATTACAACAGGAAGCAATGGATGATGCCGAAGAGCGGGCCCAGACGATTCTGCTGACCGCCATGGAGCGGATGAGCAGCGAAGTGACGGCCGAGCGTACCGTGACGGCGGTCAAGTTGACCGACGACGAGATGAAGGGCCGCATCATCGGTAAAGAGGGCCGCAATATCCAAGCTTTGCAGCGGGCGACTGGCGTTGACATTTTGGTGGATGACACGCCGGGCATGATCATTCTTTCGAGCTTTGATCCAATTCGCCGCCAGGTGGCGCGCCTTGCCCTGGAAATGCTGATGAAGGACGGCCGCATCCATCCCGCCCGCATCGAAGAGGTGGTGGCCAAGGCTCAGAAGCAGATTGATAAGGAAGTGAAGCAGGCCGGTGAAGACGCCATGCGTGAAACGGGCGTGGTCGGTATTCCGAAGGAAATGCTGCGCCTGCTGGGCGAGCTGAAATTCCGCACCAGCTACGGCCAGAACGTGCTGAAGCATTCGACCGAGATGGCGCAGATGGCGGGGATGATCGCTGAAGAAATTGGCGCTGATGTGCGCATCACCAAGATCGCCACACTACTACACGATGTCGGCAAGGCGGTGACGCATAAGATTGAGGGCAAACACCACCATATCGGCGCCGAGCTGGCGCGCAAGTACGGCATGGATGAGCGCATTGTCCACGCTATCGAGGCGCATCACGATGATATCGAGGCGACGACACCAGAGGCGTTGATTGTCCGTGTGGTGGACGCAGCGTCGGCGGCTCGTCCGGGGGCGCGTAACATCTCGGCGGAGAACTTTGCTGAGCGGATGCGTGATCTAGAAAATGTTGCCACTAGCTTCAAGGGTGTTGACAAGGCCTATGCTATTTCAGCGGGTCGTGAAGTACGGATTATCGTCAATAATCAAGATGTCGACGACCTGAGTGCTATCAAATTGTCACGCGACATCGCCACAAAAATTGAAAGCACTATGCAGTATCCTGGCACCATCAAAGTGAATGTCATCCGCGAAACGCGGGCGATCGAGTACGCAAAATAATGAAAGACGGATGGTTGCCGCGTGAGGAGTGGCTAAAGATGCTGGAGGCACGGCCGGCCAGCGCCGCGGTACTGATAGAGAATTCGGCCGGCGAACTGTTGATCGTTAAGGCGCATTATAAGCCGCACTGGGGCGTACCGGGCGGCGTGATTGATGCTGGCGAAACGCCGCTGCAAGCAGCCCTCCGTGAGGTGGCTGAGGAAGTCGGACTGACGCTACGGCCAGCAGATCTGACTTTTTATGCGGTTGCCTCACGTCATAGCTCAGAGGCTATGCTGTATCAGTTCGTCTTTCGGGCACGCCTTGATAACGAGCGGCTTGCTGCGATTGTGTTGGCCGATGGTGAGATCGAGACGTATGAGTTTGTCAGTCGGCAGGCGGTGCTTGCGTCGGATCAGCAGTTTGTATGGTCGATTCAGCACTGGGCCGAGGGTAAACTTGGCGGATATGTCGAAACGAATATGAAACGCGATGGCAACCAACGTCATGAGACGGTGACGCAATATATCGCGATAACCAAGAAGGAGGAAACATGGGAACATTAGTCATTAGTCGGCACGGCGAAAGCGAGTGGAATTTGCTGGGCAAGTGGACGGGCTGGACGGATGTCAGTCTGACGGAAAAGGGCGTGTCCGACACGGTGCGGCTGGGCGCGCTGCTAAAGGACATTACTTTTGACGCGGCCTACACTTCCAGCCTGAAGCGCACCCACCAGACCCTGGATGCACTGCTGGAGGGGGCGGGCATTGAAGGCCTGCCGACCACGCACGCTAAGGAGCTGGACGAGCGGGATTATGGCGACCTGACTGGCAAAAACAAGTGGGAGGTGAAGGAAGAAATTGGCGAAGAGGCGTTTAACGGCATTCGGCGCGGTTGGGATTATCCCGTGCCAGGCGGCGAGACGCTGAAGGATGTTTACGAGCGCGCCCTTCCCTGCTTCGAAAGGGAAGTGCTGCCTAGGCTCCAGGCGGGTGAAAATATCCTCTTGGTGGCGCATGGCAATTCCATCCGCGCCCTGATGAAGCACCTCGACCAAATCCCAGAGGCTGACATGGCGCATGTCGAAATGCCATTTGGCCAAGTCTTGGTGTATACTTTTGAGGCGGGTAAGGACCTGCCGGTGAAGAAAGAAGTGCGCTCGGTGGAGATTGCGCCGGTGAATGCGTAGACTTTTGCGTACGGATAATCCAGCACTGCCATGGTTGGTGGTGCTGGATTTTTTCTGCCGACTGTGCTATGCTGTAAGTAGGTGAGCGATTGCCCTCAGTTTCGGGGTGTGGCGCAGTTGGCTAGCGCGCGCGGTTTGGGACCGTGAGGTCGAAGGTTCGAGTCCTTTCACCCCGACCACATATGAAACGTGAGAACCTCCGTCCTCAGGGCGGAGGTTTTTCGTGGCTTCGAGGGCATGAAGCCGCCAGACCTTTCCCAGAGACAGCGATCATAAGGAAATAGATCAATATCCTCCTGGCTGCTTTGCTTATGTATGCTCAGGAGCGGCTAGTCGTGTATAATTTTATCTTAAAAGGAGGACGTATACGACGAGTCAATGTGCGCGGTGTTATTGTGAACGACAAGGGCGAGCTGTTTTGCCAGCGGCTGACGGCGCGTGACCGGGATGGGCGTGATTTTTGGTGCACGCCGGGTGGCGGGCTTGATATGGGCGAGAGCTTGCTTGATGGTCTGCGTCGGGAGATGATTGAAGAGACTGGCGTTGCGCCGGAAATCGGGCGGCTAGTGTTGGTGCAGCAATTTACGGAGGGCGGCGAGCAGTCGGCGCATGGGCCGAGTGAGCAGCTTGAGTTTTTCTTTCACATTACCAATTGGCAGGACTATCAGCAGATTGACTTGGCGGCGACAACGCACGGTGTGGCGGAAGTTGCACAATGCGGCTTTGTTGATCCAAGTACGACAGAGATTTTGCCATCCCTGCTGACTGAGATTGACACGACAGCACTAGTTAATGAGCTGGCGCCAGTGATAATACATAGCGAGCTGCGTCCATGATAGATGATCAGCAGACAATCAAGCACTACATGGTCGCTGCGGCCGCTACGATAGGTGTCGGGCTAGGATTGGTGCTGTTGGCGGCCATTGGTAGCGAGCTGTGGTCTAGCCTGCCCCAAGCTACCTGCCTCGTTCACGGCCCAGGCTGTTTTTGTGAAGCAGCCAGCGGCGGTTTGTTTAAGCAGCCGATGAATACGCTCAGTTCTCTGGCTTTTGTGTATGTTGGCGTCCTTGCCCTGCTACGTCAGCCAAGAGGCTGGCTATCGCTCCTCGCCTGGTCGCTGATAGTGACGGGAATCGGCAGTGCATTTTATCACATGAGCCTTAGTTTTGCGGGGCAGACCGCCGACGTGTTCGGGATGTATATGCTAGGGGTATTCATGGTAGTATATGCCTGGCGGCGGCGGAGTCGCTGGTTAAATTATGCACCGTGGCTGTACCTAGCGCTACTGGCTGGGTTGTCGACGTTATTGCTCATTGTGCCAGAAACCAGGCGGTCGGTATTTGCTCTGGTGATTGTGCTCGGTGCGGCGCTGGAGTATGCACTTGGCTGGCGGACGCACACAAGCTGGCGTTATATCACGAGCGGGCTAATCATCCTAGCGCTTGCGTACGGCGTATGGCTTATTGATACTCATCGGCTGCTCTGTGACCCTGGTGGTCTGCTACAAGGTCATGCGCTATGGCATGTATTGTGTGCGGTGATCGGGTGGTTATTGTATCAGCATTACGCCGTTAATGCGAAAGCTGACTCCGCTGTACGACAGTAGGGGTTGGGTGGCCCCGCTGTTAATAATTTGCTATGATAGTGATATGTTACAAAAGGTGACACGTTGGTTTCGTGATGCGCCGCAGCAATTGAGCATTGGCGACTGGGCAATGCTGGGTGGTGGACTAGCGGTGTTTTCGGGTATCACGCTAGGCAATATTACTCGCTGGTCGATATGGTTCGATGAGGCATTTGGCATTTATCTGATTCGCTTTAGTTATCCAGAGGTTGCTCAGTATACCGCGACCGATGTGCACCCGCCGCTGTATTATTGGCTGCTTAAAGCTTGGCAGTCGCTGTTTGGCAGCAGTGAATTGGCGCTGCGCAGCTTGAGTCTTGTGGGCATCCTGGTGGCAATCGGCCTGGTATTCGGCCTGGTGCGGCGGCGCTTTGGCCGGCTGGCTGCCGGGTTTAGTTTGGGAATGATGGCGATACTGCCGCTGATGATTCGCTATGGCGAAGAGGCGCGGATGTATGGCCTGGCAATGGCCATTGTAGCGGCAGCGACCGTGCTGCTTGTGCGCTTGACAGAAAAGCCATCAACCAAGGGCTACGCGGCATATGGGCTGCTCTTGGCGCTTGGCATGTGGACGCATTATTTTACGGCAGTGATGTGGCTGGCGCACTGGGTGTGGCGGTGGTGGTTGGTGCGTGCCGGGTCGGCGAAACGAACCGCTAAGGCATTTTGGACGAAGCAGTGGATTATGGCGCATGTGGTGGCGATGGCGGCCTATGCGCCGTGGCTGGCGATTATGATCAAGCAAGTGACGAGCTTGCAAGGCGGCGGATTTTGGATTGGCCCAGTGAGCGCCGATACACCGTTTAATTTCTTGACCAATATGGTGCTGTATCGACAGAACGGCGAGGCCACTGGGTGGCTGGGCCTGGGGATGCTGGTCTTGCTAGTGCTAGGGACGCTAGTGGTGGTGCGGGCGCTGCGAACGCTCAGCGGCGTCAAAAAGCAGCAGTACATGCTGCTGGTAATGATGTCGCTGGTGCCGATGGCGTGGCTGTTGCTGTTGTCGATGCCGCCGTTGCGCTCGGTGTTTATTGAGCGTTATCTTTTGCCATCAATGCCGTTTTGGGCAGCAACCTTAGGCGTGGCCTTGTCGCTGGCATGGCAGCGGTCGCGTCCGCCGATTTCTCGCCGTTTGGCGTGGATGGTCATCGGGTTGTATGGCGTGCTAAGTCTGTCAGGTATTGTGCATCTGTATCAGATAGGTAATTTCAACAAGAACGCCAATGATCCGCTGCTGATTCGGCCGCTCATCCAACAACTACAGGCGGCGTCGCCAGATGGTCAGCCGGTCGTCGCTCGTTCGTCATGGCGCTTTTACGAGGCTCACTATTATCAGACGCCAGCACATCAGGTGTACTTCGAGGCGACGGATGACTTGACATGGGGTTCGTATGATATGCTGCGCCATAATGCATACCACAAGCTCTATGATACGGCGGCCTTTGCTCGCCAGCATGGCGGGCGGATTTGGTATGTGGGCGATTGGGAGCAAGGCAAGCCAGAGCTGCCGCGCCAGGGTTCGTGGCGGGTGATTCGTGAAATGCAGCCAGCCAAGCTGCCAGCTGATCGATCGGGTTTTCGGGCGGTTGAAGTTGAGCTGCTTCCCTAGCGTTCGGGAGTGTGGCGGAACACGATGCGGCTATAAAGCACGTAATTCCAGATTAGCGATACCGCAGTAGCGGCCAATTTGCTGACAATCAACGCAATCGCTGGCGATAGGCCAAGCGCGATGAGCGGCGGTGTACCAAACATAATAATGATGCCCTGTAGCACCCAGAGACCGAATAGGGTAACGATGGTGAACAGGACTAGCTGGCGCCAGACGTTGCCGCTGGTCTTAGGGAATGTAAAACGACGATTGAGCGCAAAACTGATCAAAAAGGTGATAAACGTTGAAATAATGTTGGCTAGCTCTTTAGGTAGGCCGACATAGAGTGTCAAGCCGAGTAACAACGCGAAATCCAGCCCGGTATTGAACAGGCCGATAATGCCGAAACTGAGTTTACTTCGATGTTTTTTTATGAGTTGCTTCATGATATTCCCGAACAAGGTAAGGTGGACGTTGCTTGGTTTCGTTGAAAATGCGAGCGATATATTCGCCGATAATACCGAGGAAAAGCATCTGGACGCCGCCCATGAACAACATGATGGCCATCAGTGATGAATAACCTGAGCCAGTCGGCACGCCAAACAGAGGCCGGATGAGTAGATACAGAATATAGCAAAACGAAGCGAATGAAATCATCAAGCCAGTAATACTGGCGAGGCGAAGTGGCGCAGTAGTGAAGCTGGTAATGCCATCGATAGCTAGATTGATAAGCTTGCGGTAATTCCACTTGGTCTGGCCAGCCAGACGCGGATCGCGGTCGTAAAAAAGTTCTTTTTTGCGAAAACCAATCCAGCTAAACAACGCTTTGGTATTGCGCTGCGACTCGCGCAAGGAGCGCAGGGCGTCGATGCAGCGTTTATCAAGCAGCCGAAAATCACCAGTGTCGATCTGAATGGGAATGGAGGTGGTCGACTGAAGTAGGGTGTAGTACCACTTTGAAGTAAGTTTTTTGAAGAAAGCTTCGCCTTGACGGCTGCGACGGCGGGCGTAGACATCGTCATAGCCTTCTTCCCAGTAGCTGATCATTTCTGGAATCAGCTCTGGCGGATCTTGTAGGTCGGCGTCGAGAATTACCATGGCGTCGCCTTTGACCACGTCAATACCGGCCATCATGGCAGGCTCCTTGCCAAAATTACGCGACAGATCGACATAGGAAATTCGCGTATCCTTAGCGGCGGCCTGGCGAATCAACTCCATCGTTTGATCTTTGCTACCGTCATTAACGAAGAGGAATTCGAACCGATAGCGGCTTACTTGTTTGTCGAGTGCATCAAGGCGTTCCAAGAGGGGTGCCATGACTTCTTGTTCGTCGCAGACGGGGATTAGCAGGGTAATTGTCTTCATATTATCATTGTAGCACGAATCTAGCGCTTGAGGGTGTCAGCGATGTGGCGCGCTTCCTCAGCCAGTATGTCGATATCTAGCGGTGTTAACTCGGCGTCCAGCCCCTTTCGCTCCAGCGCTTTGGCGATCAAAAAGTCGGCCAGGCGTGGGTTTTTTGGCAGCAGTGGGCCGTGCAGATAAGTAGCGATGACATGGTGGTGCAATACGCCTTCGTGTCCATCGGTCAGGTTGTTGCCCGCACCGCGCACCACCTTTCCCAGTGGCGCGACCCCCTCGTCCAGGAAGGTCTGGCCGCTGTGATTTTCATAGCCCACCATGCGGCCAAATTGCTCATTCTCCAGCGTGATATTACCGATCAGCCGCTCCTCGCCCGCCCGCGTCTCCACTGGCAGGGCGCCGATGCCGCGAATTTCCGCGCCGCCATTCGTCACGAAACGCCGTCCGAACAGCTGGTACATGCCGCAGATGAGTAGCATCGGTGCGCCATTTGCGACCAGTTGGCGCAGCTCCTCGCCGCGCGCCAACAAATCGTCCTGAATGACCGTCTGTCCTGAGTCCTGCCCGCCGCCGCCGACAAAGATGTCGCCGCCCGAAAAGTCCGTCGCGTCGCCTGGATTATGGTCAATGATTTCTACCGCAAAGCCGCGCCATTCCAGCCGCTTTTTCAGTACCAAAACATTACCCCAATCGCCGTACAGGTTCATGTTGCGCGGGTAGAGCTGAATGATGCGAATCGTCGTCATGAGATGTCCTCCACCTCTGTTTTGGCCGCCAGGAGTTTGCGCAACGTCGTCATGGCGGTGTAGCTGCAAAAAATCTGCTTTGGCGCGTCGGGCTGATCAGCCAGAAAATGCTCCAGTGCCGCCGCCAACTCTTCCTCTACCGCACCCACCGGCACTTCATCATAGCCCAGGCGCAGCGCCATGTCATGCGCCCGCGACCCGCTGACCAGTGCCACGTGCTTGAGGGCCGTAAAATCCACATCCCACAGCCAGCTCATGTCGCGCCCGTCGGCGTAATTATCATTGATAGCGATCATGGTGCGGCGTTCTCGGCCCGCAAACGACAGTAGACTCAGTCGAAAGCCGCTGGGGTTTTTCACCAGCAGTAGGTCAATCGGCGTACCGCGGTAATAAATCGTCTCGCCCCGTCCAAAGGCAGGCTGTACTTGGCTCAGTGCCATCAAAAAAGTCTGCACAGGCGTGTCGGGCATGATGATGCGCACTAAACTCAGCGCCGCTGCTGCATTCAGCAAATTATACACGCCGCTTAGTGCCACCGACACCTCATGCGCCTGCCCGTCCAGCGAGAAACTGGCCTGCTGGTCACCGACTCGTGTCAGCAAGACGTCGGCGTCTACCGAATCATTAGCGCTCGCACCGCCGGCTTTCAGAGCGTCGTCGGTCGGCATCAGCTGCAGCAGCTCTGTGGTGAGACCAAAATACCGCGCCTCAGCCCGAGTCCGTTCATGCAGCTGATACACCCGCGGATCATCGCGGTTCAGCACCACCGTGTCGGTCGTCGCCTCGGCGATTTTACCCAAAAACCCGGCCGCCGTATCAATTTCCCCAAACCGATCTAGCTGGTCGCGCATGACGTTCAGCAGCAGCGAATAGCGCGGTTGCACCATCTGGACAAATTTGACCGCCCAGGCTTCGTCCAGCTCCAGTACCGCGATGTCAGCACTGAGTCTTCCGCGCACGTCAACCTCACCCAGTAGCGCCGCCGCCACACCGCGGGAAAAATTACTTCCCGTGCGGTTAGTAAACACTTTGAGGCCCGCCGCTTCCAGCAGCTCCACGACGATTTTGGTAGTCGTCGTCTTGCCATTGGTGCCAGAAATTACCACTACGCCGTGCGGCAGATCGCGCAGGGTCCGGGCGATAAAGCCGCGGTCAATTTTTTCCACCACTAACCCCGGCAGTGCCGAACCACCGCCGCGCAGCCGCATCCCGGCGCGCACTGCTTTGCCGATTGTCGTTGTCACTAGCTGTCGAACCATAGGGGTATTATAGCACCGCAGGCTTGTCTCGTGGTATACTGGGAGTATGTTTGTGGTGGGAATTTTGCAGTGGTGGTATGGTGCTGGCTGGGTGGGTCATGCGCGGCGCTCGTATCACGGCGTTGTGCGAACGGCTGATTTTTTCTCTATCGGGTTGCTGCTAAAAACCCTGTTTGCGCCGTTTCGGCAAATTTCCGCTGGGCAGGTAGGCGGCGGGATGCCAGATCAGCTGCGGGCCTGGGTAGATCGCTTGTTTTCGCGCGCCGTTGGGGCGGTAGCGCGTAGCCTAGTGATGCTAGTTGGATTACTCTGCTTGGCGGGGCGAGCAGTGTGGTGCGGATTGAGTATTCTGGCATGGTCGCTACTACCGCTGTTGCCGATTGCTGGTGCACTATTGTGGCAGTTAGGAGTGGCGCCATGAAGCCGTCGACTGAGGCCGTCCCTGCGCCGTCAAACGTCGCGGAATTAGCGCCAATCTTTCGCTATCATTCACAACGGGCTGCCAAGGCGCGCTTCAGTGTTCGCTTTGGTTCGGTGTGGCATTTTCTGGCTGGGCTGACCAGTGCGGTATTGGTGCTGACCGGCGTGTGGCTATTGCTGGAACATGGAGCAATCGGCTGGTTGCTGATCGGACTGAGCGGGCCGCTGCTTATGCTGACGATATGGTGGCAGGGCGATCTCAAGACGGCGGCGATTGCGCGTCGGCCAGCGACGGTTGATGACGTACTGGCGGCTGATGTGCTGGGGCGTCTGCCCGAACGGCCGACGCCGGCCGACATTGCTCGGGCAGTGGCCGATACGCGAGCTGGTCAGTTTATGGCGGTGCGGCTGGGGTTGACACCGAATGTACTGGCTAATATTGCTCCGGACGATCCAGCGCTGACTGAGGCGCTGTGGCGTCAAGCGTTGGCCATCCGGCGGGAAACTGACAGCCTGAAGCTCACGGGCGCGGTACTGGCGGCGGCGCTGATGCGGCAGTTCCCGGCTCACGAGGCGCTGCTGGCCAATTTTGCATTAGACAGTGCTGATTTATTGGAGGGAATTCGTTGGTATGAGCGGCTCAAGTCGCTGATTGCCCAGTCCAAAGAGATTCCGCTGCGTACTGGCGGCATTGCACGCGACTGGTCATTTGGTTATACGCCGCTGCTGAGCCGCTTTGCCCAAAACCTCAGTCAACAGGTATCGGGCGGCACTATCTTTGGCAAGCTGGGCGCGCATAGCGACGTGCTTGATCATATGGTCAAAGTATTTGCTGGCGGCGGTCGGCAGAATGTGGTGCTGATTGGTGAGGATGGCGTGGGAAAAAGCACGCTGATTGCTGCTTTTGCCGAAATGCTGATTGACGGCCATCGTCAGGTGCCAGCAGCGCTGCTGTATCAGCAGGTGTTTTTACTGGATGCGTCGGCGTTGATTTCGGTGGCGACGGAGTGCGGCGAACTAGAGCAGTTAGTGACTCGCCTGCTCAACGAAGCCTTCGCCTCAAAAAACGTTATTATCTGTCTGGAGAATGCTCAGCTGTTTTTTGAGGAAGGTATCGGTTCGGTTGATTTGACTAACCTCCTCTTGCCAGTATTGGAGGCGGGTCGTTTGCGGATGATTTTAGCGATGGATCAGCAGCGCTTTTTGCAAATATCGCAGCGCAATACGCAGTTGGCTCATGCGCTCAATACGGTGGTGGTCGAGCCGCCCGACCGAGCAGAAACCATGCGGATTTTGCGCGATCAGCTGATTGTCTTTGAGCAGCAGCACAAAGTGACCTATATGTATCAGGCACTCACCGAAGCCTATCGGGTGGGCGAACGCTATATTCAAGATCGCGCTATGCCAGGGCGGGCACTCAAGGTGCTAGAAGCGGCGGCCAATCATGCTCGGCAGGGGCTGGTGACAGCGCAGTCGGTTGATGAGGCGGTTGAGGCGACCATGGGCATCAAGATTGCGACCGCCTCGAGCGATCATGAGCGGGAGATGCTGCTTAATCTCGAGGAGCTAATTCATCAGCGGATGATCAATCAGTCGCGTGCGGTGAGTGTGGTGGCCGATGCTATTCGGCGGGCGCGGGCAGGGGTGCGCAACCTCGACCGGCCGATCGGTACGTTTCTTTTTTTGGGCCCGACCGGGGTGGGCAAAACAGAACTCAGTAAAGCGCTGGCCGAGGTGTATTTTGGCGGCGAGGGAAACTTGATTCGTCTAGATTTGAACGACTTTGTCCGTCCTGAGGATGTGGCGCGCCTGATTGCTGATGGCGCTGATGACCCCTTGAGCCTGACGGCCCAGGTGCAAAAGCGGCCGTTTTCGGTGGTGCTGCTGGACGAAATTGAAAAAGCTCACCCGCAGGTGCTGACCACGCTGCTGCAACTGCTGGACGAAGGGATTTTGCGGGATGAAAAGAACCGCGAGATTAGCTTTCGTGATGCCATTATTATTGCCACCTCAAACGCTGGCGCTGAGCGCATTCGGGAATATATTGAGCGGGGTTATCAGTTGGAACAGTTTGAACAGACTTTTATCAATGAGCTGATCAGCGCCAATATATTCCGTCCCGAATTTCTCAACCGCTTTGACGAGATCGTACTGTTTCGGCCGCTGGAAAAGACCGAACTCCTTCAGGTGATCGATCTCATCTTGGCCGGTATCAACAAAACGCTGGAGCCGCAAAAAATCCAAGTCGCCGTGGAGACCGAAGGCAAACAGCTCCTGGTGGACGCCGGCTATGACCCGCGCCTGGGTGCGCGCCCGATGCGCCGCGTGGTGCAGCGCGCCGTGGAAAATACGGTGGCAAAGCAGCTGCTGGCTGGCACGGTGGCGCCAGGCAGCACTACCATCATTACCACCGAGCAAATTCGGGCGATTGTGGGTGAGGCGTCAACTCAGGATACTCCGCTCGGAGTATAGGCCGCATAGAAAGGCGCCGATGTGAGTAACATTGCTAGTGATCCAGCCCGAGTGCAAGGCGCGGATACAGTTCGGCAAACTTCTCGGGGGTCGGTAAGTTAGGTAGTGTTTCGTGAAATACTTCGTAAAAGGCAGCGTAATACGTGGCAGTGTCGGCATAGTCGTCGGTAGCGCCATCAGCATGTTTAATCCAATCATATGCCTTTAGCAGTGTGGCGGTTGCAGGGTTTGAATTATCGTGCTGAAAATCAGTCCCAAGAAACGCCGTAAAGGCGGCTTCGTGAATGCATCGACATACTTCCGACTTATAACTAGGCGTTTCGGTCAGGATTGAAAGCGCTTTCTCGAGCCGATTGCGTTCGTTTTCTAGCGTGCGACGACTTTTTTCTTTGTGCTGAGCGACAGCTACGAACTCGACATACTGTATAAGATCGCTAAATGCATCCGCCCAAGCATCGTGCGCTAGCTCCTGGCACTGCTTTAATTCCTCAAGCGCTTGAACGCCATTATCCGCTGTCTTGATGCCCAACAGGAGACGACCCTGGCGTTTGCACTGTGCTTCAAGAAGGGTGTGTTTTGTAGACCAATAGTCATTGTAGACGTGAATGAATGACGTCAGCTGTGCCGTGACAGCATCAAGTGCGCCTATGGGGAGCGGAGTAACGAAGTTGTCGACCACGGTAATGCCAAGCGACAGATCTATGAGAAACTTTTTCCCGTCTTTGATGCTGAGTATTGGGCATTCCTCCAATCGCTGCGATAGGATATCCGCTTCCTCTTTGGAAATATGGCTGAGATCCAGTGTGTCGTTGTGCTGATCCATAGCGTTGTAAAGAGTATTCAGAAATTCGTCCAGCCGGTTAGCGAACCGGCGGTACTTTGCATTTGTGTCTAGCCGGCTCGCAAGGCAGGCACCAGCAAAGCTTGTCGCCGCTACGATAGTGCCTATCAGCGGATGCGGCTGCCACGAGGCGTGGCCGATACCCGTTAGTGCGGCTGCGATTATGCCTGATCTGCCAATCTCCTTGATGTCTCGGTAGAAAAACGATGGCTCTTGATCCAGTGCGCTAGCCGTATCGTGAAGAATACCGTGACCTGCCTTGCTAGTGTGGATGCGTATCGCACCAGACCATTTATCTGCAAAAACACAGATTGGCTGATCGGGCGACACGATACACAGTTTATGGCTTAGCTCATTGTTGCCGCTGCTTCGGTCGGAGGTCGTGAGGGCGCGTAGCTGATCCTGTATCTGCTCGCGGGACATGGCTAAATGATGTGGATTTCCATCGGGGATTGGTCGCGGGGCGTATCTAACGACGGGCTGGCTCTTTAGGAGATCTGATACTTCATAGTAGGCGGGGAATGGAAGGTCGTATTGTCTACAGTGAAGGGCTGCTGTCAGTTCTGGTACCACCTCAAGCTGCCGCTTTCCCTTCTGTGAAAGATCACCTCTTCGATTGATCCATGGATGGTGTGTTCCTCCCGAAAGAGGTTTTTGTAATTCATGCTGATCATGCCACGCGTCTCTTGACATGAACATATTGTAACATGTTATTATAGATATAGCAAACAGCAACTAACGATCCAGCCCAGCAGCAATGTGAGGGTAGTTTTGCTTGAACTCTTCGGGGGCTGGTAGCCCGGGGAGCTCTCTACGGAACCGTCTATAAAAGGCGCTATAATAGCTGCTTGTGTCCGCTAATTCATCAGTAGCCGCACTTGCTTTGGTAAGCCAGTCGTGTACTTGTTGCAGTACGCGCTCGGCGTGTTCTGTACTGTCAGCCGAAAAAAGATTATTTACGATAGCTGTAAACGCGACGCTTTGTATGGTCTGGCAGACAGAAGAGGTATAAACTGGTTCGATGATCTTGGAGTCGAGTGCTTGTCGAAAGCGATGACGCTGCTCTTCTTCCCGCTGTGCGGCGACACCAACTTCGACGCCGGTGACTAGGTTATAAAAGGATTTCATGGCCTCGCTGCGAAGAATGTTGGTGCGCTGCCGTAGCTCCTGGAGTTTGCACATATTGTCACGTCGGGTATCAATACCTGCCTGGCGCCGAGAGAGGTGATTTTCCTCGGCGGTACCGTAGGCATCTGCGGCAGCGCGATACTCGTTAAAGGCGCGAATAAATGATTCAAGGGGTACGACGCAGGTGTCAAGTTGTTCGTTGGACAGGGGTGTTGGGGTACCGTCTATAGTAATGATGCCGAGCGCTAGATCTATAAGGAATAGCCGGGATGAATAAAAAGACGGGTTCAAATTGGACCGCTCTAGTCGCCCATTCATGACTGACTGGTCTTTGGTCGATATGGTATTAAGGTCAAGCGTTGCGGCGTCGTGCTTTAGTGTGTCATACGCCGCATCCAGTAAGTCATGGAGCTGCTCGACACTGCCACCATAGCCGAACCTCGTTCGCAGGCGATTGACGACATAGGCGCTCCCCAGGCTTGCAGCGGCAACGACGCCGCTGATAATCGGATGGGGCTGCAGTGCTGCGTGCTCTACTGCTGTCAGTGCAGCAGCAAAGAGGCCTGCGCCGCCAAGCTCTGCGACCATCCTTTGACGGCGGAGCACCTCGTCGCTCGCTTGGTTTTTGTGAAGGGAATTCTCCGCTTCTCTTAGCGTCGCAATGACGGGGCTGCCAACATTGATAATAGGGAGGCTTTGCGGGTCACGGCTAAAAACGCAAATGGGATGATTGGGGGGAGAGACGTAAATCTCGTTCTCGGGGCAATCACGTGAAGACCATATCACGTTAAGGTATAGTCTTCGTCGAAAATATTCGTAGGTTTTCATGGTGCTGCCTGGCTTCCAATCTGGAGTGCAAGCAATAGTCGGTTCATTGATGAAGGTTTGGGTTATATTCCGGTTTAGACCTACATATCTGTCATCGGCGACAGCCCGTAGGGCTGAAAGACGGCTCAGCTGCCGCTTCGCCCGCGTCGAAAGAGCGCCATCAACCACCCACGGATGATTCACTGGTGACTCTAATGGAGTGAATTGACCTTCTGGGTGCTGTGTGGCTTCTCCTGACATAGCAGTAGTTTACCACCAAATTGCCAAATCAGCAATAATATACTAGCGACACAATCGGCGCGACTTCAACGCCCAACACGCGACAGTGTGATTCCAGGCGTCCGCTCTGCCAGGCAGCGCCGCTCTACTCCGGGCGATCCATCGAGATCAGTAGCGAGTTTACGTCTCGCCGCAGCGAATAAGGCATCGGCTTGCCATACCCGATACGCAGTAGCACGGTTGGATGTTCATCAGGAATCGCCAGTCGAGCAGCCAGTTGTTTCGCAAGCTCGGCGACTTCATTGGGCTGATTCATGTAGGCATGAGCGACGCCCAGCTTGGTCGCTGTGAGCAGCAGGCGCTCCAGCGTCATGCCCAGACGCACCCATTCATTCAGCGTGTTGTGCCGAGTCGTCAGCAGTATCATATGCGACGATGCTGCGATTTTCTTTTCATCAAGCTTGTTCTGCGATGTTTCGTTGACAGTGCGGGAAATAATCCATTGGGCAATGCGTCGAGGAATATTCGGAGCACCGAACACTGCATAGCTCAGGCCGTCGCGCGTTTCGTCTTGGTGCTTCTTGTTGTAGCGCATCCAAGACTGGAGTTCATGCACAAACCGCTCGTCGCGCAGTTGTCGACGATTCCCTTCGTAGACCAAGTGCGCGATGTCGTCAAACGCCGCACTATCCTTGGCAAAAACATGTACGGCCACGCCAGGTTCGGCAGGCACGCCCTCCAACAGTTGTACAATATCATCAGGAACCGGCTGGCCAGTATAGAGGCGGCGATTGGTCTGTCTGAGGGGAATCTGCGACAGGAGCGGCGATGGGGTGACGCTAGCTTGTCTAGCGAGGGTAATCGTTATCACGCCGTTCTTGCCGACACCTACCTTCGTCCGATAGCCGCGATGCGATGCAGCAATGCAGAGATTTTCCGCTGCGCAGCCAAGACTGACGAATAACTCGCGATTTTCTGGGTCAACGACTGGCAGCGCCTTGGTTATATCAGGGTGAATTTCAATACTATTCCCATTCAAGCGAAATTTCCAGGGCTGCGTATTGTGTCCAGAGGGGGCCTTGGCGGCCTGTTCTACCATAAATAGATAGTCTGCCTGTGTAATCATAGACGCCTCCTCCTGGGTGGTGACAACTGCGCGCAGTTGTTGGATTATTTCATAGTGGTACCCCGCACAGGAGTCGAACCTGCAACCTTTGGTACCGGAAACCAACGCTCTATCCGGTTGAGCTAACGGGGCCTATGGTACGCCCGGCACGATTCGAACGTGCGACCACTTGGTTCGAAGCCAAGCACTCTAATCCGCTGAGCTACGGGCGCGTACAGAGATAGTATACCATGGTATCGCTCGATAAAAAAGTGCTATACTGGGGGCATGGATATACGCACTGGTGTCCCTCTCCGTTATCATACGACCATGCAGCTCGGTGGTGATGCGCGTTTTATGGCACAGGCGACGACGCCAGGCGAAGTGGTGGCGCTTTATGACTATGCAGCGCAGCAAGGCGTGCCGTTGTTCGTGCTCGGTGGTGGTAGTAATGTCATTGTACATGACGAGGGCTATAACGGGATTGTGATGCTCAATCGCCTGTCGGGTTTTGACGTAGTGTCGGATGATGGTGAAGCGGTGCTGGTAAAGATCGGTGCGGGTGAATTGTGGGACGAAGTGGTGGCGCGAACGGTGGCCATGGGACTGAGCGGCATCGAGGCGATGTCGGCCATCCCCGGTACGGCCGGGGCGGCACCGGTACAGAATATCGGTGCTTATGGCCAGGAGCTGGCAGACACCTTTGTTAGTCTGGAAGCGTATGATTCGTATGAAAAAACCTTCGTTACACTGTCGGCTGAGCAGTGCGAGTTTTCGTATCGTCACAGTATTTTTCGCGGGGCGTCGATGGGGCGCTATTGTATTTTGTCAATCACCCTGCGGTTGTATCGCGCTGCCCCCAAGCCGCCGTTTTATGCGGCGCTGCAGACTTATTTGGACGCGGCGGGTATCACCGTTTACACACCAGACGTCATTCGCCAGGCGGTTATCGCGATTCGTGCCGACAAATTGCCTGACCCGGCGCAGCGGCCCAATGCTGGTTCGTTTTTCAAAAATTCACTGATCGAGGACTGGCAACTCAAGGAGCTGCGCGAACGCTATCCCGATATGCCGTGCTATGACATGCCGGGCGGGGTATGCAAGGTACCGACTGGCTGGTTGATTGAACAGGCGGGGTTCAAGGGCCAATTGCTCCATGGAATGCGAGTGCATGATAAAAACGCCCTGGTCCTGATCAATGAATCGGCGGCCAGTTACGCTGATTTAGCAGCGGCCCGAGATGAAATTATCCAGTCGGTTTATGACAGGTTCCATATTCAAATCGAGCAAGAGCCGCTCGAAATACCGTAAATACTGCTTGCGCTTTAGACCGAAACTCGCTATCATGAGACTATGAGACAGCGGGGGTTTACCGTGGTAGAGTTGGCGATCGTTATTGTTATTGTCGCTATACTGCTCGTGTTGGCCACGGTGTCGTTTCGTGGTCTCCAGCAGCGCGCCGAAGACAAGGAGCGTGATGCCGATGTCCAGGCGATCGCTGCCTACCTGGAGTCAATTTACCCGCGAGAAATTCGTTCTTCGACTGGCCAGCTCCTCAAGCCAGCTGGTTCTTATCCGTCTCGCGAATGGTTATATCCGCACACCAAAGCAGCATTTGATGTTATTTTTGCCGGCATAGAGCCGAGCGCGCTTATCGCGCCAGGCGCCGGCGGGGCGATGTCGCTCTATCCCTCGCAGAATCATTACACTGCCGATAACATCACGATGGCGAATATTCTGCCGCGTGATCGCTTAGATGGCGCCAGTACTTATCTTTATTTGCCGCTAGTAAACGAACGCGGTCGGCCGTGCGTGAATACTGCCGCCGGGCAGGAATGTCGGATGTTTCAGATTTACTATCGACTCAAAGGCGGGCCAGGCGGCGGCGAGTACAAGCTTATTGAAAGCAGGCACCGATGAGCCAGCGGGGCTTTACTGCTGTTGAGTTGATGGTGACGCTGTTTGTGGCGGCATTTTTTGTGCTGAGCGGCCTACAGTTATATGGCGTGGTGATTGATCGTATCGCCGAAACGCGGCGCCTGTCTGAGGCGAGTAGTGTAGCCTACGAAGTGCTGCGCAGTGCCAGTACCCTGCCAACTGGTGCGGCGGATATTGTCAATCGCTGCACGTCGCCGCATCGGGAGACCGTGGCGCGTCACGTACCGGCCCTGCCTGATGCAGAGATTACCGTTGTTCGTTGCCGGCCGTTTCGAGGCTCTTCTGTTATGGTGCAGGTACAGGTAATTGTCCGCTACGGTTCGCCAAAGAAGGAGGTTATTCATGCGACATACCGGCCAAAATAGGCAAACCGGATTTACTCTGGTCGAGGTGCTGGTTGTCGCGCCGATGGCGATCATCATTATCGGCGTGCTGGTGGCAATGGTGGTGAACCTGACTGGTTCGGCTATGCGCTCGACCGCCAAGGCGCAGCTGCAAAATGAGATCATTGGGGCGCTTGATCAGATAGAGCAGGATGTGCGCCTCAGTATGAAGATCGGCGATGCTGGCTCGCACGCGATCGATTTGGAGAATTTAGCAACTAACAAGAACCCCCTCAACCCCGATCGCCAATTGATTCGCGCCAATGACTGCGTGCCAGCCGCCAGCGGGCTGTTGCTGGATGATGCGATGCGCTACACGGTTCACTATCGGATTGACGGTGGTAAAAAGCTCGTGCGGGAACTGCGAGTAACTCACAAGCCTGGTTGTGCTGGTCGTGAGCATAATGTCTGGCAGCGTACCGTGACCGAGACGTTAGTACAAGGCTCTCAGGTGAAGCTAACGGTGACGCCTGCGACGTCGGGTGTCGGACACACCAATATTATTCATGCGACGGTGTCAGCTGAACGCTGGGTGGCGGGCGAGAAGATAGAGGTCTCATCTAATATATACGTCAAGTCGTCAAATATTCGCTAAAATGCTTGTGCTTTCAAAAGACCTCTGCTACAATCAGAATTGTTAACAACTTAACTAAACAATAGGGGGCAAATCAGAAATGATTTCTTCAAACAAATCAAAGGGTTTTACGCTCGTTGAGCTCTTGATCGTGATTGTCGTTATCGCGATCTTGGCAGCAATCTCGATTGTTGCGTACAATGGCGTGACAAACAAGGCGCGTGACGATGAGCGTGCTTCAAATGCGCGTAACTTATTGAACGCGGCTGCGGCATACAACTCAGACAACGATAAGTGGCCTGAGCTTAGCGACCTTGCCGCTTTCGAAACCATTAAGCTACCGACCACTGTAACTGACGCTACAAAGGTGAACGCAACGGTTGATGCAGGTAAGGATACTTACAAGTATCGCCTATGCAAGGATAGTGGCTTTACGACAAATAAAGCAGAGGCTACTGGTGTTGAAGTTCAGTACCTGAAAGAAGCTGATCCGGATAAGGGCGTAAAGACTATTAAGACTGGCAAATGTTCATAGTTTGAAGTCTTACTTATAAAAATCCCGGGGTTTCCCCGGGATTTTTTATGGTGTTTACCACGCATTAGTACGGCAACGGGAATTGTTGTGCCAGTGCCTTGGTTTGTTCTCGTAAGGTTGCTTGGGTGGCTGGGTCGGTCGTTTGCAATGCCTGAATAATCAACTGGCCGACCTGTCGCGCCTCCGCTTCTTTCATGCCGCGGGTAGTAATTGCCGGGGTGCCCAAACGCAGTCCGCTCGGACGGAATGGCGGCAGGGTGTCGTTCGGGATAGCATTGGCATTGGCGGTGATGCCGCAGGCTTCCAGTCGCTCCTGCGCCTCCTTGCCGTCAATTCCCAGACTGTCGTGAATATCCGCCAGGATGAGGTGATTGCTGGTACCACCAGTAATGAGCGTGATGCCGCCTTTTTGTAGCTCGTCTGCCAGCGCCGCTGCATTGGCCACAATTTGCGCTGCATACTCACGAAACGCCGGCTGCAAGGCCTCGCCGAATGCCACTGCCTTGGCGGCGATGGTGTGCATATGTGGGCCGCCTTGGGTGCCGGGGAATACGGCACGGTCAATTAGTGTTGGAATATTTTCAATAGTTTTTTCTGGCCGCTTCAGCGGATTTGACACGGTGCCGCGGCTCAAAATTAGGCCGCCCCGTGGGCCGCGCAAGGTCTTGTGTGTCGTCGTGGTGATGACATGAAAGCCATGGTCAAACGGATTGGCCGCCACACCGCCGGCAATCAGCCCAGCAATATGCGACATATCGGCCACCATCAGCGCGCCGACCTCCCGTCCAATGGCGGCAAACTTGGCATAATCAAGCTCCCGCGGATAGGCCGAAAAGCCCGCCAAGATCAGCTTTGGTCGGTGTTGCAGCGCTAACGCTCGCAGCTCGTCATAATCAATCTCGCCAGTTGCTGCGTCCTTCATGCCGTAGCGCACAAAATTGTACTCGCGCGCACTGCGGGTCACTGGCGCACCGTGCGTCAAGTGCCCGCCATGATCCAGCGACATCGCCAGTACTGTGTCGCCCGGCTCCAGCCACGCATAATACACGGCTTCATTGGCCTGCGCGCCAGAATGCGGCTGAACATTGGCGTGATCCGCCTTAAATAATTCCTTCGCCCGATCAATCGCCAGCTGCTCAACCTGGTCGGTATTGTCCTGGCCGCCATAATACCGTCGCCCCGGGTAGCCCTCGGAATATTTATTAGTAAACACACTCCCTAGCGCCATCAAGACGCTCGGCGAAACATAATTTTCACTCGGAATCAGCTCCAGCCCCTCTTGCTGCCGCGTTGTTTCTGCGGCGATCAAAGCCGCTACTGTCGAATCATCACTCATACTCTACCTCCTATACCCATTATAGCACTTGTATTCATATATCATTCATGATATATTTTTGGTATGAAAACCGAGCAATATCTGCAAAAAATTGGCGAGCTGGTGGCCGAAACCAGACAGCGCAAACAACTCACTCAGGCGCAACTGGCGGAGGCAATTGGTAGTTCGCAGAGCGCTATCAATCGTATTGAGAACGGGGGTCAAAATGTCAGTTTCGAGATGTTGGCCCGTATCAGCGAGGTGCTCAATAGCAATCTCGTGACGCTGAACACCTCGGGCAAGGTGAATTTTCGAGTGCAGGGCGGCAAGAAATTGTCTGGTGAGATACGCGTCAAGACCAGCAAAAATGCGGCGGTCGGTTTACTATGTGCTAGCTTGCTGAACAAAGGCAAGACCACGCTGCGTAAAGTGGCGCGCATCGAAGAGGTAAATCGCATCATTGAGGTGCTGAATTCAATCGGTGTCAAGACAAAGTGGCTGGAGGATAACGACCTTGAGATCACGCCGCCAAGTCGGCTGCGGCTGGAGGATATGGATATTGAGGCTGCCAAACGCACCCGCACAGTACTGATGTTTTTGGGGCCATTGCTGCATCAGTACGATGAATTTCGCCTGCCCTTTGCTGGCGGCTGCAATCTCGGCAAGCGCACCGTTGAACCGCATCTGAGTGGACTAGCGGCCTTTGGGCTGCACGTCGAGGCGGCGAGTGATTACTATCAAGCGACCACCCAGCGCTGCTCTGGCGATCGAACGATTTTGCTGACGGAACGCGGCGATACTGTTACTGAAAATGTCATCATGGCGGCAGCCCTATCGCCCGACAAGACAATCATCCGTAATGCTAGCCCGAACTATATGGTGCAGGACGTTTGTTTCTTCCTGCAAAAACTGGGCGTTAGTATCAGCGGCATCGGTACGACCACTCTGGAAATCGTCGGTCGTCGGGAAATCAACAAAAATCTAGACTACTATCCGAGTGAAGATCCGATTGAGGCGATGAGTTTTATTGCGGCGGCTGCGGTGACCGATTCGGAGATCACCGTTCGTCGGGCGCCGATTGAATTTTTGGAGATTGAGCTGGCGACGCTGGAGCAGATGGGGCTGCGCTATGAACTGAGCGACGAATATCTGGCGAATAATGGCCGGACGCGCCTGGTGGATATTCAGCTGAAGCATTCCCAGCTGCAGGCGGCCAAGGACAAACTACACGCCCTGCCATTTCCTGGCATCAACATGGATAATCTGCCGTTTTTGGGGTTGATTGCTACAGTGGCCGAGGGTCGAACACTGGTGCATGACTGGAGCTATGAAAATCGGGCGATTTACTTCACGGAACTCAGCAAGCTCAACGCCCAGATTGAGCTGGTTGATCCGCACCGCGTGTACATCGCTGGCCCGACGCGCTGGAAGCCCGCTGACGTGGTGGCGCCGCCAGCCCTGCGGCCGTCGGTGGTGATTCTACTAGCTATGCTGGCAGCGCCTGGTGTGTCGATACTGCGCGATGTGTATTCTATCAATCGCGGCTACGAAGAGTTGGCCGAGCGGCTCAATTCGCTGGGCGCATCTATCGAGGTGGTTGTCGAATAGGTAATGTGCTTCGGCTGTCGGTTAGGGTTTGGCCGGTGGAAAAATAAACTTCAGATACTCCTTGAGCATCCGCGCACCAGAAATAATCGGCAGATAGGCCTTGAGTTGGCGTCGAATGGCTTGTTCAAGTAGCTGATCGTCACGATACATCAGCGCTGCTTTGTGCATGGTGGCGTACAGGGAATTCACCTCTGACTGATAGCCATTGCCAGACACCTCCAGGCAGGCGATCGGCTTTACGTCGGCTACGCCGCCATCGCTGGTGCTGATCAGCAGCTTCAGATTAGCAATATCCTTCTCCCAGGAGGTTCCGCAGGCCTCTAGGCCGATGATCGGCACATTGATAGCGATATCAGCACCGATAGCCAGCGCTCGGCCCAGCTCCTCGTCGTAATCCTGGATATAATGGACGCGTTCGCGCAGCACTGGGTCATGGTCAACCAGCCGCAAAATGTCAAGCAGCCGTTGATACATCTGCGCATCCCCCTGATGCACCTTGCCAGCCAAGATATAGTGCGCGTTATGGTCAATCAGCAGCTGGCGCAGCACAGTCGGCTGCTCAAAGGGCAGATAGGGGCGCTTATAATTGGCAAATCGCCGCTTGAAATCAAACACCAGCACTTCGTCGGGCAGGGTAACAGGCTGGCCATATTGATCTTTGCGATGAGCCAAAACCCTGGCGAGCTCCTGGCGGCCTGCTCGTTGCAGTGATCGAATGGTTGGGCTGGTCAGCGCCAGGAGTTTGGTTTCATAATCGTCGGTTGGCAGGCCAAATTTATCGATAATGCCCAGCCGCCGGTAGGTAGCCAGCGTGTCTGGCAGCACCCATGTCTCCAGGTCAATGCCGTTGGTGATGGCGTGGAATTTGACGCGTTCATTATTGCGGTCACGAAAATTCGCCACCTGAGCGTGCAGCTTGGAAACGCCATTTTTCGCTTCGGTCAGTTCGATGGCGAGCATATTTGGACGCAGGCGCTCATGGCGGAATTGCTCGAGCAGCCAACAACGCACCGCTCGGCTTTTGATATTGGGCAGCACCAGCTTTTTGAACTGCGACACATGAAACTCCGGCTCGGCCGCCTGAAGCAAGGTGTGGTTGGTATAAAGCGTATGTTTGCGCACATAAACAATGGCCTCATATAGATTCATGCCGTTAGCGCACAGCTCATCCAGCCGCGCCAACGCCGCAAAAATGGTGGCTGTTTCGTTCAGCTGAATCACCGCTGGCTTCACCCCAACCAATTTCAGCGCCTTATAGCCGCCAAACCCCAGCGCCACTTCCTGGTAAAGGCGGTGATCGCCTGAACCCTCGCCCTCGTACAGCTGGCCGAAATTTGGCTCCGACATGGTGATAAACTGGGTTGACCCCAGTACCTTGCGGAACACGCTCAGGCTGGTATCGGGCTGATCAGTAGAACTCACTGTTACCTCGTCGATATACTCAAAGCCATGATCTTGCGGGCAGACCGGCTCAGAATACTCAGTTTGCGCCAGGCCTTCAATTTTCTGGTGTGATTCGCTGCGGTAAAACGGCGTCACCGCCACGAACGGCACTTCTAGCTGCTCGGCAACTCGGCGCGTATCGGCCGCCAGTACGCCCAGGCCGCCGCCGCCCTTGATGCCATTGGCCTTATCATAAATTTCCATCGTCCAATAGACATAGGGTCGCGACTCTGACAGCTGATGCGTCAGGCTGGAGCGATTGATCAATTCATAAAATTCGGAAGCGTCCTCGATGTCTTGCGGTTGGTACTTCGGTGGTTCGGTGTAACTATATGGATCCATGATGCCCTTTGTGGATAAAACTTATCATAAAAAAATGGTGCGGGCGGCGAGAATCGAACTCGCATCACTTGCTTGGAAGGCAGGTATATTAGCCATTATACGACGCCCGCGACTAGGACAATTGTACCAGAATGATGCTATAATGAAAATAGGCGTGCCCTGATAGCTCAGCTGGATAGAGCAGGAGACTTCTAAGCTCAAGGTCGTAGGTTCGAATCCTACTCGGGGCGCCATAAAACTGAAAACAGTAATAAAGGAGGGAATAATGATACAAGACGATCACGGCACGCAGCCATTTGTGGTGGACATTGAAGAGGCGACAGTTGTCAATGACACGTTTCGCACGGCTATCTGGACGGGCGAGCAGTTACAGATGACAGTGATGAGTATTCCGGTTGGCGAGGAGATTGGCTTGGAGCTGCATGACGAGAATGATCAATTCTTGCGCATTGAGCAAGGCCAGGCACGAGTGCTGATGGGCGATAGTCCGGATAATTTGACGTTTGATGCACCGGCATCAGATGATTTTGGTATTTTCGTGCCGAAAGGGAAATGGCATAATATTATCAACACTGGCGATGAGCCGCTGAAGCTGTATTCGATTTATGCGCCGTCGCATCATCCGTCTGGTACGGTACATGCCACAAAGGCGGAGGCCGATGAGGCTGAGGCCGCTGAACACGCTGCGCAGCACGCGTAGAGGGGCGCCAGAAGATGGATGCCAACGGTAAGCCGCGCATGAGTCGCCAGTTGTTGCAGCGCTTGATGGACTGCGGTCAACCGCCGGCCGTCAAGGCGACTCAGGTTTCGGCGACACCCCAGGCTTTTCAGCAGCGACGCTGGCAAGAAGCGAATGGTAATCGTCAGCATGTAGGAAATTATCGCCGCTCCAGCCTGGCCAACCAGTCATATATTCGTCGGCCGGGCGGCGAGATTTCTGCTGATAGGCGATCAGACACGGCCGGCGGGCAGCAGGGTGTCCTGCGTGAGCGCATCAATTCTGGAGTGAATCGTCCTTCGGCTGGCTTTCAGGAGCCGCCAAGCCGGGGGTGTAATCCCTTTGCTTAAGGCCGTATGTCCTAGGTGGCGATAGAGCTAAAGACAAAAACACCCGCCTTGTTATGAGGCGGGCTGATTTCTATGATAGCGATTCTGGAGGGCCAGGAGGGGCTCGAACCCTCGACACCCTGCTTAAGAGGCAGGTGCTCTAACCAGCTGAGCTACTGGCCCATGTTGCTTTTTCCATTGTAGCACAATTAGCAGAAAAGTAAACTCCTCTGCGCTGCAATGAAAAGTGCTTGGGGCGAATGATGGGGCTCGAACCCACGGCCTCCGGAGCCACAATCCAGCGCTCTAACCAACTGAGCTACATCCGCCAGATACCCAAGCCTCCCCGATTATATCACAGTCGCCCTCTGTACTCAAGGCGCTTGATTTGCTACAATCAAACAGTGAAACAGCTAAACGGTGCCGATCTGGCAGGCTATATTAAAGAGCGGCAAGCCAAGCAAGTGCGAGGTCTCAGGCAGGCCTGGCGGGTTTTTCCGCGGCTGGCGATTGTGACCGATGCTCAGTGTCCAGTCATCGAGACCTACATGCGGCTGAAGCAGCGTTATGGGCAGGATATTTTGATTGATGTTGAGGTGCACCGGGTCGAGCCGGGGCAGGCGCCGCAATGCATTGCCCAGCTTAATCAGCGGCCGGATATTCACGGTATTATCGTGCAGCTGCCGCTGGCTGATCCAGCGCAAACTGATGCGGTGGTGGCCTTGGTGGCACCCGAAAAAGATGTCGATGGCCTAGGGCCGAACTCGCCGTTTGACGCGGCAACCCCGATGGCGATCAATTGGTTGTTGGCTGGTTACAGCGTGGAGCTTGCGGGCAGGCGTGTGGCGATTGTGGGTCGCGGCCGATTGGTGGGCGCGCCGCTGGAAAAGATGTGGCGTCGTTCTGGCGTGGACGTGACGGTGTTTGCCAAGGGTGATGATCTGGCTTCCCTCAAAGACTATGACATTATTGTCAGCGCTACGGGGCAGCCGGGCCTCATCACCAATGCGCTGGTCAAGCCTGGCGCCACGGTGGTTGATGCCGGGACGGCCTCGGAGGACGGCAAGCTGGTTGGTGATGTGGCACCCGAGGTGCGGCAGCGCCAGGATATTCATCTGACGCCAGAAAAGGGCGGCGTTGGCCCGCTGACGGTGGCGGCGCTGTTTGACAATGTGATTACGGCTGCTCGTCAATCGCTTCCTTCACCCGAGCTACCACCTGGCGCGGCGTGAAATTGGCCTTGACGATATAGCTATGAATCCCGAGTGTGCGCACAATAGAGGGGGCTTCCTCCTCGCCAAGGTTGGTCAGAACGATCACTGGAATCGTCTTGCCCCAGGTGCTAGCGCGGATTTTTTTCAGCGCCTCAGTACCGTCCATTTCCGGCATCTGAATATCCAGCAAAATAACATCGGGGCGAAAGCTCTCGGCCAGCTTGACACCGATAGCACCGTTGGCTGCTACTCGCACCTCAAAGCCATCGGCCTCAAATTTCATGCGGTACATCTGGCTGATGACGGGATCGTCTTCAATAATGGCAATTTTGGTCATACATATAGTATAGCAGATAGGGTATAGTGAGACTATGACAGAAAAAATAGTGTGCACTCCGCTTGGTGTGCCGCAAGTGTTGAAATGGCCTCGGAAACCGGAAGATCTACCGCCCCGCGAAGAAACGGTGGTGAGGTTGAAGGTGCCTGATGCTTATGCGGTGAATTCGCGGCGGCAAGAAGAGGTGGCAGACGCGGTGGCGGAGCTAACAAGCATGGGATTTTATGGGGAAACCAGCCGTAAGAAGGCGATAGCGCGCAAGCGGGGCAAGATAGACTATGATAATCCAGCAACCCAAGCGCTGATGGAGAAAGTCGAAAATGTTATAGCGTGGCTAGAGCGAGTGCCGACTGCAAAGGCTCTGGCGGTTATTTACGACCCCAAGGTGCATGATCCTGAGATGTCGGAGGCTGTACGCACATGGGTAACCTATCTGCTTGACGGCATTGGTATTCGTAGCCGGGCGAAGGTTATGCAGAGGTTAATACTAGAAGAGTGGTATAAAGGTCGTAAGGAGGGGCATTCTGAGTCACAGAGATGGCTTAGCCTGGCCTGCGGGGCAGCTCAGCCAGTAATACAGTTGCTGGGGCAGATAAAGAGCGGTCAGTTTGGCAAAGCTGGCCAGCTGCCGCGATGTACGTTAGTCGATCTTGATAGGGGTGCGCTTCAATTGGCAAAAGGCTATGCTGATGCTTCAAAAGTAGCCGATGCCGTAATGATACGTCCTGGCAATATCTTGGCCGATCGGTTTTATGCTGAAATTGAAGGGGTGTTTGATGTTGTTGAGGCGGTGGGCTTCTTTGAATATCTTAGCGCCTCGCCCGAGGAGTTCCAGTATAACGGCGTGGTTGACGCTCGCGCCAGAGTGAGATCTACGGCTGGGGACTTTTTAAGAAATGCCTATCAAGCGGTAGCACCAGGCGGTTTGCTGGTGATCGGCAACATGCTTGATACGCATCCTCAGCTAGGCTTTACGCTGAATGTGGTGCAGTGGCCGCATATCCAGCCGCGCTCCATGGAGGAGATGTGTCGCATCATCCACTCGTCACTCGGCACTGCGCCTGAAGACGTGACGATTTATGCGCCAAATGATGGCGTGTATGCACTGTACGCTATACGAAAACCAGAAAATTCTGTACAATAATAAGCATATGATGCGGTGGGTGGTATGGAAATCGTAGGACTGGTGATTGCAGGGGGCGTACCGTTAGTGCTCGGTGGCATTATTTTATTCAATCAGCCACAGTCGGTTGCGACACGGTTCTTTTTTTTGACAACGGTTGGTATCGCAGCTTGGTCGTTTGGTATAGCGTTGTTTCTGACGGGTGTAGTGGCGGGACTTAGTTTGCCCGTCGTGCAGCTGTACTATATCGGTGCGGCGCTCATTGCAGTTTCGATGCTGTCTTTGGCCATGTCTCTTGGTGGTCGTGTAAAACATCGCTATTGGCTAGCGGCTTCCTGGCTAGTATTTGGCATAGTGGCAGCAATGGTTGCTTTTTCGCCCCAATATATCATTGGCGCAGTATCACCAGCTGATAAGCATGTGCAGCTGCTATCCCTGGGCTATGGTTTGTACGGCCTATATTTCTTGGCGATGTTCTTTGCGACCATGGCGGTGCTTCGCTATAGGATCAGCCGCGAGCGTTCCAGCTCTCTGCGAACTCAGTTGAGTTGGCTCGTGTATGCATACGGACCTTCAGGCCTTATCGGTTCATGGTTTAATCTGATACTGCCAGCCTTGGGAAATTATGATTTAATTTGGATAGGTCCGCTGAGTACCTTTGTGTTCGTACCGATTGCGTATTTGGCGGTGGTACGCTATGGTCTATTTGATTTACGTGATGCTGCCGTAAGGACGGTTTCCTACGGCCTGGCTCTTTCAGTGCTTACGGTGGCTTATTACATGGCGGCATTAGTCATCATGTGGGTATTGGAAGCAATGATCCCAACTTCGGGCTTGCAGTCTGGTTCAGTGCATGTAGTCCTTGCATTGTTAGTGGCCTTGGCCTTTCAGCCGATTCGAGATTTCTTTAATTATGCCACCGACTGGTTGTTTTATCGCCAAGAATACAATCGAAACGCTTTTTTCTTGGAGTTGGGAAATCTACTGTCGCATAACGCCAACCTCCAGCTGCTGCTCAGGCGAGTGGCGGTGTTTTTGCAGAAAGTATTAAAAGCCGAACAGGTGTTTTTTGCGGTGCATAGCGAAGGGGCGTTTCGGTTTTTTGGCGCTAAAGGACACGGTCGTCTGCCGCTGCCCGATGCGCTAGGTATCTATCAGGCATGTGATCAGCGTACGGGCCAGAGTAAGGTAGTGATTGCTGATGCAGTGGAGGATGCAGCACTGTATGAGATGCTGCGCGTGCATCGCATCGCCCTGGTACTACCCCTGGTGCTGCGAGAGCGAGTCATCGGCTATTTACTGCTTGGCGAGCATCGCGGTCGCGGTTATACGATGCGGGATATTCAGCTGCTGGAGTCGGCAGCCGGTGAGCTGACGGTGGCGCTCAATAATGCTCTGTCGCTGGAGGAAGTCCAGCAGCTGAACCACTCACTGCGGCAGCGGATCGATGATGCGACCAGAGAGCTGCGCGAAAGCAACCGCCAGTTGCAGCGATTGGACGAGGCTAAAAATGAATTTATTTCGATGGCCTCTCACCAGCTGCGCACGCCGCTGACCAGCATCAAGGGATATCTGGATATGGTGCTGGAGGGCGACTTGGGCAAGATCAATGCCACGCAAAAAACGGTGCTCACCGAAGCCTTTTCGTCGAGCGAGCGAATGGTGCAGTTGATCAATGATTTCTTGAATGTATCGCGACTACAGACAGGGAAGTTTAGTATTGACCGCCAACCGAGCAGCCTGGAGGCGTTGGTACGCGAAGAGGTTACGCTGTTGCAAGTAGTGGCGCGCCAGCGACAAATCACGCTCAAGACGGCGATCAGCCGCCAGTTACCACCGCTAGCGATTGACGCCGATAAATTTCGCCAAGTGATTCTCAATATGATCGATAATGCCATTTACTATTCGCCGAATCACTCGACAGTATCAGTGCAGCTGCGGCGCGAGGGCGATGAGGCGGTATTTACAGTGCGCGACAAAGGTATTGGAGTACCAAAGGAAGAGCAAGCTGGATTATTTGGTAAATTTTTTAGGGCGTCAAATGCTCGTAAACGTCGGCCCGACGGCACGGGAGTTGGGCTGTTTTTGGCGCGTAAAGTCGTGTTAGCGCATGACGGGCAGATTATTTTTGAATCGACTGAGGGCAAAGGAAGTGTGTTCGGCTTCCGCTTACCGCTCGATCAAAGAAACACCCCTCGAAAGACGAGGGGTGCCAGGGTCTGAGGCTGATCGCTTCAGATGAGAGGAGCGGTCAGACTCGTTAGGCGCTCAAGCCGCGGCGGCTGAGGGCATAGGCTGCACCAGCGGTAATGAGAGCACCGAGGCCGAGACTGCTCAGCACGAGATTGCCGCTACCGCTCCTTGGAAGGACAGGCGGGGTCTTTGGTGCTGGCGTGATAGGAGTTGGCTCCTTACACAGGTCGCTATCGGCAGCAACATAGCGCTTTGGATCGGCTTCGGCTTGATCTTTAGGAATGGTCACTACCTTTTTAGTAGTTACATCACACACTGTAATCTTGATCTTAGTGCTGACATGAGCGTCATCGCAGACTGGCTTTCCCGGGATGGTTGGCGTCTCGACACAAGCAGTGTTGGTGAGCTTACCAGGAATTTCCTCGGTAACGATGGCAGTAATCTTGAAGGTCATTGATTTACCAACTGGCAGCTCAGGAATGGTGTAGCTCCACTTGTTGTTGGTGATCGTTCCCTTGTCGGCACTCTTGAATACCAGGCCCTTCTTGGCAGGGTCGCTGACAACGGCATTTTTTAGAGCGACGTTGCCGGTGTTGGTAACCGTTACCTCGTAGACGAACGGCTTGTTCATCTCGACAGTAATGTGCTCCTTGCCTTCGACAACCTTGTTGATGGCGATGCCTGGTTTATCGGCTGGCTTGATAGTGAAGGTACCTTCACACTGCGGGCTAGTGGTGTTGTCGCTTAGGCTCGTCTTGACGACGACCTTGGCCTTGTAATCGCCTGGCTCGGTAATACTCAGCGTGGCGGTTGCGCTTTTATCGGCGGTCGTTACCTCTTTTGATGCAGCAACGACACCCTTGCTATTAGTGACGGTAAAGACGTAGCCCTTGATAACGGCACCGTGATCAGCCGTAGCGTGCGCCTTGAGTGTTACCTTGGTGCGATCGGTGATAGTGATTGGCTTATCAAGCGCTGAACAGGTAGCAACCGGTGCCGGTGGAGCTGGCTTGATAGTAAACGGTTTCTGGCAGGCCTGAGGAGAGCTGTTGCCGAGATTGGTATGTACCACGACCTTGGCGGTGTAGGTACCGGCTGTCGTGATTTCGGTGCTGACTTGAGCCTGTAGTTTGTTGCTGTCAACTGGCTTCGCGAAGACTACCTTGCCCTTAGCGTCGGTAATGGTGAAAGTGTAGCCTTCAATTTTACCGCCATCCTTCGCTGTTGCCGCAGCCTTGAGCGTCACCTTAGTACGATTAGTGATGATAGGCTGATCAAGAACGGAGCAGGCAGCTGCTGGGTTGGTTGCCGGAATAGCGCGTACCGGGTTGCCGCAGTCCTTGATGATAGCGCCCTGGAAGCGACCGGTGTTATCAAAGAGGACATATGCTGCGAGTTGGTTGCTGCGGAATGAATCGGAGGTTTTACTCTCGTAGTAGGTTGTACCGCCATGTGAGTGCTTGATGCGTTGTTTGGTGTGCGACATGATGGTGCGTCCAGCCGAGCTGGCGCCAGTTGCCACGACCTTGCCGCCTACGATGACGCGGCCGTCCTTGCCAACAACACCCTCTTTGATAACCGAGTGGTTGATCATTTCGCGGGTAATGCCCATGCCAGCAAAGATATTGCGCGTACCAGGGGTGCGGTCGCTGTAATAGGCCGCTCGCATTTCATTGACCGACCAAACGCCACACTTGATAACGGCGTTTGTCGAACAGTCCTTGGCGGCTGCCGGGTTGATAAAGTGGTCATAGCTGATAACACCGGCTATGGCGGCGACAGCGGTGACGATAACCGCTGCGATGCGTAGCTTCCTCATTGCTAAACAACTCCTTCTCGCAACTCCACGATGCGTATTATAGGATTATTCCTTGTCATTATAGCACAGCTTATGAACTATGTCAATAAGTATAACCATAAAAACCACAAAATAACAATATTGGCAAATCTCTCAGTGGTTTCTGGGTTATTGGTTTTGCAAAATGCGTTGCGTTGTGCTATAATCGCCGAGGTTGGCCTCATCGTCTAACGGTTAGGACACCAGGTTTTCATCCTGGCAATCGGGGTTCGATTCCCCGTGAGGTCACCACGAAAACAGCTCGCTCGGAAGGCGGGCTTTTTTCGTGGGGAGTAATTGTGATTATGCAAAACCCACCGAATGCGCTATAATAAAGCGAATGAGTAACACAGTTTTTAAGCGCACCAAAATTTTGGCGACGGTTGGGCCGGCAACCATGAGCCAAGAAAAAATTAGTCAAATCATGGAGGCCGGTGTTAATGGCTTTCGTATCAATTTCAGTCATGGCGACTATCCAGATCGCTTACAGCAGATTAACTGGATTCGAACAGCCAGTCGTCAGCTGAACAAACCAGTCGCTATCTTGCAGGATCTCCAGGGGCCGAAAATTCGTCTTGGTGTTCTCAAGGATAATATGCTGACAGTCAAGGCTGGTGATCGGCTAGTGCTGGACTCGGCACTGGGCGAACATGATGGCGGCACTCACCTGCCAGTACAATACAACCTGGCGGAAAAGATGCAGGTCGGTGAGCCGCTTTATATGTTTGACGGTAAGATCAAATCAGTAGTGCGGGAGATTGTCAGTCCGACGGCGATCGAGGTTGAGATACTCAATGACGGGTTTTTGATGAGCCGCAAGGGTTTGAACTTGCCAGACACTGACTTTGGCGGCGATATTTTAACACCAAAGGATATTGCCGATATCGAGTGGGCAGCCCAGCAGGACTTTGACTATGTGGCGCTCAGTTTCGTACAGACTGAGGACGATATTATCGATCTGCGGAGTCGCCTGACTGAGCTAGGGTCGGATGCGTATATTATTGCCAAGATCGAAACCAAATCGGCCATCTCCGATGAGCATTTGGAGGAAATCGTTAAGGTCAGTGACGGTATCATGGTGGCGCGTGGCGACTTGGCGGTTGAGGCTGGTGCGGAGATTGTGCCGGTAGTACAGCGCCGTATTATTGCATTGTGCCGCAAGCATTCCAAGCTGAGTATCGTGGCAACGCAGATGATGGGCAGTATGGTGGATAACCCAGAGCCGAGCCGCGCTGAAGTAAGCGATGTTGCCAACGCGGTAATTCAGGGCGCTGATGTGGTGATGTTGTCTGATGAGACGGCCAATGGGAAATATCCAGTCGAGACGGTGCAGGCGATGCGTAAGACGATTATGTACACCCAGGAACATAGTGAAGTGATGGCGGTGGAAAAGAGCGAAGCGCGGCGTAAAACCGATGCGGTGCTTAGTTATGCGGCAGCTCAGCTGGCTAAGGAGGTACACGCCCGAGCGATTATTGCTGAGACAAGCAGCGGCGCGACTGCGGTGAATGTTGGAGCCTATCGGCCGAATATGCCGATTATTAGCGTGACCGACCGAGTGAAGACGGCGCAGAAGCTAGCGCTCAGTTATGCAACGCGTTCCTATGTACGACCGAGCGGTCTCGGCTCGGCAAATAAATTAGCTGAAGAGTTGCATGCCGAAGGGTATTTTGGTGAGGCGCCGGTAACGCTGGTGCTGGTGAGCGGCCATCAGCCGGGCCGGCCAGGTAAGACCGATAATATTCAGGTGCGAACCATCGGCTAGGAGCAAATGGGGTGGGCAGGCGTTTTTGTAAGCAGACGATTCGCGACGTCGCGGTTGATGGTCGGACGATATTGGTGCGGACTGATTATAATGTGCCGCTGCGGGACGGCCAGATTGCTGATGATTTGCGCATTCGCGCCAGTCTGCCAACGCTGCGCTATCTGTTAGAACGAGGCTGTCGGGTAGTGCTGATGAGTCATCTGGGACGACCCAGCGGCCGGGAGGTTGCGCTGAGTTTGCAGCCGATCGCTGAGCGGCTTGAGCAGCTTTTGGGCCAGCCAGTTCGCTGGGTGGATGATTGTGTCGGTGATCAGGTGCGGCGAGCGGTCAAGACGCTGGCACCTGGTCAGGTGCTGCTTCTGGAAAATCTGCGTTTCTATCCTGAGGAAGAGGCAGATGATGCCGTGTTCGCACGCGCTATCGTGCAGGCGGTGCGCCCGGACTATGTGGTGCAGGATGGGTTTGGCGTAGTGCACCGGGCGCATGCTAGCACCTGCGCTATTAGCCTGTTGGTGCCGAGCATAGCAGGGCTGCTCCTCGAAAAGGAGGTGACGGCAATTACGAGTGCATTGGAGCGGCCGGCCCGCCCCTTAGTGGCGGTTATCGGCGGCGCCAAAGTGAGCGACAAACTGGCGCTGATCAGTCGTCTGATTGACCAGGCGGATACGATTTTGATCGGCGGCGCGATGGCGAATACTTTTTTGGCGTATCGAGGGTATGATATGGCGGATAGCCTGGTTGAGCCTGATCAGCAGACGGCGCTTGAGGAGATATATCAGACAGCCGCGCGTAAGGTCGGTGCCGATATGGTGGATGATTTTTTGCTTCTGCCAGTTGATGTAGCGGTTGGTAGAAGTGAGGCAGCTACGGTACGCCGCGAAGTGGCGGTTGATAAGCTACGCCCAGGCGACAAGGCGTTGGATATTGGCAGCCGCACCATTGAACACTTTGTGGCAGCGGTGCAGCGGGCTGGCACGGTGGTTTGGAATGGGCCGCTGGGTTATGCCACAACCGAGAGTTTTGCTATCGGGTCGGCGCGTGTCGCGCTCGCGATTGCACAGCAGCAAGCAGCGACCTCGATCATTGGCGGCGGCGATACGGCTGAGTTTATTTTGCGCTGGGACGGTCATGACGGGGCAAGTTTTTCGCACGTATCGACTGGCGGCGGCGCCAGCTTGGAGCTGATGGCCGGTCAGCCGCTGCCTGGTGTGGAAAACTTACTGGACGCTCACGGCCTGGGGTGTTACACTAAGCATAAGGAGTATCATGATGCGGAAGTTGATCATCGGTAATTGGAAGATGCATCTCAATATGCAGGAGGCGAGTCTCTATTTGCATGGGTTGATGCAGCAGCTGCCGTCGCATCGTGATGTCGAGACAGTTGTCGCGCCAACCATGCTGACGCTACAAAGTCTGAGTTTGCAGGTAAATCGTCGTCTGGTAAAACTGGCGGCGCAGAACGGTTATTGGCGCGACCAGGGGCCATACACTGGTGAGACGCCAATTGCACATCTGCGAGGCATTGCTGATTATGTGCTGATCGGGCATTCCGAGCGGCGCTATGTATTTCTGGAAGATGATAAGGAAGTTCGCCAAAAAGTACAAGCGGCGATTCGCAGCCGGTTGCAGCCAGTGCTTTGTATCGGCGAGACGGCTCACGAGCGAGCTCTGGGCGAAACGCGCGACGTGTTACATGATCAGCTTGGCAGCGGCCTGGCTAATGTGACGGCTGACGAACTGGTGCAGGTGGTGATTGCTTATGAACCAGTCTGGGCAATCGGTACTGGCGACTGCGCCCGCCCGAGCGATGTGGCGGAGGCGATACGCATTATTCGTCGCTACATGACGCACTTATTCGGCAAGCAGGCGGCGGAAGCGGTACGTGTTTTATATGGCGGCAGCGTAACAGTTGATAATGCTGACGGTTATCTGTCCATTGACGGGCTGGGTGGGCTGCTAGTCGGTGGAGCTAGCCTGGACGCGCATCAATTTTCGGCTATCGTGAGCAAGGCACATAGGAAATAAACGGGAGGGCATATGACAGATATAGATTTTGACGAGTTGGATAGAGCCGTGGCGTCGCTCATGGAGCAGCGCAAAACAGCGGAGTCGCCAACTGCGGTTCAGGACGCTTCGTCCGACAAAAGTGAGCCATCGATTTCGGCCGCAACGATTCAGCCGCCAGCCGATCCATTTACCCCGGCTCAGCCCACTATGTCATCTGAACCGCCGGTGTCAGCGACCACTGCGCCATTGAATGAGCCAGCGGCATCAGCGAGTCAGTCTGTTGTTGCGCCCGTGCCGCCAGCCACTGTTTCCGATGAGTCAGCGATAGCCGGTGAGGCTATTGATACTCCCGAACCATTGGTCGCTAGTGGCGATTCATCTGTTTCATACCAAGAACCGGGAGTCGCACAAGAAGCACCATCGACTGTTCCCGCGGCAACTATTACGCGACGTCCTTCGGGGAAGTTCATGGACGTGGTGCATCCGTCATCTGACATGACTCATGCGCGGACAGAACCGACTGTCCCAGTGGCGCGCACCGGGCTATCGCTGCAACCGATGGGGGCGATCATCAATGATATTGCGCCGCCTGAAAACACGGTAGCCCTGTCTGAAGCAGCCGCTGAGGCGCTGGAGTTGGCGGAGCCGCCAGTAACACTGAGTGACGAGGCGTTGCAGGTAGCAGAGGAGGTTGAGCCGCTAGCTGTGACATCTGAGCAAGATGCAGCGACCGAATATCAGCATATGGCGGATACGGTGGCAGCATCGCTGGAGCAGTCAGCGGCTGAGCAAGTGGTATCACCGGCGCCATATACTGACGAGCCGCAAGGAGCTTCAACAAGCGAGCAGGCGGTCGCGGAGACTGAGGCGCCCCTGGCAACACCATTTCTCGCCGATGCCGTAGTCGACAAGCGGCCATTAGGCGGCGAGCAGCCAGCCGCAGGCGCGGCTATCGCTGAATCGCCAGCAGCAGTTGATGGGACGTCCGAAGCAGTATCATCAGCTGACGAAACGACACCAGCGGCACCGCTCCAGCCGGAACTGTCACGGGATGTGATGGCCCTAGAGTCAAGTGAATCGAAGCCTTCGACAGCGTTGATGGCCGATGCACTGTCGCAGAGTCTGGCGGGTGCGGGCGCGAGTGATGATGTGTCGATGTTCGAAGTGGCGGCAGCGCAACCTGCCGCTGAAGCAGCAAGCGCTCCAAAAGCAAAATCGGGCTGGTCAACAGTGCTCTTTATTATCATTTTCTTGTTGCTAGGTGCGGCTGGCGGCGCAGCGGCCTACTTCTTCTTGCTACAATAGGGTAATGGACAGCTTGACAGGCTTAAATCCCGAACAGCGACGGGCAGTGGAACACGACACTGGCCCGCTGCTGATTTTGGCGGGTGCTGGCAGCGGTAAGACCAAAACCTTGACGCACCGCATTGCCCATTTGATTAGTCAGCGCGGTGTCTGGCCGAGCAAGATTTTGGCGGTGACATTCACGAATAAGGCGGCGCGTGAAATGCGTGAGCGGTTGGCGCTGCTGGTCGGCGAAAGTGCGGATAATCGGCAGTTTATGCCGTGGATGGGTACATTTCACAGTATCTGTGTTCGCCTGCTGCGAATGGACGGGCGAACGTTGGGCCTGGCGCCGAACTTTGTGATTTATGATGAGGACGATCGGCTGGGGCTGATGAAACAGTTGATGAAAGCGCGCGGATTGACCGATCGTGATATTAAGCCGCGGGCGGTGACTGGGGCGATTTCTCATGCGAAGAACGATATGCTGACGGCCGACGAGTACGCGACATCGGCGGCTGGGCCGATTAAACAGCGGATTGCTGAATTATACGCCGACTATGAGCGGGCAATGCAGGCGGCTCAGGCGCTGGATTTTGACGATCTGCTTATTAAGGTCGTCGAGTTGCTCCGCCAGCACCCTGATATTCGTCAGAAATGGCAGCAGCAATTTCAGCATATTTTGATTGATGAGTATCAGGATACGAACGCCGTGCAATATGCGTTGATTAAGCTACTGGTTGGTCCGGAGCGCAATCTCTGTGTGGTGGGTGATGATGCGCAGTCAATTTACAGTTTTCGCGGTGCGGATTATACGAATATTCTCAATTTTGAGCGCGATTTTCCGGGCGCGGTGGTGATCAAGTTGGAACAGAACTATCGCTCCACCGGTGCTATTTTGGAGCTTGCCAATACTTTGATTCGGCATAATGTTAATCGGACTGATAAAAACCTCTGGACGGATGCAGGTGCGGGCGCACCGCCGCAACTATGGCAGCTATATTCTGAGGCGGAGGAGGCGCTGGCTATTGCTCATGAAATTACGCGGCAGACGAGCCTTGGGCGCGGTTATGATGATATTGCCGTGCTGTACCGCACCAATGCGCAGAGTTACGCTATTGAGCGAGCGCTGCGTCAGGCCTATATTCCGTATAAAATTGTCGGCGGTCTGCGCTTTTTGGATCGGGCGGTGGTCAAAGATGTCTTGGCGTATCTGCGCCTGCTATATCAGCCGTATGATCGGGTGAGTTTTACGCGTATTGTTAATTTGCCGAAGCGCGGCATTGGCGCGGTGAGCGTGGCGAAGTTTTTGGCGTGGCATGACGGAACGGGGCGGAGTATTGTTGAGGATTTGGCGCGGGCAGACGAGGCGGATGGGCTAACGGCGCGCACCACGATACCACTGATGAGTCTCGGTGTATTGTTGCAAGAATTACAACAGCTTCTTGATGGCGCGCCAGCTGATGTGTTGGAGCAAATTATTCAGCGCACGGGCTATAGTGATTACGTCAATGACGGCAGCGTACAGGCCGAGGAGCGGCAGGAAAACCTTGGCGTGCTGATCGCCGAGGCCAAGGCCTATACTGATGTGCCGACATTCTTAGAGGAGATGGCGCTGATGTCGGCCAGCGACGACCATGCGGAGCGGCAAGTTACCTTGATGACGCTGCACGCTGCTAAGGGCCTGGAGTTCCCGGTGGTGTTTATGGCTGGCCTTGAAGAAGGTATCTTGCCGCATGCTCGGGTGTTTGATTCGGGGAAGTCTGATGACATTGAGGAGGAGCGCCGTCTCTGTTATGTGGGGGTAACGCGCGCTCGAGAGGAGCTGTTTATTAGCTGCGCTTCTTCGCGAACGCAGTTTGGGCAGATTGGATACAATCTACCGTCGCGCTTTTTGGACGAGATGGGGCTGCTGAAGACTGCCGGGCTTGATAAGCCAGCTGCGCCGCCAAGCTACGAGCCGGAGTTCTTCTCGGATGACAGCGGCATTGATGTTGGCGATCGGGTGCGGAGTCCGCGGTTTGGCGATGGCGAAGTGATCGACAGCGAAGGGCTTGGCGTGACGGTGCGATTTGACAATGGCGTCATCAAAAAGCTCAATGTTGAGTTCGCGCGGTTGGAGAAACTGTGATACACTACAGAGCGGATTAGTATGAGCTATTTTCGAATCGTACGAATGCATGTTGGCGGGCGAATACCGTTACTGCTTGCTATGCTTGCGGCTAGTGTCATCGGGTTGTCAGTGACGCAGCGGGCGTTGGCGCAGGGCGGTCAGGGCGTATCGGTGCAGGCTCAGCGTCTCATTACGATCCATGATCGCCACCAAGAACGTGTGGTGCTGACGACGGCGCGGACGACGCGTCAGGTATTGGCGTCAGCGGGGATTGTTACGACAACGCATGATTTGGTGCGGCCAACGCTAGATGAGCCGTTGGCTGAGAAAGAGCCGGTCATTACCATCACGCGTGCCCGGCCGATCACGGTGATTGATGGCAGCCGTCGCGTCCGGCTGATGACAGCCGAACAAGCACCGACGGCTATTGCTCAGGCGGCTGGCCTGCCCCTGTACGAGGGCGATCGGGTGGAGCTAACGTTGTCGCGCCATATTTTGATTGACGGGCCCGGGCCAGTACTGACGCTTCACCGCGCCCCGAGCAGACTGCTGAACATCGATCAGCCGCTACCATTTGAGGTGAAGCAGCAGATTGATCCTACTAAGCCAGCTGGTTTTCGCCAGGTAGTGCAGGTTGGCGTGCAAGGTGTGCGTCGGGTTACTTTTGAACTCAGTCTGCGGCAGGGGCGCGAGGTGGCGCGGCGTGAAGTAGCCAGTGCGGTGCTGACTCCAGCGATTGAGCAGCGGGAAATTATCGGCACCAAACCAGAAGCAATGCCCTATACTGGCGGCGGCAATAAGGATCAGTGGCTGGCGGCCTCGGGGATTCCGCGCGATCAGTGGGGATATGTTGAGTGGTTGGTGCAGAAAGAGAGTGGCTGGAACCCGAATGCGCGCAATCCTCGCAGCGGTGCTTGCGGCTTGGCGCAGGCGCTTCCGTGCAGCAAGGTTGGTGCCGATCCGCATAATCCAGTCGTTTCGTTGCGCTGGATGCACGGCTATGTGACCAAGCGGTACGGGTCGTGGGCTGCTGCTGTGGCGCATAGTAAGCGGCATAATTGGTATTAGCCTCCCTAAAGTGGTATAATGACTTCACTATGCACCGAGGAAATATCCTGATGAGGATCGGCTTGGCAATATCTGCGGGACTGTTGGTGGCGCATGGCTCGGTGTACGCAGCGCAGGCGGCCCTGCCGATGGAAAAAATTATCGATGTTCAGGTAGATGGGCAGCAGCGCTCGGTTGTTAGTACTGCTGGTACGGTGCGGCAGGCGCTGGCAGCAGCTGGTATAGCGGTGAACAAAGCCGACCTAATTGAGCCAGGCTTAGACGCGGCGCTGGAGGGCTCGGCAGCTCGGATTAACGTGCGACGCGCCCGGCTGGCCACGGTGGTGGATGGGACGCGGCGCATTCGAGTAACGACTGCCGAGCGGGAGTCGGCTGCGATTGTGCGGGCGGCTGGGATAACGCTGTATCCTGAGGATACGGTGCAGGCTGTGGCCTCTGATCAAGTGTTGATTGATGATGCTAGCCTAGTGCTAGAAATACGACGTTCGCCGCAGCGAACGGTGGTCGAAACCGAGCTGATACCGTTTGCGGTGGAGCGCACGCACGACCATACGCGACCAGCTGGCGAGCGACAGGTGGTGGCACCGGGCAAGGCTGGGTTGAAGCGGATTACTTATCAAGTGGCGGTGCGGCGCGGTGTCGAAGTGAGCCGCCAGCGGCTGGCTGAAGAAATAGTGGCGCAGCCAACGACTCAGCGCGAAATTATTGGCGCCAAGCCGACCAATCCGCTCACTAAGGCGCGCGGGGCGCATATCTTTACCGACTCGCGCGGTGTGGCGCATCGCGAGACGTATTATGATTTGCCGATGAGTGTGGTGATGGGTGCGTGCGGCGCTGGCGGTCGGTATTCGGTGCGGGCTGATGGTGCGAAGATTGACAAAGATGGCTACGTGATCGTGGCGGCTCACCTCGGTAATTACCCGCGCTGCTCAGTCGTAGAAACAAGCATGGGGCCGGGCAAGGTGTACGATACGGGCGGCTTTGCCAAGGTGCATCCGCATGGATTTGATCTGGCGACTGACTGGACGAATGGAGACGGGCGTTAGATGAGGGAGGCTCGGGCGCGTAAGGGGCCGAAAAAAGAACTGGGACAGCATTGGCTGAAGGATCCGGAGATATTGGCAGCGATTGCCGAGGCGGCGGAAGTAAACGCGGACGATACGGTGCTTGAGATTGGGTCGGGATTGGGTACGCTGACCAGCCGGCTACTGGCGCGGGCTAAGCGGGTGATTGCCGTTGAGCTTGATGCTGATTTGGCGCGCAAATTGCCAGGGCAGTTTCCAGGTAAAGATTTGACAGTGGTGAATGAAGATATTTTGCAGTTTGATCTGAATACGCTACCGGCTGGCTACAAAGTAGTGGCCAATGTGCCGTACTATATCACCAGTAAAATCGTTGAGAAGTTAATGACGGCCGACAATAAACCAAGCGCAGCGGTGCTGTTGGTGCAAAAAGAGGTGGCGGAGCGGATCGCGGCCGGTCCTGGCGAGATGAGCATTTTGGCCGTGGCAGCGCAGGTCTATGCCGAAACGGAGCTTGATATTGAGGTTCCGCGGGAGTTTTTCACGCCGCCGCCAAAAGTTGACTCTCAAGTGGTGGTGCTATGGACGCGACCAGAGCCATTGGTGAAGCCTGAAGATGAGAAAGACTTTTTCCGCGTGGTGAAGGCCGGCTTTGCGGCCAAGCGCAAAAAACTGCGCAGTTCCATCGCCGGGGGGTTGGCATTGAGTAAGCTTGAGGCCGAAGAGTTATTGTGTCAAGCAGGTATAAACCCTGAGCAGCGCGCCGAGGACCTGGCGATTGATGATTGGCTGCGGCTGATGCAGGAGTGGCGCGGGCAATGATCGCGAGCAATCAGCCGACTTGCTTTCCGCCCGATGTGCTCGTGGCGGTGTCGTCGCGTTCTGACGGCACCATGCTCGATCGCCCGCGCGGCGTGCATCACCCCGAGGTGGTGGCAAGTCGCCGCTCATTTTGCCAAAAGAACGGCATTGTGTATGATGATGTGGTGTATCAGCGGATCGTTTACGGCGAGAAGCGGCGGTATGATTGTATGGCGGAAGTTGATTGCGGCATGACCACGGCGTATACGTCGGAGTTGATGGCGGACGGATTATTTACGAAAGAACGCGGTGTTGCCTTGTTCTTGCCGGTGTCCGATTGTATTGCGGCGGTACTCTATGATCCAGTCGCGAAGCATCTGGCGATGCTGCACCTCGGGCGGCATTCAACGATCGCGGGGCTGATGCGGCGCGGGATTGCTGCCTTTTTACAAGCCGACTCGCGTCCAGAGGATATCGTCGTTTGGATGAGTCCAAGCGCCCAGGCCGAGACCTACGTGATGCAGTATTTTGATCAGGCAAATAAATCGGATTGGCGCGACTTTTACCGCCAGTCGCCGGAGGGGATTCATCTGGATATGCAGGGATATAATGCGGCCGTTTGTCGGCGCGCGGGTATCCCGGCTGCCAACATTCATTGTTCGCCCATCAATACCATGACGAACCCAGACTACTTTTCTCACGCCTGCGGCGAGCGATCGGGTCGGATAGCGGTAGTGGCGATGATGTTGTGATACACGTAAGGAAGCAATGCGTAAGGAGGATTTTTATGAAGACGAATGCACCAATTCTCAAACGACAATCTCAGCATTTATTTTTCCAGGATGCTGATGTTGATTTTATGTTCAATTGGCAGCTGGGTATCGCAGAGGTTTTTGGTCTATCGCATGGCGAGCTGTACTATCTTGCACAGCAGATTGGCAAGCGAAGTACTCCTGAGAAGTGGCGGACTGCTTTTACGCGGCATGCCGAGTATGCGCGGCGTCAGGCCGTAGAGGTTGCGCGCAGTCATCAGACCGCTGCGAATTATCAGCTGGCAGCTACCTATGCGTATCGCGCGGCGCTGCAAATGACTGATCCGTACAGCGCTGAGTATGGCGAGCTGGTGGCAGGTATGGAGCAGTCGTTTGCCGAAGCGATGCGACGAATGGACGCACCACTTGAGCCGATAACCATCGCCTATCAAGAAAGTTATCTGCCAGGCTACTATCTGCACACGGGCAATGATCGGCCAACCGTCATGATGGTGGGTGGCGGTGACACGTATCGTGAAGACCTGTTTTATTTTGCTGGTTATCCGGGCTGGCAGCGTGGCTACAATGTATTGATGGTTGATCTGCCGGGGCAAGGGACAAATCCGCAGCGGGGGTTAATATTTACGGTTCGTATGGACGAAGCAATATCGACCTGTATCGACTGGCTGGAACAGCGCAATCCGCGCCTTGAGCAGTTGGCGGTGTACGGCGTGAGTGGTGGTGGCTATTTTTCTGCGCAGGCTGCTCAGTACGATGAGCGCATCACGGCATGGATTGCCAGTACACCGATTTACGATATAGCGAGACTGTTCCGACAGGAGTTTGGCGCGGTGCTGAGGGTACCTGGCTGGATGACGAAGCTACTGACGCGACTGGCGGGAGCAACAAATCAGCATACCGCATTGGCGCTGAAAAAATATGCCTGGCAATTTGGTGGTAGTGATTTTCGGATGATGGTTAAGGAGGTTGAGCAGCGGGCAACCGTGGTGCGGCACGAGAAGATTCAGTGCCCCGCCCTGTTTTTAGTGGGTGAAGGCGAGGGCATCGAGCTACAGCGACAAGCGCATGAGCTGCATGATGCACTCACTGAGCGAGATATAGCGGTGACGCTCCATTCTTTTAGCGCGCAGAGTGGCGCTGATGCCCATTGTCAGGTGAATAATCTGCGCTTGGCCCACAGCGTGGTGTTTGATTGGCTGGACGAGCGGTTTGGCTTGGCGGGAGGAGTGTAAAATGGCAACATCCGGCATGTGCTACCTGCTTCTTACTTGCGCAACTCAACAGGAGGCGCACCTCATTGCTCGTAGGCTCCTCGAGGAGCGATTGATCATATGCGCCAAATACAGTGAGGCGAAGTCGATGTACTGGTGGCAGGGCGCCATTACGGAGGATGAAGAGGTTATTGTGATGATGAGGCGTCGGTTGAGCGGGTTACTGAGATAGAGGCAGTCGTAGCCACGCTGCATAGTTATGAGACGTTCGTGCTGACGAAGGTGGCGATGGAGGTTGTCAATTCGACAGCGCAAGCGTGGGTTAGTGAGGAATTATCGGATCAAGCTAGCGACTCATAAGATTCAACCAACCCGTTACGTCAGGTATGCCAGTGAGGACTCTAGTTGCTCAGACCTGGGCAGGCTCTTTGGTTTTGCCTACTTAGTAAACCCTCCCACGACATAAGCTGTCTTAGGGTTTGCCGACCAGTCGAGTCCATCACATCGCCATCCTGGCGACTCATCAAAACGCTGAGCCTTCGTGCTATATATGCGTAAAACATAAAAATCGCCTCGGCTAGCATCGCAGCCCTTTGATCCTGCTGGGTAGCGGAAGTATTCATAGTGGGCATCTCGTGAATTTTCAGGATCAACTATCGTTTTACTGCCAAGGTAGGGCTTGAGAGACGAGAGAAATTCCGAAGGACATGCATGGGATGATTCCCAGGAATCAGCGTGGCCTGATACCGCGCGACACCTCAAATCTCCCGTTGCTGGGTATTCTCCGTTTTTTGTCTTGTATACCTCCAGGGCCTTCTGTAGTTGTGTGGCGTCGTTCAGTCTACGGGTTTTAAGTGCATCCCCCTTCATCCAGCTATATGATACGACTACGATTGCTGCGAGTATTGCTATCACTACGATAACTACGATTAACTCGACTATAGTAAAGCCTCTCTCTCTGTGTGTGTGTGTGTGATGTCTCTCATATAAGCAAGTATAAAGCATAACCATCTTCCTCTGCAAGATAAAACTATAAAAAGAGACATGTATTGGTTGACGCCGCCGAAACCATAAGCTATACTAGGATCACTGATTAGAACAGGGCATAACATAAAACAGGAAAGAGGGGATTATATGAGGAGGGGATTAACCATTAAGCGGCGCACTGGGCTATTGTGCAGCGCCTTGATTGTGGCAGCTGTTGCAGCGATGCCACTACTGCTCCAGCAGTCGCCGCGGGCGCGGGCTGATGCTATCAATGCGACGGATTTCGTCATTACCATTGACACTACCAAAACACAGAACGGAAGCGGTACTGACCGGGAGTTCAAGATACCGATTGTTGGCGGCACTCGTCCCTATAACTACACAGTAGACTGTAATAATGACGGTGTGCTTGAGGCGACTGGTCAGACTGGCAATTATACCTGTTCGTATGCTGCTCCAGGCATATACAAGGTTCGCATCGGCGGCGAATTTCCGCGGTTTCGTTTTAATATAGCTAAGGAAGAACTGAAGCTTGTCTCGGTTGACCAGTGGGGCACCATGCAGTGGGAGAGATTATCAGATGGTTTCCGCGGCGCCAAGAACATGGACCTGCTGGCAACCGATGTACCCGACCTCACGCGAGCAACTTCGCTGAATGGACTATTCTTTGATGCGGAGTCCCTGAAGGGCGAGGGTGCCAACTGGAACTGGAATACCGCAACCATTACCGACATGGGCAGCGTGTTTGGCGGCGCAAAACTGTTCAACCAGCCGCTGCCATGGAATACTTCAAACGTCACAACCATGTCGTTTATCTTTAGTCGAGCCAGCGCCTTCAACCAGCCGCTCAATCACTGGGATGTCTCAAAAGTGCAAAACGGTCTTGCTATGTTCCAACTAGCAACGTCGTTCAACCAGCCACTCACCAACTGGCAGACAGGGGCGATGACCGATGTTAGGTCGATGTTCCAAAATGCCCGTGCCTTCAACCAGCCGCTTGATAGTTGGAATATGTCGAATGTCACCAATATGGCAAACATGTTCCAGACTGCCCGTGCCTTCAACCAGCCGCTGAATAGTTGGCAGGTGGGTAAGGTGACTAATATGGCCGATATGTTCCAGGGTGCTGATTCCTTCAACCAGCCGCTTGATAGCTGGGACGTGTCAAAGGTGACCAATATGAGCAGGATGTTCTCCCAGGCGGCCGCTTTTAAGCAGTCGCTGGCGGCCTGGGATGTCAGTCGGGTCACCGCTGCCACTGACATGCTCGACAATACCAAATTGTCTGTGGCGAGCTACGACGCTACGTTGATCGCCTGGAATGCTAGGCCGCTTCAGAAAAATGTGGCATTTGGCGCGCGGTCGTTGAAGTATTGTGCGGCCACTGCTGCCCGCGCTAACATGACAAGTCCGACTGGCTACGAATGGACGATCAGCGGCGATACCAGACAATGCCCAACATTTACGCTGACTTTTGATACGCAGCAAGGTACGCCTGTTCCGCCAATGCAGCAAGTAGAGCAGGGCGCTTTGGCGACCAAGCCGTCAGACCCAAGTCGGCCGGGCTTCCGCTTCGGCGGGTGGTATACCGGGCTTGATTATGCTGAAGAGTGGGATTTTGCAGTCAATACTATGCCGGCACAGGCGACGACACTGTATGCTCGGTGGATTGATGCACAGGCTCCAGCGGCGCCGGCTGCTGCACCGGATTTGGTTGACAGCGACGATAGCGGCGACAGCAACACTGATAATGTGACCAATCTCCGGCGTCCGTCATTCACGCTGCACTGTAGCGAGGCGGGCAGTAGAGTATTATTGTATGTAGACGGCACGCATGTCGGTGAAGCTATTTGTCCAACGATCGGCGACGTTACTGCTGCGCCAACGGTCGATTTGAGCGAGGGCGCGCGAGCTATCACCTACACCGAAGCTGATGCCACGGGCAATGAGTCGCCGCACTCTCCTTCCTTGACTATCACGGTTGATGCCACGCCGCCTACCCCAGTCATCACTCTCGACAACATTGCTGGTGATAATGTTATCAATAATACGGAGGCTGGAAATCCTCAGGTTGTATCGGGTACGGTGACCGGAGGTCGTCAGGGTGATCCGATAACGGTGACGGTGAACGGCGTGTCGCATAATGCACAGCTAGGGGCTGACGGAAGTTTCAGGGTTGTTGTTCCTGGTAGTGATCTCGTTAATAATGCCAGCCTTCAGGTCATTGCTAAGGTTGTTGCTTATGACGTTGCTGGTAATAGTCGTGAGGCTCAGACTGTACGAGCGTATACTCTCGAGACCGGCACTATCCCTGCGCCAGCCACGCCGGTACTGCCAGCCAGCTCAGATAGCGGTAGTAATAATTCTGATGGCATCACCAACGATGCCACTCCAGCCGTAACACTGCAATGTCCAGCGGCAGGCAGCAAGCTCTATCTCTTTGTTGACTCGCATCAAATTCAGACGCTCAACTGTGCGTCTACCGATCCAATTGAGGTGGTTCTGCCAGCACTAGGTGATGGCGTCCATACCGTTGCTTATCGCTACGAAACGCCAGCTGGTAATCTTTCCACCGGCTCGTCATCCCTGTCTATTACTGTCGACACGGGAGCGCCGATTGGTACGGCAGTTGATACGGTAGCAGCTACTCCATCGCCAGAGTTGAGCGGTACTGTAGACGATGCGGGCGCGCAGATCATGATAGCCATTGAGGGGCGTCAGTTCGCGGCTCGCAATAATGGCAATGGCACATGGACCCTACCTCATGGCGTGCTCGTTCCTGCCTTGGCAGTTGGTATTCATCCGTTTGAGGCGTCATTTACTGATATTGCAGGAAATGTGTCGACGGTGCGCGCGGTGCTTACCATAAAAGCTGCCCCAACAGGTACTGAGCAGCCGGCTGCTCCAGCAACACCTAATGCACCACAGCGGTTGAGCGATACTGGCGGCAATCTCTGGACGGCAGTGCTCGCGGTGTTGGGCTGTCTGGTTGGCGGCTCAGTGCTGCTCGTACGCGCTAAACGCGCTTAGCTATCAGCGGTAGAGGCGGACATGGCAACAGTCCGCCAAAACTGCTATAATTATCCTATGACCAAACAACACGCCTATATTACGACTGCTATTCCTTATGTCAACGGTTTGCCGCATATTGGCCACGCGCTAGACTATATGTTGGCGGACGTGTGGGCGCGCTATACGCGTCAGCAGGGCAAGGAGGTGCGGTTTCAGACGGGCGTTGATGAGCACGGCAATAAGATTGCGGCCAAGGCGGCTGAAAACAATCTGACGCCGCAAGCCTATGTTGATCAAATGCATGGTAACTTCAAGCAGCTGATCAGCGAGCTGAATATTTCGGCGACGGACTTTATTCGCACCACGGACATACACCACAAAGCGGCGGTGCAATACATTTGGCAGAAGCTGGCGGCGGCTGGGCTAATCTACAAGGGAAGCTATGAAGGCTGGTATTGTCAGGGGTGCGAGAACTTTGTGACTGACAAAGAAGCTGCGGAAAATAACGGCATTTGTCAGGATCACCAAACACCGTACCAGCGCCTGAGCGAAGAGAATTATTATTTCAAAGCCAGTGCTTTTTCGGAACAAATCCGCCAAGCTATCGAGTCAAATAAACTCAAAATCGTGCCAGAGTTCCGCAAAAAAGAGTTCCTAGAGCTCATCAAGGACGGCCTGCAGGATGTGTCGGTGTCGCGACCGCGGAAAAACCTTAGCTGGGGCGTGCCAGTGCCAGGTGACGACACGCAGGTGATGTATGTTTGGCTGGATGCGCTGAGTAATTACCTCACGGTCATCGGCTACCCTGACCGCGCTGAGGAATGGCAAAGCTATTGGCCGGCGAATATTCAGGTGATCGGTAAGGATATTTTGCGCTTTCATGCTGGCATTTGGCCGGCCATGCTGCTGGCGCTTGATGTGCCATTGCCTAAAGTGCTGTTGGTGCATGGCTTTGTGAATGTTGGCGGCATGAAGATGTCAAAGAGCCTCGGCAACGGCGTTGGTCCGGTGGATATTGTGCCGCATTACGGCGTTGACGCCTTTCGGTATTATTTCCTGCGCCATGTGCCAACGCAGGACGACGGCGATTTCACTTGGGAAAAATTTGAAGCGGCCTATAACGGCGAACTAGGCAATGACTTAGGCAATCTGGTGCAGCGCGTGGCAAAAATGGTGCAGAGTTATCAGGCGGGCGTTATCGGCGATGCGCCGCAGGCCGAGCATGACATGGGGCCCTACCGGCAGGACATGGAGGCATTGGAGTTTGACAAGGCGCTGGATGAAATCTGGACGATCGTTCGGTCGCTTAACCAATATATTGAGCGCGTCAAACCATGGCAGGTGGCCAAAAACCGCGCCACTGACCCAGAGGCTGAAGCGCACCTGGGTGAAATCCTGGCGAAGTCGTGCGGCACGCTATTGCAGGTGGCGGATATGTTGGCGCCATTTCTGCCGGATACGGCAGCTGAAATACAACGACTATTTGCCAGTGGTGTGATTCCGGCCGATATCACGCCGCTCTTCCCGCGGCTATATCTCCATACGCCAGACCCTCGTGCGCCGCAAAGCCCACAAGGAGCGTAAATAATGGAGGCGTTGCAGCTGATTGACAGCCATTGCCATCTGCATGATAGCGAATTTTACCCTGATGGTCGCGAAGAGATCTATCAGCGCGCCGTACAGCGGGGTATCGGCATGATTGTGGTTGGCACTGATGAGCGTAGCTCTGCTGAGGCGGTGGCGTTTGCTGAGGCGCACGAGCAGGTTTGGGCGGCTGTCGGCGTGCATCCGCATGACGCCAAGGACGGCTGGTCGCAGATTGAGGTGTTACTAAAGGCGGGTAGTCAGAAGATTGTCGCGGTTGGCGAGATTGGGCTGGACTACCACTACAATAACAGCCCGCGCGAGGTGCAGATTCAGGCACTCGAAGCGCAAATTCAGCTGGCACTTGATCATAATCTGCCGATTAGTTTTCATGTGCGCGATGCGTTTGATGATTTTTGGCCGGTGTTCGACAATTTTCACGGCGTGCGTGGCGTGCTGCATAGTTTTACCGACACCCAGGCGAACTTGGACAGGGGCTTTGAACGCGGGTTATATGTCGGGCTGAACGGGATTAGCACTTTTACGCGCGACACTGACCAGCAAATATTGTATCGTGCCGTTCCATTGGAGCGACTACTGCTGGAAACGGACGCGCCGTTCTTGACACCTCGGCCATTTCGTGGTAAGATGAACGAGCCAGGGTATGTGAGACTGGTGGCTGAGTACTGGGCGCGCGAGCGAGGCGTGCCAATTGAGCAATTATGCCAGCAGGCACTTGCCAATACCCGCCAATTATTTGGTATATAAGTGGAGTTATTATGCCAGAGCAGTATACGAAGAACCCAGAGGTGATTTCCAAGGCGTTGCAAGACGCTTTTGCTGCGTATGTTGAGAAAAATGATGCGCCAGTGTCGCCATCTGAACAGTCGACTCGTGACCCGCGAGTTGGTAATGCTGCGGCACCGCTTATCACGACGACGATGAATGAAAAGATGACAATACCAGAAAAGCCGATCAACAAGTCGGTGGATTATGTGAAACAAGCAGCGAAGCTGCTGAAGACCTTCCGCGCCGAACATCATAATGACACGGCTGGTCGTCGGAGTTAGCTGATGGCGGGTATCCTGAAAAAAGCTGCGCGACTGGTGTTTGCTGATGATGCGTCGCCACTGCTGAAACTGCGCCGCAAAGATCGACCACTGAAACAACTCACTGAGCGAGAGCTGATTCAGCTGGAGAGTCAGATTGGAGCGACTATTTTCGGTGAGCTACCGAGTCATGTGACGCGACGTGAGTTTTTTAATCTTGATGAGGACACTTGGATGTGGCATGAGGAGATTACTCATCCTGATGGTCGAGTTGAGGAGTTGACGACGCGCTACGAGGTGCAAGAGCGAGGGATCTTAAAGATTCAGCCGAACTATCAGTATAGCTACCTCGATGGTGTGGAGCTGCAAAACTTCGTGTTGGCAGTGAAAGAATATTATGAACGCGTGGCGCGGCAAGTGTATGGTCGTGATCCGCGCACGGGGCAGCGTGATAGCTAGTCGCTGTGCTGGCGTGGCTGATGGTATAATAAAACAGTGACAGACGATATAATCTATCTTGACCACGCGGCTGCGACGCCGATGGATTCGTTGGTGCTAGCGGCCATGCAACCGTATTTTTCAGAGCAGTTTTTTAATCCATCCAGCCCCTATGCTGCCGCAGTGGGGGTGAAGCGAGCCTATGCTGACGCTAAGGCGCGTATTGCGCGGGTGCTGGGCGTCGGCGCGGATGAGTTAGTGATGACGGCCGGCGCAACTGAGTCGGTGAACTTGGCGCTGACGGCTGCCGGTGATGGCCGTTGTGCGGTGAGTGCGATTGAGCATGCCTCTGTGATTGCGGCGGCGGGTCGTGGTGGCGAGCCGGTGATCATTCCTGCTGACAAAAAGGGGCGCGTAACACCTGAGGCAGTGCGGGCGGCGCTAACACCAGAAGTGAGTGTGGTATCGGTGGCGTTGGTGAATCATGAGCTTGGCACGGTACAGGCGATTGATGATATTGTGCGAGTGGTTGAGGCGGAGCGCCAACGTCGCCGTGAGGCCAGTGAAGCACTGCCTCTTTATGTGTATACTGATGCGTCGCAGGCAGCAGCGCTGCTTGATGTGAAGGTGAAGCGACTCGGCGTTGATCTATTGACATTGAGCGCCGCGAAGGTATACGGCCCAAAGCAGGTTGGCTTATTATGGGTGCGTCCAGGCGTGCGGCTGTCGGCGACGGTGGTTGGCGGCGGCCAAGAGGGAGGCCTTAGGAGTGGTACGGAAAATGTGGCGGGCGTGATTGGCTTTGCGACTGCGCTGGAATTAGCGGCGCAGCGGCGATCTGGTGAAGTGAGACGACTGCGTGTATTGCGTGATCGGCTGCGTGATCGGTTGGCGGCGGCACTACCCGACATGATAGTGAATGGCGACCAGAAAAAAGGCCTAGTAAGTATACTGAATGTGGCCTTTCCGGGTGTTGACGCTGAGCGGCTGGTATTTTGGCTGGAGGCCCGCGGTGTGATGGTGGCGACGGGCAGTGCCTGTGCGGCCAATGCTGGGCTGCGGTCATCGGTATTGACGGCGATTGGCCTGGAGACAGCGGCGATTGACGGTAGTCTGCGAATGAGTCTCGGGCGTTTAAGTACCGAGGCAAATATAGACCGGGCGGCGGAACTGATTATTCAGGCGGTGCGAGTGGAACAGGAGCGACGATGATTCATCGGTTGATTGGTGTGGTGGTGATTATGGCGGTGATGGTGATTGGCCTGAGTCTGTATTTGTCGCCAGATGGCTTGGCGGATTGTCAGGATGAGCCGACGACTGGTCAGTGTGCGGCAGCTGATGCGATTGTGGTGATTTCTGGTGGTGATACCAATGCGCGAACGGATGAGGCAATTCGGTTATTTCAGCAAAAGTGGGCGCCGCTGTTGATTGTGTCGGGCGCGGCGGCCGATAAAACGAGTCAATCAAACGCGGCGGCAATGCGACAGCGGGCTCGCGCTCAAGGTGTGCCGTTGACGCAGATTATCGCCGAGGAGCAATCCGAGACGACGAAGCAGAATGCGGTTGAAGTCAAGGCGATTGCTCAGCAGCGGCAGCTAAAGCGGCTGATCTTGGTGACAAGCGGCTACCATATGCGGCGGGCGCAGTCGGAATTTGCTGCTCATATGCCGGGTGTGACTATCGTGGCGCATCCAGTGGGCCATGACAAGCACTGGGGTGTGGCATGGTGGTTAACCCCATGGGGATGGTGGCTGGCGCTGAGTGAACTTGTGAAAAATGGACTATTTATGATTGGAGGGTCGCGCTAATGGCGAAAGTATGGGTTGGTATGTCGGGTGGCGTGGATTCCAGTGTGACAGCAGCGCTGCTGGTCGAGCAGGGACACGATGTCACGGGCATCTATATGAAAAACTGGGCGCAAGATTTGCCCGGTATGCACTGTGCCTGGGCGGATGATGTGGCGGACGCCAAGCGCGTGGCAGTTGGCCTTGGGATTGACTTTCAAGTGATTGATTTTCAGGCGGAATATAAGCACCATGTAGTGGATTATGTGGTGCGTGAATATCAGTCAGGGCGGACACCAAATCCCGATGTGATGTGTAATCAAGAGGTGAAGTTCGGACTGTTTTGGCAGGCAGCGTTGCAGGCTGGGGCGGATTTTGTGGCAACGGGGCATTATGCGCGAGTTGAGCATATTTCCGATGACTGCTCGGATAGCCCCGAAAAACAATCCGGGTCCCACGTAAAGTTGCCCAGATTTTTTTCGGGGCCATCACTCGCGTCATCGGGTCGTCTGCTGCGCGCGCGTGATGACAACAAGGATCAGACCTACTTTTTGTATCGGGTGAGCGGCGAGGCGCTGGGGCGGACGCTCTTTCCGTTGGGTGATTATACCAAGGACGAGGTGCGGCAGCTGGCCAAAGATCGGGGTCTATGGACGGCGGATAAAAAAGAGTCCATGGGGATTTGTTTTGTTGGTCAGGTCGGTATTCGTGAGTTTTTAAGCGAGTATGTCGAGACGCAGCCCGGCAATATTATTGACAAAAAAACTGGCCAGGTGGTCGGTCAACATGATGGCGCAATTTTCTACACACTGGGGCAGCGGCATGGGCTGAATGTTGGCGGCGGCCTGCCATATTATGTCGTCGGTAAGGATATGGCGAAGAATGAAGTGTATGTGTCGCGGTCGCTGGACGATGAGAATCTATGGCGACGAGAGATTGCGCTCGGCGATATCCATTGGATCAATCAACCGCCGGCTGACGACGCTCGGGTGCAGGTGCGATTGCGCCACCGCGGCAGGCTAATTGACGCTACATATAGCGCTGGCACACTACATCTAGCGTCGGCCGAACGCGCCGTGGCGGCGGGGCAATCTGCCGTCATCTACGATGGCGAAGTGTGTTTGGGCGGCGGGATTATCGCATGATAGGATGAGGTGGCGATTGTCTATGGGTGAAACTCGTTGAGCCATTTTGTTGCTATGTCGCGATTCGAGCTATCCGTCAGTTCGTATATAACACCCGTTTTGGCGTTCTTTCCCAGGCGCAACACTTCATTTATCGATTCAATAATTGTGGCGTGGGTAAGAAAAATATAATTATCCAGCGCAGAGCCTACTGCAAAGTTTGGTGGTATGCCATCATTTAGCATATAAAAGTAATTGTTATCATTTTTATATTTTGTAATATATCTGCCTATTTTTGTTTTTTGATATTCTTCTGATAAGTAATCTAAGAGAAACTCATCTTCACTAGATGTTGCGACAACTATAAATAAGCCGTTTTTCATGCTTCTAAAATTATGAATGTCAAGACTATGTGATCCTGTCGCGCAGAATACAATATCTGTAGCAGATAGGTCGGGGTTGAGGGCTATATTATTCCCGTCCCTCGAGGCGATAATTGAACGAAGGGGATTTTTTTCGATGACTGTAGGCGTTACTCCAACACTCCTGAGGTGCGCACAGATGCCTCGGCCGATCTTACCATAACCGATACACGATACTTTCATGTAGTTTAATAAGGTATTTTCAAGTCTAAGCATGTAGCTTGCGCCAAATACTATCCCCGACCCTACAAGAAAGTCTTCACTCTCTTTTAGGGGGTTTCTAGCAACGGAGAATACAGGGTATTTTACTTTTGAGATGATTGAGTTGTATTTCTGATGTCCGTTTTCGGTGTCCTCAACAATGCCTATAATAGGTAAACCGCCACCGGCTGCTAGCTTAGCAAAGTAACCACCGATATCCAGTAAGATTGTTGGCTTGTCTTTAATTCCAAAGAACAACTCTGCGTTGTCTGGATCTCTCTTGGCTACTCTAAGTTTAATCCCCGCAGACTTTAGCTCATCCCATACAGATTGGTCTATCGAGTTTGGTTTAGCGAAGATAGTCAAGTCGTCTCTAAATATATCATCCAGAAGATAAATAAAGGGTAGGCTATTTCGCACTATGTGCTGAATGGCTATACACGATATGTCCTGCTGTTTCCTTGCTATATCTGACAAGAACCTCCTTGGGGACGGCTCCATTAAATCTTCTATCTTGTTCGCTATATCCCTAAACTTAGCCATCTCCTTAAATTGACTCCACTCCACCCATTCGAAAGAGCTAGATTCAGACTTGTCAATTGTGATACTTGGCTCCTTTTCGCTCAAGAATAGATATTGCATGTCGTAGTGGTAGTGTGCCGCTTCTTGTTTCTTCTTGTTCTCGGGAATGGAATGAATGTCAATATTAAAGGGTACCTGTCTGTCTAGGGGACTAACGCAGTGATACTTCAGGCTAGCTATGTCTACACCAGACTCCTCAGCTAGTTCCCTCGCTGCTGCATCAAGGGGTGTGTTGTCACTTACTTCAATGTGCCCTCCTGGTTGGAGGTATTTCTTCAGAAAAGTATGGTGGATGAGTAATACTCTCCGTGGGGCTTTTGTGATAACAAATGCTGATGCTGTAAAGTGGCCAATGAAATTCTTACGGTCTATTAGCTCCCTATCGCTCTGATTCGACAACTGTTTTTTTACTAAACAAAATTTATTATCGGAGGTCTCATAGTAGGATGAATAGCTGTCAAAAATTTGTCTGTATAGATTTGCTGTCATGTCTACGCCTCCTTTTTCACTGCTTCTACTCATGCGATTATATCATAATGAGCCCGTTTACGAATTGACGCTGCGCGCCAAATAGTGTATACTGCCATAGAAGTAAAGAGTTTAAGTAAGGCAAAAGGAAGAAATACTACATGCTCGCAATTCGTTTGCAACGATTGGGCCGTAAGGGCTATCCAGTATACCGCTTGGCAGTGCAGGAAGCACATCGCCATCCTTCGAGTGGTCGCGTGGTGGCATACGTCGGTTCATACAATCCACACACCAAAGAAGCTAACATCCAGGTTGAGCTCGCGCAAAAATATCTTGATAACGGCGCACAGCCAACGCCTCGTGTTGTTAAACTACTGAAAGAAGCTGGTGTAAAATTGCCAAAGTGGGTCAAAGAGCCGGCTACTGACAAGAAAAAGACCTTGCGCAACCCAGAAAAACTGCGCAAAAATCAGCCAAAAGAAGAGCCAGTGGCCGAAGAGGCGGCCGACGAAGCCTCAGCCGAAGCTTAGGGATATCTTTGTAACACAAAACACCGCTATAGAGCGGTGTTTTTGCTAACATACTTTGTCGCTATCAGGGGTGGTGTGGTATAATTGCCCGTATGAATGCTCAAGATATCCGTAACGCCTATTTGCAATTTTATAAGGAGCGAGGTCACGCCGTAGTGCAGCGCGCGCCTCTGGTGCTGACGGGCGACCCAACCACGCTGTTTACCGGCTCAGGGATGCAGCCGATGATCTCTTATCTTTTGGGTGAAGCGACACATCCTGAAGGTAATCGCATCGCTGACAGCCAGACTTGCCTGCGCGCGCAGGACATTGACGATATTGGCGATAACCGCCACACTACCTTTTTTGAAATGCTGGGTAACTGGAGCTTGGGTGATTACTTCAAAGAGCAGCAAATCCGCTGGATGTGGGAGTTTTTGAGCGAGGTGGTTGGCCTGGATATGAGTCGGATCTACGTCACCTGCTACATCGGTGATGAGCGCTATCATATTCCAAAAGACACCGAAGCGGCGGCGGTCTGGGCGGGGCTGTACGAAAAGGCGGGCTTGAGCCACGGGCAGGCGGATATTGGCTCAGAAGAAAATGGCTACGCACGCGGTATTCATGACGGTGAGCGGATTTTCTACTATGATGGCAGCAAAAACTGGTGGAGCCGCAATGGCGGGCCGGAAACCACGCCGATCGGCGATCCGTGTGGGCCGGACAGCGAAATGTTCTATGATTTTGGTACGCCACACGACCCTGCGTATGGCGAACATTGTCATCCGAATTGCGACTGTGGCCGTTTTATGGAAATTGGCAACAATGTTTTCATGGCCTATAAAAAAGTGGCTGACGGCGTGTTTGAGCCGCTGGAAAAGCCGAACATTGACCATGGTTCAGGCCTGGAGCGCATCGCGGCGGCCAAGCTGGGCGACCCGGATGTCTTTAAGATTAGTCTGATGTGGCCGATTATTGAGAAGCTGCAGGAGCTGAGTGGCAAGAAATATGAAGACAACCTGGAGAGCATGCGTGTCATCGCTGACCATCTGCGGGCTGCTACTTTCCTGGCGGTAGATGGCTGCACACCAAGCAACAAAGAGCAGGGCTATGTAATGCGCCGGCTGCTCAGGCGGGCCATTCGCTTTGCGCATGAGCTGGGTATTAAGGAAGAGTTCTTTGAGACCGTCGTGCCGGTGATCGCCGATCTGTACGCGGCGGATTTCCCAGAGGTGGCTGAGCAGCGCGACAAGATTATCATTACGCTGATGAAGGAGGAAAAAGCCTTTGCGCGCACTCTGCTCAAGGGCACCAAGCACCTGATGAGTTTTATCGCCGATGGCCTGACGGGGCAGGAAATTTTCACCATGCACGACACCTACGGCTTTCCGTATGAACTGAGCGTGGAGATTGCGAGGCGGCATCATATTCAAATCGCCAGTGACTGGAAAGCCGAATTTGACCGCCTAATGCAGCAGCAACGTGAGCGCTCTCAGACCGCCGCCAAAGGTACTTTCAAGGGCGGGCTGGAAGGCCAGACCATGGCGCACCGCCGCCTGCATACTGCTAATCATCTGATGTATGCGGCTCTTCGCAAAGTTTTGGGTGATCACGTCATGCAGCGCGGCAGTAACATCACCGCGGAGCGGCTGCGCTTTGATTTTAATCATGACAGCAAGGTGACGCGCGAGCAGCTGGATGAAGTCGAGCGGTTGGTAAATGATTGGATTGCGGCTGATTTGCCGGTGAGCTATCAGGAATACCCAACTGACGAGGCGTTCAAGATGGGGGCAATCGGTGCCTTTGGTGACCGCTACGGTGATAAGGTGAAAGTCTATCAAATGGGTGAGGGCGACAACAGGGCGTCGTTTGAAATCTGCGGCGGCCCGCATGTTGATCACACGGGGCAGCTGGCACAGGATGATGACGGCACACCGAACGGCAAACGCTTCAAAATCACCAAGGAAGAAGCATCGTCGGCTGGCGTGCGGCGAGTCAAGGCAGTTTTGCAGTAGTTGAATACGCTCGTTTGAGTAACTCAAGAAAGGAAATGCAGATGGTCGCATAGTCTCTTGCTGTCTCTGCACTGCCTCTTGAAGGATAGCGCGGAACAGCAAGATCGACATCACTAAGGCGTCTATGCGCCAGAGCCTGTTGAGCGAACAGTAGGGTGTCGGTTTGCTCTGTCCCGTAAGAAAACGCCGTCTCGAGGTCGCAATCTTCCGGTGTTGGAACTGCAAAGTGCACCGTATCTACGCCAAATTCTTCGGCGAACAGAGGAGTGTTTTGGTGCGCTTGTACAAAGTGATTAATAGTGCTCTGTTTTGGTGTTTCACTAGTCTCAATACGTGAGACAAACGCTTCGTTTTCATCACGGAAAACCGCCGCCTGGACATCGCTAGTTGAGCCGTTTATATTACCAAGTGCGGTAAGCGCGCAACCGAGTCGACGCCAAGCGCTGTCGGCCTGATTCATGGCATGTATCATCTCATTGATAACACCACCATCCAGGCGCCCTATTCTTGAGTCATCATTGCATGCAAATTTAACGAGGAGGCTGGTAAATTCGGGGGGGGTGAGCTCAAGTACATTGCCATATGACTGGGTGTCTACGAGAATAACATGGTCAAGCAGGTTGCTGACACTAAAACATCGGCCATTCATCACAATTGATCCGCTGAGAAAGTGTTGATCAAAGGTTTTGCTATCCTGGGCAATGGGAAGGTGAGCAAGCTGTATATCGCAGTGGTTGACGACGATAATATCTTGATCACCAGTTGCATGGCGAAACTCTGTACTACCGCTGAAACAAGTAGCAAGATCGTCCGCCTCGCATGCGATCGGTCGCTCATCGTCCTGCTGCCATATCGTCGAGTGGCGCACACGGCATCTCCGAAACAGTTCGCAGAAACCATCATCGAACGGCAGATTGACAACTGTATTCATAGCGTCGGCTCGCTCATGCCATAGACCTGGTGATTGCTCAGGGTTATGCATAGTCATCGCCTTGATTATAACATTTATAATATAAAAAGTCAATTATTTGCCAATCGCGGGCGGGGTGGAGTATACTATAAGCAGTATGTCTATCAAAAACCTACTCAAAAAATCAGAGAAGCAGCCGCGGCAACTACTGGTCGCGCTTGATATCGGTACTGAGGTGGTCAAGGCACTGATTGCCGAGGTGGGGGATGATGAATTGTCAATCATTGGCGTTGGTCGCAAGCAGCAAGAGATGGGCGACATGCATCTGGGGGCAATTGCTGACATTGCTGGCGTAGTGGCAAACTGCGAGGCGGCGCTGAGCGAGGCTGAAGACCAGGCTGGCGTACAGGCAAAGCAGGTGATTATCGGCATTGCTGGCGAGTTGGTCAAGGGCACGACGCACACCATCCGCTATCGTCGGCCGCAGCCGAATCGACCGCTTGATATCGCCGAGATGGAGTTTATTATCGAAAAGGTCCAGGAGCGAGCTCAGGGTCGGGCGCAGGCACAGATCAGCCTAGAGACGGGTAATCAGGATGTTGAAGTAAAGTTGGTTAACTCAGCTCTGGTCAGTATCCATATCGATGGTTATAAGGTGTCAAATCCGATTGGCTTTCAGGGCAAGGACGTGGCGGTGCAAATTTACACGGCCTTTGCGCCGATGGTGCATATTGGGGCGCTCGAGAAGGTGGCCGATGAGCTGGCGCTGGAGCTGATTGCGGTGGCGGCTGAGCCGTTTGCGGTCAGTCGTAGCGTGCTAGGAACTGATACTAATAGTTCATTTACGGCGATTTTAGCTGACGTTGGCGGCGGCACAACGGATATCGCGGTGGTGAATGATGGCGGTGTTGAGGGTACCAAGATGTTTGGTATTGGTGGACGCAGTTTTACGCGGACGATTGCCAGCGAGCTGGATTTGAGTTATGCTGATGCCGAAAAACTCAAGCTCAATGTCGATCACGAGCATATCAAGCCATCGGTTAAAAAGCGGCTTGACGAAGCGATCGACAAGACATTGGAGGTATGGCTATCCGGAGTGGAATTGGCTCTCAGCGAGTTTGACAGCGTTGACCATTTACCGCATCGTATTCTGCTCTGTGGCGGTGGTGCCAGCTTGCAGTCGCTGGTTGATGCGCTGGCGACCCGGCCTTGGCACAAGGAGTTGCCTTTCACCAAGGCGCCGACTGTGCAGCATATCCGGCCGTCCGATGTGGCAGGCATCCAGGATACGACAGGCGATATTACCGATCATACCTTCGTCACGGCCATGGGGCTGCTGCGCGTGGGGTATGATACAATGATAAGCAGTCAAGACGCTCATGGCTTGATGGATAAAGTAAACAAACTCTTGAAGATATAGATGAATAAGGACGTTATTTACATCGATGTCGAGGACGACCTCACTGCTATTATCAGCAAGATAAAGTCGTCGACTCATAAGATTATTGCCCTGGTGCCGCCAAAGCGGATCGGCGTGCTGCAAAGCGCAGTAACGATGCGCCTCCTAGCAAAGACGGCCGATGCTGCCGGCAAGCGTATCGTGGTGATTACTAATGATCAGGCGCTGGCTGGGCTGGCCGCCGCCGCTGCTATTCCAGTGGCCAAGAATTTACAGAGCAAGCCAGAACTGGCGGAAATTACGGCGCTCAAGGTTGATCATGACGATGATATTATTGACGGTCGCGATGTGCCGGTCGGCGTGTTGGCTAATAGCCAGCCGGGGAAGGATAGCGCCAAGGATAATGCGGTTGAGGCGATTGCGGCGGCGGAGACGGCTGCGGCCAGCGCCAAACCAAAGCCTGTGCCAAAGGTGCCGAATTTCTCGATATTTCGCAAGCGCTTGGTGCTGATCGGCGGCGGCGCGATGGTGCTGATCGGCGGTTTGGTGTGGGCTATTTGGTTTGCGCCACGGGCAACGGTGACGATTACTGCTAAAACCACCACGGTGACGGTTGATAAATCGGTTCGCTTGAAGCTTGATGCGCCGACCGATGCCAAGCTCGGTATCGTTCGCGCCCTTAAACAGGAACAGGCAAAGGAATTGAGCGTGGAATTTACCGCGACTGGCAAGAAAAAGGTCGGTGAAAAGGCCACTGGTACTATGAAACTGCGCCGCAGTTCAATCTCGCGCCGGCCGCTGCAAGTGCCAGCTGGAACGACGTTTTCAGCGGGCGATTACATGTTTGTCAGCACCGAATCGGCGACGTTGGCGGGTACTGATATCGGTGACAACGGTATCGTGCAAGATACAGCAACTGTGCGCGTTCAGGCGACGCAAGTTGGCGAGGAATATAATCTTTCACCGCGCAGCTACACCTCAAATGTGAGCGGATTTATTGCAACTGGCTCGGCGATGTCAGGCGGTAGTAGCCGCCAAGTAACGGTGATCAGTAAAGATGACGTGGCCAAAGCGACTCAAAAATTGCAAGAACTAAAGGATCCTGAGCTGGAGGCCAAGCTGCGAGCGCAGTTTGCCAGCTCGGCGGTGGTGATTCAGGAGAGCTACAGCGAAAAGCGTTCGACGCCAGCTACTAGCGTGCCGATTGAGACGGAAGTGACAGGGTCGGTGGCGCTGAAGACGACCCTGACTGCCAGTATGATGGCAATCGATAAGGCCGATATTAACGCTTTTTTGACCGCCAGCGTGAACGATGAGATTAGCGAGAAAAAATCGCAAAAAATTTATAACGATGGTGCTGATGCGGTGAAGTTCGCGCAGTTTGCTAACTCGGCGGAAGCGCCGACGGTTCGACTGACGGCAAATGCAGTGGTTGGTCCGACGATTGACGAGGGCCAGGTGAAGGAGCAGGCCAAGGGCAAGAGCTACGGCGACATTCAGGCTAGCCTAGAGGCGATTGAGGGCGTCGAGGATGTCAACACGACGTTCTGGCCGTTTTGGGTGCGGACGGTGCCGAATGATGTGAAACGTATAGAGGTGAAATTCGATATTAACAATGGCGGCTCGTAATTTTTTGGCGCTTGACGTTGGAGATAGGCGGATTGGCCTGGCGATGGCCGATGCGCAGGTGCGGATTGCGGTGCCGTTCGGTTGGCTGGAGCGCTCTGACTCGGTGCTGGTTGAGCTGACCGAGCTGCTCCTGCGGCACAATATCGATATGGTGGTAGTTGGCTATCCGCGTAATCAGGCCGGCGAGCCGACACAGCAAACAGCCAAAGTGGAAGAGTTCGTCGCGCAGTTGGCTGAGATTGAGCTGGATATTGACGTAGTGTATCAGGACGAATCACTGACGAGCGTGCAGGCAGAACAGCGGCTTGGCTCTAAGATAAAGGAAAAAGGCGAGATTGACGCCGAAGCGGCCAGTATTATTTTGCAAGATTATTTGGAGGCTCGCTAATGGACGGATTTCGGCGGCCACGGCCGCGTCGGCCAGAGGCCCAGTCGCCTGTAGTAACGCCCGCTACCGCGACATCGACCTCTACGGGCTCTCGTGCGCAATCGACGCAGTCCGCACCTGAGGCGGACAGATCGGCGTCGCAGCCAGCGAATGAATTGGCGGTCAAGCATCGACAGACGACTGTTCGCCGTCGGAGGTGGCCATGGGTCATGCTGAGTATTGTTCTGGTGCTACTGGCAGCAGGTGCTGGTGCCTACTGGTGGTATAGCGAGCAGCTGCGCCCCGTATCGGATGATGCCGCAAAACGTTCGTTGATGATCGCCAATGGCGACTCGGTAGCAACAATCGCACAGAAACTCAAGGCCGCTGGACTGATCCGTCATGAGCTTGCTTTTCAGCTGCATCTTCGCCTGAGCGGTAATACCAAGCTTCAGGCTGGTAGCTGCCGCCTGTCGCCATCACAGTCGACTCCGGAAATTACTGCCAAAATTGCCGCTGGTTGTCGTGATTTTAAGGTGCTGACGTTTTATCCCGGCGGCACGCTGGAACCTTCTCAGTACAAGGCGTCGCGTGCAGCGGACGGTGTTGATAAATCCAGCGCTCGTTATGTTTTGAGGCGGGCGGGTTATAGCGATCAGGATATTACCGAGGCGTTTCGTGCTCGCTACGACAGCCCGTTATTTGCTGGTAAGCCGGCCGATGCGCCACTAGAAGGATATATATTCGGCGAGACCTATTACGTGGCTGCGGATGCTACCGCCAAGCAAGCGTTAGAAGCAGTATTCGCCCAGATGTATACGGTAGTCAAAAAACACGATTTGGAGGAAAAATATCGGCAGCAGGGGTTGACGCTGTATCAAGGCATTATTATGGCGTCGATTATTGAGCGCGAATTAACGTGTGAGGACAAGCCGACGCCAGAGCGCAAGGAGCGCTGCTATCAGTACCAGCGAGGGATCTCCCAGGTATTTTTGAAGCGTCATACTATCGGTATGCGCCTCGGTTCAGATAGCACTGCGGTGTATGCAGCTGACCATAAAGGCATTGCCATCCCCAAAGACGACACTGCGACACTGCTCGCCGTTGACTCGCCGTACAATACACGGAAATATGCCGGCTTAACCCCGACGCCAATTGGCGCTCCGGGTGAATTGGCGCTCAAGGCAGCCGCTATGCCGACGCCAACTGACTACCTGTTTTTCCTAGCGGGCGATGACGGATTGATCTACTTTGCACGCACCGATCAGGAGCATCAAGCCAACACCAAGCAGCATTGCCAAGTGCTATGCAAAAAGATTTAATGTTGGCGTGCTGCTATAACAGGGGTCGCTGCTTCGTATTACCCCGGGTTGGTTGACAGGTATCTTGGGGGTCTGTTATACTTAACCATAGCCTCGATGCGCGTCGAGCCGTAGGATTGTTCCGGGCCGCGCGTTAGTCGGGCCTGCCATCGTCGTCGTACGGATATAGTTTTAACTAATCGGTAATACTAACATAATCATTAGGTCGACGAAATATCCTGTTCTTATGCGAGAAGAAAGACGAGGTGGTAGCGGGTGTCAAGCGGTAACGCAGGGACACGGGAGCACGATTATTCGTAATCAAAAAGTCGCCCGCAGGGGCAAAAAAGCCAATCTACGCGCCGTCCTGGCATATGGTGGTCTCTTTATAGCAATTATGACCCTGTTGACAGTCAGCCACAGGGAGCAATCTGTATCATCGAAGGAGTCTCCGGTAGCGGCCGCGACGACAACTACGGCGTCTGGGCCGGTGGCAGCTAAGGTATCAGTTGATCAGCTGGCGGCGGTCAATGCGGCGACTAACTTGGCCGAGGCAGCCAACCTACCGTCAGCTGGAGAGTTGCGCGAGGCAACCACGACCCTAGCGATCAAGAAAGAGCTGGCGCAGACCGATGCCGAGGTGATTTCCAAGCCGCAGATTATTCAGCCCGAAACTTCGTCGCGCCGTGGCCTGACGAGCTATGTTACCAAACAAGGCGATACGCTCGAGACGGTAGCGCGTCGGTTCGGTATTTCGACGCAGACCTTGCGCTGGGCCAATAATACTACCTCTGATGCGGTGGAGGCGGGTAAGACGCTAACGGTGCCGACGGTTGATGGCGTGGTGTATACGGTGAAACAAGGCGATACGGTTGAATCGATCGCTACTAAGTACAAGGTCGATGCCGAACGCGTGGTGTTGTTTAATGATCTTGATCGCACAGCGGCCCTGGCTAAGGACACTCGTTTGGTATTGCCAAATGGTGAATTGCCAGAAAACGAGCGGCCGGGTTATGTGGCACCGCGGGCGCAGCGTTCCTATCGATCTAATAACTCGTCGTATAGCGCTATCCGATCAAGCTACGCACGGGCGTCTGTGGGCAATCGTTACGCGCCAGGCAACTGTACCTGGTATTCGTATGAGCGGCGCTTAGCACTGGGGCGGCCAATCGGTAGCTTCTGGGGGAACGCTAACTCATGGGCAGCGAGTGCCCGGGCGGCTGGGTTTACGGTGAATCGCACCCCAGTGCCAGGGGCAATCTTCCAGACGGCGGCAGGCGGCGGTGGCTATGGTCATGTGGGGATTGTGGAGCGTGTTGAAAATGGACGGGTGTTCGTGAGTGACATGAACTACGGCGGCTATGGCGTGGTAACGCACCGCGAACTGACAAATCCTGGTGCATATAATTACATTCACTAAAAGAAGGCGGCTGTATAGCGCCCCTGTGATGATGGGGCGCTTTTTGGTATACTAGAGGTATGTTTGTTGATGTTGCTAAAGTGATAGTGCGAGCCGGCCGTGGCGGTAGTGGTGCGGTGAGTTTTCGTCACGAAAAATATGTTGATAAAGGCGGCCCGGACGGCGGCGACGGCGGCCGCGGCGGCGATGTGATTTTTAAGGCGACCAAGCGGCTGAATACCCTGCTGAAGTTTCGCTATAAACCAGAGCTAGCGGCACAGAATGGGGCGGATGGCGCCAAACGCGACAAGCGCGGCCGGAGCGGACAGGCGTTAGTGGTCGAGGTGCCGATGGGGACGATTGTCAAGCGCGACGGTGTAGTGGTGGCCGACTTGACCGAGGATGAGCAAGAGGCGGTAGTGGCCAAGGGCGGTGATGGTGGCTTTGGTAATGCGCATTTTAAGTCATCAACTCGTCAGGCGCCGCGCATGGCGGAGTTGGGTGAGGACGGTGATGAGTTTGAGGCAGAGTTAGAGTTGAAATTGCTGGCCGATGTTGGGTTGGTGGGCTTTCCAAATGCTGGCAAGTCAACATTCTTGAGCGTCGTGTCGAACGCGAGGCCGGAAATTGCCAACTATGAATTTACCACGCTGACGCCGAATCTGGGCGTGGCGGATGTTGATGACGGCAGCGTGTTGATTGCGGATATCCCCGGGTTGATTGAGGGCGCGTCGGAAGGAAAGGGCCTGGGTGATCAGTTCCTGCGCCATGTGGAGCGTACAGCGGTGCTGCTGCATATGATTGACGCGTATAGCGATAATCCGGCCGAGAAATATTTGACAATCCGCCGTGAGTTAGAGAAATATTCAGCGGAACTGGCGGCGCGACCAGAAATTGTTGCCTTGACGAAGTGCGAGGGACTGGATGATGAGATTATCGCTATGCAGTCGACGGCGCTGCAGCAAGTGACGAATGGTGCGCCGGTGGTGGCGATGTCGTCGCAGTCGGGTGCTGGCGTCAAGGATGTGCTGCGGCTGCTGCGGCAGGCGGTGGTGGACTATCGAGCGCAGGAGGCTGAAATGGTTGAAGAACTCGGCGATGGTGTGCCGGTGATTTCACTGGGCGAGGAGCAGCTGGCTGACGCCTGGACGGTGGAGCGACTGGCTGATGAGGTGAATGACGATGACGAGCCGGTAGCGGTCTTTGTGGTGCGGGGTGCGAAGATTGAGAAGTTTGCTCGCCGGACGAATTTTGAGCAGTACGAGGCGGTGAATCGCCTGCGTGACATTATGAAAAAGCTGGGTATTACGCACGAGTTGATCCGTCAGGGCGCGGTGGGCGAGAGCCTGGTACGGATTGGCGATAGTGAATTGACGCTGATTGAGCAATAACCGCCACGAAGGAGGGGTATGGCGCAAACATTTTTCTTTTACGATCTGGAAACGAGCGGTCTGAGTCCGCGGCAGGATCGGATTATGCAGTTCGCGGGGCGGCGAACGAATATGGACCTGCAGCCGATTGGCGAGCCGGTGAATATCTTAGTGCAGCTGAATGACGATACGCTGCCAGGCCCCGGGGCGCTAATGGTGACGGGGATTACGCCGCAGAAAACAGTCGAGGAAGGCTATACTGAGGCTGAGTTTGCGCGTATGGTGACGGAAGAATTGTTTACGCCAGAGACGATTGTCGTTGGCTTTAATTCGGTGCGGTTTGATGACGAGTTTATGCGGCATCTGCTGTGGCGGAATTTTCACGATCCGTATGAGTGGGCCTGGAAGGACGGGCGTAGCCGCTGGGATATGCTGGATGTAGTGCGGATGACGCGAGCATTGAGGTCAGAAGGAATTGAGTGGCCGGTTGACGACAAGGGCGAGCCGACAAATCGTCTGGAGCTGATTACCAAGGCAAATGGGATTAGTCATGAGAATGCCCATGATGCGCTGAGTGATGTTAATGCGCTGATTGCAGTGACGAAGTTGATCAAGGAAAAGCAGCCGCAGCTGTTTGCGTATTTACTGAAACTGCGTGACAAAAAAGCGGTGCAGGCGCTGGTGAATCTGGAGGAGAAAAAGCCGTTTGTCTACACGAGTGGGCGGTATGATAAGGAGTTTGCCAAGACGACGGTAGCCTTTCCATTGGCGCCAGCGCCGCATGGTAATGTGCTGGTCTATGATCTCAGGTATGACCCAACGCCGTTTATGAAGCTGAGCGGTGATGAGCTGGCGGCGCGGTTGTTTGCGTCATGGGAGGAGCGTCAGGCTGATGATTTTGTGGCGGTGCCAGTGAAGCAGTTGCAGTATAATCGCTGTCCGGCGGTGGCGCCGCTCGGTGTACTGGAGCAGGCGGATGGCTGGGCGAAGGTTGGGCTCGATGCGGCGACAGTGAAAAAGCACCAGGATATATTGCTGGCGCATTCTGATTTTGCTGAGCGGCTACGGACGGCGTTTGAGGGACGCTCGGAATTTGCGCCGGCGACTGATCCGGAAGCGCAGCTGTATGATAGTTTTCTGTCAGATGGCGACCGGGCGCATGTGGCGGCGGTGCGCAATGCTGACGCCAAGCAATTGGCTGATTTCCACCCTGAGTTTCATGATGAGCGGCTGCCGGGGCTGTTGCTGCATTATAAGGCGCGTAATTTTCCGCGCAGTTTAAGCGAGACAGAGTTGGCGGAATGGGAAGTCTGGCGCGCGGAGCGGTTGCAGCAGCAGTTACCTGACTTCATGAAATCACTCCAGGAGCTGGCGCAGCAGGGTGCTGATGAGTTTATTTTACAAGAGTTGCAACTGTGGCTGGAAAGTGTGATGCCGCTCGCTGAGGCTTAGGCCTGGGCTGGTGCGGTCGATAGTGGCGAGGTTGACTTGCTACTTGTGTCCTGAGGATGCTCGGGCAAGGTGTCGAGAATCGCTAGGAGAGTAGCGCTTATGAGTAAGTCGCCTGAAGAGAGACTCAGATGAGCGGTTTCGGTGTGTTGGCGGCGATCAAGATGACGCTGATGCACGACACCAAGTTGTTCGATGATGCGCCAGGACCACTCAATAGCCGGTCGCCAGAGCAGGAGGAGGCTGGGAATAATAACAAACAATAGAATTGTCATAGCGGATGCCGAAAGATAGATACCAGTATCAGGAATATGTCCCGCAATAAGAAAAATAAAGGCACTATCAATATTGAGCGCCGTCCACACTATGGCGGCGAGGAAGAGCATCCAGTAGCTAATAATCGCCCAACGTCCCATGCCAGTACTGTAGCATAAAAATAATTATATAACAATCATAAGCTGTTTTCGTCAATTGATGGGGTGCGGAAAACGGAACTGAGGGTGCGGCTGCGTGCTATAGCACTACAGGTTGAGTACGCCAGATGCCCCGAGGAACTGGAAAAAAATCGTCAAAAATGCTATACTACGGCGGATATGTCCGAGGTGATTCGAGTCAAAGGTGCGCGTGAGCACAATCTGAAAAATGTCGATGTGGAGATTCCGCGTGATAAGCTGGTGGTGATCACTGGTCTTTCGGGATCTGGTAAATCCAGCCTAGCCTTTGATACGATTTACGCCGAGGGTCAGCGTCGCTATGTCGAGAGTTTGTCGAGCTATGCCCGGCAGTTCCTGGGCATCATGGACAAGCCTGATGTTGATAGTATCGAAGGCCTGAGTCCGGCGATTTCAATTGACCAAAAATCCACCAGCCGCAATCCGCGCTCGACAGTGGCGACGGTGACGGAGATTTATGACTATTTGCGTCTGCTGTTTGCGCGTATCGGCGTGCCGCACTGCCCGGTGTGTGGGCGAGAAGTGACGCGGCGTACGGCCGAGGCGATTATCCAGGAGATCGCGAAGCAGTATGATGGGCAACGCATTTTGCTGTTGGCGCCAATCGTCAAGAATAAAAAGGGCGAATTTGCCCACATTCCGGAGCAGTACCGCCGGCTGGGTTATGCGCGCGTGCGGGTGGACGGCGTGGTGTATGCGCTGGATGAATTTCCGGAGCTGCAAAAGAGCTATAAGCACTCCATTGAGTTAGTGGTGGACCGCCTGGCGCTTAGCGAGTCGCTACTGAGCCGCTTGAGCCAGAGTGTGGAGCAGGCGCTGGAGCTGGGCCAGGGCGTAATTGAGGTGCTGAATGCTGATACGGACGAGCTGAAGACCTTTTCGCAGCGGTATGCCTGCGTGGAGCATCCGGAGGAGGATATTCCGGAGCTGGAGCCGCGACTGTTTAGCTTTAACGCGCCACAAGGAGCTTGCGCCAGCTGTACTGGCTTGGGGAGTCGGCTAGAAGTTGATCCGGGGCTGGTGCTGAATGATAATCTGACCATCGCCGAGGGTGCTATTCGCCCCTACAACCGCATCAATGTTGATAATTTCTATATGAAGAAAATCGCTGCGGTGGCTGAGGCGCATGGTTTTAGTATGCGCACGCCAGTTGGTGAATTGACGGCTGAGGCGCGACAGAAAGTGCTCTACGGCACGGGCGACCAGAAATATCGCGTTGAGCTCGGCAGCGGGCGGCATTATGACACGACCTATGAGGGTGTGATTCCGAATCTGGAGCGGCGCTGGAAAGAGACCGATAGTGAATTTATGCGCAAGGACATTGAGCGGTTTATGCGACAGCGCGACTGCTTCGTGTGTAAGGGTGCACGCCTCAAGCCAGTGGTGCTGGCGGTAACGGTGCATGGCCTGAATATCATGGATGTGTGTGACCTGGGCGTGGCGGACGCGCTGGATTTGTTTGAACAGAAATTGCAGTTGACCGAGCAGGAACTGACCATTGCGCGGCTGATCCTGAAGGAAATTACGGCACGGCTCGGTTTTATGAATAATGTGGGGCTGAGTTATCTAGAGCTTGGTCGGGCGGCTAATACGTTGAGTGGCGGCGAGGCGCAGCGCATTCGGCTGGCGACGCAGATTGGCTCGGGGCTGCAGGGCGTGCTGTATGTGCTGGATGAACCGTCAATTGGTCTGCATCAGCGCGACAATGACCGGCTGATTAGCACGCTACACCGCCTGCGCGACCTCGGCAATACCGTGCTGGTGGTGGAGCATGATGAGGATACAATTCGCCAAAGTGATTATTTGATCGATATGGGGCCGGGTGCTGGTTCGGCAGGCGGCATGGTGGTGGCGCACGGGACGCCAGAGCAGGTGGCGGCCAATACCGAGAGTGTGACGGGGTGCTATTTGTCGGGTGCGGAGAGCATTGCCGTGCCGAAAAAACGCCGCCCTGTCATGAAGGATCGTCAGCTAGTGGTGCGTGGCGCGCGGGAAAACAACTTGAAAAATATCGATGTCAGGTTTCCGCTGGGCGTGATGACGGTGGTGTCGGGCGTGTCGGGCAGCGGCAAATCGACACTGGTGAATGACATTGTGGCGAAAGAGCTGGCGGCGCGGCTCAACCGCTCGACAGGAGTGCCGGGCGAGCATGATCGGATTGATGGCATCAAGCTGCTGGACAAAGCAATTGTCATTGATCAGTCGCCCATCGGTCGCACACCGCGCTCAAATCCCGCGACGTACACTGGTATTTTTACGCCGATTCGTGAACTGTTTGCGGCCACGCCCGAGGCGAATGTCCGCGGCTATAAGGCGGGGCGATTTAGCTTTAATGTTAAAGGCGGGCGCTGCGAGCATTGTCAGGGCGATGGCTCGATTAAGATCGAGATGCACTTTTTGCCGGATGTTTATGTGACCTGCGACGAGTGTCACGGCAAGCGCTACAATCGCGAGGCGTTGGAGATTAAATACAAAGGCCGGACGATTGCTGATGTGCTGGAAATGACGGTGGAGCAGGCAGCCGAGTTCTTCGACAGTGTGCCGGCGATTGCGCGTAAACTGCAGACGCTGGTTGACGTGGGCTTGGGTTATATTCGTCTGGGTCAGCCAGCGACCACCTTTTCGGGCGGCGAAGCGCAGCGCATCAAGCTAGCAACGGAGCTATCCAAGCGTTCCACCGGCAAGACGATGTACATCCTGGACGAACCAACGACAGGCCTTCACTCAGCGGATGTCAAGCGCCTGCTCGGCATTTTGCAGCAGCTGGTGGAAGGCGGCAATACGATGATTATCATCGAGCACAATCTCGACGTCATCAAATCGGCCGACTGGATCATCGATATGGGACCAGAGGGCGGCCAGGGCGGCGGTACAGTCGTCGCTGAAGGCACGCCAGAGCAAGTGGCGACGGCTGATTCGCCAACGGGTGTGTATTTGCGGGGGCTGTTATCGTAGGGGCGAATATGCAGGGGAAGTATGGCGTCCTTCTTCCATTCGCAACCGATGAAAGGGCGCCCAGCCTTGATGCGGCGATTGATGATTTGGTGAGGGTGGCTGTCTATCCACTACACCACGTAGAGCTTTGGACGGAGTGTAACGAAGATCAAAGAACTATAGAGCGAACAAAGCAAGTACTCGGCGAATATGGATTACATTGTACAATTCATGCACCATTTGTCGACTTTACGTTGGCGAGTGCTGATGAGTCGGTGGCTCAAGCGTGTGCTCGGCGGCTGCAGCAGACTATCTCCTTGGCGGAACAGCTGAATGCTCAGAGTATTGCGATTCATCCGGGTAGCATTGCGGCCTATGAATCACGAAAAGAAGTGATGCGACGATTCGCCGATAGATTAGAGATTGTCCGTCAAAAGTCGGGTACGACAATTCCGCTCGCCATAGAGAATTTACGGCCAAAGCATCGAGGAGTGCAACGTACTTTATTAGACGCTGAAGCCGCGTTTGCTAGTTTAGTGGAAGTATATCCGAATGCTCAGGTGACGCTGGATATTGGGCATGCGCTACAGGCTGGTATGGACATCCTCGCGGCTGCTAGAACATACCGCCCACATCTAGGGGCAGTCCACCTGCATGATATTGACCCATACTCCATGCGCAGCCATCGGGCAGTCGGCTCGGGTGTACTTGAGCGTCATACAGTGCGGGAGTTGCTTGATATAGTGCAGGGTGTGCCGGTAACGATCGAGGTGCTTACGCCTGATGACCTACAGCGATCAATGGACTATCTAGGTAATCTAGAGTAGGGAGTGGAAGGGGAAGCTCACTTCCCTAGCTTTTGTCGTGGCGTCAGATTATACTGAGGCTATGAGTCATGAAGCGCATATTCACCCAGCCCAGACCAAAATTTTACGCGAGTTGCTATTTTTGCCATCGGCACGTTTTGCTGATTTGCAAAAGGTGACGTCGCTGGAGAGTGACCATGTCAAATTCCATGTCAAGCGGCTCGTCGAATTGGGGTACGTCACGAAACAGGAGCGAGGCTACTGCCTGAGTATCAAGGGCAAGGAGTATGCGAATAAGCTGGATACTGATGCTGGGGTGATTGAGCGGCAGCCAAAAATTGCCGTGATGTTGATCGTTGAGCGTGAACGAGCGGGGCAGAAAGAATATCTTTTGCAGCAGCGGCTGAAGCATCCGTACTACGGCTTTTGGGGCGCGCCGACTGGCAAGGTTCGTTGGGGCGAATCTATCCCCGAGGCTGCCATGAGAGAGCTGCGCGAAGAAACAGGCCTGGTGGGCGAATTCCAGCACCGGGGAATTTATCACGAGCGAGTACGGCATGAATCGACAGATGAGATTGTTGAGGACAAAGTGTTTCACCTGATGTTTTGTCAGGATGCGACAGGCGACATAAAAGAGCAATTTGATGGCGGGCGCAATGCTTGGCGCAGCATGGAAGCAATGCAAAACGAGCCAAAGAAATATAAAAGTTTTTTGCAGGAAATGTCGGCAGGTATCAATGGGCGGGGCGAGCTGACGGAGTCAATCTACCGCTATGGGGCGCAGGAATTCTGAGCCGGTTCGAGCGGTGCTATGCGGGTCCTTTCGGCGTGACCGAACGGGCCTGGCGCAGGCCTATGATGAGCTGGTCTGCACGGGATGCCAGGTGTTATCGCCGCGACGACTGCGCTTTGACGATGGTGAATTTGTGCGTGATGCAGCCGAGGTAGGGCTGGCAGTGCGAGAGATTGAGGTAATGCATCTGACGGCTATCGCTCAGGCTGATTTCATCTGGCTGCATGTTCCTGAAGGCCATGTTGGCACTAGCGCCGCCCTTGAAATTGGCTATGCGCTGGCGCACCGCATACCAATTTTTGCCCGTACGACACCGAGTGATGTTATGCTCCGTGAATTTGTGATGGTCGTGCCGAGCGTCTATGACGCGAGACGTGTGCTGGGGCGGTAATTATTTCTTGCGCTTGAGCAGCACTGACAGCTGCTTTTTGATCATGGCGCGGGTGTTTTCTTGCTTCAGGGCGTGAATGATCATTGGCAGGACAGACAGGAAGATGATGATGAGTGCCGCAACTTCGATATTAACACCCGCCTCGGTCAGCGCCTTACCAGCGAAAAAGCCCAGGTAGGTAAAGATGGTTGCCCACAAAATACCACCAATGATATTGAATGCCAAAAAGGTGCGGTAGTGCATTTTGCTGGCACCTGCCACGATGGGCGCAAAGGTGCGGACAATTGGTACAAAGCGCGCCAATACCACCGTCAGTGAACCGTGCTTTTGGTAGAATTTTTCGGCTTGCAAGAGATATTTTTTCTTGAAAAAGCGCGAGTTTTCTCGCTCAAATAGTTTGCGGCCAACGCGGTGGCCAAAGGCATAGCCCACCGAGTCGCCAGCGATTGCCGCGATGATCAGCAGCACCACAAAGAGGTGGATATTGATGGGCAAAATCCCCTGCTGTACCATGTAGCCAGCTGTAAATAACAGGCTGTCGCCTGGAAAAATAAAGCCAAACAACAGACCAGACTCGGCGAAGACCACGAATAAAATTGCCAGAACGCCAAAACTGGCGATAAAGTGAATAAATGCTTCCATCATACTTACCGATTGTACCACACATTCGCCTCCAGCCATGAAATCTGCTATACTAAAAAAGTAATATCAATTTTACCTCCGAACAGGTATCCAACGAAAGGGAGAAGTATGGGAGATAAAATTACACTAAATGTGCAGGCGCGCGACGTCCACGGTAAGAAGGTGGCGCACTTGCGAAAAGAGGGGCTGGTGCCAGGCGTGGTCTATGGCGCAGGTATGGAAGCGGTCAGTGTGCAGGCGGCTGAAGGTGAGGTTGCCAAGGTGTTCCAGGCAGCGGGCAAGCATACACCAGTACACCTGACAGGTAGTAAGCGGCGCATCGCTATGATCAAGTCGGTTGATCGCCATCCGGCCAAGCACACCATCCGCCACGTGGCCCTTCATGCGGTGCGGGCTGATGAACCGGTGGTCGCAGAGGTGCCGATTCGCTTGAGTGGCCAGGGCGAGTCTGAGGCTGAGAAGGCAGGTCTGGTCATCTTACAGGCTATCGAAAAAGTTGAAGTAAAGGCACTGCCGATGGAGCTGCCAGAGGCGCTGGAGGTGTCAATCCTGGAGCTGAAGGAAGCGGGCGACCGCGTGACCATCGGTGATATTGCGCTACCGGCTGGCGTTGAACTGGTGGATAATGACGACGGCCGCGAAGGCACCGAGGATGATGACGTCACGGTGCGCGACCTAGTGGTAGCCAGCGTTTACGAGCCAAGCGCCTTGCAGGCTGCCAACGAAGCTGCCGCTGGCGACGCTGAATCAGCGGATGCCGAGGAAGTAGCAGCTGACAAGGGTGGCGAAGAAGCGCCAAGCGCCGACGCCTAGATTTTCGGGTAAGTACAGCAGACCTCTCGCCTGTTACGGGCGGGAGGTTTTATGATGGCTCGTCGGTGGTCAAAAATCCGCCCGACTGATGCTGCCACAGCTTGGCGTAGTGACCGCCGCGGGCCAGCAGCTCCTCATGGGTACCGTCTTCGACGATGCGCCCCTCATCGAGCACCACGATACGATCCATCTTCGCAATGGTACTCAGCCTGTGCGCAATCACAATCGCCGTGCGGTCCTTCATCAAGGTCTCCAACGACTGCTGAATAAGTTTTTCCGACTCCGAGTCGAGCGCGCTCGTCGCCTCATCCAGCACTAGAATTGGCGCATCTTTGAGAATGGCCCGCGCAATAGCGATGCGCTGCCGCTGCCCGCCACTGAGTTTGACCCCACGCTCACCGACGACCGTGTCCAGTCCCTGCGGCAGTTTGCTGATAAACTCCAAAGCATGTGCCTGCTGGGCAGCACGTCGAATCTCCGCCTCGGTTGCATCCAGATTGCCGTACATAATATTGTCGCGCAATGAGCGGTGAAACAGTAGTGGCTCTTGCGGTACGTAAGCAATCGCTTCACGCAAACTCCGCTGCGACACGCGCCGCACATCTTGCCCGTCAATCTCCAGCGCGCCGCTCGTCACATCATCAAACCGCAGTAGTAGACGCGTTAGCGTCGTCTTCCCGGAGCCCGACACGCCCACCACGCCGACCTTCTGGCCCGGCTGGATGCTCAGGTTAAACTGTTTTAGCACCATATCTTGCCCATCAGGATAACGATAATCGACTTCCTTCAGGTTAATCGCTCCTCTGGAAACGTGCAGTCGCCGGGCGCGCTTGGTGTCGGTGATGGCATTTTCAGAAAGGAGAATGTCCGTCATCGGCGCCGCCTCTAGAAGGATCTTGTCATAGCCATTCACCAGATCGCCAAGGCTAAAAATTTGCGTGGCGACGCGCTGTAGATACGCCACTACGAAAATCGCTGCCCCAAGGTCAATCGCTCCATGTAGCAACAGCTGCGCCATCACCGCGATAGCCGCAATCTGCACCCCCGTCATCATCAGCAGCCGACCTGATCCTTCGGCCGCCATCAGTCTGAAGTCGCGGTGATGAATATCGCGGTACCGGGCGCTCAGTCTGGCAATCGACGACTGCTCATGTGCCTCGCGAGCAAACGTTTTGACGATCAAATTATTACTAATGACATCAGCTGTCGCACCATTCAGTTCGGCGATGGTTTCTTTGCGCGCTTTGCGCAGCGGCGTGCGCAACTTGATAGAGAGGCGCACCTGCGCAAGTAACAGTACTAGAATACCCAGAACGATACCGCCCATTAGCGGGCTATGCAGAAAAATCAGTACAATACCGATGCCGAAGGTCAGTAAGAAACGCAAAGTCTGAATGACAAAGAGATTGTGCAGGCTCGTGTAGGCATTGACGAAGTCGAGAAATTTGCCCGTCAGAGCACCAATTTTCTGCTCAGCAAAAAACGCCTGGTCTTTCATGAGGAGCTGCGCGAGGGTATTGTCTACCAGCGCCTTTCGTACGTGTGCTTCATGCTAGGTGATAGCCTGAAAACCAATGAAATTGCTGATGACGCCACTTAAGCCAACTATTACTGCCAACCAGAGTAGTTGCGATAACTGTCCGTGATCACCCGTCGCAAATATCCCGATAGCCAGGGATAGTACATATGGTATGAGGGAATCAAGTAATAGCGCCGCCAACGGTATGCAGATAACAGCGAGCCAGAAACTAACGCGGTGCCGTTGCGCCTGTTGCCAATATAGTCGAACCGTCTCCCTGGCGTTGATAGCTTTAGTCTTCGATAAACCCGCCCGACTGATGTTTCCAGAGCGTAGCATAGGCCCCTTTCTTTTTGAGTAATGCTGCGTGCGTCCCATCTTCGACAATTGTACCATGTCCCATGACGACGATACGATCCATTTTGGCAATGGTGCTCAATCGATGCGCAATGACAATCGCCGTACGGTCCTTCATGAGCGTTTCGAGCGACTGCTGAATCAGCTTTTCTGATTCAGAATCAAGGGCTGAAGTCGCCTCGTCCAGCACCAGAATTGGCGCGTCCTTTAAAATGGCCCGCGCTATGGCGATGCGCTGCCGCTGCCCACCGCTGAGTTTCACGCCGCGTTCGCCAACCTCAGTTGCAAATCCATCTTTCAGCTCCATGATAAAGTCGTATGCACCGGCTTTTTTGGCTGCGGTCTCCACTTCAGCGTCCGTCGCCTCAGGCCGTGCATAGGCAATATTCTCCCGTACCGAACGGTGAAACAGCAGCGGCTCCTGCGGTACATAGGCGATCTGCGAACGCACACTAGCCTGTGTTACCTCGGCGATATCTTGCCCATCGATACGAATCGCTCCGCTGTCAACGTCAGCAAAGCGCAGCAGTAGCTTGGTCAGGGTCGTCTTGCCAGAACCTGATGATCCCACCAGCCCCACTTTTTCGCCTGGTTGAATGGCCAGTGAAAAATCACGAAACAGCGTTGCGCCTTCGCCTTCATCGTGCGTAAAAGTAATATTATCTACGGTGATTGCGCCTGAAGTTATGCGCAGCCTAGTATCGCTGCGATCAACCAGTGTCGTATCGCGCGCCAGGATATCGGTCATGGCCCGCGCGTCGCCGATAATATGGTTATAGGTGCGCATAATGCCATTGGTATTCCATAGCTCACGCGCCACGGTTGCGGTATAGGTAATGATGAGGTACACCGCCGACACCGACACGATATTATGCTGCGAGGCGTAGACGGCAAAGGCTACGGCACCAACCTTGAGGGCGGTGTTGATGGTGGAGTAGACGGTGCTGACTTTTAGAAAGCCGCGCATGATGCCCAGCGAGGCCTGTCGCCAGTCGGTGACGCGGTCGCTGAAGGCTGCCAGCTCGGTCTGCTCGCTGCCTGCGGCCTTGATGGTCATAATGTTTGCCATAGCGTCGGCTAGGCTGCCGCTCAGCTTATTGCTGGTGTCGGCTTCTTTCTTATTCAGGGCGGCCATAGGCCGGGAGCCGACATATACCACCACTATAAAGATGATGGCAATGATTGTTAGAAAGACAGCGTACTGCCAAAACAGGGTTGCTAGTATGGCGATAGAACCAACCAGCGAGAGCGCCAGAGGCAATATTGACCACATAATCATGTCCCAAAAGCGTTCGGTTGCGCCAGCTAGCTTGCTAGTTTGGCTGACCAGCGATCCACCAAACGTGTTGGCGTGAAAGAACATGGTTTCGTTAGTTAATTTACGAAAAATCCGCTGATACATATCGCGCTGCATGGCGGTCTCAAATGTCCAGACCAGATAAATCACTACGCGCCAGCCAATAACTTCCGACCAGAGCTGACTAAGGCCATAGGCAATCACCAGTGTCCATAGCGCGTTACTGTCAGATAGTCCGCCGTGCTGAATGCTGTCTAGTAGCCGCGCAATCAGCAGCGGGCCAACAAACATGCCGACACAGAGAGTAAGAGCGGCCACCACGAGAGCAAGGTTGCGTCGGGCTTTATATGGCAGCGATGCGCGGTAGAGTAATGTGATAATGTCTCGATTAGTCTTTTTTTCAGAAGTGGTTTTCAAGAAAATGCTCCTTTAGTATAGTTATGTCGGTAATGGTTCTCAGAGGTTCGGGCAGAGGAACATAAGAATAGAGGAACTTGCAGGTAAGTTCATAGGTACACTGTAGTATAGGCTGTAGAGCAGGTATTGTCAACTGTCGATAAAGTGTCGACCGCTCAATATCGAAAACGCGATACTCATGCAGTCAATAGGCTGGTTTTCAAACGGCACAGTCGCTGCTATACTGGAGCTATGAAGCGAAAACAGATTATCATTGCAAGCATCATTAGTGTTGTAGCCATTGGCGGAGTGGCGGCAGCCGTGTGGCTGCTTCGTCCGCAGGCCCCAGCTAGCGAGTTGGCAATGCGGCAGGACGTGCCGCAGCAGGTTCCTACGCAGTCTCAATCGGACACTCCGACAACCCCAGTGCCTCAGCAATCGCCTGGTTCGCAGCAGCCAGCCCGTCAAAACAGTGGCCGCTACCTTGACTACGCCGAGGCGAGCGCCACTGATCGTTCTTACGGCAAGACCATTTTGTTTTTCCATGCTTCATGGTGTAGTGAGTGCAAGGCTTTTGATAAGGTGCTGCGCGAGGGGCCAATTCCAGCCGGGGTACAGATTTTGAAGGTTGACTATGATAGCCGCCAGGATTTGCGTCAAAAGTACGGTGTGACAAAGCAAAGCACCTTTGTCGAGCTGGACGACGATGACGATGATGATCGCGACCATGACATTTGGCTTGGTTATGGCAAGGAAAAGTCGATCAATGCTATTCTGAGAAATCTATAAGGTATCTGGCCGTTTTTGCCGCGGCTCCTCGTTTACCTCAGTAATTGGCAGCGATGCCGCGCTGATATCCATCGTTTGGGTGAAACGGTCGAGTTGCTGAAATTTACAGAACTTAATGGGCTGACCGTCGCTGGTCATCGCGCGGTAGTAATGATCAAACTGCCGCGTTTCGCCCTTAAAACTTTTGGCAGTGGTGGGCTGGTTGATGCGCACGATGTACCAATGGTCATATTCGGCCAAAATTCGCTTCATCTTTGCGTAGTGGTTAAACGCCATACCCATAGTATACTAGAGATAGGAGGGTCTATGTGGCTACAAAAATTATTTTCTAAAAAAGTGAAAGAGCAGCGTGGGCTGAAATGGGCCGTGGTGGGTGCCGTGGTGGCGACTATTGCGGTGAATGCCTATGCTAACATCGCGCGGCTAGGCGGTGCAAATACGGGCGAGATTTCAGCCAGCTACCCAAATTTGTTTACGCCAACAGGCTTGACGTTTAGCATTTGGAGCGTGATTTATGTGTTGTTGCTGGGCTATACAGTCTATCAATTTGCGGCCGTGCGGCGTAAGGCTGGCTCGCGGCTGGATGAAGGCTTGTTTACGGCGATCAATCCATGGCTGCTTGTATCGTGTGCGGCAAATATTGGCTGGATGTTCGCCTGGCATTTTCGGGTGATTTGGCTATCGATGATTTGTATGCTCGTGCTGTTGATGAGCCTGGCGATGGTGGCACGCAAACTGCACACAGCATTCACCAAGCCGACAACGCGGCAGGATTATCTGTGGGTGCGGCTGCCAATTATGGTGTATGTCGGGTGGATTAGCGTGGCAACCATCGCCAATAGTTTTGCGTTGGCGGTGTCGCTTGGTTGGAATGGCACGGGTGCGGATGCTGGCGGGTGGCTGGCATTCGCCTTGATCGGCGGTGCCTTGATTGGCCTTGTGGCAATGTGGCAGCAGCGTGACGCAGCCTATGGTGCGGTGTTCGTGTGGGCGTACGGCGGCATCTTTATCAAGCATCTGGCAGAAAATGGTTACAATGGTGCGTATCCATCAGCCATTGCGCTCTTGGGTGTGTTGGTGCCAGTGTTGGCCAGTGCGGTGTTATATGTGTTTGTCGGGCAGTGGCAGCTTGAAGCTGGAAAGGGGCGTCGCTAAGTGCCACCACTCACGCCCGAAGAAGAACGCGTGATTATTCATAAGGGCACGGAGCGGGCGTTTATAGGTGTACTTCTGGATGAGAAGCGGACGGGCGTGTACCTTTGCCGGCAGTGCGGCGCGCCGCTGTATCGCTCGGATGATAAATTTAGTTCGATGTGCGGCTGGCCAAGTTTTGATGATGAAATTGACGGAGCAGTGACGCGAACGATGGATGCTGACGGGCGGCGGGTGGAGATCACGTGTGCGGCCTGTGGCGGACACCTCGGCCATGTGTTTGAGGGCGAGGGTTTGACGCCGAAAAATATCCGACATTGTGTTAATTCGGTGTCGCTCCATTTCGTGCCTGACGAGACCACGCAGGAGGTGAACGATGCGTAGTATCGTGCTGGGCGGCGGCTGTTTTTGGGGCGTGGAAGAACTGTGCAGTAACTGGCCTTTTCTGTACTATAATTACTCCCAAAAAGTAATCTAAATATATCTTTTTGCAATTTATAGTTGACATTTTGCCAGCAATAGCTTACTATTGAAGATGAAAGGAGATAAGCGATTGTTTGGAAGAAAAGAAAAACAACCCGAGCCAGACAGGCGCCTGAAGCTCGCCCGCACTGCAAAAGGCATGAATCAGGCGGAGCTGGCAGAAGCGGTTGGCGTGACTCGGCAAACCATCGGGCTAATCGAGCTTGGTCGCTACAATCCAACCCTAAAACTGTGCCTTGCGATTTGCTGGGCGCTTGATACAACGTTAGACGAATTATTTTGGGAGGAAATGAGATGAGCAAATCGCAACAACCGATACAGGATGAGCGTGTCGCTATGGAAGAAAAGAAATATCGCAGCGAGGCGCTGCTGCTTATCGAGATAGTGCTTGTCTTGTCGATTGTGACGAAAGAATATATCCTGCAGCTGCCACCGGAATCAACGGTAACTGACTGGATACTGTTGATTTTAGCAGCTGCTTACCCATTTGTGCGTGGACTATTGGCGGGTGGCGGTGCGGCAACACAGCATACGCCGCAGCGTCGTAGCAAAGTGATTCTTGGCTTGGTGACGGCATCAGCGGTACCGGCGGCGATTGTGATGCTGCTAAATTATCAACGCTATGGTAACTCAGGTCGAGGCCTATTTGACCCGTATTTGTTGGCTGTTTTTGGCATTGTGTTTTTGGCAATGATGATCTGCAACACCGCGATATATGGCTTGGCGCAGCTGGGTTCGCGCCGTGCTCAAAAGCGGATTGATAAAGAACTTGGCAGAGAATAAAGCACAGTAATTCAGTGACCGGCCATGTACTGCATGGCCGGTTTCTTTTGTTATAATAGCGACATGGAACTCCTCTCGCTCACTCGATTTGGTAACCCGGTGTTGCGCGAAAAGGCGCGTGAATTAACGCTGGATGACATTCGCAGCCAGAAAATCCAGCAGCTTATCGCAAACATGCGGTATACGCTGCGAGAAAATAAATATGGCGTAGGGCTGGCAGCACCGCAGGTCGGCGAAAGTGTGCAGCTGAGCGTTATTGATATCAAGCCGACACCAACACGGCCAGAGCTTCAGCTATTTAGCACCATTCTGATCAATCCGAAGATTGTTGCGTATCATGGCGAGTTGGAGCCAATGTGGGAGGGGTGTGTCAGTTGCGGTTCAAATGACGATATAGTATATGCGCAGGCGATGCGATATCCCGAAGTGACGGTGCAGTGGTTTGATGAGCACGCTTGCCAACAGGAGTAGAGGCTGAGTGGTTTTGTTGCGCATGTGGCGCAGCATGAGATTGACCACCCTGGTGGCACCTTGTTTGTTGATCGCATTGTGGACTCGACGACTTTTATGATGGCCGACGAATATCGCAAGCGGGTCATAGAGCAAAAAACCTAGCAAGTGGCACAACTATTGTCTATGGACAAGTTCAGTGCTCAGTGCGGCAATATATTCTGCGGGGCGTAGCAATAACTCATCGTGTTCGCCGGCCAACAGGATAGTGGGGATGCCGAGCTTCCGCGCCTGTCCAAATCGCGCGGCATGAAAGTACGCGTCCTGCTCGGTGAGTACTAATATAGCGTTCAGATTATTGGTAGTCGTTGTGTCAAAGCGGCTGATAGCTCTTATATATTGCAGGTTGCCAACTGGGTGACGCATGAGTTCGCCAAAAGAGCGGGCGTTATACTGTGCGGCCTGCTGTAGTCCCCTGGTGCCGTGGTTACGATATCCTCGCGTGAACATTCCGAGAGTCTTCTTGGTGGTTGCTACGGTGGCGAGCCAGGCGGCGCTGCATGGCACGGGAGGGTTGTTAGCAATTACCCGCTTGGGAATCGCGCCAGATTGCACTAAGGCCATAAATCCAGCAGAATGAGTAATGGCCAAAGCGCCCTCTGCTCGTGCCCGTACTCTTTCGGGGTATTTCATCGCTTGAGCAAACGTCATGGCTTCTAATTCTTTTATGCCAAAACCTTCAATTAAGGCAGCACGGAGCGTCTCGTGAGGCTCTGGCTCCAGAAAACCTCCGATATAGGCGATGCGTTCCATGGTTTTATTATGATATATTGTAGCAATTATTGCAAGCTATGTCCGCAAACTGCCGCCACGGCGTAGTATAATAATAAGAGTGAACCCCAAGCTTCAAGCCAAACTCAAAACCCTCCCGCGCCGCCCCGGTGTGTATTTTCATAAGTCGGCTGATGGCGAGGTGATTTATGTGGGAAAGGCGGCGGTGCTGCGTCATCGGGTGCGGCAGTATTTTCAGGATAGCCGGGCACGGGATAATAAAACCATGGCCTTGGTGGCAGAGATTGCCGATACGGACTGGATCGAGACGGAGAGTGAGGTTGACGCGTTGTTTCTCGAAAGCGAAATGGTCAAGCGCTATATGCCGCGCTACAATGTGCTGCTGCGTGATGATAAATCGCAGAGCTATGTGCGGATTGACATGAAAAACGAGTGGCCGGTGGTGAGTTTTACGCGCAACCCGGCGGATGATGGTGCGGAGTATTACGGCCCGTTTTATAACGGCTATGCGCTCAAAAAGGCCCTGCGATATTTACGCAAAATCTTCCCGTATCTGACGCGTGAACGACGACCAGGGCAAAGCAGGCTGGATGAAGATTTGGGCTTGTCGCCACGGGTGAGTGATGGGCCAGAGGCGTACAAGGCGAACTTGCGAAAACTCATCAGTTATATCAAGGGTAATCGCAAGACGATTGCGGCGGAGCTCGAGCGGGATATGAAAACCGCGGCAGGGCTGCACGACTTTGAAAAGGCGGCGAGCTTACGCAATAAACTGCGTGCTATGCAAGAACTCCAGCGGCGAGTTTGTTTCGGCGATAAGGAATTTTTGGACATTTCGAAAGATAAGGCACTAGCAGATATTGCGGCAATCCTGGGGCTGAAAAACATCCCCGCGCGCATCGAGGGTTATGACATCAGCCATCACGGTGGGCAACATGTGGTCGCCAGCATGGTGGTGTTTACTAATGGTGCCAGTGACCGGGCGGAGTATCGCAAATTCAAAGTCAGCGAAAAAAACGATGATACCGGCAATATGTACCAGGTCATTTTGCGGCGGCTCGGCGAGCGTAATCTTAAAAGCTGGGGCAAGCCCGACCTCATGCTCATTGACGGCGGCAAGGGGCAGCTTATGGCGGCCATCAAAGCGCGTGATGAACGCGACCTAAAAGTTCCGATCGTTAGCATCGCCAAGCGGGAAGAGGAAATTATCATCCATCAGACTGGCTCATTGGTGACGGTGCCGCCTCGGCTCAAAGATGCCCGCATCGCTCATGACGGAGATATCACTATCATCAATCTTCATCCCGGCCAAATTAACGCTGGGTCGCACTCCAAAAACCTGCGTGCCAGCACTCAGTCCTACCGCTATAGTGACATCACCAAGCTGCTTCAGCGTATCCGCGATGAATCGCACCGCTTTGCCGTGAGCTATCACACCACACTGAAGCGTCAGTCGGCTACGAAAAGTCAGCTGGAGGACATCCCCGGCATTGGCCCAAAGACTCGCGCCAAACTGCTGAAGCACTTTGGTAGCCTCAAGCGGCTACATCAGGCGACAGACGAGGAACTTTGCGCCGTCATCGGGCCGCGCTTGACACTCATACTCCGTCGGCAACTTGGCGAATAGGCGTCCATTCTGGCTATGCTATGGTATACTATAAAGTATGCAAAAGGGATTTACTGTTATTGAGTTGATCACGATCATTGTTGTGATCGCTATTTTGGCGACGCTGAGCACTTTCGCCTATCGCGGTTGGCGCCAGGATACGATCAAACGGGCTATCGCTTCGGACTTGCGGGCGGCAGCTAGCTCAATGGAACAGGAAAAGAATTTTAGCGATAATCCGAGCGCTCCTTATCCTGACAAACTGCCAGCATCATTTAAGAGCAACTCAACCAATATTTCCGTTTATATTCAAAACCATGGAAAGGATTTTTGCCTTGAGGGGGTGAGCGGTAATCCCGCGCTGAAATACCACATTAGAAATCAGCGCGACGAAGTGACCGCTGGAGGGTGCACGTAGACAATGAATCAACAGTTTGCAATATTTTTGGTGCGTTGGGCGCTTAATTCGCTCGGTATTTGGGTGGCAGTGCGGCTGTTTGGGCCGGCGGACACGATGGCGGCTTCGTCAACAGCTGTGGCAACCTTTGTGCTGGCTGGTCTGGTCTTTTCGCTTATCAATTCAGTACTTAAGCCGATCATCACCATTTTGTCGCTGCCGTTTATTTTACTGACCCTGGGGCTGTTTACTCTGGTAGTCAATGGCGTAGTAGTCTATGTATCACTGTTATTGGTGCCAGGGCTGCATATGACATTCGCAGACTCGATTCTTGCCGGAATTGTCCTAAGTTTGGTAAACTATATAGTAAGCGGCGCTTTTGATACCAGTCTAAGGAGGGCGCCTAAAAACGAGGAGTAGTGCTATGGAAGCAATTTTACCGTATATCACATTAGGGTCAGCGTTTCTGATGATCGTTGCCGTGCTCTTGCAGCAACGTGGCGCTAGTTTGGGCGCTGGTTTTGGCGCTTCGGGTGAATTATTTACGACGCGGCGCGGCTTTGATAAAAACCTGTTTGATGCGACCATCGTCTTCGCTGTTATTTTCGTTGTGTCAATTTTGGCCAGCATGCTTCTGCCTGGCCTCAAGGGCTAACCTATGCCGCTGCAACGTCCGCCGCTGCCAAGCGCTGATCGATTGAAGCGCCCCTTGCTCTCAAAGAAACTACTTGGCAAGCGCGTCAAGAAGATTGAAAAGCGCACCCTGCGCCATGCGCGTCGTTTTGTGGTGGCGCGGCTGAGTCGGTTGGCCGAGGTGCGGCGGCATGTCATTGGCTGGCTGGCTTTGGTGATGCTGCTGGTCGGACTGAGCGCTGCGCAATGGTGGTCGTTCCATACGAGCGTAACTCACCAGGCCTATGAGGCTGGCGGCGCCTATTCTGAAGGGGTGCTTGGCCCGCTGGAAACGGTAAATCCGCTGTTCGCTCGCTCCAGTGCTGAGCGTTCAGCGGCTAGGCTATTGTTTGCTAGTCTGTATCAGTACGACGATACGGGGCATATTCACGGTGATTTAGCGGAGCGCGTCGTGATAAACAGTGCTGAGACCGAGTATACGGTGACGCTCAAGCCGCAGCTGCGCTGGTCGGATGGCCGTCCGATCACGGCGGCTGATGTGGTCTTTACGGTTGGATTATTGCAAAACCCCGAAGCTCGTACTGAGATAGCTGGCTGGCAGACGATTCGCGCTCAGGCGGTGGACGAGCGAACGGTGAAATTTCACCTCCCGGCATCCTATGCGCCATTCATGCATGCGCTGACCTTTCCAGTGCTGCCGCGCCACCATCTGGCACAGGTCAAGCCGTCCGAGCTGCGCGAGCACGCCTCGAGTAGTATGGCGGTTAGTAGCGGGCCGTTTACGCTGCGACGCGTCCAGAATGTCACCATTGACGGTAGTAAGAAAATCGCTCACCTGTCGGCAAACCCGCATTATCACCGGGCACCGCTTAAGCTAGAGCGCTTTCAGCTGTATGTGTATAGCACTAAGGACGAGATTGTCAAGGGGTTGAAGACAAATGAAATTATGGCAACGCCAGAGCTGGCTTACGCTGATGTGCCTGAAGAAACGCGCCGGTCGTACCGTGTCACTACGCATACGCTGAACGACGGCGTGTACGCACTCTTTAATATGCAGAGCCAATCTATAAAATCACTGAAAGTGCGCCAAGCCTTGGCGCTAAGTGTTGATCGTCAGAAGCTGCGAGAGCAGCTGAGTAGTGAGGTTCGGCCGTTGGATGGGCCAGTACTGGCCTCGAGCGTTGAGGCGGCCCTGCCTCCGGGAGTGGCTCATGATGAGAATAAAGCGCGCACACTGCTTGACGAGGAGGGCTGGCGGTTACATGACGGCCAGCGCAAACGAGAACAGCGGGTACTTACCATAGACATGGTGGTATTGAGAGGCGGTTCACAGGAAAAAGCGGCGCAGTTTTTGGCGGAAACGTGGCGTCGGACATTGGCGATAACGGTTGAGGTGAAGGTGATTGATCCAGCGGATGCGACGCAGAACGTTCTGCAAACCGTGCTGCGGCCGCGTAATTTTGATGTATTGGTGTATGAACTGGTTTTGGGCGGCGATCCAGACGTGTTTGCCTACTGGCATTCGTCACAGGCGACGCAGGCGGGGTTGAATTTTGCCAATTATAACAATGTGGTGGCTGATGATGCGCTGGCCAGCGGGCGTGCCAAGCTGAGTGCCAAGCAGCGTGCCGATCGCTATGCGGCATTTGTCAAGCGTTGGCAGGCTGATGTGCCAGCGGTGGCGCTGTATCGGCCGACAGTGGAATACATCAAATCGCCAACGGTTCGATCGCTTCATGAGCGCACCGAGTTGGTGTACGCAGCCGATCGTTACTACACAATTGCCGACTGGGCAGTGCGCCAGAACACCGTTTACAAAACACCGTAGGGCCGCTATAATGGGTGGTGATGCGGGCGTGGCGGAATTGGTAGACGCGCTAGCTTGAGGGGCTAGTGGCCTTTGGGCCGTGGAAGTTCAAGTCTTCTCGCTCGCACCATGGGTATTCGGCGCGTTGGCGGAGCGGTTACGCAGAGGTCTGCAAAACCTTTTAGACGAGTTCGACTCTCGTACGTGCCTCCAAGTACATGAGCAAAACACCCAGCAACGCGGGTGTTTTATCTGTTTTTACTCAATAGGCCAATCAGTTCTGGAAAATCTGGTCCGATAAAATGATGTCGGTCGGCAAATATATGGAAATGAGCGGTCGGCAGATCAGCTTGGAATTTCGCTAACTCCTCAAATGGCACGACGGGATCATCCTGGCTGTGGTAAAGATGTATTGCAGCGGCGCTTTGCTCCAGTCCAGTCGCGCTGTCCAGGCGAAAGCTACCATAATCATGCTCCGGCGCATCATAACCACCCGCTACCAGATGCAACTGTCGCACTGGTCGCGCCAGCGGTCGCTCGTGCAAGTACTTTGCTAAAAACATCGCGCCTAATGAATGACCAATTAGCCGCACATCATCACCGAAAAACGGTATTATTTTCTCAAACCAGATAGCCCACTCGTTAAACTGGGCATTGGCGCTGTTGGGCATGGTGGGCAGTAGTACATCAGCGTCTGGAAACGCCGTGATAATAGCTTCGCTCCAGCGTTTTTTCGGTAGCAGTCGTTGATAATCCAGCTCGCGCGCCCGCAGATCTGCTAGATAGGCCTGGTGGCTCTTGAAGCTATCGCCGCCATGAATCAGTACAATTTGCTTCATATCTATAGTATACTATGAACAGGCGCGAGTGGCGGAATAGGTAGACGCGAGGGACTTAAAATCCCTTGGCCAAAAGCCGTGCGGGTTCGATTCCCGCCTTGCGCACCATAGGGCTATAGCAGCCGTATGCTATACTAATAAAGTAACCAACTATAACAAAGGGGGCGTATCATGCCAGCATGGTTAATCGTTCTGATTGTTATCGGCGTACTACTGGTACTGCTGGTGGCGTTTTTGATCGGGACATACAACAGCTTAGTCAAACTTAAAAATCGCGTCGAGGAAGCGTGGAGCGACATTACCGTCCAGCTAAAGCGCCGCACTGACCTGATTCCAAATTTGGTCAACTCGGTGAAGGGCTATGCCAAGCACGAGAAGGCGGTCTTTGAGCGAGTAACTGAAGCTCGTTCGGCCATCATGGAGGCTAAGGGTGTGGCCGAGACGGCGCAGGCCGAGAATATGCTTGAGGGCGCACTCAAGAGCTTGTTCGCGGTGGCTGAGGCCTATCCTGACCTCAAGGCCAACCAGAACTTTATGCATTTGCAGCAAGAACTGGTCGATACCGAAGATAAGATTCAGGCGTCGCGCCGCTTCTATAACGGCGGGGTGCGCGATCTGAACACTAAGATTCAGACCTTCCCAGTTAATATTGTGGCAGGTATGTTCGGCTTCCAGTCGCGCGAATTCTTCGAGGTGGCCGATCGCGCCAGTGTCGAGAATCCAGTCGAGGTACAATTCTAAACTCGAGCCATCAAACTCAAACCGCTCGCTGTCTTTGGCGGGCGGTTTTTGCTATACTGGATGATATGTATAGTGCAATTTCTCATAACAAACGAAATACCTTGCTGATCATGGCGGTATTTGTCGCCATTATCGGCATTATCGGCGTAGTGGTCGGCATGGTTAACAATAATTATTCTCTGTCACTCATCATCGTGGGATGCGCCATGCTGTATGCATGGCTACAGTATTTTTTGGCTGGCAAGCTGGCCATGGCGATGACTGGTGCGGTGGAAATCCAAAAGAGCGATGCGCCAGAGCTATGGCGGGTGGTGGAGAATTTGGCAATTACCGCTGGCATGCCAATGCCGAAGGTCTATTTGATTGACGACCCCGCTCCCAATGCGTTTGCGACCGGCCGCGATCCACAGCATGCGATTGTCGGGGTAACGACGGGCCTGCTGGGGATTATGAATAAGCGCGAGCTGGAGGCGGTGATGGCTCACGAGATGAGCCACGTGCGCAATTATGACATTCGCGTCAGTATGGTGGCATTTGGTCTGGTGAGTGCTATCGGATTGCTGGCCGATATTGCGCTGCGCATGATGTTTTTTGGCAATGATCGCGACCGCAACGTCCATCCGCTGGTGTATGTGCTGGGCTTTGCGGTGGTGATTTTGGCGCCGATTCTCGCAACCATCACTCAGTTGGCGGTGAGCCGTCAGCGGGAATATCTGGCCGATGCCTCGGGGGCGCTGCTGACGCGCGATAGCGAGGGTCTGGCGATGGCGCTTGAAAAGTTGCAGAGTCACGGCAGGCCGATGCAGCGTCAGAGTTCATCGACGGCTAATTTGTTCATGAATAACCCGTTGCAGCCGGGCTTTTTCGCCAAGCTATTTAGCACGCATCCGCCGCTTGAGGATCGTATTGCCCGCCTAAGGCAGAATGCTGCAAAGATGTAGTCATGGCCAAGAAGCAGCAGCCAACTCCCTCGCGATCCGCCTCGTCGCCCAGGAACACAAAGGAAGCGCAAAAAATTTCCTCGCAGCGCCAATCAGGCGTACTGCGTCGGCGAGCGTCTACCCTGAGACGACGATATCAGCGCTATCTGGAGCGCCGGCCGCATCGCAGTTTTCGACGCAGCAGGCGACGGGACTATCAGCGATCGATGGGGCTGCCCGGCTATTGGGCGCTCTCGGTGCGGGCTGGAGCGCTGTTGTGGCGGCATCGGGCGGTTTTTGCGGGGCTGGCGTTGGTGTATGCGGCGTTGATGCTACTGGTATCGAGCAGTATGCCGCAAGATGCTTACACTCAGCTGCGCGAGGCGGTTGAGCAGTCGCGCGAAGAGGGGGCGATTGACGGCGTTGCGGCAACTATGACCGTGGTCTGGGGCGTGGTGATTGGCCAACTTTCTGGTACCACGTCAGGTATCGCTGGTTCGTCGCAGGTGATGACGGCGCTGTTTGGGTTGTATGCCTGGTTGGCGGCTACGTGGATGACCAGGGCATTGCTTGCGAAGCACCGGCCCAAGGTGCGGGACAGTCTGTATAATTCTGGCGCTCCAGTTGTGGCGCTGTTAGTACTGGTGTTAATTGCTCTGGCGCAGCTGTTGCCGGCTGTATTAGCGGTGATTATTTACGGTGCGGCTGACGCCTCGGGCGTGTTGGCGCAGACTATTGTGTTGATGTTGGCGGGCGGAATGACGATACTGCTGGTGGTGTTGTCGCTTTATTGGGCGACAAGCACGATGTTAGCGATGACTATCGTGACCCTGCCTGGGATGTATCCGCTGGAGGCGCTGCGCCTGGCCGGGGATGTCGTACAGGGGAGGCGTATGCGATTGTTGCTGCGTCTGGCGTGGCTCCTGGTGCTCCTGGCGCTTCTGTGGTTAGCGGTGTTGGTGCCGATGATTATGCTTGACGGTGCGCTCAAAGCAGCTATGCCAGCGCTGGAGTGGCTGCCGCTGGTGCCGCTGACGGCACTAGGGCTACTGGCGGTCAGTATTGTTGGTACGGCAGTGTACAATTACCTCTTGTATCGCACCATCGTGGAGTCCGACGATGCTTGAGTTAGAACAGACCAGGCAGCGGATTGCTAAGCTCAGAGCGTTGATCGATGATTACCGCTATCACTATCACGTGCTAGACGAATCAATTATGAGCGAGGCGGCGGCCGATAGCTTAAAACATGAATTAGCGCAGTTGGAAGAGCGATTCCCCGAACTGATTACGCCCGACAGTCCGACCCAACGGGTGGCCGGTCAGGCGTTGGATAAATTTACCAAAGTAACCCACCGAACACCGATGATTAGCCTCGGTGATGTGTTTGACCGCGCCGAAGTGGCCGCCTGGATGGAGCGGATGCAGCGGCTAATGCCCGAGGTGTCGGAGGAGTTCTTGTGCGACATCAAGATGGATGGGTTGGCCTGCGCGCTGACGTATGAGGACGGCGTGCTGGTACGGGCGGTGACGCGCGGCGACAGTCGGGTGGGTGAAGATGTAACCATGAATGTGCGCACTATTCAGAATGTGCCGCTGCGCCTTCGGGACAATCAAAAGTTTGCTCATTTTTTGCGCGGGCGAACCGAGGTGCGCGGTGAAATTGTCATGTACAAGGAGGATTTTGCGCAGCTTAATGAGCGTCGCCGTCAGGCGGGGCAGCCTGAGTTTGCTAATCCGCGCAACCTGGCAGCTGGCACTATTCGCCAGCTGGATCCGCGGGTGGTCGCCGAACGGCCGCTGCATTTTGTGGGCTATGATATTTTGCGGGACAACCCAGACGATACGCCGACCGTTGCCTTTGGCTACGCGATGATGACCGAGCTGGGCTTTGAGACCAGTCGTTTGACGCAGGTGGCGCGCGGGCTGGACGAGGTGATGCAGTATATCACTCATCTTGATGCCTTGCGGGGCGAGCTGAAGTTCAACACGGACGGCGCAGTGATCAAGCTAAACGACCGGGCGCAGTTTGCTGAGTTGGGGGTGGTGGGTAAGACGCCGCGGGCTGCGGTGGCCTATAAATTTGCTGCCGAAGAAGCTACGACGGTAGTGCGCGACATTGTGATTTCCATCGGTCGAACCGGCGCGGCTACCCCAGTGGCGGTGTTTGATCCGGTACAGGTGGCTGGCACGACGGTGCAGCACGCCAGTCTGCATAACGCGGACGAAATTGCTCGGTTGGATGTGCGGCGCGGCGATACAGTGATTATTTACAAAGCGGGTGATATTATCCCGCAGGTGGAGCGGGTGCTTATCGAGTTGCGGCCAGACGGTACCAAGCCGATCGACTATCCAGCGGAGCTGGCCCGGCAATATCCGGAGCTGGAATTTGTGCGTCCTGTGGGCGAGGCGGTCTATCGCGTCAAGGGACTGACTGGCCCGCTGATTGTGAAGCGCGCTGTGCAGCACTTTGCTTCCAAGGGGGCGCTGGACATTGATACCTTGGGCGAGAAAAATGTCGAGGCGCTGGTCGATGCCGGGCTGGTGGGCGATGTCGCGGACATCTACCTGTTGGAAAAAGCGCAGCTATTAGGCTTGGAGCGCTTTGCGGAGGTTTCGGCGCAGAAATTGCTCGACGCTATCGCTGTGAAGAAGCGTCCGCCGCTGGAAAAGTTTTTATTTGGCCTGGGAATTCGTCACGTTGGTGCGCAAACAGCGATTGATCTAGCCGGTCATTTTCAAAGTATGGAGAAGTTAGCGCAGGCGACCATGGATGAGCTGCGGGCGGTGGATGGTGTGGGCGAGATTGTCGCCGAGTCTATCATGGCGTGGTTTGCCGATGAGGATAATCTGGTGCTACTAGAGAAACTTACCCGCCTTGGTGTTACACCCCAGTTTGAGCAAAAAACAGGAGCATTGGTTGGCCAGAGTTTCGTTATCACCGGCACCTTGCGGTCGATGAGCCGCGACGTAGCGGCTGATAAAGTTCGTGCTTTGGGCGGCACCTTCCAAGCCAGCGTCGGCAAGGATACAACCTATCTGGTGGCTGGCGGTAAGGTCGGTGCCGGTAAACTCGCCAAGGCGCAGCAATACAGCACCAAAGTCATCGACGAGGCGCAGTTTTTGACATTGCTACAAACGTAACTTACTCCTCCAACTTCGTAATGTAACGGTTAAACCCGCCCTCGCTGGCGATGACCTGACCGGTGATCCATGACGAGTAGTCGCTTTGTAAAAAATGTACCAGCCGCGCTGCATCGTCTGGTATACCCCAGCGGCCAGCCGGAAAGAGCCGTGCCGCCGCCGCGTATGATGCATCGAACACATAGCCGGTATCAGTCGGGCCGGGATTGATACAATTGACCTGAATATTTGATGGAGCCAACGCTGCGGCAAGTTGTCGACATAGGCCGATTGTCGCGTCTTTTGAGACTGCGTAGGCGATTTCGTCAACCATAGGACCAAGGTACTGTCCGCTGGTGAACAAGGTGATGGCGCCGCGCCGTCCTTCGGGTAGCTGCGCCGCGAAAGCTTGTACCATGAGCATGGTTGCTTGGACATTAACCGTCAGATGGGCGCTAATATCTGCCGCAGTCCACTGGCCGATCGGCCGCTGGGTTGAATAGGCATGGTTGACCACCAGTCCGTCCAGCCTGCCGTGAATAGTACGTGCCGCGTTAATGATACTTTCAGGCTTACCGGCAGCGGCGAGGTCAGATGACGGTAGGCAATGCGCCGAATGCTGCTTAGTAGTTAATTCGGCTGCAAGCGACTGACCAAATGCTGCGGCTGCGTCCGGATAGCCAGACGTCTGGTCGTAAGTTGTGTTGCCATGAAATACGACGCTTGCTCCAGCGCGCACCAGGCGCTTGACGATGCCGGCACCAATGCCTCTCGGCCGGCTCACGCCCGTCACAAAAACAACTTTATCATGCAGTGACAATTCACTCATAAATATCCTCCTCAAGTGGTGAAGTAATGACATGTGATAATGAAGGAGGATGTGTTACATACTCCCAGTATACCAGATTTGCGCATATCATCGAAATGCGCCATACTGTCTATATGCCCATGAATCTTTATATCGCAGGAAAAAACCTTGTTCGTGCGTCGCGCGTCGGTGAAAAGTTACAGCGTGCCGGATATACCATCCCGTATAATTGGTATGACAACTATACCGATGATGAAACAAATCTCAGTCCAGCTGATGAGGTCGCAGCAATCCGCGCAGCGGATGCACTGATTTATCTCTGGGAGGCCGACCAGGAGAGTGCGCGTTACGAAGCCGGCATGGCGATAGCGCTCGAAAAACCAATCATAGTCGTCCATAAGGCCCCGAGCTGGTTTTTGCAGTTACCACAAGTTCGGGCGGTGGCGAGTGATGATGAGATTATGGGTGCGCTTGCGGTGCTGCGCCAGGAGCTGCTTTCATGATTCGCTTCTACCTCAAAAAACTAGTCCGAGATAAGGTAATTGACAAATGTCTGAGCGACCCCGAGGTACTCCATTCTTCGTATCGCACATTGGATGATCAGGCGTTTCGCTTTGAACTGCGCCGCAAGCTGCATGAAGAGGCGGACGAAATTCCACTGGATGACACTGACCGTGCGGTGGTGCTTGAAGAGCTGGCTGATACGCAGGAGGTACTTGATGCGTTGCGGCAGAGTTTTGGGTTTTCCGAGGACGAACTATGCCGGGCGATGGAGCAAAAGCGACGCGACAAAGGCGGTTTTACCAAGCGACACTATATTGAGTACCATGACTTGGCAGATGATAGTCAGTGGGTAACGTTATTTCGCGCCCAACCGGAAAAATATCGCGAAGAGAGGGCGTGCGAGCTGCCGCTGTTCATCACTGGTAATCAACACAAGGCCGATTATCTTTCACAGCTACTCGATATTCCGCTACAGCACCAAAAACTGTCGCTCGATGAAATCCAATCGACCAGCCTCGAAGAAATTGTCGAACACAAGGTACGTCAGGCATACGAGGCGGTAAAGCGGCCGGTGCTGGTGGAGGACACGGCGCTCTGCTTGACGGGGCTGCACGGGCTGCCTGGTCCGTTCATCAAGTTTTTTCTTGAGGCGCCCGACGGCCTTGAGGCGCTTTGCCGTATGGCGGATGGGATCGCGACGCGTCAAGCGCACACTGCCTGCGTGTTTGGTTACTATGACGGTCATGAGATCAAGCTATTTCGTGGTGGCATGCCCGGTAGTATCGCTGAGTCGCCGCGGGGGAGCGGCGGCTATGGCTGGGATAAAATTTTTTGTCCCGATGGCTATGGTGGCCGCACGCGGGCTGAATTGAACAGAGAAGAAGACCACGCCACCTATGTCGCCACCAAACCAATCGCTAAACTGCGCGCTTTCTTGCAAAACCGCGTATAATGTATCATATGAAGCAGCGTATTGCGTTTATCACGGGCAATCCCCGGAAAGCTGAAGAGGCGACGGCGGTGCTGGCGACATACGACGTTGCTGTTGAGATTATGGCGCTCGACATCGATGAGATTCAACATCACGACCCGCTGGAAATCACCAAAGCCAAAGCGCGCGCGGCGTATCAAAAAGCTAAGCGTCCGATTGTCGTTAACGACGTCAGCTGGGAAATTCCGGCACTGAACGGCTTTCCGGGCGGCTACATGAAGGATGTCTGCCGGTGATTGTCAACTGAGGATTTTTTGGCGCTGATGCAAGACAAAGCCGATAAAACCATCATCGCTCACGACGTAGTAACGTATTATGACGGGAAAGATGTGCGACTATTTACCAGCAGGCAGTCAGGGTATTTCATCGACCAGCCGCGTGGTAATGATACACATCCGCACCACTCGGTGATTGTTATGCGTGGTAACAACGGGCGAACTATTGCCGAAGTTGTGAATGCGCGCATGGCGGGCGAAGCGGTCGAAGTCGGTAATTACGAACATTGGCAAAAGTTTGGAGAGTGGTTTGCAGCACAGTAATGATAAGCTTCGTATGCTACTACAGGTTGGCGTAAAAGCACTTATTATAAATGACAAGGGGCAGTATTTATTCTTGCGTCGTAGCCTGCAAAAATATCCTGACCTCGATCAGCAGTGGGATATTCCTGGCGGTCGTATCAGCCCTGGCGAGGCGCTACCTAAGGCGCTTAGCCGTGAAGTAAAAGAAGAGACTGGCCTTGAGATTGTTGGCGAGCCACGACTTTTAGCGGCTCAGGATATATTTATTTTTGCTGCACAAAAGCATGTGGTTCGTTTAACGTATCAAGTGTCGGCGAGCGGTGACATCACTTTGAGCGATGAACACGATGAATATCGCTGGATGGAGCTTGATCAGGCGTGCAGCCAGCCTGGACTTGATGAGTATGTACGGCGAGTTGTCGACGAGAGGCAGGCTGACTAGTTGATTCCTCGCGCTCGCAGCAGCCAGAATTGCCATACAGCCGCCTGGTTGCTATACTCTCCCTATGCGTACAAATATGAAAGACTTACGACTTAGTTGCTTTTCACCGCCGGTGATGATTGCGACCTTTGCTATTGAAATGGTGCTGGCGGTGCATACGCTGTGGCGCTATAAACTAAATCCCGTATCGCGCGTGGCGACGGTGCTACTGGTGTGTTTGGCGGCGTTTCAATTGGCGGAATACAATGTCTGTGAAGGTACGGTGTTGTTTGATAGTGCAGGCTGGGCGCGGCTTGGTCATGTGGCAATTACGCTACTGCCGCCGCTGGGCATTCATCTGATTGCCCGCATGTCAGGCGATGCGCGTCGCTGGCCGGTGCTTGGCGCGTATGGACTGGGTGCGGTGTTCGTGTCGTATTTCTTGCTGGCAACGGGCGGTATTTCAGCCGGTGCTTGCCTCGGTAATTATGTGATTTTTGAGCAGGGTCACGGCACGGGTCTGTGGTATGGCGTGTATTACTACGGATTGTTATTTGCTGGTATCGGTTATGCCTATATGATGAGTCGTCAGGCTGCGCCGCATATTAAGCGTGCGCTGAAGGTGTTGATCGTTGGCTACGCAGCGTTTATGGCGCCAACCACATTGGTGAATATCATTGATCCGTCAACAATTGCTGGCATTCCGTCAATTATGTGCGGTTTTGCGGTGATTCTGGCGCTGATCCTGTCGGGCTTTGTGCTGCCAGAGTGGCATGGCGTGAGACGAGGGCGGTTGGCTGGTCGGAGGGCTGGCGCCCCAGAGCGCGCTGAATAAGCCAGTAATGCGAACCATATAACTCGTCGGGCGTGAGTGTGTTAATCGGCAGCCATGTGGCATTAGTGGCGTCATCACCGGCCTGTGCGGGTTGCGGCGCATCGACACGCCACAGGCAGGCGGTGGTGCTTGGCCAGGATTGCCTGGTGCTGCGTGGATCGGCGACGAGGCCGTGATAGATGAGGGTCGGCTCTTCGCTGGGTGCCAATAATCCCGTTTCTTCCTGTAGCTCACGCCGGGCGGCCGTTATGGCACCTTCGCTGTTATCAACAAACCCACCCGGCAGCGCCCACTGCCCGGTGTCGCGCCGCTGAATCATGAGAATGCGCGGCGTAGGCTCGTTGGTGATGAGTATTGCATCGGCAGTTGGATTGGCGCCGTCGTGCCACAGCTGCCCACGCCCTTCTGGTAGTTTGATAAGTATATCAAGCAGCGGAGAGGTACGCCGCAATAGTTCGCACGCGGCGATACTGGAGGCGATTTGCTGCTCGCGTACGCGCGGGTCTGGGCCGGCAGGATAGGTGCTGTGCGCCAGCCAAAACCCAATGAGCAGCAGCGCGTGCACTGGATTAAAGCGCGCAAGATATGGCGCGACATCGTGGCCGTATTTATGTAAATCAATCAGCAGGGCGGTGTGGTCGGCGTCTACTAAGCCGGCGCTCGCCCAACTCCAATCCACTAAGCGTACGCCATGCTCCGCATGCCAAGCGATGTTTGATTGACGACAGTCGTGATGAGCTAGGTGAGTCGGCTCGGCAGTTTCTAATAGTGCTGCGATGTAGCGGTGCGCACCAATGATCGCCCGCAGATCTGCCGCTGCATTACCGCCCATCGCGTCCAGATGCGCCATCACTGCCTCCTCTCGCGGCGCCATATCGCCCCAGCCCTCTTTCAGTAGTGTATCGTGTGAGGCGCGAATTTCTGGATGGTCAGCGGTAATATTCGGCAGGGCATCAAGCGCTGCAAAAGCATCATTGATATAGCGATCGGTGGCGTCATATGGCGCGCGCCACTGCCAGCCGTCATCGGGTCGCAGCGCCGCAAGTATAAGACAGTCCGCTGTCGCGTCATATGAATGTGCCGGCGTATACGGATAGTTCTGTGCCGCCAGCTGGTCATACACCGCCGCCTCTTTTTCAAGATAGAGGCGTGCATGCCCGGTACGCTCGGGGTCGCAATTGGCGGTTGGCTGCCATTGTTTAATAAACTGTCGCTCGCTGCCGCCGCCAACAATACACTTTCGATATGGCATATGGCCGCCGGTTACTTCTTGCGCCATATGTTCCATTGTAGCACCGTTATGGGGTCTACGTTCCATGGGTTAGGCCGCCTCGCTATACTGCTCAAGGTGCGACAAATATCGCTGAATATCCTCCGGCGCGCCCATATGCTTGCCTGCATCGTCACTCAGCTTCACCGTACCGTGGCCATTGGCGCGTACCGCCTTGGCGACAATATTCATGCCCGGTAGTCCCATGTTATTGACCGCATTGCCGCCAATACCAAATGCTACATTGATCTGTCCGTCAAAATACTCAGCCAAACCAACCGCTTTTTCCGGCGTTAAGCTATTGCTGAAAAATAGCGTACGCATCAGTGGATTAATGCCGCGGCGCCCCAGCGCCTGAATAATCCGCCGACCAATCACCCGCTCGTCGCCCGAATCAATACGGTAACTCTGCACGGCGTCATACTGCTCCGGCGTCATGGCTGAGAGCGTAAAATCAGTAGTAAAAGTATCAGTCAGCGCCACTGGCATACTCGGGAACCGCTCGAGCCAATCATCAATCACGCGCAACTGGCCATTCACCGCCACGCCGCCGCGCTCCTCCTCCAGTGCCGCATACACCATGGCTAGCTCATGCGCATTAGTGCCGACCGCTGGCACGCCGTACTTCGCCGCCAAATGAGGGTTTGATGTGCCGAGGAAATTTTCCGGGCATTCAGTCACGAACCGCTCCACGGCATGATCTTGCCACTCGCTGCTAAACCGCCGCCGCGTGCCAAATTCAGCAAATTTGACTTGCGGGTGGTTACGCAACAGGGAAATCATATCACTCAGGCGCCGGTCTCCTTTATTCCATACTTCACTCATCGTCAGCCCGACTGATCCCATCAGTCGTGGATAGTAAAGCTCTGGCAATGTTGCCAGCATGGGGATTTCCCACAGTGATGTATCATTCCATCGGCCAGTGGTTTCCGCTGTTAAGTCGTTATTCGCCGGATCAAGACTGACAGTGATTTCTGGTAGCTGCATATTCTCAAGATAAGTCAAAAACTCCTCGGAGTAATCTTTGCCTTCTTGACGCCGCAGCTGTTCAATTTCGTTCGGCGTGATGCGCAGAGTGCGGCGCAACTCGTCGTAGCGCTCCTGCAACTCTTCGGGCGCAATGTGATTCGCCAGCCGCATAGTGTCGGCCTTGCGATTGGTTAGCCAAAAAGTCACCTCGGCGTCAGGCTCTTGATCGTGAATCAGTTGCCCCATGGGAAACTTATATTGATCTTGATAGTCGGTAAAACGCGTAGTTTCCATTTAGGCCTCCAATCGCTCCATAAGCTCGTCACTCGTTGTGATAATTGCGCCAGCCTGCTGCATGGCGGCAATTGCCCGGTCTCCGTCGCCGCATGCCAGATTGACAGCGCGCATCGCATCACTCAGCACATATATCTGCGCCCATTCATGGTCGGTCGCCCCGGCCAGATCAAGCACCGTTGCCTTGACGCAGTAATCCGTCGCCAGACCCATGACAATCAGCAGCGTTCGCTTGCCGATCTTTTGATTGCGCTCTACGGCGTCTTGAATATATGTTTCAACGGTCTGTAGTGCTGCCGGCTGGCCATCGCCCGCCGTTTCAATTATCGCTTCAGCGCCAGAATAGCCATCGTCCTCATTGCTCATGCCCTTGCTGGCAATTAGGTCGGCTGGCGCCAACCTCAAATCTGAATGGAGCGCCGCACCTTCCGCGCCTTGCGGTCGACTAAGGATGTCAGGGTAGGTGACGCAGTGGACTGGCCACGGGCCGCCGTTGGTATCGAAGTGCCTGGTTTCGGGATTGTGTTTGTCGCGAGTAAATATCACTTGGCCGCCTTGGTTTCGTGTCCATTCGGTGATGGCGTTGGTTGGGGCGATAATGTCGTCACCGCCCGCTACCCCCAGTGCCCCGCCAGGGAAGAAGTCGTTTTGTTCGTCCACTACAATGGCAATTGGTGTGCCGTAGTCTCGTTCTTGAAGCGTCATGGCATATCCTCCGTTCTTTATGTGTATTATTTACACTAAGTACAGTGTAATGCATAGTTAGTGTAAAGTCAACACTATTTTTTCTATACCAATTCGCGTTATAATAACCCCATGACAGTACGCTATATTCTCTTTCCCGGCCGTCACCATATCGTGACGAAATTTCAGATTGATTATTTACGCCAATTACTGACGCAGCACCCGGAGGCGCAGATTGTTTGGGCGATTACATCAGCTGACCATACTGGTACCCAGCGCAATCCGATTCCGGGCTATCGCCGTCTTGGTATGATTGAGGCGGCGGCTCAGGCAAGCGATCTTGGCGGTATGACCTACATGATTCCAAATCGTACGCCAAAGGCTGATTTTGTGCATTATCTCATCGAGGAGATCCGCACCCAGACGGGCGGCCGGTTAGCGATGACACCGAAGAATACGATCATCGCCTGTTCAACGCCAGCATTGATCGCGGCATATCAAGCGCACGGTTTTACGGTGGAGACAGTTGAACTCAGTACCGAAGCGCTGCGGCCATGGGATATTGTGGAGCGTATGATCGCGGTGGGTGAGGATTGGCAGACGGACGAAGCATTGATCAGGCTGATTGACCCAGCGGCGCTAGCATATTATCGGCGCTATGACATCGCCCGCTACATCCAGTCGGTGTATGCTGATCCGCTAGTCAGTAGTGATGATGGTGACATTACAGTGTCGCGTGATTATGCCAGCTACCGTGCGGCGTTTGAGGATAATGCGTGGCGCAAGGTGCAGGACATCGCAGCGTTTGTACAGCCAGGGAGGATCATTGATGTGGGATGCGCCACCGGGCAAACTATTAAACTGCTTGCTACCGATCAGCCGCGGCTATTTGAATCGGATTTTTATGGCGTTGAAGTGGCGCGCCCGCTGTATGAAATTTGCCAGCAGCGCAAAGCGAACGGCGAATTTGGTGACGCCAATGTTTATTTCTATCAGCGTAATATTATGCAAAGCGAACTGTTTGAGGATAATTCAATCAATACCGTCATCACCATGGCGCTGACGCATGAGATTGAATCGTATCTCGGCAGGTCAGAGCTGACGGCATTTTTGCGACGGGTATACGACATGTTAGCGCCGGGCGGTGTCTATATTAACTATGATGTGGTCGGGCCGGATCAGCCTGACGATATGGTGTATGTACTGTTCAACGAGGCTGACGGGCAGCCACTGCCAGACAATCAGCCGCTTATCCGCGCGACGCCCGAGGAGCTGGGGCGATTATCGTCGTCGGCGCGGTTTCGGCAGTTTTTACATGATTTTCGTGCTGAGGAAGGCGAATCGCATGCGACTGAGTGGCGGGTGATTGACGGACAAGAGTATGTCTATATGCCGCGGCGGCTACTGTATGAGTTTTTGGCCAAAAAGGACTATGTGAATAGTTGGTATAGTGAAATGCACGAAACATTTTGCTTCTTTACGCATGACGAGTGGCGCCAGGCGCTTGACGCGGCGGGCTTGATGTGCGGCGATGGCACACGGCCAGTGCAAAATCAGTGGCTGATCGATAATCGCTTTGCGCCAGCAGCGAAAGTGTACCGCATGAATCAAGACGGCGTATTGGCGCCGGACGATTGGTCGTGGACAAATACATTATTGGTGGCACATAAGCCTGTAGATTAAAAATCAGTATGTAATGCCGTCAGTGTTGGTTGGTGGAAAGCATAGAGCTTAGCCGGACGATGTGCACCATTGCGCTGCATATGACCGGTTTCGTGAATCATATCAAGGCTGGCGATTTTCTTACGGAAATTACGCTTGTCAAGCGGCTGGCCCAGCACAGCTTCATAGGTTTGCTGTAGGTCAGACAGGGTAAATGTCGCTGGCAACAAACCGAAAGCAATCGTGGTGTAGTGTAGCTTGCCGGCCAGTCTTTTGCGCGCGAGTGCGATGATTTCCGCATGATCATATGCCAGCGTCGGTAGCTCGTCAACTGGCCAGAACTGGGCATTATGAGGCGCGCCGTCACAGTTGATCACCGTGCCCAGCGCCATATAGACCACCGACACCGCATGGCCGCGCGGGTCCCGTGCCACCGTGTCAAATGTATACAGCTGCTCCATATGCTGCGCGTCAGCGTCCAACGATACGCCGGTTTTGGCGAGTGTTACCGCCATAATGGCATCAACTGTCGTCTGACCTTGGCTGCAATACCCGCCCGGCAGCGCCCACTCCCCGGCAAATGGCTCGCGTGGCCGCTGATGGAGTAATACCTCTAGTCCGCCAGCACCCACCTGAAACACCACGGCATCAACCGTTAGTGTTGGCGGGGTGTAGGGCGAAGCGTGTGTCACATCATTAGTTTAACGCAGCTCTTATATAGCTGCAACTTTATGCTATTGAATACGCTTGCGCTTTTTGTGTCAACGGTGCATAATAAAGCATGAGCTGGTACGCATAGGGGCATTTCCTATGCTGCCATCCAACACAAACAACAGAAATTGCCCCGGGTGGGCGCGTAACAGCTCTTTTTCGATTATATTAATAGCGCCGATCATGGCGCTTATGCTATGATAAGCATATGTTCAGAAACTCATTTGCCAAGAAATTGGTGCGCTACACTCGAGAATTTTTTGCGCATCATCCAGAGGTAAAGCTCATCGCAGTGACGGGCAGTGCTGGCAAGACCAGCGCCAAGATGGCTGTTGCTACGGTGCTGAGCCGACAGTATGCGGTGGGCATGACAGAAGCTGAGCCGAACTCGCAGCTACAGGTACTGTTACAAATTATGGGGGTGCGCTATCCTGATACGCCCGAGGCGCAATGGGGTTGGCGGCAGCGCCGACAGCTGCTCAAGGCCGTCAAGCGCCGCGCTCGCGCCGAGCGCCCCGAAGTGCAGGTGATTGTACAGGAATTTAATGCTAGCGATCTTGGCTATATGGAGTGGTTTCGGTCAGTGGTGCTGCCGGACATCGCTGTTATCACCTCGGTAACAACGGGGCGGATGCTGGTAGATCATGCGGTCGAGGCGGTGGCGCGCGAAATGCTGACAATGGCAAATCACGCTCGGTTTGCGCTCATCAATCGCGACGATATCGACGGGCGATTTGCTGCTTTTTTGACCAACCCGCAGCTCAGCACCTACGGTACGACAAGTGTCGCTGAGTATTATTTTCAGCAGCAATCGTTTTCGCCAGAAGATGGCTATCAGGGGCGGGTGTATGGGCCGGACTGTCCAGATGGCATTGCCGCTACACTGAGCTTATTAGGCGAGCATAACCTGCGTCCAGCGGTGGCGGCAGTGGCGGTGGGATTGCGGCTCGGTGTTTCGCCGCAGCATATTGCCGAAGGGCTGTCGCTGCTGCGGCCGTTGCCAGGACGAATGCAGCTGCTAAGGGGTGCTGATGACACTTGGTTGATTGATGATAGCTACAGCTCGTCGCCGCTGACCGCCTCTAGCGCGCTGCAAACGCTGTATGAAATCGAGACGCCGCAGCGTATTGCGGTACTGGGGACGATGAACGGGTTGCGCGAGTCTGCGCCGCAAGGGCATGCTGCACTGGGCGCGGAATGTTCGCCAGAGCTGCTTGATTGGGTGGTGACGGTGGGCGATATGGCAAATCAGCATCTGGCACCGGCTGCCCGTCAAAAGGGCTGTCAGGTCAAAACCTGCCGCGATGCTATTGAGGCGGGCGCTTTTGTCCGCGAGAAACTACGACCGCGCGGTGTAGCACTTTTCAAGGGCTCAAGCGGCGGCGTGTGGCTGGAAGAGGCGGTCAAGAATAACTTGCGTAGTCTGGCTGATGAATCGCGGTTGGTGCGCCAGTCGACCGCATGGTTGGCTCATAAAGCTGCCTTCTTTTCACGCTTTCAAGATAGTGCTACAATAAAACAGAAGTCTAAATAGGAGGAGTAGAATATGGACGAAAAATCAACTCAGGCTGTCGCGCCAGCACCGCAACCAGCGGATCAGCAGCCGATTATGAATGTCGTGCAGCCACCAAAGAAGCGCCGCACTGGTCTCATCATCGGCATTGTCACTGGGTCGGTGGTGCTCGTGGCGTTAATTGTGTTGACGCTGCTGTACTTTTTGTGGTGGCAGAACCCGCAGCGCATGGTGAACAATGCTGTCGCACAGTTGGCGCTTACTAAAAAAGGCGTCGTAAGCGGTAAGTTGACTGCTGAAAACGACGAACTAAGCATGACTGTGGATTTCAAGGGGGTAAGTAATGCGCCGAAGTCCTCAGCAGAAGCCGATCTTACGGTGAAGTTTAAGGAGCAGCCGTCGCTTGGCGAAGTTCAGCTCAAGCTCGAGACGGTGGTGGCCGACAGCGAGACAATGTATGTTAAGGTTGACGGTCTGATGACGCTGCTCCGCAAGGCGCTGGGCAGCAGCTTTACGTTGGACGGCGGGCTTGGCGGCACCTCATATTCACGGTCGGAAGTGCAGATGCTGAGCGTCTTGGGTCCGGTAGTGCGAAAAGCTGATGGCAACTGGGTAAAAATTTCTACCAAGAACCTGACGGGTGTTGATGCTAACTCTGACTGCGTGACTGGCCTGATGAAGAAGCTACAGAGCAACGACAAAGCGCGGCAGGAGCTGGCCGATATCTATCGCAAGAACGGCTTCCTGGTTGTCAAGCGATCAATCGAGGATAAGAACGGCGCACGCGGCTTTGAAATTGACCTCAAGAGCGATGCAGCCAAGGACAAGGCTAAAAAGTTCGCCGAAGAATTGGATAAGACTGATGTCGGTCGCGACCTCAAACGCTGTTTCGAGAAAGACAGCACTCGTGATGGTGCGTCAAAAAAGACCGCTGCTGACAATGCGACACTAAAGATCTGGGTTGACGGCTGGTCGCATACGCTGCGTTCGGTTGAGCTAAGCGGTAGTCAAGATGGAACGAAGATTTCGATGAGCTTTGATCTACAGCTCGACAAAGAACAGGAGGTGAAAGTACCGACCGATGCCAAGGATCTCAAAGAAGTTCTAGGGCCGCTCAATAGCATGCTCAACAGGGGCAGCGAAACCACCAACACTGACACCGACATCGATATAGAGGAGCAAATTTAGCCGCTCAGTATGGTATACTACCATACATGAAACGATACAATCCGACCGAGATCGAACAGAAATGGCAAGCTCAGTGGGAGGCTGAGGGGACGTATGTAGTGAACCTGCACGACACGACTCGTCCCAAATACTATAGTCTCAGCATGCTTCCTGGCATCACTGGCGCGGGCATTCACATCGGTCACGGTCGGACTTTTCAGTTTGCCGACATCAAGGCGCGATTTAAGCGCCAGCAGGGCTACAATACCTATCATCCGATCGGTTGGGATAGTTTTGGGTTGCCGGTGGAGAATTACGCTATCAAGGTCGGCAAAACGCCGCGCAAAGCTCACGATGACGCCAAGGAAAATTTCAAAACGCAGCTCAAGCGTCTGGGCTATAGTTATGATTGGACCAAGGAAATTTCCACCGCTGATCCTGAGTACTACAAATGGACGCAGTGGATTTTTACGCAGCTGTATAAACATGATTTAGCGTATCAGAAGGAGCAGCCACAGTGGTGGTGTGACACCGACAACACTGTACTAGCCAATGAGCAGGTCGAGGGCGGCAAGTGTTGGCGCTGCGGCAACCCAGTGTCGAAGCGCAACCTCAAGCAGTGGTTTTTCCGCATCACCGCCTATGCCGACGAAATCTTGGAGGCGACCGACGCGCTGGACTGGACGGAAATGGTCAAAACCATGCAGAAAAATTGGATCGGCCGTTCGGTTGGGGCTGGGGTTGAGTTTATGCTTGATCTCAAGCCGGCTGATTCTTTGAAGTTTACGCCAGAACTAACCAAACAAATTATTGCTGGTAGCAAAACCAGCACCATTCGGTGCGAGTCAAAAAACCTGAAAGTAGGCGATATCGCCGAGCTGATGACGCGGGACGGCGAGATGGTGTCGTCGTTTGGCTATGCCAAGATCACCAAGGTGCAACAGCTGTCGCTACGAGATATTCCGAATGATATGCCAGGCCAAGCCTGGTACGCTAGCGATGAGGCCAAGCTAGAGGACTACCGAGCAGCCTATGGCGACTACGTGACGCTTGATAGCATGTTCTGGATATATCAGCTGAGCTACTTCCCGCCAATTACCGTCTTTACCACGCGTCCTGATACTTTGTTTGGTGCTAGTTATATCGCCCTGGCACCAGAACATCCATTGGTGTCGCGGCTCACCAGTAGCGACGCTCGTGCCAAAGTTGAGGCATACATAGCTCAGGCTGCCGCCAAATCCGATGTCGAGCGCCAAGAAAACAAAGATAAAACTGGGGTGTTTACTGATAGCTACGCTATCAATCCAGTCAACGGCCAAAAATTGCCAATTTGGGTGGCGGACTATGTGCTGAGTGGTTACGGCACGGGTGCGGTGATGGCGGTGCCGGCCCATGATGAGCGCGACCTGGCGTTTGCTGAAAAGTTTAATCTGCCGGTGGTGCGCGTTATTGACACGCCGGAGACCTCGGATGACACAGGTTGCTACACTGGCGAGGGTGAGCTGGTCAATTCTGGCCGCTTTGACGGTATGCGCTCAGAAGAAGCACGCGAAGAAATTGTTGCGTGGCTGGAGCAGCAGGGAACGGGCAGGTCGGAGACGACCTATAAAATGCGCGATTGGTTGATTTCTCGCCAGCGCTACTGGGGCGCGCCAATTCCCATCGTTCATGTCGAGGGACGCGCGCCAATCGCCGTGGCCGACGAATGCTTGCCGGTCATTCTGCCAGAAGTAGAGAATTTCAAGCCGACTGGCGGCAACACCTCTGTCCTGGCGCAAGTTGATGACTGGGTGCGCGTCTGGGTCAACATCGAAACTGGCCAGACTGCGCCAATCACGGGGCCAAAACCTGCGGGTGACGCTTGGGTGGAAGGACAGCGCGAAACTGACACGCTGGACGGCTATGCCTGTTCAAGTTGGTACTTCCTGCGATACCTCGATCCGTTCAATGGCCAGCAGGCCTGGGATCCCGAGATTATCAAGCATTGGGCGCCAGTTGATTATTACAACGGCGCCGACCACGCCGTGGCGCACCTGCTGTACAGCCGTTTTTGGATGCGCTTTTTCCATAAGCTCGGCCTGGTGCCGACACCTGAGCCATTCAAGCGCATGATGTATAACGCCTACATCATGGCGCCGGACGGCCAAAAAATGAGCAAATCCAAAGGTAATGTTATCGACCCGATGGAAATTATGGACAGCGGCTACGGCGCGGATGCTTTGCGTGTGTATGAGATGTTTATCGCGCCATACGACATGGATGCGCCGTGGGATACGCGCGGCGTGCCGGGGACGTATCGCTTTTTGAATCGAGTGTGGAATGTGGCGCAGGAGTTTGCGGAGCATGACGCTGCTCGCGAACACTCCGCAGCCTCTGTTGGAGGAGGTGATGCCGCCGCCGATCTCCTGCGTCTCACCCACGCCACCATAAAAAAAGTCACTCGTGACATTGAAGATGAGAAGTTCAACACGGCCGTGGCGGCGATGATGGAGATGGTGAACGGACTGTACAAGCTAAAGGACGCGCACGGTTTTGCCAACGAGGAAGCGTGGCGCTTTGCTCTGGAAAGCTTGCTGCAAATCTTGGCGCCATTTGCACCGCACCTCACCGAAGAATTGTGGCATGAACTCGGTCACACCGACAGCATTCACGTCGACCACTGGCCAAAGTGGGACGAGGCGTATCTGGCGGCTGATACCATGACGATCATTGTGCAGGTCAACGGCAAACTGCGCGCCAAACTCGAACTCCCCGCTGATACTGATCAAGCGGCGGTAGAGGCGGCGGCTCTGGCCGACGAACACGTCGCACGATTTGTCACTGGCACGCCGAGAAAGGTGATTTACCTGCCAGGCAAGCTGGTGAATATCGTTGTGTAGCGCTTTTTGACTGACAGGCTAGTACCCCCTGAAGGGATGCTATGGTGTTGGATTATTACTCTCTATTTTTTGCGCTGATCATCAATACTAGTCTCGATAGAAGGAGCATTGAGGGCGAAACCTCCATCTGCGATGGAAAACGGCTGTCGCAAAAAATTGATAGTGACAGTGGTGCCATTAGGGAGAATCGTGTCTTTTAGGTCATAATTACATTGATCCTTGTCTGCAACATGTCCGTGCTTTTCGGCAAGTTCGGCAACAGCATCGCAGACCGCTGGCCCTGGCTTGTTGCCGTTTTCGACATTGACAGAGGTGGTATCAATGACTCGAGGGGTGTTTAGGTGGTTGATACCAGTCACTCCTCCTGTTACTGCAAAAGCGGCTATTACCCCCATAAAAAAGGCTGTAGTAGTCGACTTATCTACCTTTGCGCCCAAGAATTCAGGGGCCTTATTGCCATTAGCTGCTAAGCTATGTAAATTGTGCTTATTACGAGATTCACTCATACCACCGATACTAACACAAACCCCATAAAAAGTCAAGCATTTTGCGGTAAAACCTTGAGTAATGCGCCGAAAAACGCTATAATGGACCCAAGTGTTACTATAAACCGAAAAAGGAGATTGTTTTATGGCACAACCAAAAAAGCATAGCAGCCCGCGTAAGACGGGGTTGCGCCGCAGCCACTTGGTACTAAAGCTGGCGCGCCGTGTCAACGCGACGTCGCCGGTGAAGGCAAAGACCACCAAGCGTGAAACGGGCAAAGCCCAGGCCAACTAAAGAAAGCGAAGCAAACGCATGGCTTCCAACCGTCATCTGGGGCGAATCGTTGCTCTGCAAACGCTCTACGAATACGAATTTCGTACGCAAGTCGATGATCAGACCGCTTGTTTTCGGGATATTTTGCGCAGAAATTTGCAAAAATACAAGTCGTCGGTCGATGATACGGCCTTTGTTGAGGCGCTGGTGGCTGGCGTAGTAGAGCACCAGTCGGAACTAGACGAGCTGCTGACACCTCTGGCGCCAGAATGGCCGCTGGACAGGATTGCGCGGATTGATCGGGCAGTGCTCAGGCTGGGCATGTATGAGCTGCGCTATTCACCGAGCGTACCGCCAAAGGTGGTGATTAACGAGGCGGTAGAGCTGGCCAAAGCGTTTGGTTCGGATAACTCGGGGAAATTTGTGAACGGCGTGCTTGGCACGGCGTATCGCACCCTTTCGGAGGATGCCGACAATGAAGAAAAGCAACTTTGATAGCATAAAAAAGTATTTTGGTGGCCGCAAAAAGCCGTCAATTCAAGAAATTGTCCGCGAGCCGACCGCTGGCGGCGTGGTATTTCGACGCAATGCCAAGGGCGAGGCGGAGTTTTTGCTGTACCAGGATGCGCGTGACCGCTGGACGATTCCTAAGGGGCATATTGAGCCGGGCGAGTCGGCTCAGGCGGCGGCTAAGCGCGAAGTGGGCGAAGAGGCTGGTCTGAAGAATGTCGAGGTCATCGGCTGGCTGGGCAAGATCAACTTTCGCTATCGGCGGGTGGATAAACTAGTGTTGATCAGCCAGCAGGTGTATCTTATTAAGGCGCTCGATCCAAATGAACAGCTGAAAAAAGAGGAATGGATGAATGGCCTGCGGTGGTTCACTTTTCACGAGGCGCTGGACGAGATTGAGTACGAGGATATTGGCAAACTGATCTTGTTGGCGATGAAACGGATTCGACAGGAGAATTTGTAGATGAGTGGTATGAATTTGGCGCCCTATCAGGAGTTTGCCCGTGAGCGTCTTGGGTTTGAATTCACAAACCTTGATCTATTAGTAACAGCGCTGACGCATCGCAGCTATGTTAATGAACATAAATCAGTCAGCGAGCACAATGAGCGATTGGAATTTCTGGGTGACGCGGTATTGGAGTTGGTAGTAACGAAGTATTTGTACGAGCATTTTACCGAGCCAGAGGGGGTGTTGACAGCCTGGCGAGCGGCTCTGGTGCGCACTGAAAGCATTGGCGCGGCTGGCGAGGCGCTGGGGTATGGGCCGTTACTGCGGATGTCAAAGGGCGAGAAAAATGGTTCGGAGCGGGCCAGGTTGCAGATGATGGCGAATGCATTTGAAGCGGTGATTGGTGCGATTTATCTGGAGCGAGGATTCGCGGCAGCCCAAGAGGTGATTGCGCAATATATCTTAAGCAAGCTGGACGCTATTTTGGCTTCTGGCAGTTGGCGCGACCCCAAGTCGCATCTTCAGGAACTGTCACAGCGTATTGATAATCACACGCCGGTCTACAAGGTACTGGGCGAAGAAGGGCCTGATCACGACAAGGTGTTTCGGATCGGTGTGTTTGTGGGCGAGCGGCTGATGGGTACCGGACTGGGGCCATCCAAGCAGGCAGGGCAACAGGCGGCCGCCGAGCGGGCAATCGCGGCGTATCAGGCGCAAGAGGCCCCTCGCTAGCCAGGGTTTGCACCGAGAAGCGCTTGTGCTATACTGAAGGCACAGCATAATCCAGGAGGAGGGGCAGAATGTCAACGATTGACCAGCAATTTGTAGAGTATATTATCAAATCACTTGTCGAGCATCCGGACGACGTGATTGTTGAGCGGCTGATTGACGAAAAGGGAGTATTACTTACCCTGACGGTCAATCCAGAGGATTTGGGGCGAGTGATCGGCAAGCGCGGCGGCACGGCGCAAAGCGTGCGGACGCTGCTGAGGGCGCTGGGCACCAAGAATGATGCGCGTTACAACTTAAAAATCGTCAACAATGACGGTTTTACCGGCTCACAGCAGCAATCGCAGAGCGATGATGATGCGATTGTGGACAACTCAACAGATGAGCCTGTGGAAAGTGGCTCATCATATGCCGAAAATGCTCGAAAAGAGCTTGCGGAACTCGACGACCTTGATATATAATCATAAACAAGTTCAAGCACGGACTATGCGAGAACGAGCTCTATGCGAGCAACGGGTATCCCGTTGAGAGCCTTATTTGTGCTAAAAAACCGCCACTGGTGTATACCGAGGCGGTTTTTTGGTGCTATACTAGAACAGATGAGACGATTTCAAGTAATTACGCTGTTTCCCGAGATGTTTCCTGGCGTATTTGAGCAGTCGATGCTGTGGAAGGCGCAGAAAGATGGTATTGTGCGGTTGGAGACGGTGGATCTTCGGCAGTTCGGTCTCGGGCCGCGTCGCCAGGTGGATGATACGCCGTATGGCGGCGGCGATGGGATGCTGTTGATGATCGAGCCGTTGTGGAAGGCAGTGGAGTATGCCAGGGCGCAGGATCCGACGGCGCGGGTGGTGCTAATGAGTCCGCGCGGCCAGCGCTGGCGTCAGGCGATGGCGCAGACCGAAGCCGCGAAAGAGCATGGTTATATTTTTATTTGCGGGCGCTACGAGGGTGTGGATGAGCGGATTATGGAGTTGGTAGATGAGTGCTGGAGTATCGGCGACATGGTGCTGACGGGTGGCGAGCTGCCGGCGATGACGATGATCGATAGCATCGTGCGGCTGCTGCCGGGTGTATTGGGCGGCGAAACCAGCGCGGTGATCGAAAGTTTCTCGGACGGCGAGACGCTGGAGTATCCGCAGTACACGCGGCCGGAGGAGTTTCGGGGACTGCGGGTGCCAGAGGTACTACTGAGCGGCCACCACGGCAAGATTGCCGAGTGGCGTAGCGCAGCGTCGGCGCGACTGACGGCGCAAAAACACAATCACTACGGAAAATCCCCTCAGTAGAGGGGGTTTCGCGTGTTGTGGTGGATGTCGTAGAGCGAAAGAAACTGTGTTGGTGTTTGTGTTTGTTACGTTCGCTTGTTGCTACTGTACGGCTTTTTATGAAAAAGCGCAAGAGGTTTGGTAAAAAATACAACATGCTTGAGCTTTGGCGGATAGCCCGGTATACTGAAGGTAAGATGAAACGACGCAAAGGTATCGCCTGTCCAGCGACGCAGCAGTTACTGCGCTGGCTGCTGGCAGGGTATGTATTATTGATGCTGCTGGGCCAGCTGTTTACCTTTGAAAAATTCCCAGGTTTGATAAGCCCTGTCTTGGGTGATGGGCTGGCGGCTGGCATGGCGATCGCGCTGGTGTTGGCAGAGTTGCTGGCGTTACCGTTTTGGTTGGATATGGTGGTGGCGTCATGGCTGCGGCAGCTCAGCCGCTGGGCTGGCGGCGCGGCATTGCTGCTGCTGGCAGTTGTCGAGTGGGCTGCCCAGCAACAGGGGGTATCGGCGTTGTTTGGAGCGACTTTGGAGCTGCCGAGCGGCGGCTGGTTGGCGACACTGATCACCGCCTTGATGGTGTTGGCACTGTGGGCGGTCTGGCCAGTTGCCAAACAAAGCAAAAAGTGAAATAATACCACTAATGGAGGTGGTATCTCATCAGGCGGATGGCGAGCGCTGCGCGTACTCGCTGCGGCAGCGTGTGCGGCGGGGTATGACATGGGTGGCGCTTGGCGCCATGCTGCTGACTATGGAGCGGGGCGGGGAGCCTTTTGGCGAAGTGCCGTACCTGCCGGGTTCATATGTGGTTGCCATGGGTGATTCGATTACGTCTGGCGAGGGTAATCCGCCGTTTATGGCGGGGACGGCTGGCCAGTGTAATCGCAGTACGGCGGCCTATCCTCAGCAGCTGGCCGATCGCTACGGGTTTGGGCTGAAAAATGTGGCTTGTTCGGGGGCGAACATTGATGATATAGCGCAAGGGAAGTTTGGCGAGCCGGGGCAGCTGGACGCGCTGGATTCGACAGTGCGACTGGTGTTTATTACCGCGGGGATTAGCGAAACGCATCTGTATGATTTTGCGGTGCGTTGTACGGAAGGAGATCGGTGCGAAAGCGGTGTTGATCCGGCGACGGACGAAGCACTTGATCGGCAGCGTCAGCATACGCCGCCCCGGCTGGCAGCGCTCTATGTGCGGATTGCCCAGCAAGCACCGCAGGCAGATATTTTTGTAGTGCAGTATCCTCAGTTGGCGAATAGCCAAGACGGCTGCCTGTTGCCAGGTTTTCCTAACCTGAGCCGGACAACTGAGCGGTATATAGCGGCGACTAATCAGGCGATACTTCAGGCAGTTCAGCAGGCAAATGCTGAGCTGGGCGCGGAGCGGATTATTGTTGTACCTTCGGCCCAGCGGAGCGCCTGCCAGCGACCACTGACGACAGTATGGTGGACGAATGAGCAGAATCCCACCGGTATGGCTCATCCGAATACCAGCGGCCACTTCTTTATCGCGGCTGCGGTAGCGGAGCAGATGACGCGCCATTGCGACAAGGTTGCTGCCCGTCGCTGTTAGTCAACCAAAAAAGCGAAGCAAGGCGCTCCGCGTTTTTGTTTGTTCCCCGAGCTATTACATAAAAGCCGATTCTTTGATAATATTATAATTACTGTTGTGCAAAGCTATAATTTTCTGCTACGCACACGTTTAATAACTACTGTCTATACTAAATGCTACGATTAATTAAAATAAGACAATATCAGGGCAAAAATAATCTAATACGGGTAAAATTAGTATGTTTTCATGGTATGTTAAATGGTGATGTCGTATCTGGCTTGGGGACGCTGTATGGATAGTCTTGAAGTTCAGACAGCGCTTATTCTTGGTGATTGCCTTGAGGAGTTGAAAAAGTTAGAAGCGAAATCCGTAAATCTAATTGTTACTTCGCCGCCCTATGCCGACCAACGTACTAGTACGTATGGCGGCATAAAACCCGATAAGTATGTCGAATGGTTTATCCCAATTGCGGCAGAGCTAAAGCGGGTACTAAAAGATGACGGTACTTTTATTCTCAACATCAAGGAGCGCGTCGCAAATGGCGAGAGACACACATATGTCCTTGAACTTATACAGGCCCTACGCGAGCAAGGTTGGTTATGGACCGAGGAATTTATTTGGCATAAGAAAAATAGCCATCCTGGTAAATGGCCAAACCGATTTCGCGACAGCTGGGAGCGACTTTTGCAGTTCAATCTTGATAGAAAATTTGCTATGTACCAAGATGCGGTTATGGTGCCAGTTGGGGACTGGAGTAAGGCACGACTCAAAAACCTAAGTGAAACTGACAAGCGACGAGATAATTCCAAAGTCGGTAGTGGATTTGGTAAAAACATCTCAAATTGGGTAGGCCGCGATATGGTTTACCCAAGCAACGTTCTTTACCTTGCGCCTGAGGCCGGCAATAAAAGTCACAGTGCCGTATTTCCTGAGAGCTTGCCAGAGTGGTTTATTAAATTGTTTACTAAAGAAGGTGACTTGGTGCTTGACCCCTTTGTTGGGTCCGGAACCACCAGCGTAGTTGCCAAGCGATTGAAACGTAGCAGTATTGGTATAGATTTGATGCAAGAATATATAGATTATGCAAAGGAAAGGATCGAGAAAATCGATGACAAGCAACTCTCAATTGGACTATAGCACTCTTTCAAAGTTTATAACAACGAATTTGGTTGAGCCATTTTACAAGGATCGATTTAATAAGCTAGATGAAGTGCGCCTAATGTCGGTTTTGCGGCGGAAAAATCCGTATCTATTCAAGACAAAAAATGTTCAGACAGCTGAACAACTTGTGCGGCAAATTCTCGATGCATATTTGTCATCGCGCGAGGAAACCGTCTTTGGAACATATCTTGAACAGCTTTCCATCCACGTCTGTAGCCTGGTGTATGGTGGGCGCAAATCTGCCGCTGAAGGAATTGATATGGAGTTCGAAAAAGACGGAAATTACTATCTAGTCGCAATCAAAAGTGGCCCAAACTGGGCAAATAGCAGCCAAATAAGCAAAATGAAAGCCAACTTTCGGACTGCGAAGCGTGTTCTGGGAACAAATAGCCGAAAACAAAATGTCGTCGCTGTAAACGGCTGTTGTTATGGTAAAGATGGTACACCTGATAAGGGGGAATATTTGAAGTTATGCGGCCAACGTTACTGGGAGTTTATTTCTGGCGATAGTAATCTCTATCTTGAAATGATCAAACCACTCGGACAGCAAGTCAAGGAAAAAGACGAGCAATTCGAGGAGCGTTATGTTCAGAAGGTCAACGAGATGGCGCAGCAAATGCTCAATGAGTTTTGTAAAAATGGGCTTATTGATTGGGAGAAGTTAGTTAAGTTTAACTCTGGAAAGTAAATGGTATATCGCATGAGCAATAGTGAACGAGGATCAGTGTGGCGAAAATGGGATCTGCATATTCATTCCCCCGCTACCCACATGCGCAATGGGTATGGCTCAACGACACACGATCAGTTCATAAAAAAGTTACAAGAAAAGGAACTGAGTGCGATAGGGCTGACTAACTATTTTAATTTTACCGATGATGACTTTACTCTAAAGAGCGCTTTAGAAAAAGCCGGTATAGCGGTCTTTCTAAATCTAGAAATCAGACTATCCTATCAGAATAAAGAAGATGATTGCTGCGACCTTCACATTATATTTGATCCTGAGGTAAGCAGGACTGATATGGAGGATTTCCTTACTCAGTTGAAAGTAAATGTTAACGGTAACGAAAAACTAGCAAAAAATCTATCCTCAGGTCACGATTTTATTAAAGCCACTGTTGAGCTAGATGATCTAAGAAAAGTGCTAAATGAAGAGTCTCTTGGATTGAAAAATAAGTATATGATTGGTTTTCTGTCGCGCGGCAAGGGTAGTGGACGTACAAGCTCTAATTATGAAAAAATCGCTAAACATTCTCATTTTTTGATTCATTCTTCTGATAAAATAGCCAATATCGAAGAAGACAGGGCCTATTGGCTCGGAGAGAATAAGCCGCTGCTCCAAAGTAGCGACGCTCATGACATCAATCAAATTGGTGAAAAATATAGCTGGATTAAAGCCGATTTGGCATTTGATGGCTTAAGGCAGGTGTTGTACGAACCAGATGAACGCATCGCCATCCAAGAGCGCAACCCTAACGACTCAAAAACGGAAAGGCTCATGATTGACTGTGTAGCATATGTCAATCATGACGGCAGCAATGAGAAGATCAAGCTTAATAGCAACTTGAATTCTATTATTGGATCGAGAGGTTCTGGAAAATCAACACTGCTTAAAAATATTGCTAAAACCATTGATCCTGAAGAGTTTAGCGAAAGAGACAAAAAATCGCCTTACGATCTAGCCAATTTTGAGGTGACATGGAAAGACGGTCAAGTAAACGGCGGAAGGGCTGAAAGCCCAAAAAGTATATTTTACATCCCGCAAAACTATTTAAGCGCTTTAGCATACGATGACGGCGAGCGTTCCGACGAAAGAGACGCCTTCCTTACTCAGCTGCTAAAGAAAAATGAATGTTTCGCTAATGCAATACAATCTTTTGATAGCTTTGTCTCAAAAAATAAAGTACATATAGAAGAGCTGATTCAGAAACTACTCGATAACCGCGATACTATTCGCGAAAATACCTCCCTCCTGAAGAAACAAGGCTCAAAAGCAGAAATTGAGCAAGAGAAAGAGCAAAAGCAGCAACAATTAAAGAAGTACAAAGTCGGTGAAATATCCGAAAGCGACATCAAGAAATATTCTGCTTCTCAGACCGCGATCTCCGCCATAAAGAAGTCGATAAATGTCCTCAGTCAAGACAAGGATATACTAGGCTCTCTTCATAAATCTGGTGCGAATATTTTTATATCTGACCAAGAATTTAGCTTACTCTCGCAAGACCGACAAGAGCTGATCCAGCAAGAGTTAAAAAAACGTAGCAAAGCTAGCCTAAGACAACTAATACACAAGGAGTTGTCAGCTATTGACAACCAGATTAAAAAGCTTAGCAAAAATCTTCTTGATAACGAAAAGATTTCCAAGGAGCTTGGAGAACAAATCAAAAAAAGTAAGGCGCTTGATGACTTAACGAAAGAAATATCTAGCCTTGACAAAAGTTTGAGTGCCGTTAAATTGTTAACCGAACAACTAGATAAGGCTAAAGAAGAGGAAGTAACTACGATTGATTTGTTGGTAAAAGCGTATGATGAGTTCGAGAATCAACAATCTATCGCTTACAAGACTATTAAATTCGATGAGAAATTCTCGTTTTTAAGTGTACGCATTGTAGCTAGGTACAATACGCTGGATTTAAAAAGATTTGTCGAAAGATATATCAATACCAGGGACACTAGCCAGGCTATCAAAAAAGAAAGTGACATTATGAATCTATTCAGCGATAGGCCAGAGAAGTTAGGTTCCAATACGGTCAGAAAAATAATCACTGGTCTGTTGAATAATCAAATTATTCCAAAAGTTGATGCAAAGAAAGACATCAGTATAGTTCTTTCGCAGCTCCTAAAGAATCGATTTGAAATTGACTACCTAAATTCCGTAAGGACAAAAGATGGTATAACACATTTTAAAGACATGACGGGTGGACAAAAAGCTATTGCACTACTTGAACTAATTTTTAGACTTGACGATGAGAAATATCCAATTCTCATAGATCAACCCGAAGATGATCTTGATGTAAGCGGTGTTGCTAATGATTTAGTCGATTTTATACTGACCGAGAAAAAGGACAGGCAGATAATCATAGTTTCTCATAATGCAAGTTTAGTTATATGCGCCGACACAGAAAACGTGATTGTTTCTAATATGAAAATTGAATCTGGCAATAGGCTGTCATTCAAGTACGCCACTGGCTCAATCGAGAATCTCGATAGGCGCAAAGACATAATCAATGTTCTTGAGGGTGGAGAGCCCGCCCTAAGAAAACGAATGGAAAAATTGAGTATTTAGCGATTCTTTGAGCGCTTGCTCCCGACTCGGCTTTGCTGAGCGCGGCTCCGTCTAACTTGCTAATAATGTAAGAAAATGAGTTTGGGCTTCACCCATCGTTCTCGAATTTGACCCAGGCTTCATTCAGGGCTTGTAGTCAACCAAAAAAGCGCCCATTCGGGCGACAATTTGAATGTAATCTCTAAAATGGCTGGGGATGAGGGATTCGAACCCCCGATCACGGGACCAGAACCCGTTGCCTTACCGCTTGGCCAATCCCCAGTGCACTAGTTATTGTACTACGACGCCGTCAAAAAGGCAAGATGGCATTGCCGCTAAAACCGCGTATAATAAAAAGCATGGAAACTGTCATAAAGCTTGTAGCTGACGGGCTGGTAATACCAGTGGCGCTGATCAGCACCTTTGCTTTATTGCGCTATGTGCCGCGCGGCCATCGCTATCAAGTATATGCACGGGTGCTGATGGCTGGGTTGACAGCCTATGTGGCGGCGAAAATTATCGGGCTGCTGTATCAGCCGGAATTGCTGCGGCCTTTTGAACGGCTGGGCGTAGAGGCGAGCGCTTCGTTTTTGAATAATCCGGGATTTCCGTCCGACCATGCGCTGTTTGTGACGGCGCTGACACTGGCGGTGTGGTTCGGGACGCGGCGGCGCTGGTTGGCGCTGATCTGCGCGCTGCTATCGCTGGCGGTGTGCGTTGGGCGAGTGGTGGCTTTGGTGCACACACCGCTGGATGTTATTGGTGGAGTAGTAATCGCGTGCCTAGGAGTAGTATGGTATCTTCGTATGCCAGCCCAGGCGCGCCGAAATTAGGTACTAGATTTGCCTGGCGTGCAATTTGGTGATAAAATCCTAAGCATGGGAGTGATTGAAAAAGTATTTCGTGAAGAACCGTCGGAATATGTATACCATATGAGCCTGGCGGCCTTTTGGCGACTAGTAGCAGTGACGGCTGGTGCTGGGCTGGCGACGTGGGCCTTGGCGACAGCACTGGACAAGTGGGTGATCGCCAGCGTGTTTTGCTCGGAGGCGACGGCGAATCTGTCGATGTGCGCCAGTAGTGCCAGTCTGGGCGGCGCGACAGCAACGGTGCTGGTCGGGGTGATGATGGTGCCATTCTTGGTGATGCTTGGGGTGCGGCGACCGCTTTTGGTGGTAGTGGCGGCAACCATCGCGCTGTGGGAGGTGCCGCAATGGTTGAGCGGATCGTGGTTGCTGGCAGCCGGGACGGCGATAGTGGCCTATGCGGCGGTATATACGGCGCTGGTGTGGCTCAATCGGATTCGCGGCAATGCCGGGGCCTTACTGTGTCTTGCGCTGTTTGTACTACTGGCACGAGTTGTGATTGCGCTGTAGGCTTGCTACACTGAAACTATGGAAATACTGATAGCGATATTGATTGTGGCCGTCGTTGGTTTGGCGGTCTTAGTAGTAATGTTGATGACCCGGGTGAGCGAACTACGGCAAGGCTCGTCGGTGGATTTGCTAAAAACCGATATGGTGGAGCTGGGGCGGACGATTGCGCGGCTGAATGAGTCGGTTGGCGAGAAGCTGGAGCGTAGCAATACGCAGGTGCAGACATCAGTGCAGAAGCAGCTGTCGGAGAGTGCCAAGTTAGTGGCGGACGTGACACAGCGGCTGGCGAAACTTGACGAAACGAATAGGCGGGTGGTCGATGTGGCAGATGAGCTGAAGACGCTGCAAAATGTCTTGTCCAACCCGAAGCAGCGCGGTGTGTTCGGCGAGTTTTATTTGGAGTCGGTGCTGGACAATGTCTTGCCGGCCACGCAATACCAGATGCAGTATCGCTTTCAGGACGGCGAAATTGTTGATGCGGCGGTGTTTTTAGATAAGGGAAAGATCCTGCCGATTGACAGCAAGTTTAGCCTGGAAAATTATAACCGGATGATTAATGCCGAGGATAAGGCGCAGCGAGAGGCGCTGCTCGGGCGAGTGAAGATGGATTTGAAGGGGCGGATTGATGAAACTGCCAAGTATATTCGCCCCGCAGAAGGGACGATGGACTTTGCCTTTATGTTTATTCCGTCGGAGTCGCTGTATTATGATTTACTGATTAATAATGTCGGTACGGGCGGTAGTTCGCGTGATTTGATTGAGTATGCCTTCCGCGACAAACGAGTGATTATCGTCAGCCCGACCAGTTTTTTGGCGTATCTCCAGACGGTGCTACAGGGGCTGCGTAGTTTGCAGATTGAGGAGCAGGCGCGCGACATTCAGGTGCGTGTGGGGCTGCTCGGTACGCACATCAAGAAGTTTGACGAGCTGATGAATAAAATGGGTAAGTCGCTATCAACTACGGTGAATCACTATAATAATTCGTATAAAGAGCTGGCCAAGATTGATAAAGATGTGGTGAAAATTGCTGGGAGCGACAAGCAGGCTGAGCCGTTGTTGGTGGACCGGCCACAGCAGGGAGAATAAAAATCCCCCGCCAGATAGGCGAGGGATTCGGTGTGCCGCGTGCGACTGTTTAGGCTGATTCTTCAGTCTTAGTGCGGTAGTTCACCAGTAGAAATAGATTGCCGCCTAGTGCAGCACCGACCAGGGTCGCTGCAATTACTTCCAGGCCAAGGCGCGTGTACGCCTTTTCGTTTTTCTGCGCTGCTGGCGCATTGCTTTGCAGCTGGCTTTCGGTCTTTTCGGTGACTGCCAGGGCAACAGCTGGGTTTAGTGTAGCGCCGCCGATGTAGACCTCGCGAGGATAGCTGCGCTCTTTTTGCTCAGTGTTTGTCGTAGTGAGTAATTTTTCCTGCTCGGCCTGGTGCTTCGTGACCGCCGCGTTTTGGACATAGGGTAGCAGCGTGCCGGCTACCAACAGGCCGACAGTAAGCGACATACCGATAGCAACTGCCATAGTGCTCTGCTTGAGGTTGCTACGTTGGAGCGCTGCGGCGATGCCAAACATAAAGACGGCCATACCAACCAGTTCAACGCCAAAGATCCCCCATGAGAAGGTGGTGAATTGGTCAAAGTGGAGCGCAAAACCACCGCCCGACAGGCTGCCGATGAGGACAACGGCTGCCATGGCACCGAGGAACTGCGATGCCCAGTAAAACGGTACGAGTACTGTCTTGAGCTTGCGCATCGACCAGAGGCCAAATGTAACTGCTGGGTTGATATGCGAGCCAGAAATTGCCCCGACGGCCATTACCATCAGCATCAGGGTGAGACCGACATAGAACGGCGCCATGAAATAAGCTGAGAATAGCGCGACTAGTGTCAATACAAAGGTGCCGATTGTTTCGGCAACCACAATGTTGACGAGGTTGTTCGGCAGCGACGTATCAAGCTTTTTGCTACGCCGTGCTGTTGCTGCGACTGCCTTTGGTTTGATGATACGTGTCACGGTTGTGGCAGCGGCCTTCTTTGGTGCAGGCTTTTCGGTCGCCCGAGCCGCCGGCTTGGTGGTTTTTTTCGTTGGCTTTTTGGTAGCCATAATTCCCTCCTTATAGTAGTATTATCACTTATTATAGCATAATCTGCTATACTGTGGGATATGGGATTATTTATCAGCCAAAACGACACGCGCAGCAAATTGCAGGAAAAAATTGCTGCCGATTTGCAAGCAAAGGTCAAGCAGGTACAGGCGGGCGATGCCTCGTTTGACGGCGCCGAAGACATCGGCTATCTTGAGGGTACCAAACAGACGACGACCCTGGCATGGGCCTGGATCATTATTGCTATTATGGCAGCGGTGGTCGTGGGATTGTTTTTGATGCAGGGGCGATGAGATGGAACGGCTGGAGACAATACGACACACTCTATTAATGCGCCTGGCACAGACGGCTGAACCGCGCAGTGTGCTCAGGGCAGCGGAATTAAAAGAGCTGTATGGCACCATCTCGACGCTGCCGACAGAAGAGCGGGCCGCTTTTGGGCAGGCGATAAACGCCCTCAAAGAGGAGCTGACGGCAGCAGTGGCAGCGCGCGAGGCAGAGCTGGCGGCGGTGAGCCTGCCGCCGATTGATGTGACAGCGCCGATGGATGTAAATGCGGAGATCCCGCCGCTACTGCCAAGCGATCAAGGGACAATCCACCCGTTGATGCGTGAAATTGAACGGATTTCTGATATTTTCAACCGCATGGGCTATGTAGTGGAAGAATCGCGCGAGATTGACGACCAATTTCATATGTTTGAGAGCCTGAACTTTCCGAAAGGGCATCCAGCGCGTGATGATTACGACACCTTTATGACGGAAGAAACTGACGGCAACGGCGACCGGCTGATTGCGCCAGCGCATACTTCAACGATGCAAAACCGTGTGCTGAAAAAGTATGCCGAGAATTTAGCGAAGGGCGAGGCAATTGCGGCTATTGTGCCCGACCGGGTGTTTCGCAATGAGGATCTGGATGCTCGACACGAACACACATTTTATCAAGTAGAGGGAGTGTACGTTGCCAAAGGTGTCAATGTTGGTAATTTGATCGCTACGTTGCAGGAGTTTTTGCAGGAATATTACGGCAAAAAATTGGACGTGCGAGTCAATCCATTTTACTTTCCATTCACCGAGCCAAGCTTTGAATTTGCCTTGAGCTGCCCGTTTTGTGAAGGCAAAAATCCGGATTGCAAAGTGTGTTCGGGCGAAGGTTGGATAGAGCTGCTCGGTTGCGGTATGATTCACCCGAATGTGCTGCGCGCTGCCGATATCGATCCGGCCAAGTACACCGGCTTTGCCTTTGGCTGCGGCATCGACCGCCTGGTGATGATGAAATACGGCATCGAAGACGTGCGACACTTTGAAAGCGGCAAGCTGGACTTTTTGGGGCAGTTTTAAGAGGACTGGGTAACGGAAAGACTCTGGCGAGAAAACGTTTGATATGCGCGTGGCGGACTTTGACGTGCGGCCAGGTGACATTTTGGAGCAAATTGAAGTGGGGCACGACGGCGTGCCGACGGGCCGCAAGGTGCGCCATGTTGTCGGCGAGGTGCTGCGCACAAAGGACATTGATTTTTGGGCCGCGGAAGATATTGAGCAATATGGATACCAGGTGATGTCATTGCTGCCGTTACCTCAAGAGATTAAGGTCGATGAGGAGCGCGGTTGTTTTCATGGCGATACTGTGTAAGAATAAAAGAGATAGATAAGCATGAGCATTCACCGAGGAGGGGCATGAACCGCACAATTTTTGACGATATCGTAGAAGGCAAGATGAAATCCTGGAGGGTTTGGGAGGATGAGAACTTCCTGGCGTTTTTGACGCCGTTTCCCAATACGCCAGGTGTTACTGTGGTGATCCCGAAGGAAAATCCGGGGGATTATATTTTTCAGATTGACGATCAGTTGTATGATGAATTTATGCGCGCGGTGCGCACTGTGGCAAAGCGCCTCGAGCAGGCTTTTGACACGCCGCGAGTTGCCCTGGTGTTTGAGGGCACCGGTGTGGCGCATGTCCACGCCAAGCTGTATCCGCTGCATGGTGAATTGGGCGGGCGAACGGATGTTTGGAGCGAGAATGCCGAATTTAATGAGCAGTACAAGGGGTGGCTTACCACTACCGAAGGCCCGCGCATGGACGATGCTCAGCTGGATGCAATCCAGGCGAAGATCGTGGGTGCATAAACGAGGTAGGCGAATGTCAACACAAGGGCGCCTGCGAGAGTTTTTTGAGGCGGAAAATCGGCGAGATTGGGCGCGGTATCGCCAATTTCTGCATCCTGAGGTTACGTGGCGGCTGCACGGTGATAATGAGAAAATAATACGAGGAATCAAGGACTATCTGGAGACGATACAGCGGGCGTATCAAGGCGTTGAGGTGCAATTTCGCTGCGAGCATATGTTCACGTCGCGCGACGGCCAGCGCATCGTCAGTTACTTGGTCGATGACGAAGGCAGGCGCTCGGTTGATATTTTTGAATTCAAAGATGGGCTGATATATAAAGAGTACGAGTTCCTACTACAGTGACGGTAGAGCTGAGAGAACGATATTTACCATTATCGTGATATAATAAAAAGACAAGAAAAGGAGGAGTAAGGACTATGATTAGTATCGTAACGGGTAGCGCACGCCCGAATAACGTGAGCGAAGCACTGGCAAACGAGGTGTTGCGAGTGTGCAAGGACGCTGATGTCGAAGTGCAGGTTATCAATCTGCGTGAGCTGGATCTGCCATTCGTTAATTCACCAATGCCGCCAAGCAGCCCTGATTTTACCATCACCGACGAAAAGGTGCAGCAGTGGCATGACGCAGTGAGTGCAAGCGACGGGATGATTTTCTTGACGCCAACTTACAACTACCAGCCAAGTGCAGTGCTGAAGAATGCGATTGACTGGCTGTATACGCCATGGGCCGAGAAGCCGGTGGCGGTGATTGGCTACAGCTGGGGTGAAGATAAGGCAAGCGAGCCGCTACTTGAAACATTGTTGAAGCAGGTTAATGCGTCAGTTGCGGCCGAATCAGTTCACTTGCGTTTTACTGCAGACATCGCACCGGATGGATCACTGCTTGACGCTGCTCGGTTTGACGAAGTGGTGACGTCACTCGTAAAAGCACTATAAGCTACAAGTCGCACATTCGCAAAATCAGCCGTTACTACAGCGGCTGGTTTGCTATAATGGGAATGTATGAAAGTAAATCTTGATATTGTACAGCAGCTGGTTGGGTTTGAACTGCCAGCAGTCGATGAGATCGTCGAGCGGGTCAATGCGCGATTGGGCGGCGTTGAGGCGGTGATTGACCTGGGGCAAAAATACCAAGGTGCGCGTATCGTGCGAGTGGTTGAGTGCGAAAAGCATCCGAACGCCGACCGCTTGAGCGTGACGAAAATTGATGACGGCGGTGTGGTGGCCGATGTGCCGCGTGATGAAAACGGCCTAGTGCAGGTGGTGTGTGGTGCGCCAAATGTGCATGCCGATATGTGGGCGATTTGGCTACCGCCAAAGAGCGTGGTGCCGGCCAGTGTCGACGAAGGTGAGCCGTTTGTCCTGGATGCGCGGCCGCTGCGTGGCGTACTGAGTCAAGGAATGTTGGCGGCGGCGGATGAGTTGGCCATCGGCACGGATCATGATGGCATCGTGGAAATCACCGAGCGGGATATGCCGCAGGGGCAGACGCTGAGCGCTGGTGCTGACTTTGCCAAGGTGTTTGGGCTGAAGGGTCATGTGCTCGAGATTGAAAATAAGATGTTTACCCATCGACCAGACTGCTTTGGGCAACTGGGCGTGGCGCGAGAGATTGCTGGCATTTTCGGCCAGCCGTTTACGAGCCCAGACTGGTACAATGTCATCCAGGAATTTGCCGAAGCTTCGGGCCTAGAGCTGGACATCTTTAACGACGATACCTCGCTGGTATCAAGCCTCGAATTTGTAGTACTACAGAACATCGCGGTCGGCCCCAGCCCGCTGTGGTTGCAGTGTCAGCTGGTGGCGATGGGCGGCAAGCCGATTAATAATGTGGTGGATGCTACAAATTATATGATGTTGATGACGGCGCAGCCAACACACGCCTATGATTATGATAAGCTGCATGGTCAGACTATCGGCGCGCGCCTGGCGCGGGCAGACGAAACGGTGCGGCTACTGAACGGCAAGAGCTACGAGCTGACGAGTGACGATATTGTCATAGCTGATGCCGAGGGGCCAATTGGCCTGGCCGGCATTATGGGCGGTGCCGACACTGAAGTGAGCGCTGAAACGACGCGCGTGGTACTGGAGTGCGCTACGTTTGATATGTATGCGCTGCGACGCACGGCCATGCGTCACGGCATCTTTACGGACGCTTTGGCGCGCTTTAATAAGGGCCAGTCGCCGCTGCAGACCAGTCCAGTACTTAGGCGGCTTATGGAGTTAATTGGCGGCCGGCAAGCCAGTCCGGTACTGTTTCATCACGCCGCGTCACTGCCGCATGTGCTGACTGATGGCTTGCGCCGTGCTGGTGGCATGACGGTGCCGCCGGGCTTCGTTGAGGAGCGGCTGGGTGTGGCGTTACCTGATGCTGACATGCAGACGCTGCTACGTAATGTAGAGTTTTTAGCTGAAAATGCTCGTGAATATGGCGAAGAGGGCTTGATGATCTACGTGCCGTTTTGGCGGCAGGATATTGCATTGACGGAGGATATCGTAGAGGAAATTGGTCGGCTGTACGGTTTTGATGCACTGCCGCGTGAGTTGCCGCGCCGCAGTAGCGCGCCAGCACCCAAGAATACGCGCCGCGAACTCAAGCAAGCAGTCCGCGACAGCCTGTCTCGCGCTGGTGCAAATGAAGTGCTGTCGTATAGTTTTGTGCATGAGCACGTACTCGCCAAAGCCGAACAAGATGCAGCGCAGGCTTATAAACTATCCAACGCACTTAGCCCTGATTTACAGTATTATCGTCTGACGGTACTGCCGAGCCTGCTTGATAAGGTGCACATGAATATCAAGGCGGGGCACGACGAGTTTGCGCTGTTTGAGATGGGTAAGGGTCATAACAAGCGACGCGGTGCAGGTCAGGATGGGTTGCCTGGGGCCGACAGTTTCACCGATATAGTGTATGCCGCCAAAAAACCGCAGAGCGGCGCGCCGTTTTATCGAGTCAGACGGCTGGTTGAACAATTGGCGCGCGACTTGGGGTTTCGGCCAGTGTTCGTACCGATTGAGCAGGCGCTCAGTGATCCACTGGCGGCACCATTTGATCAGGCGCGCAGTGCGCTAGTGGAGACGAGCGACGGGCAGCGTATCGGTCTGGTTGGTGAACTCAAGCAATCAGTGATGAAGCAATTCAAGCTCCCGCAATACACGGCCGCGGCGACACTGGATACGGCTGGTTTGGAGCGGGCCTATTTGGCGCGACGTACCATGTATCAACCGCTGAGCCGCTATCCGTCAACTTCGCAAGATATGTCGCTGCGGGTGCCAACCGCCTGTCGTTTTGGCGAGCTACAGGCAGTGCTGGAGCAGGCGATCAGCGAGCAGACGGACATATCAGTCCAGTTGCAGCCGCTTGCCGTCTATCAACCGCATCAGGACGCCGACACCAAGACGCTGACCTTCCGTCTGACGTTTACGTCACCTCAACAGACATTGAGTGATGCGGTCGTGGCGCCGATCATGCAGCGATTGGCGGCAGCGGCCCGTCAGCAGTGCCAAGCGGAGCTGGCCTGATGCGTTGGCTCATGAAAAGTCTCGGCTATGCTCGCGGCATGGGATGGTATTATCTTGGCGTGAGCGTCTGCTCGATCTTGGTGGCCCTGACTGGCATCGCAATTCCATTTGTGATCGCTCATGCAACGACACTGATGGTGGCGGCTATCGAGGGACAGGCGGTTGGCGTGGCACACGTGCTGTGGCTGGCGGCATTGTTGCTAGCGCTTGACGTGGCCAATACGCTGATTCGCAATCTCGGCGGCTACTGGGGTGATATTATGTCGACCAAGCTCAAGGCGCAGCTGTCGACGCAGTACTATCATCATCTGCTCGGTTTGCCGCAAAGTTATTTTGATGGCGAGCTGACGGGTACGATTATCAACCGACTAAATCGAGCCATCACCGAGCTGAGCCAGTTTCTCAATATGTTCGCCAATAGCTTTTTCCAGCTGCTACTTACCACCGTCATCACCATCGGCATCGTCATCGGCTACAGTCTGGAGCTGGCGGCGCTGATTATCATCATGTACCCGCTGTTTTTGTGGTTGACTGCGCTCACTAGCAAGCGGTGGCAGCACTTTCAGTCGCGCAAAAATCACGAAACTGATCGGGCGAGCGGACGGTTTGCCGAAGTGGTGTCGCAAATCAAGGTGGTCAAAAGTTACGTCAGGGAGAGCCTGGAGTATCGGCACTTCACCAAGCGCTACCGTAAAACCATCGCCGTAACCCGTAAGCAGTCGCGCTATTGGCACATCATGGATGTGATTCGTGGCGTGGTGCTGAGCGTTATCTTCTTCCTGATGTTTGCCTATATTTTTGTGCAAACGGCGGCGGGGCGTTTTTCGATCGGTGACATGGTGCTGTTGATTACGCTAATCAATAATCTGCGCATGCCGCTATTTAATATGAGCTTCATTGTCGATCATTTTCAGAAAGCCATGGCCGGCAGCAAGGATTTTATCAAGGCGATGGAACGGCAGCCGGAATTGCAGGACGCCAAGGATGCCGGCGAGCTGGTGGTACAGCGCGGCGCAGTGGCGTTTCGCGGAGTGTCATTTCGCTATGCCAGCGTGCCGCATCATCCAGTGCTGCATGATGTGTCCTTTACGATCAAACCGGGCGAACACGTGGCGTTGGTTGGCGAGTCGGGCGGCGGCAAGACGACAATTACCAATCTACTGATGCGGCTGTATGAGGTGGATGAGGGTGAAATCACGATTGACGACACGCCGATTACTGCGGTAACTCAGCGGAGTGTACGGGAGCATATTGCCACGGTGTTTCAGGAACCAGCGCTGTTTTCAGGAACGATTCGGGAGAATATCGCCTATGGCAAGAAAGAAGCGACCGATGAAGAGGTGATAGCGGCGGCGCGGGCGGCCAACGCCGATGAGTTTATTCGCCAACTGGACGACGGGTATGAGACGCAGATTGGCGAACGCGGCCTGCGCCTGAGTGGCGGCCAAAAACAGCGTATCGCCATCGCTCGCGCTATTCTGAAAGACGCGCCGATTTTGATTCTTGACGAGGCGACCAGCAGTCTGGACAACAAGAGCGAGCAGCTGGTGCAGCAAGCGCTTGGCCGGCTGATGAAAGGCCGTACTACGTTGATCATTGCCCATCGCCTGAGTACTATCGCGGCGGTCGACCAGATCATTACCCTCAAGCACGGCCAGGTGGATGAAATCGGTACGCCGCGGCAGCTGGCTAAAACTGATGGCATCTATGCGACGTTGCTGCGCCTGCAGCAGGCGGCTGGGGCTGGTGAACAGCTGGCGGCCTATGACATTGCGGCTGAAGCAAAAGATTGATATACTGAAAAGAGTAATTAAAGGAGGAATATGGCAACGACGAGAGGGCAGCGCTGGGGTATTTGGATTATTGCTGGAACAATGCTAGTAGGGACGATTGGCGGTTTTATTGCCATGATGGTGGCGCCAGCTAATGAGGCGCGTGATCGGGCCGCGCTGGAAGCGGTGCAGAAGCAATATAGCGAAGCAACAGCAGCCTATCAAAAGACAGTGGAGCAGAAGGCCACTGAATATGCTGCGCGGTATTATGGACAGATTGCGTCGTATACTGCGCGCGTCGCGGCATTTGATTCGGCGGCAGTAACCGAGCTGAAAAAAGAAGATCTTAAGGTCGGTGACGGCGAGGAAATTACCGCTCAATCGGTGTTTGCCGCCTACTATATTGGCTGGAGTCCCAAGGGTGAAGTTTTTGATCAGTCGATCGCTGATGAGGGCGGGACGCTAAAGACCTTTCTCTATCAATCTAGTCCTGCGGTGCCAGGTCTAGACCAGGGTTTAAGTAAGGCAGCGCTCATTCAGGGCTGGAAGCAGGGCATGGTCGGTATGAAAATTGGCGGGGTGCGCGAGCTGACGGTTCCGGCATCGCTGGCCTATGGCGAGGCTGGCTCGGGTGATAAAATTCCGGCTAACACACCGCTCAAGTTTATCGTGATGGCGGTACCAAAGCCAGCTGATAAACCAGAAATTCCGGAACTACTAAAAAAGGAGTACAAAAAATATGGCATTGATGTCTGATAAAGTGGTCATTATTGGTGCGGGGCCAAGCGCTCTCACGGCAGCGATTTATTTGACGCGCGAGGATGTTACCACTACATTGTACGAGCGCGGCGTGGTTGGCGGCATGGCGGCGATTACCGATCAGATCGATAACTATCCAGGCTTTGCCGAGGGCGTGACGGGTATGAAGTTGGCCGGTGAACTGCAAAAGCAGGCGGAGCGTTTTGGTGCTGATATTCAGTACGGCGAGGCGACGAGCCTTAAGGCGATCGATGGCGGCGTGGAAGTAGTGATTGACGGAAAGCCAGTGCAGGCAGGTGCGGTGTTGTTGGCAACCGGTTCAAATCACCGCAAGCTTGGCGTGCCAGGCGAAGATGAACTGTACGGCCGCGGCGTACATTACTGCGCGACGTGTGACGGGGCGTTTTATCGCGACAGGCGGCTGATCGTGGTTGGCGGCGGCAACTCGGCGGTGCAAGAGGCGATGTTCTTGACCCGGTATGCTACACACATTGACCTGCTGGTGCGCAGCAAGCTTCGTGCCAGTGAAGTGCTTCAAAAAGAGTTACAAAAGTATGTCGATGAGGGTAAAATTACCGTCCATATTGGCGCGACGACTGACGAAATTATCGTAAACGACGGTACGTTTTATGGCGTGCGCTCAACACAAGACGGTGAAGAGAAGGAGTTTACTGCCGATGCGCTCTTTGTGTTTATTGGCCTGATCCCAAATACGCAGTTTTTGCAGGATTCGGCGATTGAGCTGGATGGAGCAGGACATATTATCACTGATGAACATCTCCGCACTAGCGTGCCGGGTGTCTTCGCGTCGGGTGATGTCCGCTCTGGTGCCACTATGCAGATTGCTTCGGCGGTCGGCGAGGGCGCGGAAGCTGCTTTGCAGATTCGAGAATATTTACAAGCAAAAGCCAGAGAGGAGTAAGCTATGGCAGATTTTAATCAAGTACTAACCCCGGGTGATTACCAAAACGGCGAATTGACCGTAGTCGTGGAGATTCCGACCGGGTCGAATCATAAAATTGAGTGGGACCGCAAGGTTGGCGTGATGCGTCTGGATCGTGTGGAGCCGGCAATTTTTGCCAAGCCAACCAACTATGGCTTTATTCCGCAGACGTTGGATGAGGATGGCGATGAGCTGGATGTACTATTAGTGACCGATCAGCCGCTGACGACTGGACTGGTGGTGACGGCGCGCATTTTGGGCGTGATGAAGTTTGTTGATGACGACGAGGTTGACGATAAAATTATCGCCGTGCCAAGCGATGACCGCAACAACGGCGACGCTATCCAGTCGCTCGAAGACTTGCCGGCGCAGCTGATCAGGCAGATCGAGTTCCATTTCAATCGCTACAAGGATCTGAAAAAGCCAGGTTCGACCGTCGTCAAGGGCTTTGAGGGCGTGGAATCAGCTAAGCAGGTGATTGCTGAAGCGATTGAACGCTGGAATAATCAGTAAGCAGCCATAGCCATTAGCGTAAGCCTCGTGAAAGCGGGGCTTATTTTTTGCGCCGAAACAGCGATGATACGCCACCAGTCAATGTCTGTAAGATACCGCCCTGATGCGCCAGTTGCGAGCGGAGTTTTTCTTTGGCGTGCGGCGTCACTACCATCTCGCGCCAGTCAGGGTTAGGTTTGGCTGATTTGCTGGTGAGCACTTCTACTGTATCGCCGTGCTGAAGCTGGTAGGTAAAGGGTTTCATGACGCCATTGACCTTAAAGCCGCTGGCGTGGGCCGCCACATCGGAATGAATCCGGTACGCATAATCCAGCGGGAAAGCACCGCGCGGCAGATCATAAATATCGCCCTTGGGTGAATAGACAAAAATCCGATCCTCAAACAGTTTCATACGAAACTTCGCGCTGTCAAAGACCTTGCCCTCGCGCGCTTTAGCGGCCGTTTCTTGCAAATCACGAATCCAGGCTAAATCGGTCGGCAGCGCGGCCATCTTGCCAGTGCGGTAGGCATCGGTCATTTTCTGCTCGTTATAATGAAAGCTGGCCGCCAACCCCCGCTCAGCGTAATCATGCATTTCCTGGGTGCGAATTTGCAGCTCAACAATTTGCCCAGTTGGTGTTTGCACGGTGGTGTGCAGACTTTGATAACCGTTTGGCTTGGGGTTGGCAACATAATCTTTGATGCGTTCGAACAGCGGCTGATACATCTCGTGCAAGATGCCTAGTACTAAATAAGCGGTTGCCACGTCGTCAACGATGATGCGCAGTGCGATCAGATCATAAATTTTGTCAATATCGCCCACGCGATCAAGTTTTTTGAAGAGGCTATAGACACTCTTGACGCGTCCGTCCATCTCGAAAGGCAGCTTTTCGGCCGTCAAACGCGCCGCGATTTCTCGGCGCACCTTGTCGAGCTTGCGATGACTCTTTTTCAGCCGGCTATCCATCAGGCTTTTGGTTTCATGAAAGGTGCGCGGCATCAAAAACTTAAAACTCAGCTCTTCCAGCTGGACGCGAACTCGTCCCATATTCAGCCGGTCGGCCAGCGGCGCAAATACCTCTAGCGTCTCGCGGGCGATTTTCTTCTGTTTGTCAGGCGGCATGAATTGCAGGGTGCGCATATTATGCAGCCGGTCGGCCAGCTTAATAATGATCACCCGCACATCTTCGCCCACGGCAATCATGAGTTTGGCCAGATTGTCCTTGGTCTCGGGCAGATAGCTTTCCAAGCTACGCATCCCGGCCCGCGCCTGGGACACCTTGGTGACGCCATCTACTAAAAATGCCACATCGCGGCCGAACAAATTTTCCAGCTCCTCGAGTGTCGCGTCGGTGTCTTCCACTGTATCGTGCAGTACCCCAGCAATCACCGTATCAATATCCATACCCCATTCCACCAAAATGCCCGCCACCCCAAGAGGATGAATAATATATGACTCGCCGCTTTTGCGCAACTGGCCGTCGTGTTTCTCGCACGCATAGGCAATAGCGCCCTCTAGCTCTAGTAGCTGCGCCTCATCGTATTGCGGTTCCGCCAAGTCCATCAACTCGTCGCGTGTCATATGTTTATTATAGCAAAAGAGTGCCAGCCCTCGGATGATGTGTCGTTCGGGTGGCTATGGTATAATATCCCTAAACGCTAATGCTTGATAACGGGAGGGATTATGGCGACAATAAAAGTAGCGATTAACGGCTTTGGGCGGATTGGACGCAGCGCTTTCAAGATTGCTTGGGAGCGCAACGATCTGGAAGTTGTGGCAATTAACGATTTGACGGACACGCGGACGCTGGCGTATCTATTGAAGCACGATAGTAATTATGGTGATTATGCCCGCGAGGTGTCGCACACTGACACGGCGCTGGTGGTGGACGGCAGGGAGGTCAAGGTACTGGCCGAAAAAGACCCAAGCCTGCTGCCATGGGGCGCGCTGGACATTGACGTGGTGATTGAGTCGACGGGGCTATTCACCGACAAGGAAGGCGCGGGCAAGCATCTGTTGGCTGGTGCCAAGCGGGTGGTAATTTCTGGGCCAACTAAGTCCGAGGGCATCGATACCATCGTGCTTGGCACAAATGATGACAAGATTTCCCACGCCACGCCCATTGTGTCAAATGCCAGCTGCACTACCAACAGCCTGGGCGCGGTGATGGCAGTGCTGGACGCGGCGTTTGGGGTGGAAAAATCGATGCTGACGACCATCCACAGCTACACCGCCAGCCAGCGCTTGCAGGATGCGCCCGCCAAAGATCTGCGCGAGGGGCGCAATGCTGCGGAAAATATGGTGCCGACCACGACTGGTGCGGCGATTGCCGTGACCAAAACGCTGCCGCAGCTGGCGGGGCGGTTTGATGGCCTGAGCGTGCGGGTGCCCACTCCGGTGGTTAGCCTGAGCGACGTTACCGCGCTGCTGCGCCGCAACGTCACGGTTGACGAAGTAAATACCGCGTTTCGGCAGGCTGCGCAGGAGCGATTTTATCAGGGAATTTTGGGCGTTAGCGAGGAGCCGCTGGTCAGCCGCGATTTTATCGGCAATTCGCATTCCGGCGTTGTCGATCTGCCGCTCACCAAGGTGGTTGATGGCAATTTGGTGAAAATCATGGTGTGGTACGACAATGAGTGGGGTTATTCCAACCGCCTGGTCGAACTGGTGGCCGATATCGGTGCGACGGTGCAGCGCGGCGCTTAGTTGCCGGATGTGCTGCTTCTGGCGGCGCTAATAGAGCCGCTAGCAGGCGTGGCAATAACGGCCCGTACTGGCCGGCCATCCCCGTCGGTCACGATGCTGACCCGGACGGCGGCTTCAGCGGGCGCCAGCCCTTTGAGGTGTAGCCGAGGTTTGTCAGCGTGTTCCAGCCAGTTTTCTTTGGTGTATGGCTGTACAGCGGGGGCGGGCTCTCCGTTTAGTATCAGGCCTTCAGGGCAATTGAACACAACTTCATCAAGCTGGTTGTTAGTGTTAGTGCCGCTAAATTTGGGGTCAAATCGACGGTCGTTGATCCGTTCTACCGCTGCTGGCCGCGACTCGTCGGTCGCTGGGTTGGTGCACTGCAAGTCATCTATAGTAACAAGGGTGTGCGGCATCTCCTTGCGTCCATTGTTGAAATAGGCTGGTATACCAAAAAGCATTGAGAACGTAAGCGCGCAGACTCCCAGGGTTGCGGCTCCGGTTGGGCCTTCAGGGGAAATATTTCCAGAGGTATTGGCTCTGTTTGTTATATCTGGTGCAGTGTCGCGGTTGCTTTCCATCGCTTTCTCCTCGGCTATGCTAACATAGCATATACTGTGATTATAGCACTTTCATGTAAAATTGTCAAAATGATGGCAATCGGCTGTGCTAGAAAAGGAAAACCCCCGCATTACGTTTGATGCGGGGACGCGGTATTTCCGCGATTTTACAGATATTTCTTTTCCGCGCCTCTGCTGGCGCGATGCACCTCGTTGTGTGACTACCGCTGTCGCGCGCGGTACTGTTGTACCGCGTCGGTGAGTGCGGACGCCATCAACAAAATGATGGCGGCCCATGCCGACAGGTTGAAGAACCACGTCGGCAGTTGGCTTGCTGGCTCGGCGAGCCAACGAAGCTCCGCCGGGATTGACGGGGCGGACCAGTCGTCCTGGGCCGCCCCGGCCCAGGCGAGTGCGATTAGGGCTAGGTGCCCTATCAGGGCGAGCGCGCCCAGCTGCGCCAGGGCGTGTGCCAGCCGGCGCTTCCAGAACGAATAGGCCGCTCCAGTGAGGAGCCAGACAGTTCCGGCGAGGGTCGCGACGACGGTCAGAAATATGGTGGACACAACGTCCACCTCCTTTCGGAAAGTTTGTGAGGTGCGGCCGTTCCGCGCCTCAAGCCCATGGCGTATCCGACGCCACGAACGAAGCGCGATTTGACAAATTGTGAAAATCTGTCAAAGCGGCTGATATATATATCATACTGGTATAAAAAAGTCAATACTTTCTGCGTTTTTTTCCTTGCAAATTCCCGGCATCCCGCTTATACTAAACACATGAAGATTTACCTGGGTTCTGATCATCGCGGCTTTATGCTGAAGGAAAAAGTGTTTGCGTATCTAGCCAAGCATGGCTATGAGGTGGAAGATGTCGGCGGCAAGGAGCTGAATCCTGACGACGATTTTCCTCAGTTTGCTCAAGCGGCGGCGCTGCGCGTGATCGGCGACGCTGAAAGCGCTGATCCGCGGGCCATTCTGATCTGCGGCGGCGGCCAGGGCATGTGCATGGCGGCCAACCGGTTTCGGGGGATTCGCGCCAGCGTGATTTGGGATGCCTTTGAGGCCAAGATGACGCGCCAGGACAATAATTCGAATATTCTTTGTTTGCCGGCGCGGATTTTGGAGAATGACGAGGCGGCCTGGAAGGGGATTATCGAGACCTGGCTAAATACGCCGTATGCGGATGCTCTGCGGTTTAATCGGCGCAATGCGCAGCTGGATGAGCTGGCATGAGCGCGATCATCGCCCCAGCGGTCTTGGCGGAAACGGCCGAGCAGTACAAGGAGCAGGTTGACCGGATTACCGGGTTTGCCGAGCGGGTGCATATCGATTTGACGGACGGCGAATTTGCGCCAACTCTGACCGTTGGCGTGGCTGATTTGTGGGCCCCCGAGGGGTGGCTGGTAGATATTCATTTGATGGCGCACGATGTCGGCAGCTATGTGCCGCAGCTGATTGCGCTGCGTCCGCATTTGATTATTCTCCATGCCGAGGCAACGGGCGATGTGGCGGCGGCCTTGGCGTTGATTCGTCAGTCGGGCATCAAGGCCGGGCTGGCGCTGCTGCGTCCGACCGTGCCGCGCACTGTCGAGCCGCTGATTAAGGCAGTCGATCATGTGATGATTTTTTCGGGAGAACTGGGGCGGTTTGGCGGGTCGGCTAGCTTGATGCAGCTAGAGAAGATTCGTCTGATCAAGCTGATCAATCCGAGTGTCGAGATCGGCTGGGATGGCGGCGTGATGGTTGATAACGCCTACAGCCTGGTGCAGGGCGGCGCTACGGTGCTGAACGTTGGCGGCGCCATCCAGAAAGCCGCCGATCCAGCGGCCATGTTCGCGCGTTTGCAGGCGGAAATTACCAAGCAGGGCGTACTGGCCTAGGAGTACTCCACGGATGGCCGATATCCCTCAGTTGTATCGCCTGGCCAATCAGCTACGGCAGGACTGTATCCGTATGACGCTGGCGGCTGGGTCGGGCCATCTGGCGGGGCCGCTGGGTCTGGCCGAGGTTATGGCGGTGCTGTATGGTGCGGTGTTGCGGGTTGATCCAGCGCGTCCTTTGTGGGATGAGCGCGATCTTTTAGTGATGAGTAATGGCCACTATGCCCCGCTACTGTATGCGGCCCTGGCGCGGCGCGGCTTTTTCGACTGCTCCGAGCTGAGCGAGCTGCGCCGCTTTGGGTCGCGGCTTCAGGGACATCCAGAGCGCCAGAGTCTGCCAGGTATCGAGACGACCAGCGGGCCGCTTGGTTCGGGGCTGAGCCAGGCGGTTGGTATGGCGTATCACGCTCGACAGGTGCAGCCGCAGCCGCAGCGCACGGTGTATTGCCTGCTGGGCGATGGCGAGCTGGCCGAAGGGAATGTGTGGGAAGCGGTGTTGTGCGCGCACAAGTATCACCTAGGTAATCTTATCGCAGTTATTGATCGTAATCGCATGCAGATCGGCGGCGACACCGAAACAGTGCTGCCGCTGGAAGAGGTGGGTGCCAAGTGGCAGAGTTTTGGCTGGCGGGTGCAGCAGGTTGACGGGCATGATGTATCAGCGATTCTCCAGGCGATGAAGCGGGCCAAGGATGACACGCAGCGGCCGAGCGTCATCATCGCCCAGACGGTGCCAGGCAAGGGAGTGTCGTTTATGGAGCGCGAGTATCGCTGGCATGGCAAAGCGCCAAACCGCGAGCAAGCGGCTCAGGCCTTGGCAGAGCTGCAACAAAGTGAGTATAAGAAAGAGAGTGTGCAATGAAACAACTGAAAACGATCATACTAGCACTAGTCGTGGCAGTTGGCGCGGGCATCGGCACCTACGGTGCTTTGGTGCTATGGTTCCCGAAACAAGCGGCCCCCGCGCAGATAGCAGTCGAGCAGCAGACCGCCAAACAGACGACCGACCGGCCATTGATTGACATGAATCAAAAAGCAGCTTTCACCCCTGATACTTATCTCTTGCCGACTGGCGAGGGGGTGGTCTTGACGACCGAGGGTACCAAGCGTCGGGCTCAACTGCAAGGTTTTGAGCTTGAGGCGCAGAATGTTGATGCCGCGTCTATTGTCAAGCACTACCCAAACCAAGGGCGCCAGACGACGTACTTTGCTAGCTTTATGAATCGCCAGATAGTGGCGCCGAAAGCGCAGGCCGGTAGTGTTGTACAGAGCGAACCGCAATCGCTGGTGATGACGGCGCAGGACGGGACTCGCGTCGAGTTCCAGCAGACGACGTATACTTATACCGTGCAGCAGCAGGCATATACGACTCAGCTGATTGCTCGGGTGGGCGGTGCTCGGGCGGTGTATGTGATATTTACGGCCAAGACGGCCGATTGGTCTCAGGAAAAAGTAACGGCGCTGATTGATACGCTGCGAGTGAGTAAGTATGGCGGATAATTGTCTACGTTCAAATTGGCAGGTTGCGGAGAGCGAGGCGATGCGGCTGGGGTTTGGCCGCGGGTTGTTAGCAGCTGGTCGAACTGACGCGCGAGTGGTGGTATTGAGCGCTGATCTGATGGAGAGTGTCGGCTTTGGCGCCTTTGCGGCTGAGTTTGGCAGTCCGCGGACTATTGAGGTTGGTGTGGCCGAGCAGCACCTGGTAACCATGGCCTCGGGCCTGGCGGCCATGGGTGCAGTGCCATTTGCTGGCAGCTATGCGGCATTTAGTCCGGGGCGTAACTGGGAGCAGATTCGCACTACGATTTGTCTGAATGATCGGCCGGTCAAGCTGGTGGGATCGCACGCTGGGCTGAATGTTGGTCCAGATGGGGCGACGCACCAGATGCTGGAAGATATTGCCCTGATGCGAGCCTTGCCGAACATGGTGGTGCTGGCACCAGGCGATGCGCACGAGGCAGAACTGATGGTGGCGGCGATGGTTGCTGATCAGCGGCCCAATTACGTACGGCTGCCGCGCGAGGCGACGCCGCTGTTTCTGGCGCATCAATCGTTTACTATCGGCAAGGGCTATGTACTGCGCGAAGGTAATGATGTGGCGCTGATCGGTACTGGTACGATGACCTATCAGCTACTGAGGGCGGCGGAGCAGCTAGCAGCCAGTGGTGTTCAGGCAGCGGTGCTTCACCTGCCAACCATCAAGCCGCTTGACGAGGCAGCAGTGCTGCAAGCGGCCGAGATCTGCGGTCGCGTGGTAGTGGCGGAGGAGGCGCAGATAGCTGGCGGTCTGGGCGGTGCGGTGGCCGAGCTGCTGGGTGAGCGACTGCCGTTGCCGCTGCTGCGCCTGGGCGTGCGCGACGCCTTCGGTGAGTCTGGCGCTATGGCTGAGCTGTGGCACAAGCACGGTCTGGACGTGGATAGTTTGGCGCAGTCTATCCACGCCTTTGTTGCTCGCGTGCCAGCGTATCGACCTGGCTTTTAGCGTGTAGACTCTGTGGCGCTCCAAGCAGACTTCTCATTGTGCTCAAACAATGCTACACTAAAAGCAGAAGCACGATAACTGTAGGGGGCATATGGGACTGACTATTTCGGAGATTCGGCACAATACCACGCGGGCGCGCCATCTGATGCAGCGCACGCGGACGCAGCGCTTTGCGGTGGGGGCGTTTAATATTGATAATCAAGAAACCTTGATTGCGGTGGCGCGGGCGGCGCAGAAGCTGCAGGCACCAGTGCTGGTAGAGGTGTCCGACGGTGAAGTGCGGGCTATGGGCCTGGAGAATGTGCGCGACCTCGTGGATAACTACAAGGCCGAATATGGCGTCGAGATGTACCTTAACCTCGACCATGCGCCGACGGTTGAGGCCTGCAAGCGGGCGATTGACGCTGGCTATGAGTTTATTCACATTGACATTTCGCAGGCCAATCATGACGCTGGCGACGAGGAAATTATTGCCAAGACACGCGAGGTGGTAGAGTACGCTAAGTTCACTGGCGCGCTGGTGGAATCGGAACCGCATTATTTTGGCGGCAGTTCGAATGTTCATACTGAGGCGATCAATTACGATGAAATCAAGAAAACGTTTTCCACGCCAGAAGGCGCGGCGGCCTTTGTCGAGGCGACGGGGATTGATACTTTTGCGGCGGCGGTCGGTAATCTGCATGGCAAGTATCCGGTGCCCAAGGTGCTTGATTTGGCGCTTCTTCAGGCGGTGCGCGATGCCATTCATTGCCAAATCAGCTTGCATGGCGGGTCGGGCACGCCGCTGCATTATTTTGAGAAAGCGGCCAAGATTGGCGTGTCAAAAATTAACATCAACTCCGATATGCGCTACGCCTTTCGCACCACTTTAGAGCAAGTACTGCGCGATAATCCGAATGAGTACGCGATCGTCAAGCTGATGCCGCCGGTCTATGAGGCCGTCCAGGCGGTAGTTGAGGAAAAAATTACCGCCTTCGGTTCGGGCAGAAAGGCGATAGTCTAGTGGCGCGCATTATTACGGTGGGCGCGGCGGTACAGGACGTGTTCCTTAGTCAGTCTTCAGCACTCAAGGCGGTATGCGAAAGTCCTGACCGTTGTTTTCAAAAGCTGGAGCTTGGCTCAAAGGCCGATGTTAATCAGATTCACTTTTCGACGGGCGGCGGGGCGACCAATGCAGCAGTGACCTTTGCTCGACAGGGTCACGAGGTGGCGTTCATGGGGGTGATTGGCGATGATCCAGCGGGCCGAGCAGTGCTGGATGATCTGGATCGGGAAAACATCGACACTCGGTTTGTACGTTTTTCGCGCCAGTATAATACCGGCTATTCCGTGCTGCTTTTGGCGCCAAACGGCGAGCGAACAATCCTTACTTATCGCGGTGCGTCGACGCATTATTATCCGGGGGACTTTGCGCCCGATGCGCTGGATGCTGATTGGCTGTATGTTTCGACGCTGGCAGGGCAGATGAAAGTGCTAGATGAACTGTTTCGGGTGGCCAAGGAGCGCGGCATAAAAATTTGCTTTAATCCAGGCAAGAAAGAGCTGGCGCAGCGCGAACAGCTGATCGGACTTTTGGCCGATGTTGATGTGCTGGCGGCGAACCGCGAGGAGATGGCGCAGCTGGTATCGGGCGACACGCTGGAGATGTTAGTGCGCGGCGCCCTGCGACTAGCGCCAGTGGTTTTAGTGACTGACGGGACGCGCGGCTCGATGGTGAGCGACGGTCGGTCGATGATCCGCGCCGGGATGTATGAGAGTGTTGATGCGGTTGATCGGACGGGTGCGGGCGATGCCTTTGCCTCGGGCTTTTTGAGTCAATGGGTCGATGGTGCATCGCTCAGGGATGCAGTGTTGTTTGCCAGCGCCAATGCCAACTCGGTGGTCGCCAAGATTGGCGCCAAGGCTGGCATTTTATATAAAGGAGCAACGCTGCACGCGATGCCAATGAACGAGAGGAGACTTTGATGGCGCGAACACTAGTGAGATTATTGGGCGGTGATACCAAGGCGACTATGGCGTTGTCTGAGCTGCGGCTAATGACACGCGACGACAGTGATGTGCGGCTGTTGGCTGACATGCTGGCGCGGGCGCATAGTATTGTGCGGGCGCTGGGACTAGATCCAGCACATTCGACGGCCGAGGAAGTCTATCGGGCGCTGATCAATGCGGCGCCGCAGATTGAGGCGCTGGCGTGTTTTAAGGACAGCGATTGGGTGATCGCTGATTTCGATGGGCAGATTATTTCATTCCATCCAGTGGATATTGTTGAGAACTATCATCATCAGCTCCCGCTTGGAGAGCAGCGGGCTGGTGCCGGCCGGGTTGCGCTGGGCCAGGAAATCTATCGGCGCTACCGCGAGCATCCGCAGACCCACAACCCTTCGGTTAGTCGAGTTATCTGCGATGGCGGGATTTGCCGCTTGCTTGACGAAGAAGCCTAGTGGTCGCAGTAGGTAGTGTTGCTGCGTACCGCTGCCATGATGTCGTCCAAGCTTTCGGTGATGGTGTAGATTGCCTCATCGCCCTCGGAGATGACATGCTGTTTTTCCAGCATATTAGTGCGCACAAATTCGTCCCAGACGCCCCAGAATTTTTTATCGAACAAGATAATAGGCGCCCGCGCCATCTTGCTGGTTTGGGTGAGCGTCAAGATTTCTGATAGTTCATCCATGGTGCCAAAGCCGCCCGGAAAATAGATATAGGCATCAGCCATCATAGTCAGCGCGATTTTGCGCGGCGCAAAATGAGTAAAGGCCAGCGACTCGGTTGTATAGCGGTTGAGCGATTGCTCGTGCGGCAGTTCAATATTAAAGCCGATTGACGCTCCGCCGGCTTCAAGTGCGCCGCGATTGGCCGCCTCCATGATGCCAGGGCCGCCACCCGTTACCACGGTATAACCGTCTTGTGCCAGCCGGCGTCCTAATTCTCGGGCCTTTTGGTAATACTCGCTGCTTTCTGGCGTGCGGGCTGAGCCAAACACCGTGACGGTTTTGTGATATTTGCGCAGGACATTATAGCCAGCGTGGATCTGTTCATCGACATTGCTGAGGCGAAACATGGCGGCTTGTAGTTGTAGCTCGCGCGGGATACAGACGGGTGGCGTGTTCATAGAATCCTTTTTATTTTGTTTATTATCTTCCTTCACTGTATCACAAATTGCTTATGATTGCAAGACGTAGCGCTACCAGTTTTTAGCAGTAGGATTTCGTTGCAACTGCTTTTGATAATCAACCTCCGAATGGCGAGAGCGCTGTGATCGCAGGCGTTGCTGCTGCGCTTCGGTGGCACGCTGTTCAAGCTGCTCGAGTTTTTTCTGGGTAGTTTCGGTCTTGGTGTCGGCCGCGGGGTTTTCTTGTGCCGCTGCGTCATTATTGCGTTGCCGTTTGGCGGTATTAGATTTTTGGTCAATACGCCGCCCAAGAGCAGAAGCTGCCTGCTTGGTATCGGCTTGCTGTGATTCGGGGCGCGTTTCGGTGTTACAGACTGCTCGGCCGTCGCGCAGCACCGCCTTCGCTGTGTCATAGGCGACAATGGCTGCATCAAACCGCCGTTCGCGTAGGTGAATATCCGCCTGCGCTTCAATACTGAGCGCGAGATTGATGCGTACATCGCATTCCCGAGTGCTCGGTGCAGTTTCGAGTGCTCGACGATAGTATTGCTCGGCCTCAGCGAAATTACCCTGACGAAACGCAACATTGCCACTGTTAAACAGTACCTTGTATGGCTCTAGCCAGTCGATGATCCGCAGCGGGTTGAGCCAAGCCAGCGCCTGGTCATGCCGTGTCTGGGCATAATGGCGGTGCGCCACATGGGAGAAGAGCGGAAGAGCTAGCAGATTAAGCGCGAGGACGAACGTTAGTAGGCAGAAGGGGAGAGAATACCTCAGCAGCTGTCGCCGCCGTCGTCGTCTGATGCCCTCAAAATCAAGCTTTTTCAAATCAAAGGGTCGACGATTCATCATGACGCGCCTCCTGTTCGGGCTGGTGATCTACCAGCATGGCGCCATAACAGCCGCGCCTCAAGAGACAGCAAGAGTAGCAGTGCTGGCGTTAGTATCCAGTAAAGATCGTGATAGGTTTCGGTGTCGCGACTGGCGGCGATGATGCGATTAACCTGAATATCAGCAATGATATCTCGGCCGTCGGTCGGTTGCGTGCGGTGCAAATAGTTTAATCCCGCATCGTTGGCGATGGTGCGCAGGGCGGTCTCGTCAATGCGCGAAAGAGCTGCTGGCGTTGGCCAATCTGAACTGCCATAGTCAAGGATGTATAGCTGGTTCTTGCTGCCAATTAGGCTGGTGGAGCGATCAGGCATCTTGCCTCCATTGGTGCTGCCGTAACCGAGCACTGCACCGCCTTTGATAAGAGGTTTTATCGGTGTAAAGGCGGCTGGTGCTCGGTCGGCTGTTTGCTCTCCGTCTCCCATATAAAAGACAATGCGGCCTCGCTCTGGCGCAGCGGCCTTGGATCGTTCAAGCTCTTGCTTGAGCAGTTCGAGCCCGCTGTCTATACTGCTCCCGGTTGCGTACAGTGGCTCTTGTATGGCAATAGTCTGTACGGTTGTAGTCAGCGTGGTGGTGTCATGAGTGAGCGGCAGAAGCTGCCTGGCCTGGTTGTCAAAGCTAATGACGCTATAGCGTGCGCCCGCCAGCTGGGCAGCGATGGCGGCAACATCCTGGCGGACGCCCTCTAGGCGCGGTTTGTTATCTTGGTAATCTTCGGCAGAGATACTCAATGTTGTGTCGATGAGGAAATATACGTCAAGGAGGGCGCTGCCAGCGGCGCGAGAAGTTGCTGGTATAGCTGGTCGAAGACTGATGATAACGAGGAGCAGAACCATCAGTAGTCGACGCAGCCATCGACGGCGCTGATGAGGGCGTCGTCGTTGCTGCCATAGCCCCCATCCGCCGCAAACGACTAGGGGAAGAAAGGACAGTGCCAAGAGCCACCAGGAAAGAACTGGTTGCAGTATCATAGGCGGAGCCTCCATAGAAATCCAAACAAGATGGTAATAATAGCGAAAATCACGATAATGAAGGGCTGCGGCGTGTCGGCCACGATCAGCTGGGGCGAACCCTGGAAGCGAGTGGCGTCCTGGGCGGTGATTTTGTCAATAATTGTCCGCGCTGCCGCTGGATCGTCCATGCGGTAATAGTCGCCGCTGGTATGCAACATGGCCGACTTGAAGGCCTCTGCCTCGGGCGTCTTGTATTCACCGCTCCCCTCGTCCGCTGGATTGATACCATAAACGCGAATAGCGCGCTCGGTCGCCAGATTGGCAGCCTCCTGAAGGGTGATAAGCGGCTTACCGCTGAGGTAGTTGTCAGTGCCGAGGATAATTGAGCGAGTGCGTTTTTGATCTAATGCATCAAAGCGATTAACACAGGCGGCAAGACCATCGCCGATGAGCGAGGAGCCATCTCCCTGGTTGACGCCTTCTAGCAAGTCGGCAACTTGGCGATACGCCTCCTCGCGGCCTCCTTCGCCAGAGTTATCGGGGGATGCGCTTCGACCAAAGATGCGGCTAATGGCGCCAAGTCGATCACTGATAAAGGCGGCATCATTGGTGAGGGGAAACAGGGTGATCGGTGAGCTATCAAAGATGACGAGCCCTAGCCTTTCGTCGCTGAAGTCCTTGGCCAGTTTTGAATAGAGAGCCGTAATTTCCTTGTTCGCTTCGGTCATTGAGCCAGACACGTCAAGGCAGAGAACGATATCGCGGTTTTTCATATTTGGCGCAACGAGCTGGGTATGCGCGGGGCGGCCGCTCAGTAGCAGAGTAGTAATAATTGCGACCCCCGTCAGTCCGAGTAATAGAAATATCAGTCGCCTATGCCGCCGCACAAGGGATTGATAGAGCGGCAATCGAGTGAGACGCGCACTATTGGCTAGTGGTTTTTGGAATGCTGGCCGGCGGGGCGTATGTCGTCGCCAGGTGAATAGTCCCCCTAGTAATAATAAGGCGCCTAAGAGCAGAGGCAGCCACCAAAAGACTAGTGCCATGTGCTAATCACCTCTCTAGCGATACGAAGCGCCTCGGCGGTATCCCCATGCTCGAGTCGAGCAAATTCAGGGAGATAATATCGCTGAACTGCCGTGGCGAGCTGATGATACCGAGTTTGCATAAGGTCGGCAAGGGTAAGCGTATCGGCGCGATGGCCACGCACCTCATAGACAAAGCGCCGCAGTAGGTAGCTTAGCTTTTGGTGTGCCTGTCGCGTCGACAGGCGGCGTTCGGCATAGGCGGCCTCCACTTCATCAATCAGGCGCAAGTAGCGAGCCTGCAAGGTTGATAGATCTGGTACCGTGAGCGGCTTGGCGCGCAGGGTGTTGAGTGAACGCGGTCGACGGCGGCGAGTGAGCCATAGCACCAGTCCATACCAGGCGATCAGCAGGCAGAGCAGGCCGACACCGCTCGCCAGCCATATTGGCTCGTAGGACATCCAGTCTCGCAACTCAACGGCGGGCATGCTTTTGCCTTTCTAGCGCTCGGAACAGGGTAGGTACTACCGTAGTATCGCCAGTAATACGCTCAGACACGATACCTAGCCGCTCCAGCTGACGTGTTCGTTCGGCGAGCCGAGCCGCCTCTTCTGTCATAAATGTCTCGCGAAATTGTCGATGACGGCGTATCGAGTAGGGCAGCAGGGCAACGGCATCAATGTCATACCATTCATCATCATCAAGCCCCGAGGCATCGCCAATACTCAGCCAGAGGATTTCATGCTGAGCGCGTAGTCGGCGCAAAACATGCTGATGGGCCGCCGTCAGCTCATGGTCATCGCTGATAACAATAATCATCATCTTGCGGCGGAGATTTTTAGCAATATATTCCAGCTGATTGACAATATTGCTCGGCGCGCTCGTGAGCGAGGTTGCTGCATGAATCGACTGGAGAAGATGTTCAACGTGGGGTGTATTTCCTTTGAATGGCAGATAGCTGCTATGGCCAGCATCGCCAGCCACCAGACCAACCAGGTCGCCATGTTTGAGTGCAATATAGCTCAGTATGCCCGCCGTCATCACCGATACATCGCGCTTGTTGTCGCCATCGCTACCGGTTGCGGCCATGCTACGTCCAGTATCAACCACCAAAAGGATATTATGCTTGCGCACTGCCACGTAGCGGCGGATTAGCGTCGTGCCGCTGCGTGCCGTCGCTTTCCAGTCGATATCCTTAACGTCATCACCTGGTGCGTACTCGCGTAAGTCATCAAAATCCATGCTGCGGCCCTTGAAGACCGATCCGTACTCGCCCTCAAGCAGCCCGCGCACCTTTTCGTGGGCATGCAGCGCCATTTTGGCTTTGACTTGAACAAGCAGACTCGGCACGCGAGCAGACTCCTTACGGCGTGGTCACCGTATTAAAGATAGCATCGATAATCGCCTCGGGATGCACTTGATCAGCGATCGCTTCGAAATTGAGAATCAGGCGGTGGCGCAGGACGCTATGGCGCAGTTGTTTGATATCTTCGGGGATAACGTGGTCGCGACCATTGATCAGCGCCAGAGCTTTGGCGACCTGCTGGAATGCGATGCTAGCACGAGGGCTGGCGCCGTACTGTACGTAGCGCGCCATATCGGCTGGAATATACTGTTGTGGTGCACGAGTGGCAGCGATGAGCGTGACGATGTAACGCTTGACGCTGTCATCGATATATACTTTGTCGACGAGCTGCTGGAGGAAAATAATATCGGCCAGGGCAACATGAGGTAGTTCTGCGGCCGCCGCGCTGAGAGTGCCGCGTTCGATGCGTCGCAAGATTTCCAGCTCTTCGTCTGGTGTCGGATAGCTGAGCACCTCTTTCAGTAGAAACCGGTCCAGCTGCGCTTCGGGTAGTTCATAGGTGCCCTCTTGTTCGATCGGGTTCTGGGTGGCCAGTACGATAAATGGCTGCGGTAAATTGTAGCGTCGACCGCCGATGCTGGTTTGCTTTTCCTGCATAGCTTCCAGCATAGCGCTTTGGGTTTTGGCGCTGGAACGGTTGATTTCATCCAGCAGTACAAAGTTGGCATGCACTGGCCCCAGCTCGGTGCGAAACTCGCCCTTGGCATAATCATAAATCTGCGTCCCGATAATGTCGCTCGGCAAGAGGTCAGGTGTGCACTGGATACGCTTGAACGATCCCTGGACGCTCGCAGCTAACGTTTGTACTGCGGTGGTCTTGGCTAGCCCTGGTACCGACTCAAGCAGGACATGTCCTCCGGTAATCATACTGACCAAGAGAGCCTTTAGTAAGTTTTGCTGGCCGACGACACGGGAGGAAAAGGCCCGCGCGATAGTGGCCGCTGTCGCCGTTGCGCGCTGAAGTTCTTCGGCCGATATAGCGCTGGCTGGGCGCTGGGCGTTCGTGGTTGGTTGTGCAGTTGCTGGTTGATTCATATTTCTCCTTATACCCAATACTGTGAAATATTAATAACTAATTGGCGGCACTCTTCTGGTGTATAAGCGTCCTGCTGTTCAAAATAATGCTCGGCCGGAAACATATGCGTCATTACATCGAGTGCTACACTGCGGTCGGTCTGTAGATGAAAGTAGTCGGCTGCCAATGAGTCAACATTACCACCCAGGCCGTATAGCGCGGCGTAGCGCACGGATTTGAGATATTCCAGGGCGACCGCTACCTCAATACGATCCTCCACGACGTCGCCCGTCAGAAGCAGCACCCGCCCATTGAGCGCCTCCTTGGTGAAGCCGCCATAGGCATCCAGAATACGATTTAATTCCGAAAAAGCCGTACGCTTGGCGTCTTCCAGGACAGCGCGCGACTCCAGCTCAATGCCGTCGCGCTGCATTTTTTCCAGATCAGGACTCCAGGTAAACTGCCCGGTAGGACCAATCGCCCCCATGACACGCGGGTCGCCTGGAATAACAATACGCCGGGACAGGAGCGGAAAGACCCAGGCGCGAATTTCGCTCGCCAGACCTATGCAAGCTGTCAGCGCCGACTCTTTTAAGGCAATAACCACCGCTTCCTGTCCGCGCAGCTCCTGAAGCCGCCCTCCGAGTGTTCGGCCCAACTCAATCCGATTCACATAATACATGTTGGTTATGATTATGCGGTGTGACGTACAAAAAAGCAAGGGGCGGGATGTTGTGGCGGTTACGCGCCAAGATACGACTGCTTGACCTGCTGGTAGGCGTCGCGGAAAGGCACACCTTTTTCGACCAACTCGTTGATTTTAGCGACGGTGTAGAGTTCATCGGTCATCGCTTCGGCTAGGCGTTCGGTATTGGCCTCGAGCTCGCTGACACAGAGCGCAAGAACTTCCAGGGTGTCGAGCGCCGAGGTAAAGGCATCCATGGTAATTTTCTTGGTCAATTGCAGGTCGCGATGATAGCCGCTGCCAGCCCCCGTTGCGATAGCTTGTAGCTGGAACGCATAGTTCGGAAAGGCGTGGGCTGTCGCACGCATAATCTCGAATACGTCGTAGTTGCGCTTGTGCGGCATGATTGACGAACCAGTGGTCATCGTGACTGGCAACTTAAAATAATTAAACTCTTGCGAGGTAAATAGCAACATGTCTTCGGCGAACTTACCAGCAAAGGTCATGATTGGATTGAGCGCTTGCACCGCGATAAGTTCAAATATACCGCGGGATAGCCCGCAGTACATCGGGTTTTCTTGGATTGTAGCAAAACCAAGTTCGTCGGTTGTCATTTGGCGGTCGAGCGGCAGGGTAACACCAAATCCGGCAGCACTGCCGAGCGGATTTTGATCAATGGCAGCGATGCTGTGCGTCACCAGTTGCCGAAGATCGCTAAATGCGTCATGATACGACCCCAGCCACATGCCAACGCTACTCGGCATAGCTTTTTGGGTGTGGGTATAACCAGGCATCTCGGTCTGGCCAATGCTTGCAATTTTGCCAGCATAGGCCTGGGCGACGGCTTGCAGTTTGTCCACCACCGTCTCAAGCTCCGTCTTGATATATAAGCGCATCATCACCAAAGCCTGGTCATTGCGGCTGCGTCCGGTGTGGACTTTTTTGCCAATTGGGCCAAGTTTCTCTGTCAAATAAAGCTCAATCGCGGTATGCCCGTCTTCGTGTTCGGTTGTCAGCTTGAACTCGCCCTGTTGCCATTTGTGCAGCAGCTCATCAAGAGCGTCTGCTAATTGTCGATACTCTTGATGGGTCAGTACGCCAATTTTTTCCAACATATGGGCGTGTGCCTTGGTGGCGGTGATGTCGTGCCCCAACAGCATTTGGTCAAGCACTTGATCGTCGCCGATGGTATAGGCTTCGATGAGCGGATGTAGAGTGCCGGTTGCGGTTGATTGCCATAGTTTGTTATTTGTCATATGAGTATGCTCCTTCTGCCGTTCGTTGGCTTAATGAATATAGTTCGATAAATCCTGCAGATGAATTTTGATTGAAAGCTGCGTTGCTGTCAAATGTCGCTAGGTTAATGTCAAAAAGCGAGTGCGGTGAATCAAGGTTGATGACGGTTGCGGTGCCTTTGTGGAGGCGGAGGGTGACTGTCCCGGTGACTTTGCGGTTTTGGCTGTCAATGTAGGCGTTGATGTGGCGCACCGTCGGCTCAAACCACTGTGCGGCATAGGTGAGATATGCCCATTTTTTGTCCATTTCAGCTTTAAGTTCGTTTTCGGTCCGAGTCGAGACTAATTGCTCCAATTTTTGATGAGCAGTGATTAGCATAGTAGCGCCGGGATTTTCGTAGACACCGCGCACCTTGAGCCCGATCAGACGGTCTTCAATGAGCGTAGAGACGCCAACACCGTGTTTGCGGCCGATGTGATTACACTGCTGGATAAGCGACTGGAGTGAGGCTTGGCGGCCGTTGACGGCGACGGGGAGTCCGGCAATAAACTCAATGGTGACGTCCTCTGGCTCGTCGGGTGCGTGGCGGATGGTTGAGCACCAGTTGAGGATTGCCGGATAGTTTGGCGTCAGCTGCGGCGACTCGATTTCGCCGCCTTCGCTGGTGATGCCCCACATATTTTCGTCTGTTGAATATGGTGAATCTTTGGTGTGAGGAACGGGAATGTTGTGTTTGTGCGCGTAAGCGATTTCCTCTTCGCGACCCATGCTCCATTCGCGAACTGGCGCCAGGATTTTGAGCTGGGGGTTGAGTGTGGTGATATAGGTCTCAAAGCGGACTTGGTCGTTGCCCTTGCCAGTTGCGCCATGGGCGATGACCGAACAGTGATATTTCTCGGCATATTCAACCGCCAGTTGCGAGATAATGATTCGCCCGAGTGGCGTGCACAGCGCATAGCCGCCCTGATAGTCAGCATTGGCCTTGATGGCTCGTGAGAGTAGTTCGTCAGCGAAACGATCGCGGGCGTCAACCGTTAAGGTCTCGACGGCACCTAGCGCCTTGGCCTTGGCGGCGATGGCCGTCAGGTCGTCAACCGTCTGGCCGATGTCAACCGTCAGAGTAATGACCCGGCAATGGTATTTTTCCTGAATCCATTTGAGCATAACGGATGTGTCAAGTCCGCCTGAGTAGAGCAGTAGGCAAGTATCAAACTCACCGTCCTTGGCTTCGTGGCTGGCGATTTTGGCGTATTGCGGGGTGTCGTGTTTCATAAAAATCCTTTCTTGATTATACGATAAAAAAGAGCCGCTCGGGTGAGGGCTCTTTGTATTGCTATTTTATTATATACGACAAACTAGCCCTCAGCGAGAGAGCGACGACGACGGATAACGTTGTGCGTAGTTGTCATGCCAGGTAGTATAGCGTGCCGTGATCATATTGTCAAGACGCCGCTGTGATGGGAAGTGGTATACTGAAAGAGTGCAAGAATTTCGACTCGTTTCACAGTATCAACCCACCGGCGACCAGCCGACGGCGATTGCTCAGTTGGTGGATGGGCTGGAGCGGGGCGAGCGCGAGCAGACGCTGCTGGGTGTCACGGGCTCGGGAAAAACCTTTGTGATGTCATGTGTGATCGCCCAGCGGAATGTGCCGACACTAGTGCTGGCGCACAACAAGACGCTGGCGGCGCAGTTGTTTGCCGAGTTCAAGGAGTTTTTCCCGGATAATGAGGTGCATTATTTTGTTAGCTATTTTGATTATTATCAGCCAGAGGCGTATATCGCTAGCTCGGACACCTACATTGAGAAAGATTCGAAAATTAATGATGAGATCGATCGGTTGCGGCATGCGGCGACCAGTGCGCTGCTGACGCGCCGCGACGTCATCATCGTGGCCAGTGTTAGTTGTATTTACGGCATCGGTTCGCCGGACACCTATGCCGACATGGCTTTGAAAGTCACGCGCGGCGAGCGGCGGGTGCAGGACAAGTTCGTGCGGCTGCTGACCGACATCCAGTACAAGCGCAATGACATCGACTTTGCACGCGGTACCTTCCGGGTGCGCGGCGATGTGGTTGATATCTATCCGGCCGGGCAAGACCAGGCGGTGCGAGTGGAGTTTTTTGGTGATGAGGTAGACCGAATCACTAAAATTGACGCACTGACGGGCGAGATTTTAGACGAGCCTGAGAGTGTGACAATTTTTCCGTCCAGCCACTATGCCACGCCGCGCGAGCGGATTGAGCGGGCAGTTGTCGGCATTGAAAAGGAGTTTGCCGAGCGGCTGGCGTGGTTTGAGGCGCATGATAAGCACCTTGAGGCGCAGCGGCTGACTCAGCGCACCAAGTACGACCTGGAGATGCTACGCGAAACGGGCTTTGTCAAGGGTATCGAGAATTATTCGCGTTACCTGACCGACCGCGAGCCGGGCGAGCAGCCAGCGACCCTCCTCGACTATTTTCCGGACGATTGGCTGCTGCTGGTCGATGAGTCGCACATGACGCTGCCCCAGGTGCGCGGCATGTATAACGGCGATCGGGCGCGCAAGGAAGTCTTGGTGGAGCATGGCTTTCGCTTGCCGAGCGCACTGGACAACCGACCTCTCAGGTTTGATGAATTTGAGCGTCATATCAATCAAGCGATTTATGTTTCGGCCACGCCGGGCGACTATGAAATCGCCCATTCGCCGAAACCGGCCGAGCAGCTGATCCGCCCGACGGGGCTACTCGATCCACCGATTGAAGTGCGCCCAACCGACGGCCAGGTGGACGATTTGATGGAGGAAATTCGCCAAACCATCGCCAAAGGTCACCGTGTGCTGGTGACGACCTTGACCAAGCGCATGGCGGAAGATCTCAGCACGTACCTCAGTGACAACGGCGTCAAGACGGCGTATCTGCATAGCGAAATTGACACTCTGGAACGCGGCGATATTCTCAAAGATTTGCGGCTTGGCACCTACGATGTGCTCGTTGGCATCAATCTGTTGCGCGAAGGGTTGGATTTGCCCGAAGTGAGCCTAGTGGCTATCATGGACGCCGACAAAGAAGGCTTCCTGCGCTCCGAAAGTGCCCTAATTCAGACCATTGGCCGGGCTGCTCGCCATGTCGAGGGTCGAGTGCTGATGTATGGCGACACGGTGACCGACAGCATGCGCCGCGCCATTGACGAGACCATTCGCCGCCGGGCCGTCCAGCAGGCGTACAATGAAAAGCATGGCATTACGCCACAAACAATTCAGAAGAAAATTGACGACGGCCTGCGCGCCATCATCCCGCAAAAAGAATCAGACAAAAAGCCGAAACTTGACCTGAAGAAAATTCCGAAAGATGAATACCCTGCGCTCATCAAAGAACTCACTGGACAGATGGAACTGCATAGCGCCAACCTGGAATTTGAAAAAGCCGCCGAGCTCCGCGACCTTATTGCTGAAATTCGCCAGACGATGTACACTAGGGGTAGCTAAAGGAGGAGATACTATGGCAAAACAAGCAACACAGCAATCGACGGCCCCAGCGGTCGAGCAGCCGCTTAGCCCAGCTCAGGCGGCATACCAGCCGGTCGTGCGGCCAGCACGAGGAGCAAAATGGCTAACCTTTGAATACGGATTGGCGATGTTTTCGGTGGTGGCTTCGCTCGTATTAAGTACGCAGGTGTTAGTAGCGGTGTTCGGGCTATGGGTTGGCACCAGTAAGGTCGCAGGTTTGGCGGTTGGTAGCTGGCTCAGCGATACGCTTGGTCTGTGGATGATTACGCCAGGAACAAGTTTGATTACTGTCGCGGTGCTGGCGGTGCTCTTGGCAGTATTGGCACTGGTGTTATTCGGCCGCGTGTCGCGAACAGTGCCGGAGCGGCAGGGCTACACTGATAGCTTGGCCTACAAGCTCATCACCTATGGCGGCGTGGTAGCACTGGTAGTGCCAGCGCTGGTTTTGGTAGCAAAAATGGTCAGTATCTTGATCAGCTCGCTGCTCTTTATCGGCATCCCTAATGCTGGCGCCGTGTACGGTTCGCTATATCTGGCGGAATTCTTGCCGTACTTGGTCGGCTTGGCACTGTTGGCAGCTGGTCTCTGGGCGATCGGTAGTATCGTCTGCGGTCGTAATCGTTCGAAAGTCTTGGCGTTTATTGCCATTGCCGCAACAGGCGCGCTGTTGTTGACTGCGTCTATTACTGTAGCAGTACAGTTGCACAGTAATGAGACAAAGACGACGACGCGATACCAGTTGGAGGACTAAGGAGTGAAGCGGGGTGGTTTTACGTTGCCGGCGGTGCTGGTTTCAAGTATTGTCCTAATGCTGCTCTTGATCGGAGCAACGCAGATTTCCGCGGCAACGGTCAGGGCCTTGCGCGAACAGTACTATACTCAGCTGGCTCGCGAGGCAGCGGAGGCTGGCGCTGAACGCATCGGCGAATGTATCCGCACCGGCCATTTTCACCCCGCAGCAACTATTACACCCAAAACTGACTGCGAGGGAATCGATTTCTCCTGGGGGAAGCAGTACCTATTCGAGGAGGGCGGCATTCGCACCTCCTTCAAGGGCGTGTACATCACTTCCGGTGGCGCACGATTGGCGCAGACTATCGGGCAAGTTGAGCTAACCCGCAAAAGCGACGGGGTGGTATATGCGACATACACCGCAACATCGCGGCAGCAAGTGAGTCAGGAGATTGACCCGACGGGCTCGCGGGCCAGCAAACGGTGGTGGCATTTTGGCAGGGGTGTCGAACTTGATTTTGGTACCTCTGGAGACAGCATGCCAATCGTTGGAACCAGTCCAGGTGCTGCTGCCAGCGAGTTTGCCTACGAAGGAGTCACCGTGGTGACGGATCGTCTGGGGGAGAGACTATTCTTCTCTGACGGGCGGACGGTGTGGAATAAGAATGGCCACGTCATTGAGAACGGCTCAGGCATCAAGGGATCGGAGACGGCGACCCAGGCAGTGGCGGCGTTTCCACTCAATGAGAGCAACGGCACTTATGTCATTGTTTCGGCATCGGCAAATGAGGGTACTTCTATCTCGTTTGGCGAACTATACTATTCGGTAATTGATACGAAATACAATGGTGGCGCAGGTAGAGTACTACCTGGAGCCAAGAATATCCCGCTCAGTACCGAACGCAAATACGCTGGCGAGGCGCTGAGTGCGGTGCCAAATCAGGATGGTACGGGTTATTGGGTGTATACTTATAAACCGAGTGCGCTTGATAATCGCGTCATTGCTTTTCAGATGAAGGAAAATCCAAGTAATGCAGCCAACCCGGTGACGGTTAGTCCGCTGCTGACGGCTTTTTCGATTTCAAGCACCGATCCGCACCGGGCGCGCACCTGCAATGGCAGCGGCGGCACCATGAATGACCCTAATGATAAGTACACTGGTTTTGGGTCGGTGACATTTGATCCGGAGTACAAGCGCGTGGTGATTTATATGGGGTCAAACGGCTGCGCACATGATCCGATCTATGCGCGGGTTGGCACCCTGCATCTGTTTCATGTCAATCGGCAAACGGGGCTATTAACTCGACAGGCCAGCTGGTTTGCCGGCACCTCGCACAGCGGTATTACACCTACCACCAACCCTTCGGCCTATGTGGCTGACTTTTCACCGAGTGGGCGCTATGTCTATGCGGCACAACTGTATCCCGGTACGCTATATCGCTACGACACGCACGCTGGTGGTTCGGCGGAAGTCAAGAGCTCTGAGCGCTTCATCGCTAAAACAGCCTGTAGTCGAAACCCAGCCAGCGCTCTTGGTTATAGCTATCCAGGTGTTAGTCGGCCTGATGCTTGTATGAATATGCCGCCGACCGTCCCGGCCGATAATGGCGGTGGGGCAATAGCGCGCGGCCCGGATGGACGGATGTATGTGGCTGACGCTTACACCTGGCATGCTAGTGTGATTGATCGGCCGGATGCGCCGAGCAGTCCGCTGAATGATGGCAGCACCGCCAGCCGCGTGGGGTGGCGCTACGCTGGCCTGCGTCTGAAGCCAGGGACGAGGGTTCATTATGGCTTGCCGCAGATGGTAACGCTGTATTCACCGCGTTTGACGCAGTATTAGTGCTATAATAGGGCTATGACTACTGTTTCTACCGATGATGTCCAGCGGCTGGCTGCTTTGAGCGGGCTACAGCTGGCGGACGACGAGGTGGCTGGCTTGCGCCAAAATCTCGACGATATTGTGGGCTATATCAATCAGCTGGGCGAGCTTGACACAAGCGGCGTCGAGCCGACCTACCAAGTGACAGGACTACAAAATGTGTGGCGCGAGGATGAAGTGCAACCAGGTGTAAGTCGCGAGGTACTGCTACGTTTAGCGCCCGAGCAAGCTGATCATCAAGTGAAAGTACCGCAGGTATTATAATGAGTCGGATTGCAGATTTTACAGGAAAGAGTGCTGTCGCTAATGTTGAGGCGGCGCTTAAGCGAGCGCGTGAGGCTGAGGACTATCATGCGCTGCTGAGCTTGACGGAAGAGCGAGCGTTGGAGCGGGCGCGCCAAGTTGATGCTGGGGAGATTACGGGCCAGTTGGCCGGTGTGCCATTCGTAGTCAAAGATAATTTTTTGGCGTTTGGTGCGCCGTCAACTGCGGCGTCAAAGATGTTGGCACAGTTTGACGCGCCGCTCCAGGCGACGGCTGTCCAAAAGCTGGAAGCTGAGGGCGCGATTTGTATTGGCAAGGCCAACCTTGATGCCTTTGCGCACGGTGGTTCGACGGAGAACTCGGCGTTTGGGCCGACTAAGAATGCCGTTGATCAAACGCGGGTAGCTGGCGGTTCGTCGGGTGGCTCGGCAGTCGTGACGGCGCTGGATATCGTGCCGTTTGCGCTTGGTACCGATACGGGCGGCTCAATTCGTCAGCCAGCCAGCTTTAACGGCGTGGTCGGTGTCAAGCCAACATACGGCGCAGTCAGTCGCTACGGCGTCGTGGCCATGGCCTCAAGCACCGATACGATTGGTTGTTTTGCGACGAATGCAGATGACGCAAACCTGGTGATGGAAATTATGGCGGGTCGCGACACAAAAGATATGACGACGCTACCTGATTTTTGGCAGGATGCGCCAGCGTTTACGAAAAAGAAAATTGGCTTGGTGCGGCAATGTATGACTGAAGATGTCGATGCTGCGGTGCGGGCGCGCACGCTGGAATATGCGGAGAGATTGCGCGGTCTCGGCTATGAAGTCGAGGAAGTTGATTTGCCAATGGTGAAGTACGCCTTGGCAATGTACTACATCATTGTGCCAGCTGAGGTGTCGTCAAATTTGGCGCGCTATGATGGTGTGCGCTATGGTCACCGCGCGGAGGGCGTGAAAACTCTGGCTGAGCTATATGGTCGTAGTCGCGACGAGGGCTTTGTGACGGAGAATAAGCGGCGTATTATGATCGGTAGTTTCGTATTGTCCAGTGGTTTCTTTGATGCGTATTATCAGCAGGCGCAGAAGGCTCGCACGCTGCTGATTAATGAATTTACGCAATTGTTTGCGGAGTATGATGCGCTACTCATGCCGACGGCGCCAACGCCGGCCTTTCGGCTTGGCGAACATACCGCCGATCCAGTGCAGATGTACTTGGCTGACATCATGACAGTGCCAGCATCACTGGCGGGATTGCCGGCAATCTCGGTGCCGGCTGGGGCGAATGCCGAAGGCTTGCCGATTGGCGTACAGTTGATTGGCAATTATCGCACTGACAAGGCGCTGCTTGAGTTGGCAGCGAGCGCGGAGGCGGCGTAATGGACGGACTATTAATCGCACTGGTTGTCGCTGCGCTATTGATTGGCGCTAGCCTGATGATCGCGATCCAAATTACTAGCCGTCGCCACGGCGGCCTGAACCGTGAGCTGTACCGAAAAGTGTGGCAAAACATTCAACAAAGTGCAGCCGCTGGCCATCCCGACAGTATACAGATGGCGGTCGTGAAGGCCGACAAGCTGGTTGATAAAGCGATGCGCGATAGCGGCGTCAAGGGCGCGACCATGGGTGAGCGGCTGAAAGCGCGCAAGGGTCAGTGGTCAAACGAAAACGCGCTGTGGGCGGCACACAAGCTGCGCAATCAAATCGCTCACGAGCCGCAGGTGAACATTAATGCGCAAGTATTCAAGCGGGCGATGGCTGGCTTTGAATCTGGGCTAAAGGATTTGGGAGCATTATAGATGAGTGTATATGACGAATATGAAATGACGATCGGCATTGAGTGTCATGTCCAGCTGGCGACAAAGACCAAGCTGTTCAGTCCGGCGGATAATGACGCGCGCGATACTGAGCCGAACAGCAAAGTGCATGAAATTGACTTCGGGTTGCCGGGCATGCTGCCAGTACTGAACCGCCGTGCCGTAGAGTTGGCGGTGCGAGCGGGTAAAGCGCTTAACGCGCCAATTGCTAAGGTGAGCCGGTTTGATCGCAAGCATTATTTTTATCCAGACTTACCAAAGGGCTATCAGACCAGCCAGATGTATCAGCCGATTATTCAGGCGGGGTTCGTTGACGCACCGCTGGAAGACGGTACGGTCAAACGCGTGCGCATCCATCACGCGCACATGGAGGAGGACGCCGGCAAGTTGACGCACCATGACGGCTACTCGCTGGTGGATCTTAACCGCGCTGGCACGCCACTGATTGAAATTGTCTCTGAACCAGACATGCATTCGGCCGCTGAGGCGAAAGCGTATGCCTCGGAGCTGCACAAACTGATGGTCTATGCGGGCGTGACGCACGGTGATTTGTATCATGGCAATATGCGGTTTGACGTCAATATTAGCGTCGCCAAAAAGGGTGCGACGGAGCTGGGCAAGCGCTGCGAGGTGAAAAATCTCAATTCGTTCCGAAGCGTGGAGCGGGCCGCCGAGTATGAATTTAAGCGCCAGGTTGATCTCATTGAGCGCGGCGAAACAGTGGTGCAAGAAACGCGCGGCTGGCTGGATGATAAGCAAGTGACCGTGAGCCAGCGTTCTAAGGAGGACGCTCAGGACTATCGCTATATGCCGGATGCTGACATTCCGCCGATTGTGTTGAGTGATGAGGAGATCGCTGAGATTCAGTCGCAGGTATTTACGTTGCCGCCAGAATATCGCGCTCGCTGGGCGCACCTTGGCGTTGACAGTTCGGTGATTAATACGCTACTGAATCATATTCCAATTGCTGTGTTGATGGACTCGATTGCTACCTTGACTGAACACAATGAAAAGTCGGTGCTTGCTGAATTGGAGGTTGATCGGGCGACTTATGACAAGCTGGTCAAGCGTATTTTTAATCTGTTTGCTTCCACGCCAGATGAGGATATCAAGCTTGAGAAACTTGAAAACGGGCTGGTCGGCCCGCGTCGTTGCTTGCAGTTGGCTTTCATGGCGGAGAAGGGTGAGATTAGTTCGACCAACGCCAAAGAGATTTTTCTAGATTTCTTTGATGAAAAATACGACAAGCTGTGGCCGCGCCAAATCGCCGAGCAGAAAAACCTGTTGCAGGTATCCGACGAGTCAGCTATTGCGGCGATTGTTGACGAAGTAATGAATGACCCAGCCTCGGCGGCGTCAATTGCCGACATCAAAGCCGGCAAGGACAAGGCTATCGGTTATCTCGTCGGTCAGGTGATGAAAAAATCCAAGGGGCAGGCCAATCCAGCCCTAGCGCAAAAGCTCATAAGGGAGAGATTATAAATGAAACAATTTCGGAAAACTGGTGAAGATCGGCAGCCTGTGGGCGGGAAATTTCCCAACGAGGTTATTATCAAGTACTACCAAACCGACGATGGCTTGAATCACGAATTCACGACGTTTGGTAACGAGACGGTGATGGGGCCGTCAGTCGTCGCCCTCACCGATGACAATAAGGTGCTGCTAACTCGTCAGTTTCGAGCTGGGCCAGAGAAATGGCTGTATGATTTTCCAAGCGGCCGCTTGGAAGATGGCGAATCCGCAGAGGAGTGCGCGCGGCGTGAATTACAGGAGGAGACGGGCTATGTGCCGCAGGATCTGGAATATGCGGGAGAGTATTATATTGACCCCTACGTGAATGGCGTATGTCCAGTTTTTCTGGCGACTGGTTGTCGGCGTGGAGTCGAGGACATCGGCCTCGACCAGCAGGAGCATCAGCAGGGTGCCGAGCTGCATTTAGTTACGATCGAGGAGCTGTTCGCGATTATTAAGCGCGGGGAATTTTGTTCGGTGGCACCAGTCGCTTTGCTGTGCGATCGCTTGCTTGCATTGTGTGCCGATAGCGTGAAACTAATCAGGGAAAAATAACATGAAGCAGTTTACCCGAGTCGAACCAACCACCGTACAGGAAGTCGGAGTAATGTTTAGGCGTGAAGTGGTCATTAAGCGGTTTCAGACTGACGATGGGTTACAACACGAGTTTACTACGTTCTTTCGTGATGAAGATGCTGCTGTCTCAGTGGTTGCACTAACAACTGATGGACAAGTGGTAATGGTGCGGCAATTCCGTCCTGGGCCGGAGAAATGGCTGTATGATTTTCCTGGTGGTGACATTCAGGCCGGTGAGCTGTTTGAGCAGGCGGCACGGCGTGAACTGGCAGAAGAAACGGGATACGCGCCGGGCGAACTACACTATCTCGGCGATTGCACCGAAAGCGCGTATATGAATGGTCGTTCTGCGGTATTTTTAGCAACCAATTGCGTCTACGAGGCGTCTCGCTATAAACTCGACCAGACGGAACGTGATCAGGGTGCTGAGGTTTGTGTGATATCGCTTGATGAGCTGTTTCGTCTTGCGGGGTGTGGAGAGCTGTGTTTTGCTGGCCCGTTGGCGCTCGCGCTGAAATATCTGATGAATATAAAAGGAGGAAGTCATGAATAAACCAACCAAAGCCATCATTGCTGCCGCTGGGTTCGGCACGCGGTTTTTGCCGCAGACCAAGGCCATGCCGAAAGAGATGATGCCGCTGATCGACAAGCCGATCATCCAGTACGTGGTGGAGGAGCTGGTCGAGGCAGGCATCAGGGACATTATCATTGTCGGGAGCGCCAACAAGCGATCGATTGAGGATCATTTCGATGCGCCGAATGAGGATCTGCTGGCGAATCTGCGGGCGGGCGGCGAGAAAAAGCGGCCGCTGATTGAACTGGTGCAGAGCCTGTCGGAGATGGCGAACTTTGTCTATATTCGCCAGAAGGGGCCGTATGGCATTGCCACGCCGCTTGCCTGCGTGGCACACCTGATCAGTCCAGATGAGCCGGTCATCTATACGTTTGCGGACGATTTTATTGCCGCCAGCCCTAGCCGCTTCCGCCAGATGATTGAGGCCGCTCAGCGTCTGGACGGCGCGATCCTGCCTTGCAAGAAGATTGTCAATGACGTCGAGTTTGATCGCTATGGCGTGGTGAGCGGGGAACAGCTAGAGCCTGGCGTTATCAAGATGAGCAACATCATCGAAAAACCAGGCAAGGCCAATGCGCCGAGCGATCTGGCCAGCGTCAGTAGCTATTTGCTGCCGGGCGCGTTTTTTGGCTATCTTGAGGCGGCCAAGGAGCGCTTTGATGGGCACGGTGAGTTTACCATCCAGCCAATTATGCAGCAGATGATTGACGACGGCCATGCGTTTTACGGCGTGGAAATTACCAATGGCACCTATTATGATACCGGCGATAAGCTGGAGTATCTCAAGACGGTGATTGATTTTGGGCTGCGCGATCCGCAGTTTGGCGAGGCTCTAGCGGAGTTTTTGCGCCAGCGCCTGCAATAATATCTGAGCGTGGTATACTAGATATATGACAGGTTTAGTAATCTTCCTCTGGGTACTGTTGGCACTACTAGCAGCCGCCTCGTTAGTAATACTAGTGATGATTATTGGTCTGTCGCGGCGAATCAATCGGGCGCGGCACGCCGCCGAGCAGACCCAAGGCCATATCGCTGGCCTGATGTCAACGGTTTCGACTATCGGTTCGGTGGCGGCACTGTTCGGCGGCCTGAAGCGAAAGGCGACTGCGCGGAGGCGAAAATCGGATGACTAACCCAAAGAAGAAACCGCTGACGCAGCGAGTGATAGAGCGTGTCAAAAAAGATAACGAAAACGGCGCGCGCCAGGCGATTCTGGAGGATTTGTTCTATGACTTTCATTGCTCGCGCCGCCAAGTGTATGCCATGAACTTTATTCGCGGCCTCTTCTTTGGCTTTGGGTCGGTGCTGGGCGCAACGATTTTGATTGCGCTGTTGGTGTGGTTGCTCGGAAAATTCGGCGATATTTTTCCGCCGCTGGCTGATTTTATCAATACTCTGACCGATACCATGCAACGCCGCCGCTAACATGCTATACTAGGGATAATGGATGGGGAGAATAACCGACAAACGACGTCGGCGGTGTTGAAGCCGTCTGATTATGTGCACCTGCACAATCATACGCATCACTCGCTGCTGGACGGACTGACCAAAATTCCCGATATGGTTGCCAAGGTGAAAGAGCTGGGTATGGAGGCGTGTGCCATCACCGACCACGGCACGATGTCGGGCGTGATTGAGTTTTATAAAGCAGCGCGCGACGCTGGCATTAAACCCATCATCGGTATCGAAACCTATATGGCGGCGCGCTCGCGGCACGATCGTGATCCAGCCAAGGACAAAATGCGCTATCACTTGACGTTGCTGGCCATGAACCATCAGGGCTATCAAAACCTGATGAAGCTCAGCACGGTGGCGAACCTCGAGGGTGTGTATTATAAGCCGCGCATCGACCATGACCTGCTAGAAGAATACAACGAAGGTATCATTTGCATGTCGGGCTGTATCGGTGGCGAACTGGGCGAGAATCTGCGCAACGATGATTACGACAAGGCTAAGGAGATTGCTAGCTGGTATAAATCGGTGTTTGGCGACCGTTACTATATGGAGCTGCAAGATCACGGCCATCCCGAGGCGCGCAGCCACTGGGCGGAGCAAAAAAAAGTCAATGACTACATTGAGCGGCTGAGCGAGGAGTTAGATATCCCATGCGTGGTGACCAGCGACGGCCACTATCTCAATCACGAGGATCAGGATGCGCACGAAATTTTGCTGTGCGTTGGTACGGGGGCGTATTTGTCTGATGAAAAGCGGATGAGCCTCAAGGATTTTGAATTACACCTGACCGAACCAGAAGATATTATTTCCCGCTGGTCAAAGACAAATCCCGGTGCCATCGCCAACACCAAGGCGATTGCCGACCGCTGCAATCTAGAGCTTGAATTGGGTGGCATCCTGATTCCGAAGTTTCCGACGCCCAACGGCGAAAGTGAGAAAGAATATCTCGATCACCTCGTATATAGTGGGATGGCGGCGCGCTACGCCGGGATGAAGCTAGAAGACGCCAAAAAGCTGCCGAATGATGAACTGCGCGCTAAGCTGTCCGAGGAGCAATTGGAACGGCTGGATATGGAGTTTGGCGTGTTGGATAAAATGGGCTATAACGGCTATTTTCTGATTGTCCAGGATTTTATTAACTGGGGCAAAAGTCAAGGGATTATTTTTGGGCCGGGGCGCGGTTCGGCGGCTGGCTCTATCATCGCTTATGCGCTGAATATCACCGACCTGGATCCGCTGCATTATGACTTGCTGTTTGAGCGCTTCCTCAACCCTGACCGCATCTCTATGCCCGATATCGACATCGACATTCAGGATACGCGGCGCGGCGAAGTCATCGAATATTGTGCTAACAAATACGGCCATGAGCGGGTGGCTAATATTTGTACTTTCGGTACCATGGCGGCGCGGGCCTCAGTGCGCGATGTGGCGCGGGTATTGCAGGTGCCGTACGGTGAATCTGACCGCCTGGCCAAATTGATTCCGCCGCCGGTGCAGGGCCGTCACATCCCGATCAAAAAATGCTTAGAAACTGACGCTGATCTGAAAAAAGAATACGAGACCAACCCGACGGCCAAGACAGTGTATGACTTTGCGGCGCGTCTCGAGGGGACGATTCGCTCGCACGGCGTGCATGCCGCGGGCGTGGTGATTGCGCCAGATGATTTGGTGAAATACGTGCCGCTGGAAATGGCGCAAAAAGGCGTGGTGGCGACGCAGTATCCGATGGGGCCAGTGGAAGAGTTGGGGCTTTTGAAGATGGACTTTTTGGGCCTCTCAAACCTCTCGATTATTAACAACGCGCTGCGTATTATCCGCAAGGTGTACAAAACTGAGATTGACCTGTCGCATTTGCCGCTTGACGATGAAGAGACCTACAAACTCTTTCAGCGGGGCGATACGACTGGCGTGTTTCAGCTGGAATCTGCTGGCATGAAACGGTACCTGCGCGAGCTGAAGCCCAGCGTCTTTGAAGACATTATCGCCATGGTGGCCTTGTATCGCCCGGGGCCGATGCAGTTTATCGACTCCTTCATTAAACGTAAACACGGCGAGGAGGAAATTACCTACCTACACCCCGGCATGGAAAACTCGCTGAAAAACACTTACGGAATTTTGGTTTACCAGGAGCAGTTTATGCAAATTTCGAAAGAGTGGTGCGGCTTTACCGGCGGCCAGGCGGACACCCTGCGTAAGGCGGTGGGTAAGAAGAAAATTGATCTTATGAAAAAGGTTAAGCCGGAGTTTGTCGAAGGCGCAATCAAGGTCGGCGGTGCCACCAAAGAAATCGCTGAACAGTTTTGGGATGCACTGGAAGAGTTCGCCAATTACTGCTTCAACAAGTCGCACGCCGCGTGCTACGGTTTGATTGCCTACTGGACGGCGTATCTCAAGGCGCATTATCCAGATGCCTTTATGGCGGCCCTGATGACCAGCGACCAGGACGATACCGAGCGTCTGGCGATTGAGATGACAGAATGTAAACACATGGATATTGCTGTGCTCAGCCCTGATGTCAATGAATCATTTGTGGAATTTGCAGTGGTGCCTGGCGAGAAAAAAATTCGTTTCGGCATGGCGGCGGTCAAAGGCGTGGGTGTTGGCGCGGTCGAGGAATTGCTGCGCGCCCGCGAAGAGGGCAAATTCACCAGCGTCGAAGATTTTGCCAAGCGGGTATCCACCAGCAAGTTTAACCGCAAAGCGTGGGAATCACTCATTAAATGCGGTGCGTTCGACAGCTTCGGCGATCGTTCGGACTTGTTGTTTAATCTCGACACCATCACTGCCTTTGCGCAAAAAACCCAAAAAGAAGCCGCCAGCGGCCAGACCGATCTATTTGGGCTACTGGGAGATGACGCCGCTAGCGCGCAAGCAACCATGCAATTACAAATGGCGCCTACCAAACACACTGACAAAGAGCGCCTGATGTGGGAGCGCGAGCTGATGGGTCTCTACATTTCAGCGCATCCGCTCGACGCCTATGCCACCTACTTGGAAGAGCAGGCGCAGCCGCTCAGCCAGCTGGTACCCGAATATGACAGCCGCGTCATGACGGTGGGTGGCATCATCACCACGGTGCGCACCATCCTCACCAAGTCTGGCAGTAAAATGGCTTTTGTTGGGCTGGAAGATAAATTTGGCGAGGGCGAAGTTATCGTATTCCCGAGCCTATATGAGCAAGTCGGCGCCAAATTGGTGCAGGACGCGGTGATTCGGGTGACTGGCAAAAACTCAGCGCGCGACCGCGACGGTAATTTGGGTTCAGAAAGCAAACTGATCGCCGACAGTATCGAAGTGATCTCTGATGATGACATCAAAACCTACGAATCGACGGGGCGCAAAATGGACGCGCCAAAAGTCAGTAGCGCGTATAAACAGGAAAAACGCGCCGCGTATCGCGCTCAGAAAACTGGTCAGCCAGCGTCAATCAGCTCTGGTGCGGCCGCCACCACGCCGCGACATACCGCCGAGCGTTCAATGCCTGCGCCTGAAGCACCGCCATCCCGCCTGTTTGTCCAGGTCAAAAATCCATCAGACCACGACAAGTTAGTGGCGCTGAAAGCGCTGTGCGGCGAACATGGCGGCATGACCGATGTGGTGCTGGTGCTGGGTGAAGGCGACGCCAAGTCAGCTATTCGCTTGCCGTTTCGGGTTGAGCCAGGCGAGGCGCTGCTAGACGGGCTGCGTTCGCTGCTTGGCACTGATGCGGTGAAACTACGCTAAGCTTCATTAGATTTGGGTTTGAGCTGTTGCTTATGCTTGCAAAATTCCTCGGGGGGGGTACTATAAAGGCATGACAGCGGAGATATTGCAGAGCGGCGATGATAATAATAGATTTTGGGAGATCGTTAAAGGCGATGGCTTTCCAGGAGACCGGGAATTTAGTGTAGTTATTGGCTCTCTTGCGACAGAAATGGCGGCAGGTAATACCATTTTATACCAAACACGGCGTTATATGACTAGCAAATTCAGTAGTCCAGAAAATAACCCGTCGGATGATACGGCTTGGTCGTGTCAAGAATGATTCATAGCGAGCAGTTTTCTGAATTACCGTGCGTTCATCAGCTCATACAGCGCTATCCCGCCCGCCACGCTGACATTGAACGATTCTTTTTGCCCGAACATGGGGATTTCGACGACGTGGTCGCACCAGGACAGCAGATCATCCTCGATACCGTGAACTTCCTCGCCTAGCAGTAGGGCGCAGGCGGCAGGCGCCTGAAATTCAGGTAGTAGCACACTGTCCGGTGCTTGCTCCAGGGCAATCACCGGCAGTCCGTCCTGTTCGTTGTTATGACAGAGCCAGCCCCGCACGTCCTCCATATACTCAAATGACACCATGGTTTCCGCCCCCAGCGCTGTCTTGTGAATCTGTGCGGTTAACTTCTCAACAATATGTGGCAGCCGCGGGTCGCGCTGGCCGACTAACGCCAGGTCCGGATAGGGCGTATACCCGCTCAGTACAATTTTCGCGACGCCAAACCCCTCGGCCGTCCGAAACAGCGACCCGACATTGTGCGTCGAGCGGATATTATGCAGCAGCAGTGTGATATGCGGTCTCATGATCCTCATTATACTACGGCCTGTAGCCCCGAATCACCCATGCCCATCCTCTCGCTTTGGCATAAGCTTTTTGCTATAATACGGTTCATGGATGAAGCGGCTATTCAGGCGCGACGGCGCGAACAGGATGAAGAAGCAACCCGCAAACGAGCGGCCATTTTGGGGTTGCAGTATCTTGACGCTCGCGACTTTGAGCAGGAGTTGCCTCTCGCCAAGGACGTTTTGACGATAGATGAGATGTACAAGGGTCGATTGGTGCCGCTGATGGTGGATGAGGCAAAACAGTCTTATCGCTTCGGCATTACCTCGCAGACGCCGCAGTCGCTGGTGAGTGAGATGATGCAGCGCTATCACGACACTGGCAAGACGGCGCAGTTTTTCTTGATTTCCGGCTCTGGTTTTCGGGCCATGATGCTGCGCTTTGATCCGCCCAAAAAAGTGATTTACGACGACATTACCATCGCTAAAGCGGGCGACAGTGAGACGCTTCAGCAGGTCAGTCAAACGCTAGCCTCAGTGGGAACGAATGACGTGTTGAATTATCTGCTAGATCAGGCAGATCGACTGAACGCCTCGGATATTCACATTGAGAATCAGCGTGATGCAATTCGAGTGCGCATGCGGGTGGACGGGGCACTTCATCCCGTGGCCGAGCTGGAGCGCGATCGCTATCGGGTGATTATGGCGGCGCTGGCCTCGCGGGCTAATATTTCGACAGCCTCGACCGAGCCGCAATCTGGTCACATGCAGCATGATATTTATCGCGACGGCGCGTCGCATGTGCTGAATCTGCGCATCGAAGCGGTGCCGACCGTGTATGGCCAAGACGTGGTGCTGCGCCTCTTTACGTTTGATACGTCGACGCTGAATCTGGATATGCTGCGTATTACTGCTGCTGAGCGGGCGCAAATTGACGAAATCGTGTCGCATCCGCGCGGCATGGTGCTACTGGTGGGGCCGACCGGTTCGGGTAAATCAACCACTATGTATAGCATCCTCAATGCCCTGAATACGCCCGAGCGCAAAATTATTACCCTGGAAGATCCAGTCGAAAACACTATCCCGGGTGTGACGCAGATACCGGTGAATACGACTGAGGGCAAGAAGTTCGCTGATGGGCTGCGCAGTATTTTACGCATGGATCCTGACGTGGTGATGGTGGGAGAAATTCGCGATAACGAAACGGCGCGCACCGCGATTCAAGCATCGGTGACGGGGCACTTGGTGCTATCGAGCTTTCATGCTAATTCAACGGCTGCCGCCTTTAGCCGGATGATTGATATGATCGGCCAAAACCCAGTATTTTCTTCGGCAGTACGGCTAATTATCGCCCAGCGGCTGGTGCGGCGGCTGCATGACGAAAGCAAGCAGGCTTACGAACCTGATGAGGCCACCAAGCGTTGGGTGCGGGACGTGCTGCGCGACTTGCCAAAAGACGTTGAATGTCCAGATCTGGAGCAATTTCAGCTGTGGCGGCCAGTGTCAACTGAAGAGGCGCCGTTCGGATACAAAGGGCGTATTCCGGTGATGGAACAGCTGGTGGTGACCGAGGAAATCCAGAAGTTCTTGCGCGGAGACGTGACTGATATTAATGCCGAGGCGATTGAAGCGACCGCTAAGCGTCAAGGTATGGTGACACTACTCCAAGCTGGCGTTTTGGCGGCGCTGCGCGGTGAGACGACGATTGAAGAGATCAACCGCGTTATCTAATCACGCTGGCCACGGCCGGTACCGCCCGCTCGTCAAACGGTGACGGAATAATTTGCTCGGCAGTTGGCGCGGCGATAAGGCTCGCCAGCGCCTCGGCGGCGGCGATTTTGTGCTGGTCGGTGATTTGCTTGACGCCGTTGTCCAGCGCGCCGCGGAAAATGCCAGGAAAGGCTAGGGCATTGTTGACTTGGTTTGGGAAATCGCTGCGCCCAGTGGCGATAACCGCCACACCCGCCTGGCGCGCTAGATCTGGCATGATTTCTGGCACTGGGTTAGCCAGCGCAAAGACCACCGGCTTCTCGGCCATTTTGGCCACCATTTCTGGCGTCAGCAGTCCTGGCTTGGACACGCCGATGAAAATATCAGCATCGGTGATAGCGTCGTCCAATGTACCGCTGACGTCCGTCCGTAGATACGCCTTCAGGGCGGTTTTTTCAGCGTTCAAGTCATCACGCGCGTCCGAAATAATCCCGCGGCTGTCTACGGCGTAGATATTCCGCGCGCCGTACAGGTGCAGCAGTTTAGCAATGGCCGTACCAGCCGCCCCAGCGCCGATCATGACGATCTTACTTTCACTCAGATCCTTGCCGACCACGTTCATGGCATTGATCAGTCCCGCCAGGGTCACCACCGCCGTGCCGTGCTGATCATCATGAAACACCGGAATATCCAGCTCGGCTTTTAGCCGCTCCTCAATCTCGAAACATTTTGGCGCGGCGATATCCTCCAGATTGATGGCGCCAAAACTTGGCGCGATGGCCTTGACTGCCGCGATAATTTCCTCTGGTTCATGTACATCCAGCACAATCGGCACCGCGTCCACACCGGCGAAATGTTTAAACAGCAGCGCCTTACCTTCCATCACCGGCATGGCGGCCTTTGGCCCGAGGTCGCCCAGGCCTAAAATAGCCGAGCCGTCGGAAATCACCGCTACTAGGTTGTTTGTCCAGGTGTAGCGCGGCAGAGTGCTCGGATCCTGGGCAATGGCTTGCGAAATAGCACCGACGCCTGGGCTGTAATAGGCGCTGAGCTTGTCGCGATTCAAGTCGTCAGTGTCACGCAGCGCGGTGGTGATTTTTCCTTTGAATTGTTCGTGTAATTTCAGTGCTAATTGATTATAATCCATATGACTTCCCTCACTTTCCACCAGGCGACCCCTTGTCAGCCGCCCGTATCTATGCTACAATCTACACTAATTGTATCACAAAGAGGTTAAGCGAATCGACCGGTGTGGAGCCGCAGGGATACAACTGCGTGGCCAGCCGCAAACGAGCGCATTAAAGGAACTATTATGAGTTTTGAGTTAATCAACCAAGTCAACCAAGCCCAGAAAAAGCACGCGGTGGTGGATGTTCGCAGCGGCGATACCGTCCGCGTCTATCAGAAGATTAAGGAAGGTAATAAGGAGCGCATTCAGATGTTTGAAGGCGTGGTCATCCGCACCGACAATAAGCAGTCGCACACCTCGCGCATCACCGTGCGTAAAATCGCTTCAGGTGTTGGCGTGGAAAAGTCCTTCTTGCTGCACAGCCCGCTGATTGAAAAAGTGGAAATCGTTCGCCGCGCCAAGGTGCGCCGCAACTTCCTGAGTTTTCTGCGCAAGCGTTCTGGTAAATCGGCTCGTCTGAGCGCCAAGAACTTTGACCGCGCAAGCGTAAATGAACTGCCAGAAGCACCAAAAGCCGAAGAGGTTGAAGCGCCAGCCGAGACTGATGCTGAGAAATAAGCCATTACTTTCGCGCTATCCCCGGACTCGCCCGTGTTCCGGGGATTTTTCGTTGATGAGGAGTTGGAGTACAATGGGCGTATGGCGATATTTCATGTCATTTCTGTTGTCGTGCCGATGATCATCGCGGTAGTCGTGCCGGCGGCGCTGCGGCGGGCGGGATATTCAGTCGAGGCGCGTTATCGCGGCCTGCTTTACGCGGCATGTGGGTTGTTTTTCATCTCGTGGTATTTGCCATCGCCGCTCATCGACGGCCAGCACACCAGCTTTACGACGCACCTGGTAGGCGGTGGAGTGTTTACTGGGCTGCTATGGTGGTATCTAAAGTTGAGTTTGCGGTGGCGCGGGTTGTGGCTGCTGGAGGCTTTTTCACTGTTCGTGCTGGTGTCGGCGCTGGGGTGTATCAATGAATTGGCGGAGATAGTGATGGTGAAGGCGGGGCTGGCGCGTATCACCTTGACTGATACCAGTTGGGATATTGTGGCTAATACCTTGGGTGCGTTGCTGGTATACGTGGTGTATCTAGTGATCACGCGTGTGCGGAAGGCGGAGCGATGATTCTTGGTATTGACGAAGTGGGCCGCGGGCCGTGGGCCGGGCCGCTGGTGGTGGGAGCGGTGTTGTTGGGTGAAGCGCGGATTGAGGGGTTAAACGACAGTAAGAAATTGACAGCCAAGAAGCGCCAGGCGCTGGACGCGGTAATTCGTGACCAAGCCAGTGCGTGGGCGCTGGGCTGGGTGTCGGCGCGTGAGTTGGATGAGATTGGCATGAGCCAGGCGCTGCGGCTGGCGTGCCGACGGGCAGTCGAGCAGGTGCAGGCGACGTGTCGAGAGAAGGGCGTCAGGTTTGATGAGATTATCATCGACGGGACGGTCAATTTTTTGCGGGGTACGGCACTGGAGGAGTATGTAACGACTATGGCGAAAGCCGATGGGCTCATTGCGAGCGTGTCGGCGGCGTCAATTGTCGCCAAGGCGGCGCGTGACGCGTACATGCAGCAGCAGGACGCGGTGCATCCGGGCTATGGGTTTGCCAGTAATGCTGGATATGGTACGGCGGCACACCAAGCGGGGCTGGAACGGCTAGGCGCCTGCGCGGAGCATCGGCTGAGCTTCGCGCCGCTGCGGAAGTATGCGGGTGCAGTGAGTGCTGACAGTGAGGCGTCTGCGCCTCCGACAACGCGCAGTATCGGCGATGCGGGCGAACAGGCAGTGGCGGAGCGGCTGACCGCGCAGGGGCATGAGATTGTGGCGCGCAACTGGCGCACCAAGTGGTGTGAAATTGATATCGTCTCCCGCCGTGAAAACACCCTGTTTTTCACAGAGGTCAAATACCGTAAAAACGCCACGTATGGCGACGGCCTGGCGGCAATTACCACCAAAAAACAGCAGCAAATGCGCTTTGCGGCCGAGCTATTTCTAACAAAACACCCGCAGTACGGTGAATGCGATATGCAGCTGCTGGCGGTAGACGTCAGTGGTCAGCCACCAGAGGTGCAGCGGGTGATTGAACTATAAATTGCGAGCCAAAGCTGCTTTGATCGCTGCCGCGTCGCGCTCAATCAACTCCACGCGGGCGGTAATTTCTGTCAGACCCAGGTCGATGGTGCGGGTCAGGGCGGGTTCGGCATGTAGCGGCGCTGTGAAGGTAGCGAAATCGTCCAGTTCAGCGCGGGTCAGCAAGGCCGAAGCGGCGTAGCGCAGGAAATCGTCGTAGCTTTTGTCGCCCTTGAAGGTAGTTTCGATCCAGTCCCAATTGCCTTTCAGCCACTGCCACGCCGCCGCGCGCGATTCGCGGGTACGAATGAGGTAGATGAACCAGCGGCTGGCGTCTTGCGGGCGGATGATAGCGCTGTCTTGCAGCGCGGCCAGCAGGCGCTGGGTGGTGGCGGCTGACTGAGTGCTGGTCAGCGCCGAGGCGATGTCTAGCTGGAGGTCATTGGACGGTGTGTTCGCATATGTTTCGAGCAACTGGTCAATCAGCTCAGGCGTTTCAAAATGACGCACCACAGCTGACAGGATGAGAGGGCGGGTTTCGGCGGGTAATTCCTCCAGTGCGGCCGCGTCAAAGCGCCGTTTGGCCTCGCGAAGCGCCGCGTCGTCCTCGCCATACAGCAGCAGCCCCAGCGCGGTGGAGCGCCGTTCTCGGTCGTCGTCAGATTCGCCTTTGTCTTCGTCCCAACCTAAGGCCTCAACGGTCGGGCGCGCGAAATCAGCCGACAGTTGTTTGAGTTTAGCGCGAGCCGTCTCATCCTCATCGACAAATTTGCGCAGCTCGCCTAGCAGCCCAGCGGCCATTGCATAGACTTTTTCGTTTTCTTCGTGTTTCAGCGACAGTGCCAGCGGTAAAAGTTCCGCAGAAGACTGTAATTCAGCGCGTGCCAGCAGCGACGCGTCCTGTAGTAGGCAGATCTTGTCCAGGGTCGGCAAGGTTGCAATTTCCGCCAGCAGTGCCTGGCGGCTCGCCTCGTCATAGCGCGTCACGAAATGTGCGCCTAAGGAGCGGTTCAGGCGAATCGGCTCAGTGGTCGGTACACGCAGCTCCCGCTCGGCCATCAGACTCGGCACTTCCTCACCGCCAAAGAGCGGAATTGGCCACAACGCGTCAGACGCCTGATGGTCGCCGATGAAAAATCGCTGCTGCGTCAGCCGCACCGATTCACCCTGTCGCGTAATACTCACTAACGGCAGTCCCGGCTGCGAAATCCAGGCGTTCATCAGCTCCAGTACCGGCTGCCCGCTAGCCGCCTCCAGTTCGCGCCACAAGTCATCGCCGACGGTGTTTTGATAGGCAAATTTCTCAAAATACGATTTCAAACCAGCCTGGAACGCTTCTTCGCCGATCAGCCGCCTGGCCATCACTAGCAGCCGCCCGCCCTTGGCGTAGACGATGGCTGGGTCAAACAGGGTGCTAATCTCGTCTGGGTGATTGACGTCCACCTGCACTGACTGCACGCCGTCTAGACTGTCGCGCCTGAGCGCCGCCGTCACTTCGTGGGTGGCAAATTCTTCCCACATACGCCATTCCGGGTGCAGGGCGTCCACCGCCACGTACTCCATCATATTGGCGAAACTTTCGTTCAGCCACAGGTCATTCCACCACTGCATCGTCACCAGATTACCAAACCACTGATGGCTCAGCTCGTGGGTAATGACCGTAGCGATAAAGCGGCGCGAGGCTTCGGGCGTCAGGTGGTCTGCCAGCAGGCAGCTCTCGCGGTAGGTGATCAGCCCCCAATTCTCCATGGCGCCCGACGAAAAGTCCGGCAGCGCCACGTGGTCGGCTTTTGGCAGCGGATAGCCAACCCCAAAATAGTCACCAAAAAAGTCAATCGAGCGCGTGGCAATGTTGAGTGCAAAATCCAGCGTCTCGGGCGCTTGTGCCGGAGTGGCCCAAACGTTCACCTCAACGCCCGCCGTGGTGCGCGCGGTTTTGCAGTGCAGCTCGCCGACCACCCATGCCAGCAGGTAGCTGCTCATGCGCGGCGTGGTGTCAAACGTGGTGACGAGCTGGCCGTTTTCCTCGCGCTGCTGGCGCACCGGCATGTTGCCCAGCACCGTCAGGCCAAGCGCGGTGGTCAGCGTCACGTCAAAGGTCGCTTTGGCAGCTGGCTCGTCAACACAGGGAAAGACCTCGCGGGCGTGGTGCGACTCAAACTGGGTGGCAAATAATTCCTTTTTCACGCCGTCATGTTGGAAATAACAGGGGTACACGCCATGCATAGCGTCGGTGATCGTCCCGGAAAACTCGACCACCACCAGATGTTCGCCTGTGCTCAAACCCTCTCGGGTCAGGCGTAGTTCATCGTGCTCGCCATGCGAAACTTTGGCTGCCTGTCCGTCGATCAGCGCGGAGTGAATCGTCAAATCTTTGGCGTGTAGCAGCACGGCATCGCCAGCCAGCAGTCGCCCATCAATCGTCACTACCCCGGAAAATGTTCGCTTGTCCGCCCGGCTCAAGTCAAGGCTTAAGGTGTAATGCGTTGGTGAAAAGGTGTCGTGAAGTCGTGGAACATTGGTCATAGGTTTAGTATACTACACTCATGAAGCGGCGATATTTCACGCGGCAGCTGGCGGCACTCGTGGCCGTTGCGCTTATGGCGCTGGCGCTTTGGGCGGCGCACGTTATACAACCGTCGTCGGGGTCTTTATCGGCGGAACTTCAGCGGCAGTATTTCGGTGATTCAACGGCGCAGGTCGAGCTAGCCAAGCTACTTATCAAGGGCCGCGCGCCCAAAACTGGTTACGCGCGCAAGCAGTTTGGCGATGGCTGGGGCAAGATCGGCGACTGTTCGGTGCGCGAGGTGATTTTGGCGCGGGATCTAACGGATGTGGTACGGGACGATGACTGTAAAGTACAGCGCGGCACGCTGCACGATCCCTACACAGGTCAGACGATTACTTTTCAGCGCGGGCCAGATAGCTCGGCCCAGGTGCAAATCGACCACGTCGTCGCATTGTCCGACGCTTGGCAAAAGGGCGCGCAGCAGCTGAGTCCAGAGGAGCGGCGGCGTTTTGCCAATGATCCGCTCAATCTGCTGGCGGTCGATGGCCCGGCCAATCAAGCCAAGGGTGATGCCGATGTCGCCAGTTGGCTGCCGCCCAATAAAGCCTTTCGCTGTCAGTACGCCGCTCGGCAAGTGGCTGTCAAGCGGCGCTACCAGTTGTGGGTAACGGCGGCCGAGGCCGAAGCACTGCATAAGGTATTGCAGTATTGTCAATAGTATGGTTGAATAGAATAAGGTAACTTAAAGTACGTTTGAGGAGGAATCAATGAACGTAAAGACTATTATGCTTGCAGGACTGGCCGCAGTGTCATTGGGCGCCGCAGTAGTGCTGTTTAATCCAGCGCCAGCTGAGGCGGCAAACTGGAACTGTACCAATCATTTGTATCGTCGAGGCAGCCGCGGCGGTTGCGTGTGGGCGCTGCAGAAGTTTTATAACTACCAGAGGCAAGCTGAAGCCAGGGCCAATGGTCGGTATATAGGCCCTGCTATTGCTGAAGACGGTGTTTTTGGTCCGGCAACTGCCCGGGCAATCCATTCTTTCCAGCGCAGCAAGGGACTGGCGGCTGATGGTATCGTCGGTAATCAAACCTGGCGGGTGCTCTGTAAGCCACCAATCGGTGCTGGTGAGCCTGGCGCGCTGTATGTTCTCAGGGGAGACTTTTCACTGGAGCTAGGCCGTAAGGCGGGCTGTGGCAAGTATGGCTCCTATAGTAGCTATAGGTACCTGTAACCAACTAACCACAAAAAATAATTATATGAACAACACAGGTCTCTTCTCGGGGCCTGTTTTGCTTGACAGCTACCACAAGGGCGTGCTATACTAGAAAAGTAGTCCGGCCGAAAGGTCGGCGTTTTTCGTCTCAGGCGCGTCGGCGAGTCATACAGGCGTGTGCTGCCGAGGCCGGGACTGTGGTATAATCATAAGGGATAAAGGAGAAGCCATGGAAGATTTGAACATTAAGCAGCTGACACTGGCGCTGCGCACAATTGCCGAGGAAAAAAACCTGCCAGAAGAGACGGTGCTGGAGGTTATTGAGCAAGCGATCGCGGCGGCGTGGCGGCGTGATAACGGTGAGCGCGAGCAGGTGGTACGCGCCAGCCTCAATCTGAACAACGGCACGGCAAAGGTGTCGGTGCTCAAGACTGTGGTGGAAGAAGTCGAGAGTGAGATCAATCAGATCAGCTTGGCGGACGCCCAGAAGATTGATGCCAAGGCTGAGCTGGACGGCGAGGTGGTGATCTCGACGCACGAAGTCACCAGCTTTGGCCGGGTGGCGGCGCAGACTGCCAAGCAGGTGATTTTGCAGCGGCTGCGCGAGGCGGAGCGCGAGGTGGTGCTGGCTGAGTTTGAAGATAAGATCGGTACGGTGGTGACTGGTACGATTCAACGCGTTGAGCCGCGCGTGGTGCGGATTGAGCTAGGTAAGGCTGTCGGTATTATGCCGCAGTCAGAGCAGATTCCGGGCGAATACTACGGCGTGGGCCGGCGCATCAAAGTGTATATTAAGGACATCGAGCGCGAAGGCCGCGGGCCGCAGCTGATTCTGAGCCGCGCCAGTGAAGAGTTTGTGCGCTACTTGTTTAGTCAGGAAGTGCCAGAGATGGAAACGGGCGCGGTGGAGATTAAGGGGATTGCCCGCGAGGCTGGTCGCCGGACGAAGTTAGCGGTGGCTTCCAGCCTGCCAGGGATTGACCCTGTTGGCACCTTTGTGGGCGGCCGCGGGACGCGCGTCCAGGCGGTGATGAATGAGATTGGCGAACAGGAAAAGATTGATATTATTCCGTTTGAGGATGATGCAGCGGGCTTTATCGCCAATGCGATGAGTCCGGCGGAAGTGCTGAGCGTCAAAATTGCTGAGGATGGTAAGCGGGCGACAGTGTTTGTGTCGGAAGATCAGCAGTCGGTAGCGATTGGCCGTTCGGGGCAGAACGTGCGTCTGGCTAGCCGCTTGACAGGGTATGAGCTGGATATCGAGGCCAAGCCAGCGGTGAAGGCTGAGCCAAAGCCGCGCAAGAATATTGAAGATAGTCTGTTCAGTGCCATCGAAGAAGTGGCCGAATAGGTTCGGTAGACCAAAGAAAGGAGGCAACTCGTGAGTCGAACGCCGGAGGATTTCTCCGAACTGACGTCGCGGCTGACCGATACGGCTCGGGCTAGCTTTGAGCGTGCTGGTTGGCTGGCAAATCGTCAGGGAAGCCCCTATGTCGGTACCGAGCATGTGTTGCTGGGTATTCTAGCTCAAAATTCATCCCTGGGGGCCAAGATACTAGCTGAGTACGGTGTAACGCTGGATCGGGTGGAGTTGGCGCTGGATTTGACGGCGCGCCAGGTGGTGATTGCGGTGGTCGATCATGGCGTGCACGCCGATGTGCTGAGTATGGTACGTACAGCGTGGGAGTTGGCGGTGGAATTCGGTCAGCAGCACATCGGTACGGAACATATCATCTATGGTATGCTGTTGCAGCGCCAGGCGCGGGCGACCAAGTTGCTAGAAGAGCTGAATATTGATATTCAACTGCTCTGCGATGATCTGGAAGCAATGTTCAATCGGCAGCAGTCAGAAGCGGAACAAGCCGAGTCGTCGCCGACCCATGAGGCGGGTAGCACTCATGATTTGAAGTTGTTAGAGCGTTTCGGGGTTGATTTGACAGCGCGGGCGCGAGCTGGCATGGTAGATCCAATGATTGGGCGCGACCGAGAGTTAGCACGCGTGATAACGGTGCTGGGACGACGCACCAAGAACAACCCAGCGCTGATCGGCGAACCGGGTGTTGGCAAGACGGCGATTGTCGAGGGGCTAGCTCGTCGTATTGCCGATGGGCAGGTACCGCCGTTTTTGGCAGGTAAGCGCATTATCCAGCTGGATCTGGCGGCCATGGTGGCGGGTACCAAGTATCGCGGCCAGTTTGAGGAACGGCTGCAAAAAGTGCTGGCGGCCGTGCGCAAGCATCAAGAGATGATTTTGTTTATCGATGAGCTGCATCTGCTGGTGGGCGCTGGATCGGCTGAGGGGTCGATGGATGCCGCTAATGTCTTGAAGCCGGCCCTAGCGCGCGGCGAAGTGCGGGTTATTGGTGCGACAACTTTTGAGGAATATCGCAAACATATTGAAAAGGATGCGGCGCTCAGTCGGCGCTTTCAGTCGGTGGTGGTCGAGGAGCCGGATGAGGCGCTGGCAGTGGCAATGGTTAGCGGCCTGAGTGAGCGGCTGAGCCAGCATCACCAGGTGCGAATTGATGAGGCGGCGGTACGGCAGGCAGTGGCGCTCAGTCAGCGCTATATTGCCGAACGTTTTTTGCCGGACAAGGCGATTGACGTGTTAGATGAGGCGGCAGCCTTGCTTCGTTCGGAAGTTGCGCCTCGGCCAAGCCGGCAGCAGCGGCTGGCGCGTCGTATCAAGCAGCTGGCAGGCAAGCTGGACGCTGCGGTGGAAGCCGAACAGTACGAGCGAGCGGCGCGTTACAAAGTTGAAATGCGGCAGTTGGAGCAGCAGGCAGCAGCGCTGGAAGAGACGACCGCATTGCCGGTGCTGGATGAGAGCCACTTGCATCGGGCGGTCAGTGCTATGTCAGGCATACCAGTGGCGCGCGTGGCGGCCAGTGAGGCGCGCCAGCTGGGGCGGCTGGAACAGCGGTTGGCACGTTCGGTACTGGGCCAGGATGAGGCGATTAAGCAACTGGCGCGAACGATTCGGCGGGCGCGGGCTGGGTTGCAGCGGGCGTCGGGGCCGCTGGGTTCGTTTGTCTTTCTGGGCCCGACTGGTGTCGGCAAGACGGAGCTGGCGCGGGTACTGGCGCGCGAAGTGTTCGGCGGCGATACTCATTTGATCAAGATTGATATGAGCGAATTTTCCGAACGGCACACGGCCAGTCGCTTGATTGGTGCGCCAGCGGGCTATGTGGGTTATGACGATGGCGGTAAGTTGACCGATCGCGTGCGCCGCCAGCCGTACAGCGTGGTGCTGTTCGACGAGATTGAAAAAGCGCATCCCGACGTGCTCAATCTGCTGCTACAGTTGCTAGAAGACGGGCGGTTAACTGATGCCGCGGGCCGCAGTGTTAGTTTCCGTCATACCATCGTAATCGTGACCAGCAATGTCGGTGCTGAGCAAATGACTCACCAGGAGGCGCTGGGGTTTGCCGCTTCAGAAAAACGAGCAGTCGACGAGACGCATCAGCACAACGAGCGGGCGGCTCGAGCGGCGCTGGAGGAGTTTTTGCGCCCCGAGCTGATTGGTCGGTTTGACGCCAGTATTGTCTTTCGACCGCTGACGCGTCAGGTGGCGGGCAAGCTGTTTGCGATGATGAGCGCCGAGTTAGTGCGGGCGATTGAGGCACGCGGGATGCGGCTGGTGATAACTCCGGGTGTCAAGCGGCTGGTGCTGGATCGGGGATTCAGCCAGCAGTCGGGGGCGCGAGCACTACGCCGCACGGTGCAGACCTGTTTGGGTGACCCGCTGAGCGAAGTACTACTCAGCGAGCAAGCACAGCCTGGTATGACGCTGCGGGCAAAGGTTATCAAGGGCGAGGTGGGTATTGATGTCGAGACTTCGTAGGGTAGGCGGCGGACTGTTAGCGGGGCTGCTTAGCGCCGGGGTGCTGTTGGTGCTGCTGTATCATCAGCAACTGCTTGATCAGTGGCGAGTCTGGCGGTATCAACCAAGCAGCGATATTCAAGCGCTGGCGCAGCGGGCGGCGCTGTCCGATAGCGGCCGGTTCTATTTCTATCTGGCGCATCCTCAGCTGGAGACAGCCGAGCAGTTCAATCAGGACTGCCGCCGCGTCGAGCAGGCTAGTCCGATCCTGGGGTGTTACGATGGAGCAAGCGAGCGGATTCATATTTACAGGGTGATGCATCCAGAGCTCGATGGTATCAAGGAGGTGACGGCGGCGCACGAGATGCTGCATGTGGCGTGGTCGCGGTTTAGTCAGGCGCAGCGCCAGCGGCTGAGCGATCTATTGGAAGCGGCGTATCAGCGGGTGAAGACCGAGCAGCTAGCTGAGCGCATGGCGTATTATGAGCGGGCGCAGCCGGGGTCGCGGGCTAATGAGCTGCATTCGATTTTGGGTACTGAGGCAGCTGAGCTAGGCGAGGAGCTGGAGCAGCATTATCGGCAGTTTTTCACCGATCGCCAGGCGGTGGTAGCGCTGCATGCTGGCTATACTAAGCGCTTTACGGCGCTGGCTGAGGAGGCTGATCGGACGGCCTCGCAGCTAGAGACGCGCCGCCGGTCGATTGAGCAGCGAATGACTGACTATCGCCAGGCGGTGGCTGGCTTTAATCGGGAGGTTGCGGTGTTTAATCAGCGTGCCGAGCGGGGCGACTTTGTTTCTCAAGAGGCCTTTTTGGCGGTTCGGTCGCAGCTGGCAGCCCGTAGTCAAGCATTGGTGCAGCAGCGGCAGGAGATCGAGGCGGCGATTGCGGAGTATAATCGCCAGGTCGATACGCTTACCGCGTTGGGCCGGCGGTTGCAGTCGTTGCAGCAGGGCCTAGATAGTCAACAGGAGGTGCGATAATGGCAAAAGTACGCAGTCAATTTGTCTGCCAGCAATGTGCGGCCAGCTTTCCGAAGTGGACGGGCAAATGTGAAAACTGCGGCGAGTGGAACTCGCTGGTGGAGCAAGCGCCGGTTGAAAAGGGCGCATCGGCGGTGGCTCGGAGCAGTGGGTGCGGTACGGCACTGAAAGGCGTGCGGCTGAGTGAGACAGCAGTGGAGGCGGCGGCTGAGCGGCTGTCGACCGGCATCGCCGACCTCGATACGGTGCTGGGCGGTGGTTTTTTGCTGGGCGGCGTGGTGCTGGTGGCGGGCCAGCCAGGGATTGGTAAGAGTACCTTACTGGCGCAGGTGTCGGCCTTTGTGGCGAAGAACCATCAAGTCTTGTATGTGAGCGGTGAGGAGTCGGTATCACAGGTAAAACTGCGCGCCGAGCGGCTGGGTGCGGCGGACGCGTCAGGTCTTCAGTTGGCATCGTCTAGTAGTGCCGAGGACATCGCAGCGTCTATCCAGACCGGCCAGTACGAGTTGGTGGTGGTGGATTCTATTCAAACGCTAAGCTTGGCGGAAATTAGCTCAGCGCCAGGCTCAGTCAGCCAGATTACCAATTCATCAAATGTCATCATTCGCGCCGCTAAGGCTGCCAATACGGCGGTGATTTTAGTAGGGCATGTCACCAAGGAGGGCTCGATCGCCGGCCCGAAAGTACTGGAGCATTTGGTGGATGTGGTGCTGAATTTCGAGGGCGATCGCTACGGCGGTTTCCGAGTCGTGCGGGCGCAAAAAAACCGCTATGGCTCGACGAATGAAGCGGCAATCTTCGAGATGGATGAGTCGGGTCTACGCATCGTGGCCAATCCGTCGGCGGCACTGCTGGCGGAGCGGCAAAACCTCGATGGCTCCATCGTGTTGGCGACGATGGAGGGTGCGCGGCCGCTCTTGGTGGAGATTCAAGCCTTGGTTAACCCGACGAATTTCGGTTACCCGAAGCGTGCCGCCAGTGGCTTTGATCTCAATCGCCTGAACCTGCTGGTGGCGGTACTGGAAAAGCGTACCAAACTCAGTCTGGCCGACAAAGATATTTATATCAATGTGGTGGGCGGACTGAAACTGAGCGATCCAGCGGCGGATTTGGCGGTCGCTATGGCGATTGCCAGCGCCAGTGCGGGCCGCAAACTCAGCGACGAAGCAGTGGTGTTCGGCGAAGTGGGTCTGGGTGGCGAAGTTCGCTCGGCATCGCAGTGGCACACTCGCATTAAAGAGGCCAAAAAGTTAGGGTTTACCTTTGCCATCGCGCCAAAAACCCACAAAGATTCGTTTGTGCGCGGCGTGAGCGACCTGCGCCAGGCGTTGATTGACTATTTACAGTAATTATCGCAAAAAGGAAGAACTATGAATAACACAGTAGAACTTATTATAATCATCATGCTGCTGGCTATCATGGCGGAGATTTACTTGCTGGTAAAGCCGCGGCGGCATGGCATTGGCCACGGCCCGAGTATGCTGGTTGACACGTCGGTGTTAATGGATGGCCGCGTGGTGGACTTAGCAAAAACGGGCTTTTTGCTTGGGCAAGTGATCGTGCCGCGCAGCGTGCTGAGTGAACTGCAGCTGCTGGCTGACGGTTCAGATCATGCCAAGCGTGAGCGAGCGCGGTTTGGTATGGACGCCATGAAAGAGCTGAAAGAGGTGCTTGGCGCGTCGTTTACGCTGCTTGATGATGCGCGGCGCATTCCGGAGGGCGTGGACAATCGCTTGTTGCAGTTGGCACGGCAGACCGGTGCGGCGATTTTGACGATTGACTATAACCTCAATAAGGTGGCGCAGGTTGAAGGTATTAAAATCCTCAATATTAACGAGCTGGCTAAGGGTTTGCGGATGAGTCACTTGCCGGGCGACGAATTAGAGCTGGAGCTGACGCAAAAAGGACAAGATAGCCATCAGGCAGTGGGATATTTAACGGACGGCACCATGGTGGTGGTGGAGCAGGCCAAAAAGTTTATCGGCCAGAAAAAGCGCATCGAAATTATCCGTAGTTTGCAGACGGACGCCGGCAAGATGATGTTTGCCAAAATCACCGAATCGGTTGCTGCTGAGCCATCGCGCCAAGCTATGTCGACACCAAAGCAGCGTTCAGCTGGTCGTAAGCCGCAATCATCGCCCACAGCGCCGCCGCAGCCAAAATCTGAGCCGGCGCCAAAGCAGCCGCGTCGTCGCCCCAAAACATCAGCCCAGCGCGAGGCTGAGCTGATACGCCTAGTGGATGAGCAGTAATTAGCTGCCAACGGTGAAAGTCAGGCTGTCCGAGGCGGCATAAAAGGCCTGGTCGCGAATGTTGACGGTTGCGGTGTGTGCGCCGCTGCTGAGTTTGATCTCAGCGGTCACGGTGCCTCCAGCGGCTGGCAGGTCGGTGCTTTTGATGGAGCGGCCATCAACCAAGATGTCGATTGCAGCGAGCGAAAATGTGCCATGCTTGGCGGTCGCTTTGATGGTGCGCGTACTACCACTACCCGAGACGCTGACGCTAACGGTCGGCTTGGCATCATCACACTTGTGAGTATCGTCGTCTTCATCGACAGTATAGCCTTCTGGCGCGGTGTAGCTTGGCTTTTTGGTGATTGGATCGATGGTCTTGACGACCTCGATTTCTTCGATGGCATCTGGCGGCGTACAGCTGGTAGCTTTCTTCTTGGAAACGCGATCGAACTTCATTTTCTCGGCGGTTTCGCCCTGCTTCTTGTTCCACCATGACGGATATAGCTCGCGGCCTTGTTGCTGAATACCGCTCGGGCGATTAAACCAAGTGCCAGGCTTCCATTTCCCCTCCTTGGCGTAAACGTCCTTATGAGCAAAGGCCATGACATTACGGACAACCGGCATACCAAATGATGAAACTGAGGTGCCAATATTGCTGGTGTCAGAGTTACCCAACCATAGCGCCATCACCAGGGAAGGGCTGTAGTTGACAATCCAGATATCTTTCGGTCGAGAATCGCGGTCGGTGGTGCCGGTCTTGGCAGCAGTACGCACGCCGGGAACACTGAGGCCGCCATAGCCGTGCAGCCCGCTTGAGGCATCTGGGTCGCCGAGAATATCGTTGACGATATAAGCAGCTTGTGGATCGGCGGCTTGCTTGCTGTTGTCTTTCCACTTGCGCAAGGTATCGCCCTGGCTATTGGTGACTTCCAGGACACTCGAAGTCGGCTTTACGACACCCATACGAGCCAGTGTGCCAAAGGCATTGACCAGTTCAACCTGCTTGGTACCGCAGCCGCCAATGGCTGCCGATAGTCCGTAGCCGCCAGCATCCTCTTCTTGCTGGCAATAATGAGTATTGCCTAAATCGCGGATATAATCGACCGTTGGCTTGGCCTGGCCGTTGCCAGCGATATACATCGCCTTGACGGCCGGGATATTACGCGATAGGCCGAGTGCTTTGCGGATAGTAATACTGCCCATAAAGCGACCATCCCAGTTGCGTAGTTTGGCGCCGTATATTTTATCAATATTTTCGTCGCTGAGAATTGAGCCGCTGCCATAGTTCTGCTGACCGCCGCCGCGATTTTCGAATAGCTTGGCGTAGTCAAAGGCCTTGACGGTCGACCCTGGCTGGATAAAACCAACTGCGGCATTATCCTGGCCGAATCCTGGATAGTTGAAATCGCGGCTGCCTACCATGGCAACGACTTGACCGGTTTGGACATCCTCAATGGTTGCTGCGCCGTTACTGATGCGCACCGAGGCTGGCCGGCCGCTAGCGAAGAACTGTTTTATTTCTGCTTCCAGCTTTTCCTGAATACGCCAGTCAAGCGTCGTTTTGACGGTCAAGCCGCCCTTGCCGACCACTGCCTTGCCCAGCTCTTTTTCTAGCTGTGATCGCACCATCAGTACGAAATGCGGCGCTTTCATGCCTTGCGTGGCATCAATACGCGGTCGAATATTATCCAAAATAGGATATTTTTTAGCTTCGTCGGCCTCTTTTTGGGTGATATAGCCCTGTTCGGCCATATACTCAAGCGTGGTGTGCTGGCGGCTAATCAGCGCCTTGTGCCCAGCTGGATTATAGGGGTCAAAGTAAGACGGATTTTGCGGAATAGACGCCAGGAGGGCTGCCTCGGCGATGGTTAGATCTTTGGCGGATTTACCGAAATAGGCTTGAGCGCCCGATTCAGCGCCATTACGCGGGCCGCCATAGGGCGATTCGTTGAGATACAGGGTCAGGATCTGATCTTTGTTATACATACGTTCGACTTCGATGGCTAAAATCATTTCCTTGATTTTGCGCGGTATACCTTTGATGCCTCGCTCGCCAGCCTCTTCGGCGAAGAAAACCTGCTTGACGAGCTGCTGCGTCAAGGTAGAACCGCCTTGCACCTGGCCGCCGCCAGCAGTTTTGAAGAAAGCGCGCGTCAGTCCGCTAATACTAATACCGTGATGCTTAAAGAAATCCTTGTCTTCGATGGCTACCGTGGCGTTCTTGAGGTGCTTGCTAATCTGATCTGATTCGACCACCAGTTTATAATTGCCGCCGCCCTTGTCCTCCCAGAGCAGCACGCCATTACGGTCATAGTATTTAGTGACTGTCGTTTGAACGCGCTTAGCGATTTCGCCCGGTCGGATCTTGTCGAGGTCCTTACGGAAGTAGGCAAAGAGACCGCCGATCAATAAAATCAGTAATAGCAGTGTGACGCCCATCACTTTGAGCGCCATCAAAGCGCCGCGCTTAGAGAACCAGTAACGAGCCAGGCGCTTGGGGTGGAGGCGATAGAAAAAGCGCTGCACCGGATGCTTCGGTAGACTCGCCAGATACTCTGCTCGCTCGCGAGAAGCACGATCTTTTTTGGTCTTACGTTTTTGCGCCAGATTGGCATACACGCTCATGCGCCTTGGCGAGGTCTGCTTGATACGCGAGGCCGGTTTGGCCGGTTGGGGCGTTGTCTTCTTGTTCACATCATCATTATACCACGGCCAGGTTTCGCTTCAATCACAAACTTGGTATACTAGAAAAAAGGAGAGCTATGCAATTATCAGAGGAATTACAGTGGCGCGGCTTTGTCAATCAGACGACGTTTGCTGATATTGACGAGGTGAATCAGCCGCGAAGTTTTTATTTCGGTGTTGATCCCAGCGCCGACAGTATGCAAATCGGTAATCTGGCGGCAGCCATGATGGTGCGGCTGTTTATGGAGCATGGACACGAGGCCTATCTGCTAGTGGGTGGCGCTACGGGCCTGATCGGCGACCCCGATGGGCGTAAAGACGAGCGCGAAGTGCGCGACGCCAGCGTGGTGGCGCGTAATACGGCGGCCATCGCGGTGCAGTATCGGCGGATTTTTGAGGGGCGTGATTTTCATTTGGTCAATAATGCTGATTGGTTCCGTAATATTCACTACATTGATTTTCTGTATCAGGTGGGCAAGCACATGTCGATGACGCAGCTCCTCGACCGGGAGTTCGTCCAGGCGCGCATCGGCGAGGGCGGCAGCGGCATTAGCTACGCCGAATTTAGCTACTCGCTGATCCAGGGCTATGATTTCCTACATCTGTTCCGAGAACACGGCGTCACCTTGCAGCTCTGCGGCGCTGATCAGTGGGGCAACTCCGTCACTGGCGTCAGCTTGATCCGCAAACTGGCGGGCGGCGAGGCGCACGTTTACTCAACGCCGCTGGTGATTAACAAGGCCACTGGGCGTAAATTTGGCAAGTCTGAGGGCGGTGTTATTTGGCTGGATGAGAATAAGACCAGCGTGTACAAGTTTTATCAATTCTGGCTGAATGTCGATGATGAGGGCGTGATTGACTACATGAAAATTTACACCACGTTGGATCGGCCGACCATCGAAGCCATCGCCGAAAATCACGCGGTCAACCCTGGCGCGCGCTCGGCGCAGAAGGTTCTGGCGCGCGAGGTCACCGACATTGTGCACGGTGTCGGTCGGCGCGAGTCGGTTGAGCGAGTGACTGAAGTGCTGTTTGGTGGTGGTGAGTTTAGCGACCTGACGGATGATGACCTGGAGGTGCTAGCCCGAGAAATTCCGTGCGTGCCGGTGGGCGTCGGCGTTATCGAGGCGCTGGTAGTGTCCGAAGTCGTCACGTCCAACGGCGAGGCTAGGCGGCTCATCCAGTCGGGCGCAGTCAGCGTCAACGGCGTGAAATTCGCCGAAGACCAAGTGGTCCAGCAGCCAGCATTGATCAAAAAGGGTAAAAATACCTTTGTTTTGGTAACGGAAGGAGAAGAATAATGAAAAAAGTTATCAGTTTTGATCTGGATGATACGCTCGCGATTACCAAGTCGGCCATTAGTCCGCGCATGGCGGTGCAATTGGCGCGGCTGCTGGAGCGGTATGATGTCTGCGTCATTACCGGCGGGACCTTTGAGCAGATTCGCAAGCAGGTGATTGACCGCCTAGAGATAGCGCCGGAGCTGCTTAGGAAGTTCCATGCTATGCCGACCTGCGGCACGCGGTATTACCGCTTTGACGGCGAGCTGTGGCAGCTGCAATATGCGAACGATTTGTCGGATGAACAAAAGGCGCAGATTATGACGGCGCTGGAGGAAACGGCGAAGGAGATGGGTATTTGGTGTGACAATCCAGCAGGCGAGATTATTGAAGATCGCCATAGCCAAATTACCATGTCAGCACTGGGTCAGCAGGCGACGCCAGAGGATAAATATGCCTGGGCTGAGCAGTACAAGGATATCCGTCCAGTGTATCGCGACAAGGTTGCGGCCAAGCTGCCAGGGCTGGAAGTGCGTATTGGTGGCACAACGAGTACGGACATTACGCTGCCGGGCATTGACAAGGCATATGGCATCGGCAAGCTCATGGAGCTGAACGGTTGGACGAAGGACGAGGTGTTGTTCTTTGGTGATAAGCTAGAAGAGGGTGGTAATGATTATCCAGTGAAGGCGTTGGGTATTGATTCAGTCGCAGTCGAAGGCTGGGAAGATACCGCCTACGCGCTGGAAGGTATCAACGCTGTTTCGTAGATGAAGCTGACGACTGCGCTGAAGCAAATCAAAGGTGTCGGCCCCAAAACAGCCGAGGCCCTGGCGGCGGCGGGTTTGCACACCGTGGAGGACGCGCTGGGGTTTTTGCCGCGGCGCTATGATGATTATTCGCATGCGGTGCGCATCGTCGACCTGAGTCCTGGCAAGGTGGTAATTCGGGCACGCTGCGAGGCGATCAGCACGCGCATCGTGCGGCGGGGCCTACGCTTGACCACGGCGACTCTGAGTGATGATTCGGGTAAGGTGAAGGCCATTTGGTTCAATCAGCCCTACCGCGAGGCGCAGCTGGCGGGCGGCGGTGAGTTTTTGTTTTCGGGCGAGTTTGGCCTGAGCCGCAACCAGTACCAGATCAGCAATCCGTCAGTGGAGCAAGCAGGCGACGCGCCAGCGGGTGATCAGCCAACTAGCGCCATCACGCCAGTGTACCGCGCCGTCAAGGGTCTGCGTCCGCGCGCGCTGCATGATTTGATGAAGCAGCTCAGACCCCTGATGCAATTTTTGCCCGAAACCTTGCCGCTAGATGTTGTCCAGCGCCAACAACTGGCCTCGCGCGCCGATGCGGTGCGGATGTTGCACTATCCGGTCTCACAGGACGAGGTGGCGCGCGGTCGAGAGCGGCTGGCGTTTGAGGAGTTATTTGAGATGCTACTGGCGGCGCAGTACAACAAACAGGAGCAAACGCGGCTGAGCGGTTGGCAGATTCGCTTTGATCAGCCGACGGTGAAGCGCTTTGTCCAGGCCTTGCCATTTGCGCTGACGGGGGCGCAAAAACGGGCGGCTTGGCAAATATTGCAGGATTTTGAACGGCCGCACCCGATGAACCGGCTGCTGCAGGGCGATGTTGGCTCGGGCAAGACGGTGGTGGCAGGATTGGCCGCCGCTCAGGCAGCCCAAGCTGGCTTTCAGACGGCCATCATGGCGCCGACGGAGATTTTGGCAGCCCAGCATGCCGAGACGCTGTCGGCGCTGTTGCGGCCACTAGGCGTCAATGTGGCGCTGCTGACGGGTTCGGTGAAGGGAAAGGCGCGCCAGGCATTGCTGGAGCAGCTGGCCGCTGGCACAATTGACATCATCGTCGGCACTCATGCGCTTATTCAGTCAGGCGTCCAGTATCACCGCCTGGGCTTCGCCGTCATTGACGAGCAACACCGCTTCGGCGTCAAGCAGCGCCAGGCCTTGCTTGATAAATCTGAGCGTCTGCCGCACTTGCTCAGCATGACCGCCACGCCCATTCCGCGCAGTTTGGCACTGACGCTGTACGGGGAGCTCGATGTTTCGGTGCTGGACGAATTACCTGCTGGTCGCAAGCCCATCACTACTAAAATCTGGTCGCCAACCTCGCTGCCGAAATTATATGAAACCATCGACCATGAGCTTGCTGCTGACCGCCAGGTCTACATCATCTGTCCGCTGATCGATGACAATCCAGAGAACGACAAAGCGTCCGTTGAAGCCGAGTTTTCTCATCTGTCGAAATCCGTCTTTCGCCATCGCCGGGTCGGGCTGCTGCACGGCAAATTGAAGCCCGAGGAAAAGGACGCAGTGATGCGTTCGTTTGCCGCCGGCGAGCTCGACATCCTGGTCTCAACAACGGTGGTGGAAGTGGGCGTTAATGTGCCAAACGCTACCATCATGCTCATCAAAAACGCCGACCAATTCGGCCTCTCGCAGCTACACCAACTGCGCGGCCGGGTGGGGCGCGGTCAGCACCAAAGCTATTGTCACCTGCTCATGACGGGCCATGACAAGCCGTCCCAGCGCCTACGCGAAATTGAACGGTCGCAGAATGGTTTTTATCTGGCGGAAGTCGACCTGAGGCTGCGCGGCCCCGGTGAGATTTACGGCCGGGCCCAGCACGGTGCCCTGAACCTCCAAATCGCTACCCTGGCCGACACCAAACTAATCGCCCGGGCCCAAAAAGAAGCCGCCGCCTTTGTCGCCAGCGGCCAAGATTTGCTACAATATCAACAGCTGGCCCGGCAGGTCGGCCGCTATCAACGCATAACGACACTCAACTAATGTATTCAGGAACCACCTTTCATACCAAATCTGGCAATCTGATGGGAGTGCATCAGAAAATTGACCGTGTGGCGCGCCGTCATCTGCAACAGTTGCTACCAGCCTGGTGCGATTTTCCGTCTACCAAGCGCATCTTGCATTTTGAGGGCAATAATGGTCCGGATGGCATTAAACGCAAAAGTCCAGCGGTGGACGAACCCTGGCACTATATCGATCCGCATGACGCGAATGATACGGCGCTGCTAGAGATGATTGATGAACATATCGCTAATCTGGCGGTGGCACTGGCGGCGGATAATCAAGCGCGCGCGGCGTTTGAAGCGGCCTGGATGGCGCATGCGATTACTGACGGCCTGACGCCACCGCACCATTTTCCGCTCGAGGAAAAATTGATGGAGCTGCGCGGCGGCGAGGGGCTGGAGACGCGGACAACCCTTGTCAAAAAGAATCTGATGCCGGGCGATGGTGCGCTGGACATGCTGAAAAATAACTGGGAGTTCTGGGGCGCCAAGGGGGTGATGACCATGCATGTCGGCTTTGAGGCTGGCGTGGCGAGCGTGGTGGCCTATAAACGTTTTGCCAGTGGCCTGCCGACCGCTCAAGATGTGGCGCAGCTGCACATGGACGGTTTTCGTACCTGGTATATTGGCGCAGTGCATCGGGTGGTTGATTTGAAAATGTACCAAAAATTTGCCGAGACGGGCTGGACGACAGCGCTGGCGCGGCAGACCAACAAGCAACTGATGCCGCTGATTATTCGGGCGGTGGTCTTGGGGTGGCTGAGTGCGGTGTGGCGTGCGGAAACCTTGCGGACTGAGGGCCGCCATGCGCATTAGGATTATTACTGGACAGTATGGCGGGCGCTTTATCCAGGCGCCGCCAGGGAGCGCGACGCATCCGATGGGTGAGCGAGTGCGTTCGGCACTGTTCAATTCATTGGGCGGTGTGGTCGAAGGAGCGCGGGTGCTTGATGCGTTTGCTGGTTCGGGTGCGGTGGGACTGGAAGCGCTGAGTCGCGGTGCCGCCTCGGCGACTTTCGTGGAGCGCGACCGCGTAGCGCAGAAAGTACTGGCGGAAAACATCCAGTCGCTCGGTGCTCAAGAACAATCTATTGTAATAAATACAACAGTGGCGAATTGGCTGGAAAGCATGAGCATAACAGAGGAGTTTGACCTGATTTTTGCCGATCCGCCCTATCATCACCCGCAGTTTTCCACAATTAAGCGGCTCTTTGGACTTCTCAAACTAGGCGGCACTATGGTATTATCACATCCAGGAATAGGTGAGGTGCCAATTCAAAACGGAATTGTTGTGGTGGACAATCGTAGTTACGGAGGTGCGCACCTCACCCGGTTCCTTCGAGAAAAGTAATTCGTAACCTAACATCCTGACAGATATCTGTCAGGACTTTTTGTTGTACAGCAAAACCCGCTGGAAGTAGAGAGCCAGCGGGTTTTTCTGTTTCAAGGGGTTAGCAGTTGGGTTGTTGAACCGCTGGTAACTCCTTGCAGACGGAACAATCTGCACTGACCGGACTAGAACAAGCCGCTCCATATGGCAACCTCACCGCAAGCAACGGCGCACGAAATGTAGGCGCGACGGAGGTATCACCCGCATGGGTGCTGTAGATGAAGTACGGCATCAGTTAGTTAGGAGTCAAAACAGAGTAGCGGAGCCGCCGCGGTCAGCTCCGCTATAGCAACGTTCTTACCGAAAGCGGTCGAAGTCTCGCCCGCACCACTTGCCGTAGGGTGATTTCATCTCCTCTTACCCGATGATGAGTGAATACAGTGTTCAATTTAATAGCAGGTTAATAATTTGGAGATTTGGGGTTTGTGGTGTATGCTATAAGCATGATAAACCGTCTTTACCACCACATTAGGCGACTATTTGATACTCCATCTATTGAAGAAGTTGCCGCATACCAGCATAAAATGCCAGGAAGTATTCGTGTTAAGATTTCCTACGACAAAAAGACGAAGCTCTATACCGCAACTATCGCTGCCCTTGACAAACAAAAGGTTACTGCGCTGCTTATCACTGAAAGTCGTGGTGCGGCGAGGCTTGTTGAGAATGTCAATGATCTATTGCTCACTTACTTAGACATACCGGAGCGCATTAAGCCAAGCATGCCGAGGTTACTACCAGAAGACATAGACTACGCAAATCAGCTAATGAAGAGCCCTCAGCTTGTCCTGGCAAAATAGATGTCTGAGTTCTACCGCTCAATTCGCACGCAGAAACTCATAGCACTATTGATACGTTATGGGTTTGTTAGCAAACTGGGCTCAAAACACGGCAAGTATGTCAGAGAATCGGACAATAAGACGGTTATCATACCACGGCACTGCACACTTTCTTCGGGCACATCAAAGCAGACATGTGAATACCTCCAAAAGGAATGTGGCATACCCGCCAAAGACCTGAGGAAGCTATTCTAAAGTCGGAGGCATATTGACTTTTCACCCCTGTTATGCTAGCATAAAGACATGAAGCGAGCCATAATCATCACCGCAATTTTGGCGCTCGTAGCGGGCGCTGGTGGTGGTGTGTGGCTCAAGACTCAGCTGGACAGCCAAACGGCCGCCAAAGCGGCTCAGGAGCAAGCACAGAGCAAACCAGAGCCAGAGCCGAGCAAGTATGACGTCGGTCCGCCAGACCCAGCAGAAATGTGGGAGCTGACAAACGAAGAGCGACGCAAAGCGGGACTACCGCCTATGACGCTTGATCCACGGTTGAATGCCAGCGCTCAGGAAAAGGCAAACGATATGGCAGTGCGCGACTATTATGGACATGAGTCGCCAGAGGGCACACAAGGCTATCTGTTGGTATATAAGCATACTCAGCAGCGGTGTCGGGGCGCGGGTGAGAATCTGGCAAAGCTTTTTGAGTCGGGTGGTACTAGTCGTGAAGCCGTAGATGGCTGGTTGACTTCTACCAAGGGACACCGCGAGGCGATATTAAGTGACCGGTATGACTCAATCGGCTTCGGCTTGTCCAAGGATAAACACGGTCTTTACTTGGTAGTGCAGCATTTCTGCGCCGTGAAGTGGTAACTAGCATATAGCACTAACCCCAAATCTCCTTATTAAGAAAAGGAGATTTTTACTATGAGAGCATGGGGATGGTCACTCAACCCTATAGACTATATCGCCAATGGGGCACACGCGGCGACTGGTGGGAGGATCGGCTTTATGTTGTGATACCATAGATTCATGGAGCATGCGTCTCAGCCGCACTCGGAACTCAAGCCTCGGCCATTGTCTCGCTGGGCGCAGCTGGGTGATGCCGCCTTGTGGCCGATCATGTACCTGGCCTGTGGAGGTCGGGCGACAGGGTTTCGGACGGGCGATATTCAGAACACGCACCCGTGGCACTGCCAGCGAGTTGATGCAGCGGTGTTGGACGACGATCAGTTGTTGCGCGTTATGGCGCCGACCATCAAGAGTATGCGCCGCATCAGGCCGTTCTTTCAGCTGCCGCTGTTGGGCGGCTGGCGCCAGTATGTGGTAGTGCAGGCCGACGCGCCGTGCTATCATATCGGCTGGGCTATCCCCGCGGTCGATGGCGAGGGCTATCGCATGGCGCAGCTTAATCGGTTGCCGCTGGACGGGCCAGTCAAAATGCTGCGTGCTGGCGATGCACCATGGGTGGATTTGTTTGCGGTGGATGAGACTGGTCGGCAACGGTCGCTGAGGTGTATTGGCGAGGGGCGACTAGGCGACGGCACCTACCTAGAGTATCCGCTATTTTAACCGCGTTCAAGCAGCAGTAGTGCGGCGCCATAGCCAGGCAGTCGTAGCGATGTCTCGTGATGCTCAACCGTCGAGTCGGTGGCTATCAGCAGTGTGGCCGGAGCAGGCAAGGTAATGTCTTGCGGAGCGTCAGCAAAATTAACCAACACCACAGCCTCTTCTGCTTCCAAATAGCGGCGTAGTCCCAGAACATAACCATTGCCCGTCAAGTAGGGCTCGGTACTGCCGCGCGACAGGAGTGGCAAGGTGTGCCGCAGCTTCAGTAATGAGCGCTGGAGCTGCAACAGCGAGTCTGGCTGCTTGGTTTGGGTTAGGACATTGACGGTCAGATGATTATCATGTACGGGCAGCCACGGCTCAGCGCAGGAAAAGCCAGCGTGCGGCGCATTGGCCCACTGCATCGGCGTGCGAGCGCGGTCGCGACTATCATGTGGTGAGTGATTAGGGCTAAAAGTGTCGCGTACTTCGTCGTCACTCAGCTGGCCATTTTCCATGCCGATTTCATCGCCGTAGTACACGACACTTACGCCAGGGCACGTTAAATTCAGAAACTGCAAAGCCCGGGCGCGGGCGGCTCCCAGACGCGACGCGACACGCGGCTGGTCGTGATTACCGACGCAGAAAAAGGGCAGTGCCGGGCCGGCTGCTGCTAGGTAGCGCGCGATAGCCTGCCCGGTGTGCTCGGCGTGCCACTCATCCTGCCGATGCTCCATGAAAAACGCTGAGCCGCGCGGATGTGCTTGCAGCACCGCTTGGTACTGATCATAAATATCGCCCAGCTGCTCATCTGGATAAAATTCAAACACCATGTGCCGGTCGTCGTACTCGTCGCACACGCTGGCTAGCTCATGCAAATATTCCTGAAAATGCGGCCCATATTTACAGTGCGTGTGCCGAAAGGCGCCGTACGCGTCGGGCGGTCCGTCAAATTGCGGATTCGCCGGGTCATCACGTAGTGCTGGGTCTTTGGAAATACCCCAAATCGCGTCAACGCGCATCCCATCCACACCCATATCAAACCAAAACCGCACCACGTCCTGCATGGCGTGGCGCACTTCAGGATTATCCCAATTGAGATCGGGCTGGGTCGGCAAAAACGAGTGTAAGTAATACTGCCCGGTCGTTTCGTCCAGCGTCCACGACGACCCGCCTGCTAAGCTCCGCCAATTATTCGGCGGCTGACCATCCCTACTATCACGCCAGACATACCAATCGCGCTTTGGATTACTTTTTGAGGCACGCGACTCCTGAAACCACGGATGCTGATCAGACGTATGGCACGGCACAAGGTCGATCATCACTTTAATATTATGCTGGTGCGCCGCCTTCAGGAGTTGCTTAAAATCCTGTAGCGAGCCAAACACGGGATCAACCGATCGATAATCCGCCACATCATAGCCAAAATCGGTCATTGGCGAAGTGAAAAACGGCGAGATCCACACCGCATCAATTCCCAGCCAGCTCAGATAATCCAGCCGCGAGGTGATGCCCCGTAGATCACCCACGCCATCACTATTGGTATCACGAAAACTGCGCGGATAAATCTGATACAGCGAAGTAACGTTGCGCCATGAAGCCATGCTATAAGTATAAGCGAGACAGGGGACTTTTTCCAGGGCGCACTGTTGGCGGTGCTAGAGATTAGCAATGTGCCACCTCTAGCTTAATCCAAATCAGAATCATTAAAAATTAAAAAAGACGCTGCTGCACCATAATTCTGGTGCGGATGGGGAGAGTCGAACTCCCGTCTCAACCTTGGGAAGGTCACATAATAGCCGTTATACGACACCCGCGTCTTGCTTATTGTAACACGCTTGCGTCCGGGCTGCAATCTGTAGTATAATAAAACTCGCAGTCTTGACGTGGCTCTTTAGCTCAGTTGGTAGAGCAGAGGCCTGAAGAGCCTTGTGTCCCCAGTTCGAGTCTGGGAGGAGCCACCAGTATTGCAATGAGCGCGCGGCTTTGCTACAATAAGTCGTGACCACATGCGGGTTTAGCTCAGTTGTTAGAGCGCTTCCTTGCCATGGAAGAGGCCAGGAGTTAGAGTCTCCTAACCCGCACCAAAATGGAACTTTCTGAGATTTGGTCGCCCGACAGGGCGACCGTTTCCGTTTTAGTTCCGAAATGGTGGCAATATACGCCAAAGCTCGAACCTGTTTCGAGCGTAAAAGTTGAGCCGTGCAGGCTTGGCCTTGAGCGCCTGGCGGGCGCAAGCGCCCGCTCGCCCCACCAGCCGGGGTTCCTGCAAAACTCTGTTTTGTGGGGTGGAGATATACCCTTTGAATTATCTTTTTTGAAATTTCCCCCGCCGATCTTTTTATTTTTTAGTTGAAAAGGGTGTTTTCTGGTGGGGACAACTACTGCCCGTGACGGCAGGGGCGTTAGATCTTCACCCAGGTGGCAGAGCCGACGCGCTACGCGCCCTCATCACTAGGGAAAATACGTAGTCGAGTTTATGAATAATCCAATGAAATCATGTTTCTCTCTGGAGAAAGGGTGGCTTTACGCCCAACAGGCAAGACGATTTGAGGGTCGGTGTGTCCAAAGTCAACATTTTGAACTATTGGGATTGTCTCGTTGTATTCCCTAATAACCGATATGACTGTCTCTCTTTGATCTTTTCGATAGTTTGCTTTTTGTTCAACTGTATTTTGCTGAGTGAAATCCCATGCTTTTGGCCGACCGATCATTACACCGCTCAACTGGCTAAACCATCCTCTTTCACCAAGCCCAACCAGCAAATAGCGTACGACCCAGTGTGGAGGTATATTTTCGGCTGATTCCAGAAAAAGGATCTTTCCTGCCATATCTTCAGCACTGGGTAGGTACTTCTCTGCCGAACACTGAGCGACCATACTCTCGATACATCCACCCCACAGCAAGCCACTTACTTCTTGCTCTCCGTTCCAGATGAGTCCATCATTTTGCTCCATGGGGCGCTGCTTATTGAGGGATGATTTATCTGCCCAGTCAAGACCGATGTCATTATACGTTGCACTTCCGCTCGTTTCGAGCGTACCACCGTCAAACAATGCCTTGTTGAGTGACTCTATAGTGAGATCCATCATATTTTTTTGCATAGCGAACTGAGTCATTATACAGCCACCGTAATATGACGGTATTCCAAGGTTTGATAAATACACATGCAAATGAGTATTGTCGCTAAAACCAAAAAATGGTTTCGGATTTGCTTTGATGAGCTCTAGATCAAGTAATTTAAGTAGCTTTATCTGGTCTGTGCCACCAATCGAAGCGATAATAGCTTTGATGCTCGAATCACTGAAAGCGGCCATTATATCGGTAGCCCTATCCTGCAGTGACGAACCCATGCGTCGAGTTGTCGGGTACTCTACGGGTTCTAGTGAAAAAACTGTACGCAAACGATCTAGCCCAAGGTCTTGTACCCACGGAAAGAGTCCAGGCAGCCCATTTGAAGGTGACAGGACTGCGACTTTGTCGCCTTTTTGAAGTTTTGGTAGCGTAACGTAAGTATTCATACGTACTATTATAGCTATTTTTACTATAAAAAATACCCGTAATACTAGGTGTGATCGGATGGGTGTCAGCTTGCTTGTTATCCAAGTTGCTGACACCCATCCGTGGAGCGCGTAAACGCACTCCATACTCACGATCATGGTGTGAGACGGTTGATCCCGCGGTAGAGGAAAGTAACTGAATTCTTGGTAAGATGAAATCGATGATTGCTAGAGAGGCGTGGCACCTGGAAGATAATTACTAAAATTTCCTGCGCTGTATAGGCTTTAGGCGAGTGGGTATCTTCTTGTTTGTGAGCGCAGACTGGATTCTATCGATCTCATTACCGTTTATCTCTATAAGATTTTCTATATAATCACGCTTTCCTTCAAATAAAATCGAATTATGCAGGTATATCAAGCCCTGGTAGGCAGTCTCGATTCGTTCTTGGCTAGGTATAACTCTAATCCATGACAGCGCCCTCTTCATTGGGACTAATGTATAGTTTGACATTAAATTTGTTGCTGTTTTTCTAAGATCATCGGTAACTGAGTCTATAATATCCATCTCGCGCCTACTTGGCTTTGCTGGAAAGTAGTTTGTTAGTCTATTCGAATAGAAAATAACTCGGCTTAGTGCGATTTGTATGTGCTCGCGTGTTTTTTGTATGGGTATGATAACCAGTATCTTTAGCAGTTCACCAATAACAAGCAAGATAACGCCACCGACCAGTGTTATGCACGCAGTAAGTATTATAGACTCTACGCTGTTAACCTCAAGCCCCGTCATATATATTACTAAACCTATGCAGTAGCGTATATTATCTGGCTACTTCTTCCCGCCCCTCAGCGCGTCGATCAGCTCCACCGGGAAGAGCATCATAGTCTTTTGTGACGGTTCGGTGGAGATGCGCTCCAGGGTGTTCAGGGTGCGCAGGTTGATGGCGCCAGGGGTGGTAGCTAGGATTTTGGCGGCTTGTGCCAGCGTTTCAGCGGCAGCTTTTTCGCCGTCGGCGTTGATGATGTTGGCGCGGCGCTCACGCTCAGCTTCGGCTTGCTTGGCCATGGCGCGCTTCATATCACCCGGCAGCTCGATGTTCTGAATCTTGACATTTTCCACGTCAATGCCCCATTTGTCGGTCTCAGCGTCAACAATTTGCTTAATTTGCTGCGAAATTTCCTCACGCTTAGCCAGCAGGTCGTCCATGTCGACATTTCCCGTCACGTCGCGCAGCGCTGCTTGAGCAAACTGACTCGTCGCATAGATGTAGTTCGTCGTTTCTAGCACCGCTTTTGGCGCGTTGATGACCCGGAAATACACTACGGCATCTACGCCTACGGTCACGTTGTCTTTGGTAATGACTTCTTGTTTGGGCACGTCGATTGGTGTCGAGCGCACGTCAACTAGCATCATTTGCTGGAAAATCGGCACCACAATGCGCAGGCCTGGTTCGCGCAGGCCAGTAAAGCGCCCCAGCGTCAGCACCACGCCGCGCTGATATTGATTGACCACTCGAATACCGCTGAGCACGAATGCCAGCAGCAGAACCGCGATAACAATAATAAACTCCATAACTCCTCCTTATTGGTTACTGGCTCTAGCATAGCACAGACTTGAGCTCTGCGGCTACTTCGCCGTGGCGTCGGCGATCAGCTGCTCGACAAGCGCCGTGGTGGTCACGCCGGCTGCTTGCCATAGCTTAGGATACATGCTAATGCTGGTAAAGCCAGGAATGCTGTTAATTTCATTAAGAAAAATCCGCCCCTGCTCGTCCAGGAAAAAGTCAACGCGTGCCATGCCGTGTCCATTGGTCGCTTGGTAGGCGCGGCGGGCGTAGTCTTGTAACGTAGCAAGTGTTGCCGCCGGCAGGGCTGCTGGAATGGCCGTCTGCGAAGCGCTGTCGCCACTGTATTTATCATCATAGCTGTAGAATTCCTCGCCAGGCATAATCTCGCCAGCGCCACTGACAACGATCTGGCTGCCGCTGCCGCGCACTGCTAATTCAATCTCGCGAGCGTTGACGGCTTGCTCGATCAGCACCGTGGTGTCGTAGCGTAGGGCGTCGGTCAGCGCCGGCGCTAGTTCGTCGGCTGAGTGCACCTTGTGAACGCCGACCGATGAGCCGGCGCGCGACGGCTTAACGAAGCAGGTTGGCCCTAGTGCGGTCTCCAGCTCTGCATAGGTAGGATACGGTTCGCCACGATACACCCGCCACGGCACTACGGGCACACCAGCCGCTGCCGCTAGCCGCTTGGTCATATCTTTCTCCATAGTGACCGCTGCCGATAGGACGCTTGGCCCGATGCAGGGCAAATGCAACAACTCGGCTAAGCCTTGCACTGTGCCATCCTCGCCGCGCTGACCGTGCAGTACCGGAAAGAGCAGAGTAGGCTTAAGGATTTCTTGGGGATTATCAAGCTGGAACGCACCCTGGCCGAGCAGTGGCTGCAAGTGCCGGCGCTTGGCGGGCGGCGCGGCCTCATCGGCCAGCCACCACGCACCTTGCTGGTCAATATAGCCGTAGCTCACATGGTGCGGCGTGTCGGCCAGCGCGTCAGCAATGGTGCGCGCCGATCGCAGCGACACCTCGTGCTCGGAAGATTCGCCGCCAAATAACAGTAGAATGTGATGTGTCATATAGTTTATTGTAGCATGGGAGGCGGGGCAGCATGTATACTAGGAATATGGACAATCGTCAACCGCTGGCAGAACGAATGCGCCCTCAGACCCTGGATGAGGTGATTGGGCAGGGGCAATTGCTGGGCGAGGCGCAGCTGCTCAGGCAGATCATTACCAATAAGCAGCCGGTGAGTCTGATTTTATGGGGGCCACCAGGGACAGGCAAGACGACACTGGCGCGGATTATTGCGCGCGAGGTCGAGGCGGAGTTTGTTGAGCTGAGCGCGGTGACCAGCGGCAAAAAAGACGTCGAGCGGGTCATCGAGCACGCCCGCCAAAACTGGAATTTGCAGCTACGCACCGTGCTGTTCGTGGACGAAATTCACCGCTTTAACAAGGCGCAGCAGGATGCTTTTTTGCCGCATGTGGAGTCGGGGCTGATCACTCTCATTGGCGCGACCACCGAAAACCCCAGCTTTGAAGTCATCCCGGCGCTGCTCAGCCGGACGCGGGTGCTGGTGTTGTCGCCGCTCAGTAAAGAGGAGTTGATGAACATTATGAAGCGGGCGCTCAAAACCCTGGGCAAGACGCGCGCTGTCACGCCCAAGGCGCTGGACTATCTGACTGAGCTGGCGGGCGGTGATGCGCGGGTAGCGTTGGGTAATCTCGAATTGGCGCTCAGTTTTGGCGACAAAGTGACACCAGAGGTAGCGCGGGCGGCAGCGCAGAAAAAACTACCCGGTTATGACAAGGCGGGCGACATGCACTACGACGTTATCTCGGCGTTCATCAAGTCGATGCGCGGCTCGGACGTTACGGCAACGCTGTACTATCTGGCGCGGATGATCGATGCGGGCGAAGATCCGAAGTTTATCGCTCGGCGCATGGTGATTTTTGCTTCAGAGGACATTGGTCTGGCGGGCAATGGCGCCCTCGCCCTGGCAGTGGCGACGTTCCAGGCGGTGGAACGAGTGGGACTCCCAGAGGCGAATTATAATTTGTATCACTGCGCGGTCGCCCTGGCGCGCAGCCCGAAATCACGCGAAATTACCGACCTGATGCACGCTGCCCAGGCCCTGGCAAAACAATTTCCACACAGCCCCGTGCCGCTGCACCTGCGTAACGCTCCGACAAAGCTCATGAAAGAACTCGGTTACGGCAAAGATTACCAATGGAAGGCAGATTTTAAGCACCAAAAAGGCTTTTTGCCGGATGAGGTCTTCGATTACACACAAGGATCCCGCTCATGTTGAGATTTTCCTCTTTACTATCTGACAATTGGTAGTATAATAAGGACTGATAGTTATAAACAAGGAGAATACTATTCCATGGCAACCAAACGACAACCTCAAGATGCTTCAGTATCGCAGCCAGTAGGGCCAGTGCCGGTACAACCGGTCGCCCCTGTGCCGCCACAGGTCTATGCTCAAGCGCCGCAGCCAGTTGGTATGCCGCAGCAGCCAACGCAGTATATCGTTATGCAGCAGTCCCTCAAGGGAGTTGGCGGTTGGCTGATTTTTTGGCTGATCTGTTTCGGCTTTGCAGCAATTGGCTACATCTATAGCTTTTTTGCGTCGATGCTTAATCTGTCATCAGCCCCTGCAATCGTCTCGCTAATCTTTGCGCCGTTGTTGGCGGCTGGCTATATCACGTCGATCGTCCTCATCGCGATGCAGAAGAAGCTTGGCCGGCTACTTACCTGGATTACCCTCGGTGTCTCAGCGGTGTTCAGTGTAGTAAATACCATCGTAGCTTACGTCACAGTAAGCAGCGCTGCGCGTTCGTTTGACACTTACTACTCTTCCTATTCTAGCTATTCTACTAGTTCGGTAGTAGAGAAGAGCCTGCCGCTAGTAATTGCGACCATTTTGGTCTCTCTTGTGGTGCACGCCCTGATTGCGCTGTACTTCATTCTGTCAAAGCGCGTCAAGGAGACGCTAGTTAACTAAGCGCAACGAGCTTAGAAAACCGCTCCAATATTGGGGCGGTTTTTTAATTGAACTGGGCGCCTTGGCGGCTGCGGGCTGGGTGGCCTGATGAGAGCTGCTCTCGGCTACTGCCTGGCAGCGCGCTTGCGTTCGTTGGCGTCCAGATAGCGCTTGCGCAGCCGCAAATTTTTCGGCGTCACCTCCAGAAGCTCGTCGTCCTCGATGAAGTCAATGCATTGCTCTAAGCTAAACTGTGTAAATGGCGTGAGCTGCACCGTGCCGTCGGACGATTTGCTGCGCATGTTCGTCAAATGCTTGGCCTTGCAGACGTTAATTTCCAGATCTTCCTGGCGATTATAAATACCGACGATCATTCCGGCATACACTTCCGTGCCCGGCCCGACCAGCAGTTCGCCGCGGGCTTCGGCCGCCTGTAGAGCGTACGGCGTGGTGGTGCCAGCTTCAAAGGCGATGAGTACGCCGCCACGGGTTTTTGGCAATTTACCGCCCAGCGGTTGATAGCCATGCGGCAGGGAATTCATGATCACCGTGCCTTTGGTGGCGGTCAATAGTACGTTGCGCAGGCCGATCAACGCCCGTGTCGGCAAAATATAGGTCAAGCGCACCGCACCAGAAGCGGTGGTTTCTTGGCTGCGCATTTCGGCTCGCCGCGCACCCAACTCTTGGCTAATGGCGCCGACAAACTCCGGCCCAACCTCAATCAGCAATTCTTCGACCGGCTCTTTTTCTGCGCCGTCTTCCTGAATGGTCACCACTTGTGGCCGGCCAACCTCAAATTCAAAGCCTTCGCGGCGCATGGTCTCAATGAGCACTGACAAGTGCAGTTCGCCGCGCCCCGAGATCGTAAAGCCGATACCGTTTTCTTCAACGCGCAGCGCCACATTCGTTTCCAGTTCGCGCTGCAAACGGTCGCCGATTTGCCGTGAGGTGGTGAACTCGCCCTCTTTGCCCTTCATCGGGCTGGTGTTCGGGCCGAGGTACATACTCAATGTCGGCGCTTCAATAGCAATCGCTGGCAGGGCTTCAGGCTGTTCTTTATCGGCAATCGTATCGCCAATGTGCGCTTCACTCACGCCAACCAGCGCCACGATGTCGCCAGCAAACGCCTCGTCAAGCTCTTCGCGACTCAAGCCGCGGTAGTCAAAGACTTTCTCCACCCGCGCTGAACCTGCAACCTCGCCATTCTTCATCAAACTGACCGCCAGGCCGCGCTTAACCGACCCGCGAGCAATCCGCCCGATGGCATATTTACCTTGGAAGGTGTCGTACTGCAGGCTGGTCACTAGCATCTGAAACCCGCCGTCAGCCGTGATGCTCGGTGCGGGAATGTCATTGATAATCGCCTCAAAAATCGGCGTCAGATCGGCGTCGCTCGCTGGGTCGCTTGGCATCTCGCGCCAAGCTTTGCCATCGCGCCCAACGGCATAATAAATTGGATAATGCAGCTGACTATCATCAGTCGCCAGCTCCAAAAACAGGTCCGACAGCTCATCTTCCACTTCAGCGATCCGGCGCGCCGGCTTGTCAATTTTATTGATCACCACCACGGGTTTGAGCCCCAGCTCCAGCGCCTTTGACAGCACAAACTTAGTCTGCGGCATTGGCCCTTCCTGCGCATCAACGATCAGTAGCACGCCGTCCGCCATCTGTAGCGTGCGCTCCACTTCGCCCGAAAAGTCGGCGTGACCTGGCGTGTCGATAATATTGATTTTATACTCATCGCCGTCCGGCTGTTGATAAAACACAGAGGTCTGCTTGGCGGTGATGGTAATACCGCGCTCGTGCTCTTGATCGCCCGAGTCCATGATGAGCTCTTGTGCCATCTCGGCCTGGTTGTCGCGAAACGTGCGCGACTGCTTCAAAAGCCCGTCCACCATGGTCGTCTTGCCGTGGTCAACATGGGCAATAATTGCGATATTGCGAATGTGTGATGTGTTATTCATAAAAATAGGGTCTGATTCGCCAGACCTCCTCTTGAATTCATTATACCACACTCGTTAGTATCTGATAACCTCAACAGCTGCTTGCGGCAACTTCGCCGCTTCGAGAGTTAGAGGCGCCTCACCGCCTAAGGATATAATTTCTCGTGGAGTGCAATCCAAGGCGCCCCATAGTCCATACGCACCGAGTTCGGCAATGTAGCGGGATGTCTCAGGATCGTGAGGTGCGTCAGGGCATTCAGTGATTTCTCGATATGAACAGTATACCACAGGAGTGTTGTCGGGCTGGTAGAAGTAGCCAGTAATAATTAAATCGGTGAGGCAAGTGAGGTGGTTTAGCTCCGGAGACGCTCCGTGGCGGATTATCTTTTCGTCATCACTACTTAATTGCCGGCCCAAAAGACGGGAATAGTACCGAGCTGCCTGAACGAACAAAAATCATGATTACCAGCTGGTTGGAGAAAATGTCTATAGTGGGTGACTCCATCGGCACCCTGGTTAATATAGGTCACTCCTATGGGTGCGGTACAGTAAGAACTTGGCTCGTAGTCGGGGCAGCGAATAACGGAATGAAGAGAAGGTATATCTTCACGTAGCGTAAAAGACATGCCTTCACTATACACTAAAAATATAAAAAAGTCAAATAAACATGGTGGGAAATACAGGGCTCGAACCTGTGACCTCACGAATGTGAATCGTGCGCTCTAGCCAACTGAGCTAATTTCCCATGATAAATTCTGGTGCGGACGAAAGGACTTGAACCTTCACGCCGTGAGGCACATGCTCCTAAGGCATGCGTGTCTACCAATTCCACCACGTCCGCATGTACTCAGTATAGCAAACTACCCGACTCTTATCAACGCCCGCGTCGTATGCTAGAATATGAACAGTAGAACAAGGAGGGTAGATGAATAAGGTAGCGGCATATCTAAACGAGCATGTGGCGGGTGAAGTATTGACTGCAGATGCTGCTTTGAGCGCGGCTCAGACCGATGGCAGCGTGCTATTGCGCCGTCCCGAGATGGTGGTGCGCGTTTCAAATGTTAATGATATCCGCAAAATCATGCGGTTTTGTTCGCAACTAGCCGAAAAGGGCCACGTCATGCCGGTGTCGGTGCGCGGTCATGGTACTGATACAACCGGTGCGGCAACGGGTACGGGGATTATGATCGAGCTGGCGCCCTATATGAATCGCGTGGCTGGGTTGGATGTTAAGCAGCGCCTGATTCACGTACAGGCCGGTATATCGCTGGCGGCGGTTGAAGCGGTGCTGTCGACGCATAAAGGGCTCGGCCTGCCAACAGGAAGTACCGTGAGGCCTCAGGGAACGGTTGGCGGAGCGATCGGCTCTGGGATCGCTGGGTGGCAGGCGGGCCGGTGCGCGCCTTTCGGACAAGCAGTTCAGCAGCTGGAGGTTGTGCTCAGCAATGGCGAGGTGTTGCAGACGGGGCGGCTCAGTAAGCGGGAGCTGCACAAAAAGAAGGGCTTGGCGAATTTCGAGGGCGAAATTTATCGGCAGGTAGATAATTTGATTACAGACAATGCCGAACTGTTGGCCCAACTTGACCCCGAAGTGCCCGAGACAGCTGGTTATGCCGGTATTGCCAAAGTCAAGCGGCGCGATGGGTCGTTTGATCTCACGCCGCTCTTTATCGGCGCACAGGGCGGTTTGGGAATTATCAGCGAGGTTATCCTAAAAGCTGATTTTGTTCGTCCAGAAGTGACCGCCGTGGTTGCTGCATACGGTGCGGTGGAGGACGCTCAGGCTGCGGCCGAGATAGCTGTGCAGCTGCCTGCGGCGAGCGTTGATATTGTTGATGGTAGGCTGTTTGAGCGGGCGGCCCAGGGCGGCAAGAAGCTTAGTTGGGCGCCAAAAAAGGCCTTCCGAGGGGCGGTATTGTTAGTGGTGTTCGACGATTTCTCAGTACGAACACGCACAAAATTAGCCAAAAAGCTTATCAAGCGCCTGCCTGGCGAGCCGCTAGAGACAGAGGTGATGACTATGGAGTTGTCGGAAGAACAGGGTATCTATGCTGCCGTGTCGCTAGCGGCGCAGCCAGCGGCACCACAGATGGCTGTACCGGCCACATTTAGCGGCCTATGGCTGCCAGCGAATCGCATGAGTGTTGTTCGTGCCGAGCTGAAGCGCCTCGAAAAAGAATTTTCGACCGAACTGCCGTACGTTATGAGTTTGAAGAGCGGCTTTGTTGATATACTGCCGCTGTTTAGCACTAACAGGGTGAGCGATCGTCAAAAACTGCTTAAATTGTTGGCGGAGCTAACAGGCATCGTGATGGCGCATGGCGGCACGATGGCGGGGCGAGGCGGCGATGGTCGCCTGAAGGCTGGCATGATTCGAGCGCGGCTATCGGATGAGGAAAGGCAGCTGCATGATGATATCAAGCATATTTTCGATCCGTCAGGATTGTTTTCGCCAGGCAGCAAGCACGATGTTGAGGCCAAGCAGCTGGTGGCGGAAGTAAATGCCTGGTGCCGGGCGGCGTAGAATTCGCCCAGCCTCTTGCCAATTCGCGTCCAGTAGCGTATAGTGATGATGGGTCACATGCGGATGTGGCGGAATTGGTAGACGCGCTAGCTTCAGGTGCTAGTGTACGCAAGTACGTGAAGGTTCAAGTCCTTTCATCCGCACCAATCGTGTATGAAGAGAAAATATCGCCAGTATGGGGCGATATTTTTCATAGGTTTTTTCACAAGTCTACTGGGTCTTTATCGGTCGATCGGCAATTGTCGTCTTAGGACGTATGCGCCAAGTAGTGTAAGAGTTGCACTGGTGACGATTAGCCCGAGCAAGCCATTGCCAGTGTCCGCTAGGGTCATGCTGTCGCTGCGTGCAGAAGCAAGAGGCGGTGTATATGTATTGGTGATGCGATTACCATCGACAAACTTCGTGTAATGTTGTGGTGTCGCTACTTCGTCGACGCTATAGTGGTAGTGGGCACCCAGCTCGTCGGTTTCATCAAGGTTATTCCAGGTATGTGTCGTGGTGCCGTTTGCAAGGGCAATCGGCAGGCCGAATTTCTCGCCGTTGCGGAATAGTTGCACTAAAATAGTTGGCTTGAGCGCCGGCGCATTGCGCCAGACCTTTTCAACAGTGTAGGTTGTCTTTGGCGAGACGTAGTTATTAACGACAGTTAGGCCTTCGTTAGTATAGCCTGCTCGATAGTTAGTCGGGGTTGCTTCAGTGCCGCTGGCGTTAACTTCGCGGATAAAGAAACTGTACGCATTACCATTAAAATCGGTTGCTTCCAAGTTCCGCCAGGTAGCGTGAGTGGTGCCGTTAGGAAGTTTAGCAACTACGGCGCCTGGTACGCGTTCTTCTTTGCCGTTGGTTTTGCGCCACAGCTGTAGCCATATGGTTGGTCGATCAGCTGGGCCGCCGACCCACACTTTTGTGGCAGTGGCAGCGGCGGTTTTCGGAATCACATAGGTATTCACCACTGTCAAGCCGCTATCATCATAATACACTGCGTAGTTTGTCGGTACAGTCTTTTCTCGCACGAAGAACTGATAGGTATTGCCCTGGCGGTCAGTTTGCTCAAGTTTGTTCCAGCAGGCTTTTGTTTCGCCATTGACTAGGATGCGAGTCGTGACGCCTGGTACGCGTTCTTCTTTGCCGTTGGTTTTGCGCCACAACTCAAGCTCAACGTCTGGCCGGGTAGTCGGACCGCCAATCCACCGCTTGGTGGCACATGCCGCACCGTTTGTTGGAATAACGTAGCGGTTAGTGATTGTTAGGCCATCATCCGAAACGGTGCTTTCGTAGTGCTCTGGCACAGCCACTTCATTGACGCGATAGGTATATGGTGTGCCGGACTCGTCGGTTTGATCCAGCCCATACCAGGTGTGGGTTGTTTTATCGGCGTCCAGTACCGCTGGCGTGCCAAACGCGGCACCATTACGGTATAGTTGCAGTAGTAGTTCAGGTTTGGTGTCTGGTCCGTCGATCCACCGTTTGGTGGCAGTAACATCGATTTTCGGCGAGGTATAGGTGTTGGTAATCGTGTCGCCAGTAGCGTTGACCGTTTTGCTGTAGTTGGCTGGCACTGCCACTTCGTCAGCGGTGTAAACATACTCTTTGCCACTCGCATCGGTCTTATCCAAATCGTTCCAAGTATACGTCTCGGTGCCGCTGGCAAGTGATATCGGAGTCCCGAAGGCCGTGCCATTGCGTTGCAGTTGCAGCTCAATCGTTGGCCGGTTGATCGGCCCATTTACCCATTTCTTTATTGCGCGAAAACTTGTTTTCGGCGATACGTAGGTGTTGATGATATCGGTGACGTTGCCGGTGGTGGTCGTAGTCTTGCCATAGTTGACTGGCACTGACACTTCGTCGGCGGTGTAAACATACTCCTTACCATCAGTATCGGTTTTTTCCAGATCATTCCAGGTGTATCGCCATCCTGTAGCTGGTGTTAGGGTAGCGGTCTGGTGCGGTATGCCGTCTCGCAGCAAGGTGACCTTGAGTTCGGGCTGAGCTGGGCCGCCGATCCACGTCTTGACAACAGTGTGAGAGGTGGTTGGCGGCGTATAGGTATTGGTGATAGTCGCACGGCCGTTGCTGAAGAGGCATCTATCGCTGCTTGCAACCGTATCGCACGACAGAGAGTAGTGGTCGACCGTAGTTTCCTTGACAGCGTAGGTGTATGGATTGCCGTAGACATCCGCCTCTGGTAGGGAGTGCCAGGTGACGGTTTGGTTGCCAGTGATAGTTTTTGCAGAGCCTGCCACGGGGTCGCTGCCTCGATACAGCGTCAGGGTTGTTTGATGATCGCTTGCCGCGCCGCCTACCCACTGCTTGGCGGCGGTAAGATCGATGAGCTTATGGTGGGCATTCTGAAAGACTACGCGGCGATGCAGTGCGGCGGTCAGGCCAACCGTTATCTTCGCCTGCTTACCAGTTCTTTGCTCGCTGTCGATCGTGTAGGTTGTCTGATAGTCTTCAGTACCCTTCTCGGTGATAGTGTAGTTACCCTGCGGCAGGCCGTTCACGACTGTTTCGGCGCGGCAGGCCTGCTCGGAGACTACGAGGGTGACCTCTCTGACGACTGCGCCAGCGGCATTTCTCATTTCAAAGGTGAATGGCGTGCCCTTGTCGCTAGTTACAAATGTCCCAGTAGGGCAGTCGCCCAGTGTTTTTACGATGCTAATGCTCCCGTGCTTAGCGGTATTCGTAACGGTGATATAAATATCGTTATCAATGTCACTACTGTCGTTGCGCTGTTGATAATCGTCAACCAGCGAGAAGCGAGCGCTCGTCAAAGCTGTACCTGGTACGCCCGGAGCGGTATTGTCTCCCTTGACACTATGAGCGAACCTAGTCTTGTAGTGGCCAGCGCCAACGACCACTTCACTGGCAAGATAAGAACCGGTTGTTCGTGCTTTCGTCGTGTAGTAACTGCCGGCAGCATCAAAAGTGTGGCCATGATTAACGTTCGCCATGTCTGTGACCGAAATGGCAAAACGATCATCCGCGGCAGCCTTATTGCCCTCGATTTTCTTTTCGGTGTGAATAAGCACTGGATTGACACGTGGCGAGACGGCGCTCTTGGTTTGGGTGCTGCCGTCAGTGTCAGTGTAAGTAAATAGTGCAGTAGAACGGTTGGTGTCATAGAGGTGCACGCCAGCGGTCGGGGAGAAGTTATCGGATAGCTCGATTCGAACGGTTGTAGTAGCGGTACGAACACCGCTGGCATCAGGTTTACTGAGCGATACATTATGCCACACCGCCTGGTTGTTGGTTACTACCGCGCCATCGGCTTGTACGATCCTGAAGTGCTCGGCAACCACGTCTTTAATGGAGATATTCTTTGCGGCGGCGGTGATATTGCCGCTAATTTTATGAAAGATGCTCGACAAGTCCCCTGGCGTTGCAGTGTAGTAGTTCTGCGGGCTGGCGATTTGTTTTAAGACTGACTCGCCAGTGGCTCCCGCACTCAACGCCACGCTATACAGAACATGCTTTGGAGAGGCGGCCTTGTAAAAGCCAGCCTCCGCAATCGCTGCATTGCCGCTATTGTAGTAGCGATATTCATATTCTGGAAAGAGTAAAGTGCCGACATTGATCGTTCGATATAGTTTCCACATTGTATTGCCATAGCCCTCGCGCTGGCTATAGATAAACTCGGACTCTGGGACTAAGGCGCTAGTCTGCTTTTCGCGAGCTGCAATGTTTGGGCCGCCAGTTACCAAATAATTATCTGGCTGCTTGATTTTATAGCCATAAGTTGGTTCGCCATCAGACAAGAGGATGATATTTTTCGCTGCACCTGGGTTGTCATGCGCCTCTAGTAGCTGGGATGCGCGACGGATAGCAGCCTGGGTAAACGTGCCTCCGTCAGCCTGAAGGGCATCAATGGCTGCGCGAGCTGCCAGCCGATCCGTGGTAAGGCCGATATCAGTCCGCGCTTCGCTGGCGAAGGAGATGATGGCGACGCGATTGGCGGTATTGCCTTCGACGAGTAGTTTATCAATAAGTTCTTGTGCGGCCTTTTTGGCGGCATCCATTCGCGAATCAATCGTCATACTTCGTGAGCGATCAATAACCAGGACGGTATCAGCTGCTTTTTGCTGGTGGTCGCGGGCCTGAATCGTTAGGTCAATATCCCAAGTATTCAGCGTCCCCCGAACCGCCTTTGCTGTCTTTGAAACCTTGACTTCGCCAGGGGCAAGATCGGTGCTTGTTGCCATGGTTGACCGCAGCGCGAACAGCCCGCCGATAAGAGCAAGAATAAGGGCCATAATTCCAATTCCCCAAAACTTTCGGCGATATAGACTGATAGAAAAGTGCTTTTTCATGGTGTGCCTCCGTTACGAAATCTTGCTTTCATCGAGCAATATACGCAAGAGTCAAGTCTTGCGGCCCACCATGCTGGCTCATTGCGTTGCCAATTATAAAGTAATATGATAAAAAAGTCAATTATAAAATAAAAATGCAATAAGCGCAAGCTTTATGGGGCATGATAGCTTTTTACGTCATTTGTATGCTATGATAGAGAAATGAAAATCGCTCAAGACGGGCGTAATGTCACCGATGAATTCAAAGGCCGATCCGAGGCGGAGATTATCCAGACGCTTGATGCGCGCAGCCATGATTTAGTAATTGCACTGGAGAACACCGAGCGGGATTTTAATGCCGGGACAATTGTGCGTAGTGCCAATGCCTTTGGGGTGCGCCGGGTGTATATCATCGGGCGGCGGCAGTGGAATAAGCGCGGGGCGATGATGACTGACAAATATCTGCATGTCGAATATCTGCCGACGACCGAAGAGTTTATTCAGCTGATGCGCGCCGAAGACAGAGCAATTATCGCCATTGATAATGTGCCAGGCAGCGTGTTGATGGCGCAGACGACATTGCCGCAGCGGGCGGTGCTGGTGTTTGGGCAGGAGGGGCCGGGGATTTCAGCGGAGCTAGCGGCGGCGGCCGATCAGATCGTCGCTATTGAACAGTTTGGCTCGACGCGCAGCATCAATGTCGGGGCGGCTGCTACCGTGGCGATGTATTGCTGGCTACAGCAAAATGTGCTATAACAAAGACATGAGTATGTTGCAACTCCACCATCCACATCTGTTGCCGAGGTAGGACTTGTGCTTTTACTGTGTATTGCCCGCCGAGTTCTACCTCGGCGATTTTGATTGAAAAAAGCAAAGAATTAGACCATAATGGAGATAGTATGAGCAGTTTATCAACCCAAAGTTACAAAGGCGCGCGGGACTATTACCCAGAAGAGAAGCGTCTGCAGAATTATATTTTTGCCACATGGCGTCGCGTAGCGGAGCAGTTTGGTTATGAGGAATATGGCGCGCCGCTGTTAGAGCCGCTGGAGATTTATACCGCAAAATCAGGCCAGGAGTTGGCTGGCGAACAAACCTATATTTTCACCGATCGTGGTGGCCGCCAGGTGACGATTCGGCCAGAAATGACGCCGACGATTTCACGCATGGTGGCGGCGCGGCGCCAGGAGCTCGCTATGCCGGCTCGCCTCTACTCTATCGCCAATTTTATGCGCTACGAGCGGCCGCAGCGCGGTCGGGAGCGTGAGTTTTGGCAACTGAATGCCGACTTGTTTGGCGTAGAAGGCCCGGCAGCCGATGCCGAAATCATAGAATTGTCGTACGCCTCGGTGATGGCCTTTGGCGCCACGCCCGATATGTTTGCGGTGCGGGTCAATCATCGCCAGCTCATCAATCAACTGATGAGCCAGTTCTTGGGGCTAGATGTGATTGGCGCCACTATGATGACGAAGCTACTGGATAAAAAAGACAAGATTACCCCAGAAGCTTTTCGGCAGCAGGCGATTGAGATTTTCGGGAGCGAGGCGGCGCGTCAAGGCTTGCCAAAGTTGGCTCGGATGATTAGCATGCGGCGCATAGCTGATTTGCCAGCTGAAGTAGCCGACAGCCCCTATGCCGCGCAACTGCGCCAAGTGATGGCGTCGCTGCAACAAAAGGGTGTCGCGAACGCGGAATTTGATATTACCCTGATGCGCGGACTGGATTATTATACGGGTACGGTATTTGAGCTGTTTGACACCTCGCCAGAGAATCGACGAGCGCTGTTTGGCGGCGGCCGTTATGACGGACTGGTGGGGCTGTTCGGTGTCGAAGCGGTGCCGACGGTTGGTATGGCGGTGGGTGCTACCACTATGCAGCAATTTCTTGAAGTACACAGGCTACTGCCGCGACTTGCCACTCGCACCGATGTTTATATTATTCCAGTGGGCGAGGCGGTACAGGCTGGTGCTGATGCGCTGGCGCGACAGCTGCGGGCCGAAGGAGTCTGCGTGGAGCTAGATATTACGGGGCGTAAAGTGGATAAGCAGCTCAAGACCGCACTGAAAAAACAGATTCCGTTTGCGGTGTTTGTCGGCGAAGAAGAACTACAGACTGGTGTCTACATGGTGAAAAATCTGGTGGAATCAACCGAGCAGCGAGTCGATATCAATCGGATGGTGACGGTAGTGATGGATCGTCGGTATGACAGTGATGAGGATGCGGCGTTTCGTATATAGACAGACAGAGAGACTGGCGTGCTTTCGCCGTATCTGTTATAATAGGCAGTTATGAAGACGACTGTAAAGAATCTATCAGACACGAAAGTACTTTTGACGATCACCGTGGGCAGCGAGGAGCTGCGGGCGGCCGAGCAAGTTGCTTTGACAAAATTGGCGCGCGATATCAAGGTGCCGGGGTTTCGCAAGGGCAAGGTGCCAGCCAGCGTGGCGGCGAAGCACGTTAATCCGAACACCTTGCAGGAGCAGACATTGGATAATGCCTTGTCAAAGGCAGTGGCCGAGGCTTTTTTGGCGGAGAAGTTGCAGGCGCTGGATCGCCCGAGCGTTGAAGTAAAGAAGTTTGTACCAGGCCAGGAGTTGCAGTTTACTGCCGAAGTAGAGGTGGTGCCGCCAGTGAAGCTTGGTAAGTACCAAAAGCTGAAAGCCAAAAAGCAGCCAGTGAATGTTGAGGCAAAGGAAGTCGACGAGATTATTGAGCGGATGCGCCAGAATTTCGTGGAGAAGACGGCGGTTGAGCGCGCGGCGAAGAACGGCGACGAGGCGGTGATTGACTTTGTTGGCAAAAAGGACGGCGTGGCGTTTGATGGCGGTACAGCGAAAGGCTATGGCTTGAAGCTGGGCGCGGGGCAGTTTATCCCTGGGTTTGAAGAAGGCGTTGTTGGTCATAAGGCTGGCGAGGAGTTTGATCTTGACCTGACTTTCCCAGAGGATTATCACGCCAAAGAATTGGCCGGTGCCAAGGTGGTCTTTGCGGTAACTTTGCAGACGGTGAACGAACTAACCCTGCCAGAGCTAAACGATGAGTTTGCTGCTAAGTGCGGTCCGTTCACCGACGTGAAGGAGCTGAAAGCCGATATTGAACGCGAAATTACGGCACAAAAAGAGCGTGAGGCTGGTGAAAAGCTGAAGGATGATTTGGTGGCTGAGTTGGCTGACGGCTCAAAGGTGGCGCTGCCAGAGCTGTTGGTCGAGGATCAAATGCGCTCAATCGAGCAGGACATGACGCAGAATTTGATGTACCAAGGCCTGACGCTGGAGCAATATCTATCAGCGCAAAAGTTTGCCGATAAGGATGCGTGGCTGAAACAGGAAGTGCGCCCAGCGGCCGAAAAGCGCGTGAAGGCCGGCTTGGTGCTGGCAGAATTGTCAAAAGAGCTGAAGATTGAGGTGTCGCATGAGGAATTGTCAGCGCAGATTGACAGCCTGAAACAGCAATACGGCAAGGATGCCAAGCTGGCGGCGCAGCTGGATAACCCAGAGGTGCATCGTAACATCGCCAATCGGATGATCACCGACAAGACGGTTGAGAAGCTGGTGGAATTGAACGCCTAGGGAGTTGCTGTATATGCCGCTATCTTACCTCGTCCCCACCGTCATCGAAAAGTCCGCCGATGGCGAGCGGGCGTTTGATATTTATTCGCGTTTGCTCAATGAGCGGATTATTTTCCTCGGCGAGGAAGTGAATGAGCATACCGCCAACATCGTGGTGGCGCAGCTGCTGCATCTGGCGCACGTGGATCCTGAGGCGGACATCTCGCTGTATATCAACAGTCCGGGCGGCAGTGTCTATGACGGCCTGGCGATTTACGACACCATGAACTTTATTAAGCCAGATGTAGCGACCTACGGTATTGGTTTGCAGGCCAGCATGGGCGCTTTTTTGCTGAGTTCGGGTGCCAAGGGTAAGCGATTTTGCTTGCCACACGCCAAGGTGATGATTCATCAGCCGTCCAGCGGCACTCGCGGCAAGGTGACCGACATGGAGATCGACCTTAAAGAGACGGTTGAACTCAAAGAAATGCTGGCCAAGATTATGGCCAAAAACACTGGCCAGAAGCTCGGCAAGGTGAAGGCCGACATGGAGCGCGACTATTGGATGACGCCAAATGAGGCGCTTAACTACGGGCTGATTGATAAAGTCGTGAAAAAGGCGTAATCGGCTGTTATTTTCTAGGTGGTTTTTCGGGTAAATCAAAGCCAATGAGCGGTGCGGTAAAGACGCGCTTTAGAGTTGAGGGGTCGCTCTCGTTGAGCTTGCCAAACGCTGCGGTTGCCAGTTGACGCATTGCGGTAGTAAACTTCTTGCCGTTCTCGCCGAAGCCAGCCATCTTTTGAGCGGCCTCGGTGACGGCTGGCGCGTCGGAGAGCCTGCCGGTATAGCTGCCGCGCAACCCTAGGTCGGGCGCTTCGTCAACAATAGTTATATCGTGCGGCCAGGCCGGGTCATAAAGCGGTGTCCTGACCGTCAGATCTCCTTCTCCTCGTAGGCCCCGCACCAAGGCGACAGTTGCGAAGCATAGCTGCATAGCCTCAGTAGAAAGCGGGGTGGTTTTTTCACTTCCTTTGACATCAAGAAAGGCCAACGGTAGAACAACCCTGCCGGAGACGTCCCTTTCGTTAGGGGGGGACATCGTATAAAGCGGCGTATCGTATGGCAAGCCCTCATCAGTTGGTAGGCGCCCCACTAGTCCTAGCGTGTTTTCGCTCGTGCCCTTACTGCCAACTCGCACCAGCCTCACTCCATTAACGCTGTCCCGAACGCGCCGGACAACTTCGCTAATGGGGTCGCCTGGGCCTGGCTCGCCGTCAAAGAATGTTTTGTAAAAAAATGCTTCGTCAACTATTCTAGGCTCTGCCTCTGCCAAACTTGAAGATAAATTGCCTTCTTTCATTGCCTACGCCTCCTTTTCTTCAGTATACGCCAGGGGGTTCGCCTGGGCAAGTATGGGCGGTTTGGTGGCGCTAGGGTCTAGCGCGCCGCCTTGAAATATTGAGCGATAGCGTTATCCCAAGCCTTAGCTTCGGCGTCAGGATTATTCGCTTTTGCTTCGCGCACGCGGACGACCTGCTTGCGGAGCGCCTCTAGCATGCCTGTGACGGCGCAGAGTGGCGCTGGGGCATGGATATTGAGTCTGCCGCCCTCAGAAAAAGCCTTTGCGCCAGTGATTTTGTCTTGGCCAATCACATACTGCTCTGAAAATGCTGGAGGTAAGGGCCAGTCGCTCCAGCTCTCTTGCGGGTCCCCGTTATAGTGCGAGCAAATTTCAACGGTGTCGCTATCGAGCCGACGGCGTGCCTTAAGGAGAGGAAGCATAGCATAGGAAACAGGGATTGGTTGTTCTGGTGGTCCTCCGAGAGTGGCCGTAGCAGCGTAAACAGGGAGGAGCATATGGCCCGTCACGCGTTCTACTGGCTTCCCTGCTGTATCTGGTATTTTGTCAAGAAGGACAGCGCAAAGCGTGCGAGCGCCCATAGCTGGGTAGTAAATACGCGCCGGCACCTGCTCAAGCCCCCAATATTGCTGGTAGCTCTCTAAAACTTCCTTAGGCATAAAGGGACGATGGGACAAAGTGTCCTGGAAAGGGCCGTAGTCACCGAGTAAGTCCGCCAGCCATCCTTCTGTAAGCTTCATCTCGCGTATAGCTGCTGGGCGGCTAGGGCGGTTTGGATTGAAGAGGGCCAAGAGGAACTCTTCATTGCAGCGGTTCCGGGCATATCCTTCGAGCTCCCGCCAATCGTTGTTATGGCAGATTCCGCCCTCGCCTGGTTTGATGCCGCATGCTGTAATGCCGCGCCTGGCGATCTGGCGGACAACGCGGTTCATTATGTCGCGTGCTTCGTTGCCTGCACTTTTATCATGATCTGTCCTGATTTTGCGTATGGCATTGAATGCCTCGGTAGTGCTCATCGGTTGCTGTGTTTTGCCCATGGCGTGCTCCTTGTTTAGTTACTTACTAGTATAAAGATTTGGCGTCCAAGCGCAAGCATAAGCATTTCGGACGCTATATATGGCGTGGCAGCGCGAGATCTAGCCTGCCGCTTGTACTTTGAGGGGCGAGTTGTCATAATGGAGCTCAGGAGGTGAAATAACTATGAGGCAATATCTGACACTACTGCGCGATATTCGTGACAATGGAGAGGAAAAGGGTGACCGGACAGGTACGGGCACCAGAAGTGTGTTTGGCCGTCAAGTGCGGTACGATTTACGCGACGGGTTTCCGGCGGTCACAACGAAGAAATTGTATTTTCGTAGCGTGGTGCATGAGCTGCTGTGGTTTCTGAAAGGCACCGGGAACATTGAATACCTGGCGCAAAACGGCGTGCATATCTGGGACGAATGGTCGTTCAAGGCGTACCTGGAGAAAAATGGCCTGCCACTGCCAGAGGTGAATTCTGACGAGTGGCGCCGGCAGATGGACGAGTTTATCCAGCGGGTGGCGACTGACCATGACTTTGCCAAAAAGTGGGGCGACCTGGGGCCGGTGTACGGTGTGCAGTGGCGCAAGTGGCCGGATGGTAAAGGCGGCACGATCGACCAGATTCAGCAAGCGATTGACACAGTGAAGCATAATCCGAATTCGCGGCGTAATATTGTCAGCGCGTGGAATGTGGCGGAGATCGACGATATTGCGGCAGCGGGCGGACTGCCGCCGTGCCACACGCTGTTCCAGTTGAGTGTGCGGCCGGCGCGGGACGGCGGTGAGGATTGGTTGGATCTACATTTGTATCAGCGTTCAGCGGATACTTTTCTGGGCGTGCCGTTTAATATCGCTTCATATGCGCTATTGCTAAGTATGCTGGCGCAGGTGACGGGGCTGAGGGCTGGTGAATTCGTTCATACACTGAGCGACGCCCATATTTATCTGAATCATCTGGCGCAGGTGGATGAGCAGCTGTCGCGCGAGCCGCTGCCGTTGCCAAAGCTATGGCTGAACCCGGAGGTTACGGACATCAATGACTTTACCTTTGATGATATTCGCCTTGAGGGCTATCAATCGCACCCAGCCATCAAAGCGCCGATTTCGGTGTAGTGATGCGCCGATACTCCACGAAGTCAAAGGCGTAAGCGTTGCGCTCGTCCGCTGGATAATGCTGGCGTGAGATTTCGTGCCACTGGCTCATGTCAAGCAGCGGGAAAAAGGTGTCAGCCCCCGGGAACTCGGCGTCAATTTCAGTGGCGTAGAGCGTGGTGATGTCAGGGTGGGCCAGGGCGTCGGCGTAAACGCGGGCGCCGCCGATGATAAAGGTGTCGTAGCGAGCAAGCGCCAGAGCGCTGTCGAGGTTGAGGGCCGTGAGGACTTTTGGCATACCAGTGGGCGTGGAGGAAATAACGATGTTTTCCCGGTTCGGTAGGGGCTGGCGGCCGATTGACTCAAAGGTGTTGCGGCCCATGATGACGCAGCCGCCAGAGGTCAGGCGCTTGAAATGAGCCAGATCTGCCGGCAAGGAGCGCCCCCACGGCAAATCGCCATTCTGTCCGATGGCCCGGTCGCGTCCGTAGGCGGTGATGATGGCATACTGCATACCACCAGTGTAGCATGTTGTGAAAAACGCCAAAAGGCTTGCCGCCGCGCCAAAATCTTGGCATAATCAAGCGTAATGGGGGATGAGGAGTGAGCGTCTATTCAAATAGGGAGATTTTGGCGGCTATCGCGGACGGACGGATTGTTTGTACGCCATTTGATCCTGCGCATGTAGCCGAGGCCAGCCTGGATTTTACGCTGGGGTATTATTTTTATAAGCAAGAGTTTGCCGAAGAATATCGCACCTACAATCCATTTGACAGGGCGGATGTAGCGCGCTATTTCAAAGGGCCGCTAGAGGCGACGCCGCATGCTGAGTGGTGCCAGCGGCATGGCATGGCGCCGTTTGCTAATATTCCGGCCGATCATCCTATCATCGTGCTGCGGCCAGGCGAGCGGATTTTGGCGCACACCCACGAGTTTATCGGTATTCGGGCCGAGGGCGGTGCTGCGCAGGTGTTGAGCCGGAGTTCGTGGGGGCGTAATGGCGTGGCGGTGTGCTTTGACGCGGGGTGGATTGACCCGGGGTATATCAATCGCATTACGCTGGAGATTTACAATCTGAACATGCACGAGAGCGTGGTGTTACCGGTGGGCGAGCGTATCGGGCAGCTGGTGTTTCATCAAACGGGGCCGGTGGACGGCGGTTACGGCTCGGGCGTTCGTGGTGTGAGCGACAAATATCAGACGGGGAATAATCTGGATGAAATTATTGCTGCGTGGCAGCCAGAGATGATGCTGCCGAAGGCGTATAAGGACGAGCGGCGTGTTCCAGAGGTGATTGATGGCCTGCGGGAGGGGCTACGATGATGCGAAGCGGGCCGATGGTACGCAGCCGAGCTGCAGAGAAGCGCTACCTTGAGCAGAGGAGAATGGTTTGCTTGGACGGGTGTGCCTTTTGTGATTTGGTGAAAAAAGGCGGGGACCAGGTGGTAAAAAAGACAAAGCACTGCTTGATTGTTAAAAATATTTTCAGTTATGATATCTGGGACGGGTGCGGCGTCGTTGAGCATTTGATGGTCATACCGCAGCAACATACAGCTTCACTGGCTGATTTATCTCATGAGGAGAGGGTCGACTATATGGATCAGCTGGCTCAGTTCGAAGCACAAAACTATTCGCTGTATGCTCGGTCACCGGGAAATATTACAAAATCCGTAACGCACCAGCATATGCACCTCATCAAAATTGATAATAAGCGCAAAAAATTCCTGTTTTATCTGCGCAAGCCGCACGTGCTGTTTAGTAAATAAAGTAACAAGCTAGGGTGGAGAAGGGTAAATTACGAATGTCGGTAGAGTTATTAGGTCAAGAGTCGCATTTTCTCTACGAAGTGTATGGTGAAACGCTGCATCAACGAGGAAGGGTGCTGTATCCTTTGGGGGGTGATATTGATAGGGTTGTTCTGGATGCTTTCCGCTCTCTGAAGCAGCGTAATAAAAAGACTGGCCTCGTTGACGGTGCTTTTGATGTTCCTCACCCTTCGCATGAGTGGTATTTGCGTCACTGCAAGGTACTGGGGGCAGCAGCATGTTTGGGTACAGTTGATGCTGGCTTGGTAAGGGGCGCCCTAGTACGTGGCGAGGTTAGTCTGGCAGTGACGGTCGACGCGGATGCAAAGATTGCAATGAAAAAGTCAGGAAAAGCCGAAAAAGGCGGCGTGGCGCGTCCGATCTATCCATGGACTGCCAGGGCAGAGCGTATCGCTAGTTATGCGCATAAACTTGGAGACACAGTGCAGTATACAGCTGATTTGGTTACGGTTGAAGGCGACCCGCTTCACGAGGGGACACTACTGGAATCTTCGCTCTCATTAGCAAAGGGGTTACAGGAGGAGGGCCTCTTAGATTATTTTGTCATTTATGGGGAACACGGGGCAACCGTCGAAGAAGCTCGGGCTATAGGACTCCATCCTCTCATTATTAGCGACGATGTGTCTTATGGAGCAAACCCGCAAACGGGCGACACATGGAGTAGTAGTGCCCTTATTGCTCGTGCTCAGGGGGGGGCGGTGCCCTTCCCTATTACGCGACCGGAGGTTGGTCAATATGAGTAGGTCAAAAGGCGCGTATATCGTCATTGAAGGTAATGACGGCACGGGTAAATCCACTCAAGTAGCGCTGCTGGCGGAGTGGCTGCGCGAGCGGGGACGCGAAGTCGTGGTGGTGGAGGAGCCAGGCAGTGATGATCTGGAGAAGTCAACGCCAGTGGCCAATGAGCTGCGGCGGGTGATTAAAAATGGCGAGCTCGTTAGGGCGCCGGAGATCAACCTGGCGCTATTCAGCGCGGCGCGGCGCGAATTGTGGCAGCAGAAGATCCAGCCGGCCTTGAGCCGCGGTGCGGTGGTGCTCAGCGCGCGTAACTATCTGTCCACCCTGGCTTATCAGGGGCGCGGCGAGGGGCTGGACGAGGCGGAAATTGTGCGAATGACCCGCGTGTTTACCGATGAGCGCTACCTGCGCCCAGATGTGATGTTGATTCTGACGTTGAGTGATGCGGGGCGAGCAGCGCGGATTGCTATGCGCGGCGCACTAACTCGTCCAGATACATTTGAGTCGCGCGACCAGAGCTTTCAAGATAAGGTCAATGCTGGCTATAAGGCAGTGGCGCGTGCTTATGATGTGCCGCTGGTATCGGCGGATGGCGATGTTGAGGCGGTGCAGCAGCAGATTCGACGGTGTGTCACCGATCTTGTTAGCTAACCCTCTTGCAATTTGCCCTAAGTTCAGGCATAATGTAATTAGTGAAGCAGTGTAGTTGTGGCGGGGACTGGCCGACGAGTGGGCACCTCATCGGTTGGCGTCAGCAGCTAGGAGATCTTCCGGCCGTGATCACCAAATAAATCTAAGCGAGGAGTATTGCGCCTGTGGCAAAACAACAGACCCAGGGCAGTCAGCGTGTGTTCTTCACCTCTGAAGATAACGCTATCAAGCTGCCAAACCTCATCGCTCACCAAGAAGACTCGTGGCGTTGGTTCGTCACCGAGGGGCTGAGTGAAATCTTTTCAGAAATTAATCCAATTGATGACTATACCGGTCAGAAATTGGCGCTGCGGTTCGGGGCGTATCGGTTTGATGAGCCAAAAACCACCGATTTGTTCGCCAAAGAAAACAACCTGACCTTTGAAGCGCCGCTGCACGCTGTGGTTGAGCTGACCAACAAGGTGACGGGCGAAGTCACCGAGCAGGAAATTTACCTTGGTGACTATCCATGGATGACTGAGCGCGGTACCTTCATTATCAACGGTACGGAGCGCGTTGTTGTGTCACAGCTGATTCGCTCGGCTGGCGTATTCTTTACTGCTGACAGCGTGGCTGGCCGCAATTATTACGGCGCTAAGTTGATTCCGGGCCGCGGCGCATGGTTGGAGTTTGAAACGGCTGCTAACGGTGCGCTGTATGTCAAGATTGATCGTCGCCGCAAGCTGCCGGTGACGACCTTGTTGCGCGCTTTGGGTCATCCAAAGACCAGCGAAATCAAGGAATTGTTTGCCGATGTTGATACTGGTGAAGTGAAGTATATTGATGAGACGCTGGACAAGGATACCACGCGCGGCGCGAATGAAGCGCTGATCGAAGTGTATCGCCGCTTGCGCCCAGGTGATTTGGCGACAGTGGATAACGCCCGCCAGATGATCGAGCGGATGTTCTTTGACTTCAAGCGTTTTGACTACAGCCGCGTTGGCCGCTACAAGCTAAACCAGCGCCTGGGTCTGGATGTGGCAAACACGGCCGAGAACCGCATCTTCCAGATGAGCGATTTGGTGGCGATTATTCGCGAATTGATTCGCTTGAATAATACACAGGAGGCGCCAGATGACATTGACGCATTGAGCAACCGCCGCGTTAAGTTGGTCGGTGAGCTGATTGCCCGTCAGTTCCGCGTCGGTATGCTGCGCATGCAGCGCAACGCCATGGACCGCATGAGTGTGACTGATATCGAAAGCGTGACGCCAAGCCAGCTGATCAATGCCCGCCCAGTCGTGGCAGCGGTGCGTGAGTTCTTTACCAGCTCACAGCTGTCGCAGCTGCTTGATGAGGTGAATCCACTGTCAGAGCTGAGCCATAAACGGCGTCTTAGTTCAATGGGCCCTGGCGGTCTGAGCCGCGAGCGCGCTGGCTTTGATGTGCGTGACGCGCACCCGACTCACTACGGCCGTATCTGTTCAGTGGAGACGCCAGAAGGCGCCAACATTGGTCTGGTGCTGAACTTGGCGACCTACGCTCGTGTCAATGAGTACGGCTTTATCGAGACGCCATATCTGCGAGTTAAGGATGGCAAGGTGACGGACGAAGTGGTGTACCTTGACGCGGCGCAGGAGCTGAATGAGGTGATCGCCGACGCCGGTGAGCCGCTCAACGAAGACGGTAGCTTTCGTGATGAGCGTGTGTCAGCTCGCAACAATCTGCGCCCAGAGCAGGTTGACGCCGAGCAGGTGACCTTGATGGACGCTGCGCATAAGCAGATTTTGGGTTCAACCGCTGGCCTCGTGCCGTTTATCGAGAAAAACCGTGTTGACCGCAGCTTGACTGGTTCAAACATGCAGCGCCAGGCAGTGCCGCTACTCACACCAGAGCCGGCTATCGTTGGTACGGGCATTGAGCGATCCGTCGCTGAGAACAGTGGCCATATCGTGACGGCGCCAGCTGACGGTGAGATCGTACGGGCTGATGCCGACGAGATTCACCTGAAGACCAAGGATGGCGTGAAGGTGTTTGATGTGCGTCACTTTGTGAAGAATAATGACGATCGCTGCTACAACCAGAAGGCTCGCGTATCCCGCGGTGATACGGTGAAGACTGGCGATATTCTGATTGAAGGCGCGTCGATTGCCGAGGGTGAAATTGCCTTGGGTCGCAACCTGCTGGTGGCCTTTATGCCATGGGGCGGCTACAACATGGAGGACGCCATTATCCTGAGCCAGCGCCTGGTACAGGACGACACGCTGACCTCGATCAACATTAAGGATTACAACGTTGAAGTGCGCGAAACCAAGCTTGGTCCAGAGATCGTGACGCGCGATATTCCAAATGTGTCAGAAGAATCGCTGCGCCATCTGGACGAAAACGGTATCGTGCAGATTGGCTCAGAGGTCAAGGCTGGTGATGTCTTGGTCGGTAAGATTACGCCAAAGGGTGAGCAGGAACTCAGTTCTGAGGAGCGTCTGCTGCGTGCTATCTTCGGTGAAAAGGCCAAGGATGTGCGCGATACTTCACAGCGCATGAATAATGCCGGTGGTGGTAAGGTTGTTGGTGTGAAGATTTTCAGCCGCGAAAACGGCCATGAGCTGAAGGCCGGCGTACTGATGCAGATTCAGATCTTCGTTGCACAACTGCGCAAGATCGGCGTTGGTGATAAGATGGCCGGTCGTCACGGTAACAAGGGTGTGGTCGCCAAGGTGCTGCCAGTTGAAGACATGCCATTTATGGAAGACGGTACCCCAGTTGATGTGATTTTGAACCCGCTCGGTGTGCCAAGCCGTATGAACCTTGGCCAGTTGTTTGAAACGCATCTCGGTATGGCGGCAAATGCGCTGGGGTACCGCGTAGCAACGCCATCATTTAACGGCGTGCCATCAGATAAGATCGCTGATGAATTGGAAAAAGCCGGCTTTGCCCGTGACGGTAAGAGTCAACTGTTTGACGGCCGCACTGGCGAGGCCTTTGAAGAGCGCACGACAGTTGGTGTGATGCATATGATTAAGCTGCACCACATGGTGAGTGATAAGATTCACGCTCGCTCAACTGGCCCATACACCATGGTTACCCAGCAGCCACTTGGCGGTAAGGCACAAAACGGTGGTCAGCGCTTCGGTGAAATGGAGGTATGGGCACTGGAGGCGTATGGTGCTGCTGCAACCCTGCAGGAAATGTTGACCATTAAGTCCGACGATGTCTATGGTCGTGCCAAGGCGTATGAGTCAATTATCAAGAATGAGCCGATTGTCGGGCCAAAGCTGCCAGAGTCGTTCAATGTCCTGGTGAAGGAGCTACAAGGCTTGGGTCTGCGCGTGGATCTGCTTGATGATGACAGCGTAGTTGACGCCGAGCATGTGATTGCTTCGAGCGGCCCAGCCGACAAGACGGTAGCGCAAATCGCTAGTGATGATGACGATGGCGATGATGAGACCTACCTGGATGAGTCAGATGATATCGGTGCTATTGAGGACGGCATGAGCGTCCAGGATATTGATGAAGTTGAAGAAATAAAGGAGGAGGCGTAAGATGGCGCAGTTTGCATTTCATGCCACGGGCATTAGCGACTTTGACGCGGTGCGCTTGGTGGTGGCGAGTCCAGAGGACGTCCTGAAGTGGAGCCACGGCGAAGTTACCAAGCCAGAAACGATCAATTACCGCACCCAAAAACCAGAGCGCGACGGGTTGTTCTGTGAGCGCATCTTTGGGCCAGTCAAGGATATCAACCCGCACGATTCAAAGCTGAAGGGCGTGCGTTCCCGCGAGGCGGCAGTCGATAAAAATGGCGAGTTGGTCACCAAGGCCATCGTGCGTCGCGAACGCATGGGGCATATCCAGTTGGCGACACCAGTGGCGCACATTTGGTTCCTGCGCGGCACGCCAAGTGCCATGAGCCAGCTGCTGGGTATGACCGTGCGCAGCCTGGAGCGTGTGGCGTATTTTGCGACCTATGTCATTTTGAAGGTTGACGAGGCGACTCGTGATCAGTATTTGGCTGATCTGGAGGCTGAGACTGACGCAGCTCGTGCAGCCATCAAGATCCGCTTTGAAAAGCTGGCTGAGGAAGACGGTGCTGACGTGAAGGCGCTCGCTAAAGAGCAAAGCCGCGAAGTTGAAGAGCTGAATGAGAAGTATACTGTGCGCAAGGCCCAGTTGGACAGCTTGGTGAAGGGTGCGCTGATTTCTGAAACTGATTACCGCAATCTGCCAGAAGAGTACGACGAGCTGATCGAGGTTGGCATGGGTGCGAGCGCGTTGAAGGCGCTGCTCGACGAGATCGATCTGCCGCAGCTAATCGCCGAGCTCACCGAGGAAGTTGAAAGCGCGAAGGGTCAGCGTGAAAAGAAGCTGCTGAAGCGTTTGAAGATGCTGGAGAGTATGCACGCTGCTGGCATTAAGCCATCAAGCCTCTGTATGACCGTGTTGCCAGTTATCCCACCAGATCTTCGTCCAATGGTGGCTTTGAGCGGTGGTCGCTTTGCAACTTCAGACCTGAACGACTTGTATCGCCGTATCATTAACCGTAACAACCGCCTGAAGAAGCTGGTTGAGCTGAATGCTCCAGAAGTGATTCAGCGCAATGAAAAGCGCATGTTGCAAGAAGCAGTTGACGCGTTGATCGACAATGCTGCGGCTCGTGGTGGCCGCGCCGTCAGTGCAACTGGTGGTCGCCGCCGCCTGAAGTCCATCAGCGATATGCTGAAGGGCAAGCAGGGTCGCTTCCGCCAGAACCTGCTCGGTAAGCGCGTGGACTACTCAGGTCGTTCAGTGATCGTGGTGGGTCCAAAACTGAAGATTCACCAGTGTGGTCTACCAAAGCAGATGGCGCTGGAGCTGTTTAAGCCATTTGTGATTAGTTGGTTGATTCAGGGTGAATACGCTCATAATATCCGCTCAGCGACGCGGCTGATTGAAGCTGGCGAAGCAGTGGTATGGGACGCACTTGACGCGGTGATTGAGGGTAAGTATGTGCTGCTTAACCGTGCGCCGTCGCTGCACCGTTTGTCAATCCAGTCTTTCCAGCCAGTCTTGGTTGAGGGTAAGGCGATTCAGCTGCACCCGCTGGTTTGTGCCGGCTTTAACGCCGACTTTGACGGTGACCAGATGGCCGTGCACCTGCCTTTGAGCAAGGAAGCGCAGGCTGAGGCGCGCGAATTGATGAGCGCAACTGCGAACCTCTTGAAGCCAGCTGACGGTGCGCCGGTCTTGCACATTTCGCAGGACATCGTGCTAGGTAACTACTACCTGACTTACGACAAGCCAAGTGCGCAGACTGACGACATTAAGGCGTTCAGCTCAGTCTACGAAGCTGAAATGGCGTATGACAATGGCGTGATTCAGCTGCAAACACCAATTCGCTTGCATGTGAAGGGCGAAACTCGCCAGACCACACTGGGTCGTGCGTTCTTCAACGAGATTCTGCCAGAGGACTTCCCATACGACAATAATGTCCAGACTAAGAAGCAGCTGAAGAAAGTGCTGGCGCAGATCTTTACCCGCTATGGTGCTGAAGAGACTGCTAAGATCGCTGACCGCATGAAGGGTCAGGCCTTCCGCTTTGCAACCACGGCTGCGGTATCGACGGGTAAGGGCGACTATGTCCACTTTGATGAAATCGCTGAGTTCGTGGCTGAGGGCGACGCTAAGGCAGCGTTGATTTCTGAGCAGTTTGACCAAGGTCTGATTACTGAGGACGAGCGCTATAACTTGACCGTTGCGGCATGGCGTGCGGTTGACAATAAGATTACTGACTTCCTGCGTGACCAGCTGGGTCATATGGACACCAGTATCTCGATGATGGTCAACTCTGGTGCGCGTGGTGATATTTCCAATGTGAAGTTGGCCAGCGCCATGGTTGGTATTACCGTTGACGCGACAAACCGCGAAATTGAGCTGCCAATCCGTAGCTCGTACACCGAGGGTCTGTCGAGCCTTGAGGCCTTCGTGGCAACCCGCGGTGCCCGCAAGGGTCTGATTGACACCGCGCTCAAAACTGCCGACTCAGGGTACTTGACCCGTCGTTTGGTGGATGTGGCGCAAGATGTCTTTACGGTTGAGGATGTCGAAGGTGATGACGAAGGCTACGCAATTTACCGCTCAGAAACTGAGGAGACGATGATCGACTTCTCAAACCGTTTGGCTGGCCGTTACGCTGCTGAAGATGTGGCAGGTCATGTCAACAAAGACGAGTTGATTACGCGCCAGATTGCCGACGCCATCGACGCTGATCCAAGCATCGACAGCGTGAAGATTCAGTCGGTGCTGTCAACTAACAACCTGAACGGTATTCCGCAGCGCAGTTACGGTGTTGATATGGCAACCGGTTCATTGGTTGGCGTGCATCAGCCAGTCGGCGTGATCGCCGCGCAGTCAGTCGGTGAGCCAGGCACGCAGCTCACGCTGCGAACCTTCCACAACTCTGGTGTGGCCGGTGGTGACATCACCCAAGGTCTGCCGCGCGTTGAAGAGTTGTTCGAAGCGCGCACACCAAAGGGTCAGGCGTATGTTACCGAGGTAGCCGGTCTGGTTGATATCTGGCAGGATGGCAAGAAGCACATCGTCCAGGTAACCCCAGAGTCAGGCCGCGTGGAGCGTCTGCCGCTGGAGGGCCGCATGGTTGTCGTGAAGTCTGGCTCAAGCGTCAAGGCGGGTGATGTGCTGGCAACAGGCGAGGGTGATTCACGGCCGCTAGTAGCGCCATTTGACGGCGTGGTGGAGCAGGCTGAGGACACCTTGGTTATCGCTGCAGCTGCTGGTGCACCAGTCAAGTACGAGATCCCTGGTCAAATGCAGTTGGTCGTGAAGGCGAACGATATGGTTGAGGCGGGTGATCGCTTGACGGCTGGTTCACTGAACTTGCACGACTTGATGCGCCTGAAGGGTGTTGAGGCAACCCAGCGTTATATCATTAACGAAGTGCTGCGCATCTACGCCGCACAGGGCCAGGATGTGGCCGACAAGCACTTGGAGATCATCGTACGCCAGATGTTTAGTCGCGTGCAGATTGAGGATCCGGGTGACAGCGAATTTGTCACTGGCGATATCGTATCGAAGGCGGCGGTGGTCAACGCCAACAAGCAGCTGGCTGCTGAGGGCAAGAATCTGATCAGCTACACCCAGTTGCTACTTGGTATTACCAAAGTGTCAATCTGGAGCGACTCATGGCTATCAGCTGCGTCCTTCCAGGATACGACGCGCGTGCTGATTAACGCTGCTGTGTCTGGTCGCGCCGACCGCCTGCATGGTCTGAAGGAAAATGTCATCATCGGCCGCAAGATTCCAGTTGGGACTGGTGCGGTTGAAGAAGGCGACGTTGAGTCTGACGACATGCCGAGCGAGGAGGAGTTTAGCGAGGAGTAATCCTGCGCGGTAATGAAACCCAAAACACCCGCTTCTGAGATATGGGGCGGGTGTTTTGCATATCGGACCAGCTAAAGACTTATGAGCGAGATCATTCGTATAACCCGCAACCTGGTGTGTTATACTGGAAGCATCATGTCTAAAGACGCGGCTGGCGTCAGGATAGGAGGTAGCTATGTCAAAAACGGACAAGCAACATAATACTAGTGATACTAGTTCGGAGGCGACTACTAACCCCTCGCGCTCGGTCTACCTGCGTCTTGCTGCCACTGGTGTAGCGGCGACGATGATTGTGGCACTGGGCTGGCTCGCCTATGCCTATATGGATCTGGCCGGAAAACACTCGGGGCTGCAGGAGGAGATTACCAATCTTAGCTCAAGACAGAAAAGAGAAGCGCCGTCAGGCCCTTCGCAGCCGTCCACTACTCAGCAGGGAACAGAGCAGTCGCCAGTCATCAAGCCTGCGCCACCCAAGCCTGATGAGTATTTCCGGCCGAGCGATAGCTTTATCGAAAACACGACCGCGGTGTTCAATACCATGAACACTCAGCCGCTCGAGGGGCATATGGCTCCTGAGGTAACGCTCTATTATAACTCGCCGAAACCCGCAACAAAGCTCGCACCAAGGCCGGCTACGCTGGCACTGGATTATTTCTCCGACGCTAAGGGGCCGTGGAATTTTCGGCTCCCTGCGGCTGACATCGCCAAATATAAGGCCACGGCTGGCTACGACGCACTGTTTGGTAATGGCTGCCTGACGGGGCGCTCAGCGACTGGTCAGCACATAGTGTCGCTATGTTTTACCAAAGAAGGTAAGATTCATGACATCTTTATGACGCGCGAGGCGCCGAAACTCTTTCGGTAAGGCCTTTATGGCTTGCTTGGTACTAGCTGTCGTGCTATAATAAACCACGAGTTTCCTCTTTTCGGAGTAGGCGGCGCACTTTGAGGTGTACAGCGCAGCCTTCTCGGCAGAAAAGGTAAAGACGCGCCCCGTGGAGTTGCTGAATCCACGGCGCAAGGGAAAAATCCCAAACCCGCGACAATCTCGTCGCAAATAGTAATGAACCATAAGGAGAGATTGGATGCCAACCATCAACCAGTTGGTGCGCAAACCGCGCCAAACGGCCAAGAAAAAATCCAAGTCACCAGCGCTGGGCCGAATTCATAACGCCCTGAAGACTCGCTACTACGAGCAGGACGCTCCTTTGAAGCGTGGCGTGTGTGTGCGTGTGACGACCAAGACCCCAAAGAAGCCAAACTCGGCGCTTCGTAAGGTCGCTCGTGTGAAATTGAACAACGGCTACGAAGTGTGGGCCTACATCGGTGGTGAAGGCCACAACCTGCAGGAGCACGCTGTGGTCTTGATCCGCGGTGGTCGTGTGCCTGACCTTCCAGGTGTGCGCTATCATATCGTGCGTGGCGCGCTTGACCTTCAGGGCGTGAATAATCGCAAGAAGGGCCGCTCAAAGTACGGTACAAAGAAAGGGGATAAGTAATCATGCCTCGTAAAGTCACCAAGAAATTGCAACGCGAACTGAAGCCTGACCGCCGCTACCAAAGCGTGCTGGTACAGCGCCTGATCAACAAGTCAATGCTGGATGGCAAGAAGCTGGCCGCTGAGCGTGCTGTGTACACCGCGCTGGAAACGGCTGCCAAGAAGCTGGACTCAGAAGACCCATTGGCAGTATTTGAAAAAGCATTGAAGAATGTTTCGCCAAGCTTTGAAGTAAAGAGCCGCCGCGTCGGTGGTGCCAACTACCAGATTCCATTCCCTGTGCAGGGCCACCGCCAGCTACACTACGCGTTTAGCTGGCTGGTACAGTCAGCCCGCGCCCGCTCCGGTATGCCATACTCACAGCGTTTGGCGCTGGAAATTGTTGACGCCTACAACGAAGCTGGTGCTGCCTTCAAGAAGAAGGAAGACACTCACAAGATGGCCGAGGCCAACCGCGCCTTTGCTCACTTTGCGCGCGGCTAATTAGCCCCGTGCAGATGAAAATCGCTCCAACTTCTGGGGCGATTTTTATTGACGCTATCGTTCACAAATTACAACATATCTGATATAATGATACCCAAGCGTAGTTTTTTGGTGGCAAAAAATAGCTGTCGAGAATCTCGGGATAATAACGTAACAAAGGAAAGACAATGGCAACAGTCGTTTCATTACAAAACTTTAGAAACATTGGTATTATTGCCCATATTGACGCCGGTAAGACGACGACAACTGAGGGTATTTTGTACCGCACGGGTCTGACCCATAAGATCGGCGTGGTGAAGGGCGACGGCGACGGCGCTACCACTGACTGGATGGATCAGGAGAAAGAGCGCGGTATCACCATTACCAGCGCGGCCGTGACCTGCTTCTGGAAGGGCCACAAGATTAACATTATCGACACCCCGGGTCACATCGACTTTACCGCTGAGGTGGAGCGCTCACTGCGCGTGCTGGACGGTGCGGTGACCGTGTTTGACGGTAAGATGGGCGTGGAGGCGCAGTCTGAGACCGTGTGGCGCCAGGCCAACAAGTACGGCGTGCCTCGTATCTGTTTCATCAACAAGATTAACCAGACCGGCGGTGACTTCTGGAAGTCGCTGGAGTCGATTCACAACCGTTTGAGCAAGCAAGCCTTCCCAATTCACATCCCGATCGGTTTCGAAAAGACCATCAACGGTGTGGTTGACCTGATTGATATGAAGGCGTATACCTACACTGATTATGCTGATCATGAGCTGGTGCAGGGCGAGATTCCGGCTGATATGCTGGAGAAATGTAAAAATGCCCGCAGCCTGCTGGTGGAAAATGCTGTTGAGGCTGATGACGAGCTGATGATGAAGTTCCTCGACCAGGGTGAAGACGCTATCACCGAAGATGAGCTGAAGGCGGCACTGCGCAAGCGCGTGCTGGCTGGCGACTTCTTCCTAGTGACCGGTGGTGACGGCCGCGGTGTGATCGTGGAGAAGGTGCTTGACCTGATGGTTGACTACCTGCCAAGTCCGCTGGATGTGGACGAAATTTGGGGTAAGAATCCAAAGACTGGCGACGAAGTTGGCCGCAAGCCAGATGAAAAAGAGCCGATGAGCGCGCTGGCGTTTAAGATTGCCACTGACCCATTTGTCGGTAAGCTGATCTTTATCCGCGTTTACTCGGGTGTTTTGAGTTCGGGTAGCTATGTATTGAATACCACAACGGGCGAAAAAGAGCGCATTGGTCGTATCGTGCGTATGCATGCTGACAAGCGTGAGGACATTGACAAGATCGGCGCCGGCGACATCGCTGCGGTGGTTGGTTTGAAGAACACTGGCACCGGCCATACACTGACTGATCCAGCGCACCCAATTGCGCTTGAATCAATCGAGTTCCCAGATCCTCCAGTGTCGATTGCCGTTGAGCCAAAGTCAAAGGCTGATCAGGAAAAGATGGCGCTTGCATTGCAGCGTTTGGCTGAGGAAGACCCAACCTTCCGCATCCACACTGATGAGGAAACTGGCCAGACGATTATGTCAGGCATGGGTGAGCTGCACCTCGACATCCTGATCGACCGTATGAAGCGCGAATTTAAGGTTGAAGCCAACATCGGTGAGCCGCAGGTGGCTTTCCGCGAGTCAATCAAGGGTCGCGCTGAAGTGCAGGGTAAGCACGCCAAGCAGTCTGGTGGTCGCGGTCAGTACGGTGATGTATGGGTCCGCTTTGAGCCAAACGAGCCAGGCAAGGGCTTTGAATTCATCGACGAAATTAAGGGTGGTGTGGTTCCTCAGGAATATCGCCCAGCGGTCATGAAGGGTATCAAGGAGACCCTGGAGGGCGGTGTGATTGCTGGCTACCCAGTGGTCGATGTCAGGGCGACGCTGTACGATGGTTCATACCACGATGTCGACTCATCAGAACTGGCCTTCTCGTTGGCGGGTTCGTTGGCGGCGCGTGAAGGCGTCAAGCAGGCAACGCCAATTCTGCTCGAACCGATCATGAAGGTCGAGGTGACGACTCCAGAGGAATTCATGGGAGACATCATCGGCGACCTCAACTCGCGCCGCGGCCGCATTGATGCAATGGAAGATCTGATGGGCGGCGCCAAGTTAGTCAAGGCCTTTGTGCCGCTGGCAAACATGTTTGGCTACACTGGCGACATCCGCTCGATGTCACAGGGCCGCGCAGCCTCAACCATGGAGCTGGCGCAGTACGAAGAAGTACCACCAAACGTGGCGCAGGAGATTATCGAGAAACGCTCAAAGTAGCGGTTCGTCGATGAAAAAAACAAAGCCCCGGGAGTAATCCCGGGGCTTTTGCCTTATTCGGCTGCCGATCGGGCAGCTTGTGAGCGCTGGCGGTAGAGTCGAATGACACGTCGTCTGAGCGGCCGGCCGATCATATTGCCGAGCGAGGCACCAGCGGCCACGGCGAGGCCGATCATCACCGCTCGCGCCAAAATACCGGCCGCCACCATGAACTGCGGATCTTGCGGTTGATACTGTACCATGCCAAGCAACCCGTTGTAGAGCGACAGACCTGGCACCAACGGCACGATGCCGGCGCCGATGATGGCGAGCGAAGGAATACGCCATAGCCGCGACACAAAGGTCGCCATCAGACCAATCAAAGCTGCCGCAGCACCGCTGGCAATCACTACACCCAATTCCCAACCGGTCAATAGCCGCATTACCCACCAGCCTAACAATCCGACCGCACCGGCGATAATCATGCCGAAAAGGCGCGCGTGATTGCGCAAGGCAAATGCCGCGGCGATGATAAGCGCTCCGATATATTGCGTACTAGCTTCGGCTAGCGACAGGCGATCGGGCGTTGCCGGAAAACTGATGCCAAATTTCGTGGCGATATACAAGCCGCCCAGCACGCCGACCACGATGCCGCCCGTCGCCATCATCACCTTCAACAGCCGAGCATTCGCTGTTACATAGTATTCGTCAATTGCATCCTGAAAGGCCCCGACAATCATCATACCTGCTACCAGCAGGACGATACCACCAATCACTAGCAGCGTCGGATTAACCTGGAGCTGCCACGTCATATTCAGCCAGGCGATACCAGATGCTACCAGGGTGATAATGAGCGCCGCCAGGGTCTGCGAATAAAATGTCGCTAGCCCCAAACGTCCCAGCCAGCGCAGCAACCCCGTCGCCAAAAAGCCGATTATAAAAGACAGGCCAGCCATGAGCGGTGTACCGTCATACAACACCACGACACCAGCACTCACCGCGCCGCCTGCTGCATAAATCAGCCAACGCGAATGCCGAGCTGGTGTGGCGAGGAGCTTTTCCAGTTGCTGTTCGGCCTCTTCCAGTGGTAGGTGTGTGTCGCGAATGGTCAGTGCCAGCGATTGCAGCGATTGAATCAGCTGATAGTTAGCATCCTCTGGCACGATGACTCGCACCAGCGTCAGCGGTTCGCGATCAACACCGCGATCTTGCGAGATGGTGATCAGAGTGTAGCTAATATCCAGATGCGCCCGCCGCTTACAGTAGGTGTCGGTAATCCCTAGCGCCATATGCGCCACATCTTTGGCTGCAACGCCCATCGATAGTAGCTGTTCGGCGATGGTCATGGTAAGCCGCAAAGCACGCATGTTCGGCGTCAAGCTTTCGTCGATTTTCTCCAGGGGGCGCACCAGGGCGGGGACGGGCAGGCGAGGGAGTTTACCTAGCGATTGTTTGATCAGTTTCGGGACAGTTCGCTTCATACTTCCAGTGTAACGCCTCGGGCCTAAAAAGCAACCTGTATGACTGCGCGGGTGCTAGTCAATTTTTTGCAATACCAGGCCGACACGGGCCGGAATATAGAGGCGCAGGCGGTGGCCTTCTGGTTCTGGCGAGGTGAAATAGCGTTGTTTGGCCATCAAGCGTTCTTGTCCGCCGAATTCGCTCGCATCACTGTCGAGCGCCAGACGATATGAGCCGGCTGCTGCCGGTACCGGAAAATGAGCGTATGATTCGGTCGGGGAAAGATTAAGTACATAGAGGTAAGCGTTTCGTTGAAAGCTGATCGTCCGGTCGGCTTCAGATATAGTCAGGTGTTCCAGCGCGGCTTGACCGTCAGGCTGTGCGATGATCGCCATCAGCGCCCGATCAAACTCAGCCAGCCATTGATATTTCAAAAAGCCGTTATCGCGCAGCGACCACTGCCGCCGGGCATAGTGAAATGACCAGCCGTTGCCTTCGCGCGGAAAATCGATCCACTCTGGATGGCCAAATTCATTGCCCATAAAATTAAGCCAGCCGCCGCCATGCAGTCCGGCCGTCAGCAGCCGGATGAGTTTGTGCAGCGCCACGCCGCGCTCCACCGTCTGGTCGGGGTCGGCCTTGTCCATATGCCGGTACATCGCCGCGTCCATCAATCGAAACATGAGCGTTTTGTCGCCAACCAGCGCCTGGTCGTGGCTCTCGGCATAATTGATAACTCGCTCTTCGGGGCGATGTGAACTCAGCGTATGAACCAGCTCGCCTAAGTCCCAATCCTCATCGCGCCGCTCTTTGAGCGTTTTGATCCATAAGTCTGGCGCACCCATGTTCAGGCGATAATCAAAGCCGATGCCGCCGTCCTCGGCCGGCAGACACAGTCCCGGCAGACCGCTCATCTCCTCGGCAATGGTGATGGCGTCAGGACGCACGGCGTGAATCACTCGGTTTGCCAGCCGCAGGTAGGCCAACGCATCCATGTTAACATCGTCGCCGAAATAATCATCATACGAGGTAAAGGACTTGCCGAGGCCATGATGCTGATAGATCATGCTAGTGACACCATCAAACCGAAAGCCGTCGATGTGATATTCATCCAGCCACCAGCGGCAATTGCTGGCCAGAAAGTGTGCCACCTCCGGCCGTCCATAATCAAACAGCCGCGAATCCCACGCCGGGTGGTCGCCCCGGCAGTACTGCGTCAGGGTGCCATCAAACCGGCTCAGTCCCTCGGCTTCATTTTTCACCGTGTGCGAATGCACCAGGTCGATGATCACGCGCAACCCCAGCCCATGCGCCGCATCCACCAGCCGCTTGAAATCATCTGGCGTGCCGAACCGCGAGCTGACCGCAAAAAAGTTGCTGACGTGATAACCGAAACTGCCGTAGTACGGGTGCTCAGCGATGGCCATCAGTTGCACGGTGTTATAGCCAGCCTGCTTGATACGCGGCAGCACCTCGGTGCGAAAATAATCAAAGCTGGCTACTTCCGGCGCCTCGCTGCTCATGCCGACATGCGCTTCGTAAATGAGCGGTGTGTCTGGAGGTGGCGGCGTATCGTACTGCCAGGCGTACGGTTCGTCTGGCGCCCATACTACCGCCACAAACCCTACGCCATCCGCCTCTTGCACGACGGAGGTGGCATAGGACGGCAGCCGCCAGCCGCTTCCGCCGTGCCAATGAACGCGTAATTTATAGTGCTGTCCATGGCGCAACGCCTCAGGCGGCAGCCGCAACTCCCATTCGCCGCGCGCACTCGGACGCAAAGCATACTCCTCGCGTTCCTGCCACTGCGAAAACTCGCCGACCAGCACCACCCGCGTGGCGTTCGGCGCCCATTCGCGAAACGCCCAGCCCTCCGCCGTCTGGTGCAGGCCAAAATGATGAAACCCCAGGGCAAACTCGGCTGGCGAGGCACCGTTCAGTAATGCGCGTTGTTTTTCCTGTAGTACACGCTGGCGCTCGGCAATCGCCGCTGCATACGGCTCAAGCCACGGGTCAAGAGTCAGCAGGGTGTGATGCATACGCTTATTGTACTGAAAAAATAGCAGCAAATCTACTCTTGTACTTTGGCTGAGCGGGGAGTACAATGGGGGGTATTATGCATAAACGTTTTTACTCTTCACCCCAGGGTTTTACTATCGTCGAACTGATCGTCGTCATCGTGGTGATTGCCATTCTGGCGGCTATCGCCATCGTTGGCTACGGCTGGGTATCAGGCGATGCCCGCGACACTGCTCGGCGCGCAGCAGCCCGCGATGTCCAAAAAGCAGCGGCGGCGCTGGCGCTGAAAAAACAAGTGACCAGTTGGGGTCATAATAGTATAGCGTTAAATTCTGCGACAAAGCTCTGCGAGCGCGCATCGGGTGCGGCAGGCACGTGGAATGGAAGCATGTGGGTGGCTGATAAGGCCTATCACGCCAGCAATGGCTGCACGCTTGGTGATATGCTGATAGCCAATAGCCTAACGCCGGCTGATTTTTGGGATAAGATTCCGAAAAATGAGGAGGCCTATAAAACTCGCGTCGGTACCCAGCTGGTTGGCGACTGCCAGGGCGGCGGAACGCATCGTGGCATCTATCTTTTCTATTATGTCAAGAATCCTACCGCTGAAGAAACTAAGGTTATGAACGATCTGGCAACCACATGCGCCTCGCAGGTCACGCGTATGCGCGACACCTATAAAATGAAGACTGCTATTAAGATCGCTGAATTCTAAACGCTAGTGCGAGAGTGCTATAATAGGCGAATGACTGAGTTTTCATTCACTATTACCTCCCGCCTCGATAGTGCTCTGGCACGCACTGGCGTCATCCACACGCCGCATGGCGACATTCAGACGCCGGCCTTCATCGTGGTCGGCACCAAGGCTAATGTGAAGGCGATGGTGCCTGAGATGGTGGCGGATGTCGGCGCTCAGGCGGTGCTGGCTAATGCCTATCACCTCTATCTCCAGCCAGGCCACGAGCTCATCGAAAAAGCGGGCTATCTCGGAAAATTCATGCACTGGGATGGCCCGACATTCACGGACTCTGGCGGCTTTCAGGTGTTATCGCTCGGTTCCGGCTTCAAAAAAGTGTTGGCGATGAGCACTGATGTCGAGGAGGAAATCGCCATTGCTAAAAAGTCGTCGCGCCACGCTTGGGTAGATGAGGACGGAGTGATGTTTAAGTCGCACTTGGACGGCTCGTACCATAAATTTACGCCGGAGTTGTCCATGCAAATCCAGGCTGGCATTGGGGCGGATATTACTTTCGCCTTTGATGAACTGACGTCGCTGATTGATCCGTATGAGTATCAAGTCGAAGCTCTGGCGCGTACGCACCGATGGGCGAAGCGATCGCTCGCTGAAGTCAAGCGCCTGCGGGCCGCCCGTCCCGATAAGCCATACCAGGCGCTGTTCGGTGTCTTGCAGGGCGCGAACTATGAAGATTTGCGCAAAGAAACCGCCGCATTTTTGGGCGCGATGGATTTCGACGGCTACGGCATTGGCGGCGCACTGGAAAAAGAAACCATGGCGCAGACTATCAATTGGGTGAATTCAATTCTGCCGGAAACTAAACCACGGCATTTGCTGGGCATTTCTGAGCCAGATGACATTTTTGCCGCCATTGAACAAGGCATTGATACCTTTGACTGCGTGAGTCCGACGCGCGTGGCGCGCAACGGTGCGGCCTATACGCCGTATGGCCGGGTGAATGTGCGCGGTCGGAAGTACCGCGAGCAGTTTACGCCCATCATGGAGGGCTGCGACTGCTATACCTGCCAACATTACACTGCAGCCTATCTCTGCCACCTGCTGCACGCTCGCGAAAGCTTGGCCGGTACGCTGCTGTCAATTCACAACGAGCGATTTATCGTTAAACTGGTTGACGACATTCGTGCTAGTCTGCAAGATGGTAGCTTTTACGATTTTCGTGATAGCTTTTTGGCTGCCTACTACTATTCGCGCCGCACGGAATCGCCTCGTTTCGCTGCGAAATAGCGGACTGCCTATTTACATCCCGAGATAAACCCCGTATAATCAGACTCATACGCCGTGGAGCCTTTTTGAGGGTACGCCCGCGTGACAATATAATTAAATAAAGGAGAACTTCTACAAATGGCAGATGCATTTGATCGAAGCAAGCCGCACGTGAACGTCGGTACTATGGGCCACGTTGACCACGGCAAGACGACGCTGACCGCAGCAATTACGGCAGTGCTCGCAAAGCGCCTTCCAAGCGCAGTAAACAAACCGGTTGCCTACGACCAGATCGACAACGCACCAGAAGAGAAGGCTCGTGGTATTACCATCGCCTCATCACACCAGGAATACGAATCACCGAACCGTCACTATGCGCACGTTGACATGCCAGGTCACGCCGATTATGTCAAGAACATGATCACCGGTGCGGCTCAGGTTGACGGTGCAGTCTTGGTTATCGCCGCAACTGACGGTCCGATGCCTCAGACTCGCGAGCACGTTCTCTTGGCAAAGCAGGTTGGCGTGCCTAAGCTGGTTGTCTTCTTGAACAAGATGGACATGGCTGACGCTGACATGGTTGAGCTGATTGAAGAGGAAGTGCGCGAGCTGCTCGAGAAGAACGGCTTTGATAAGGACGCCCCAATCATCAAGGGTTCGGCTCTGAAGGCCCTCGAAGGCGACGAAAAGTACGAAGACGCTATTATGGAACTGGTTGAAGCTATGGACAGTTACATTCCAGAGCCAGTTCGCGACATGGACAAGCCATTTATTATGCCGATTGAGGACGTCTTCTCGATCAAAGGTCGCGGTACCGTGGCAACTGGTCGTATCGAGCAGGGTGTTGTAAAGATCAACGACGAAGTTGAAATCGTTGGTATCCGCCCAACTCAGAAGTCTGTGGTGACTGGTATTGAGGCGTTTAAGAAGAGTCTTGACCAAGGCCAGGCCGGCGACAACGCTGGTGTCTTGCTGCGCGGTATTGAGCGTACTGACATCGAGCGCGGTCAGGTCTTGACAGCTCCTGGTACAATCACCCCACACACCGAGTTTGAAGCTGAAGTGTACATCCTGAAGAAGGAAGAAGGCGGTCGCCACACTCCATTCTCAAAGGGTTACAAGCCACAGTTCTACTTCCGCACCACTGACGTGACCGGTGAGGTTGAGCTGCCAGCTGACAAGGAAATGGTGATGCCAGGTGACACCGTAACCTTCAAGGTGAAGTTGTTGGCCCCAATCGCTATGGAGCAGGGTCTGAACTTCGCAATCCGCGAAGGTGGCCGCACCGTTGGTGCTGGTGTTGTGACGAAGATCAACAAGTAGCCACTTGCCTGCGAGCATCCAGAGAGCCCCCGGTATATCCGGGGGCTTCCGTTTGTCAGAAATCAGCAAGGCGAGTATACTAAAGCTATGACACAGCATACGCATCGCAAAAAACGTCTCATCATCGCTATTATTCTGGGCCTTATCGTAGCAGCGATTATCACCAGCGTTGTCCTTTGGTCGATTCGCTATACACCGCCGCAGGTGTCGCAGGAGGCGGTGAGCCAGGCGCGGCGCGAGGCTGACGCATATTTTGCGCGCCAGCAGGCGACAGCGCCGCTGCAAGGGACTCAGCCAATCGGTCGCCTTGCGTATAACACCTGCTACATGGATCATCAGGACGCTGGCTGGACAATTCGGTCATACGTCAGCACTTGCTTCCTGACGTTTGTTACTATCCACCAACCTGACACCTCAAAGCAGTCCTATCAGCACTTTGAGCGCCAACTGACGTCTCCAAAAGAACTAATGCGCCGCATCCCGCTGGAAGATTCATATACGAGCAGCCCGGACGGGAGAGCAAGAGTTGTCGGGCAGGCATATCTTAGCTATCCAGGAAAGCCTCTGACGCCTGAATATGTCAAGGAGACTATCATTTCACAGGCTGGTAATGTCGTCGCCTACGCCAAGCAAGAAGCCGTTGATAATACTAAAACAATCGAAGAGAGCTGGCAAGGTGAATTTCAGCCGCAGCAGCGTCCGTACCTCATTTATGTATGGTCGCAGCGCTACCACCACCAAAAAATCGGCTGTCGTCAACCGCACATCCTTTTTTGCGAGCGACCCTAGGCTCGCGATACCCAGTCGTGGTATGATAAGACCATACGATTTGTAATACACAAGGGGGATACAGTGAATAAACAAAAAGTAGTCATTGTTGGTGCTGGCGGTATGGTCGGTGCATCGGCAGCCTATGCCTGTGCGCTGCGCAGTGTGGTTGAGGAGATTGTACTAATCGATCGCAATCCCGATCTGGCATGGGGCCAGGCGGCTGACATCAATGATGCCATGGGAATTGACCGAGACGTCACGGTGCGCCCAGGCGATTACAGCGATATTCGCGATGATGATATTGTGGTTATTACCGCTGGTGCACCGCAAGCGCCGGGCCAGACGCGCCTGGAGTTACTCGCAACCAATGCTGCCATTATGAAAGACATCATCGCCCAGATCATGCAGGGCGGTGCCAAGCCCTATCTGGTGGTGGTGTCAAATCCAGTCGATATACTGACCTATGTGGCGCTGAAAGAATCGGGTCTACCAAAAGAGCGCGTCATGGGTACTGGCACAACTCTCGATACGGCACGCCTCAAATCGCATCTGGCTGATGCGCTGCATGTGACCAGCCGCGAAGTTGATGCCTATATTCTGGGCGAACATGGCGACTCATCCTTCTCGACCATTGAGACCGCCCAGATTGGTGATGTGCCGCTGCGCGACTACCCAGGATTCAGCGAAGATATGATAGAAGGTATCGAGCAAAAAATTCGCGATCGCGCTTACCGCGTTATCGAAACTAAGCGTTCGACCTACTTTGCTATCGGCTTCGTGGTCTCAAAGCTTGTCTCGGCGCTGCGGCATTCGTCACACAGTATCTATCCAGTATGTTCGCTTGCAGAGGGTGAATACGGGCTGCATGACGTGGTACTTGGCCTTCCGTCAATCGTCTGCGCTGATGGCGTGCGTATTTTGGGCGGCTATCCGCTGACTGAACGCGAACAGCAGGCCTTGCAGCGCTCGGCTGCCGTAGTCAAAGAGGCTATCGCCAGCTTGCGTTAAGTGCTGCTTTTTGTTATAATCACCGGTGAATCATTAATTGCTCCGAGAACTCGGCCAGACGCCGCGGCGAATCGAGCTCGAGGTTACGGAGTCGCACAAAGGAGGAGCTATGGCTCAGGATACAGGGATTAAAATTCGCATTCGCCTCAAGGCGTATGATCATCGTTTGGTTGATCAGTCGGCTAAGCAAATCATCGACACCGCCATTCGTACCGGTGCCGAGGTGGCTGGGCCAGTGCCGCTGCCAACACGGCGCAGCACCTACACAGTGGTAAAGAGCCCGCACGTCTACAAAATGGGCGGCGAGGCCTACGAGATGCGCGTTCACAAGCGCCTGATCGACATCACCAGCGCAACGCCAAAAACCATCGACGCGCTGCAAAATCTCAGCTTGCCAGCCGGCGTCGATGCCGAAATTCGCATGTAGGCGCGGAGGCAGGGCAAACGAAACGGCCGCTTCGGGGGTCGTTTTGATTTGCCAAAACAACCAGACGCTGCTATACTAGCCGCAAGCAGTATGGCAACACAAAAATCCCGCACCTATGCCCGCAACCGTTCCAAGTCGAGCGAGCTGTTCAATCGCAAGGGCCGCGAACGCCGCTACGAAAACGACGCGGCATTTTTTCTCAAGCTGGTGATATTCATTATTCTCAGCGCCCTCTGGCTCCGCCTGGAGCAGCCATTGATCCTCGGCCCGATAGCGATTCACGCCGTGCCAGTCGGCCTGGTCGTAGCGCTGCTGGTGATGCTGCGCATCGAAACCTATCAGTTCAACCGCAAAATTTGGTACGTGACGCTAGTGCTGATGGCCATTCTCACCTCATTTGCGCCGGTCGGGGTGATGATTTGACATCGCGCCGATAGTGCTATATAGTCGAACAGGAAGTATAAATATCAGCCGGGGTTAGCCTCGGTTGTATGCATAAGGAGGATGAGTGAAGAAACTACTAATCGGGCTCGGCCTGTCTACTGCGGCAGTATTCTGCGCCTTAGTAATGACACCAGTGGCGGGAGCGGCTGGGCCGGCCTATAGCGATATCGTTGGCATCAAGTTCGACGGGACCATGATGCTGTATACGAATACTGGCAATATGAATCGTCCATTCAGCAAGAAGACGCAGATTGGCAGTGGTTGGAATAAATGGCAGAGAACGCTGATGGGCGACCTCAAAGGTGATAACCGGGCAATGATCATGGCCTATAACGGCCCTAGTGCAGCGCAGCCAGCTGGTGAAGCAATGTTTTATCATAACTCAAATACCGCTTACCCCTACAGTAAAACGAAGCCCGACAGTTTTGCGCTGGGCGAACACACCACGATAGCGCACCTCAGCGGCCTGGCGGGACGTCACTGTCCAGCGCAGTATGTCACCCTAAGGAGTAGCGGTCGCGTCGTTGCGCAGGGTGTTGGCATGTATCGATCTGGCCCTCACAAGGACAGGGCTATCTTCTGCCCAGATCGTCTCATTAGTCGTGGCTGGAGTGGCGTGAAGAGCATCATGGCAGGAGATGTTAATGGCGACGGGTTTGATGATCTGGCCGCTGTTAAGCAGGATGGTACGCTGTGGCTGTACCGCAACAATGGCCGCTATCAAACCAGTGAGGACTCTCCGTTGCACGGCGGTCGACAAATTGGACATGGCTGGCACACCTTCAACAAAGTGATGATGGCTGATGTAAATGATGATGCCAAGGCTGACATCGTCGCCCGCAAACCGGACGGCACTCTGTGGCTCTACCTGAATAACGGCAATATCCAGCGGCCATTCGACGGCACCGCTCGCCGTATCGGCGGCGGCTGGGGCGTATATAAGGAGCTGCACCTTGCGAACGTCCATGATACAACGAATTCAGTAACGTTAATGCCTAATGACTATAGGGTATTTGAGGGCGATGCCAGAATCGTAAACACGGCACATGGCAAAGCAGTTCGCATAGCAAAGGGTTCCGCGAAGCTCCATGGCCAGAAGCGCATCGATAAGGTTCATAATGGATATACCTATACCCTTTTCGAAGATCTCGGGCCGCTGCATTATCGGTTCAATAAGCTGACTCAGCAGTTTCTCAACAAAGAGAAGTCGCAGCAAGCCTATCGAGTATGCGCCCGTATTATGACGGAGCGAAAAAATTTCAATCTATTCATTTCTGGATCTTTGATATACCTAGATAATACTATACCCACCCCTCGCACTGTTTGTTACGACAATCGCTCTGGTATTGAGCCGTTTGGCGGTATTCAATCTAATCAACCGATCTATGTTTACTCTGTAAAATACACCATGCTGTAACAGACGCAGTCCATATCGATACTAATACAGCCTCTTGGTGAGGCTGTATTAGTTACTAGGCTGCTAGTGGAATCTCAGAGTCTAGTTAATTTTGCCAGTAGAAAAACTAGGCTCGTGTCCGCCCCATTGTTGGTAGCCGTAGCTAAAATCATTGACATACCGCGGTGATTTATGCTATCATGAAACGGTAATTTCTATTACGCGTAATATCAATCTGTCCTTGATGGCCGAGCAGGTCTGAGCATAGTCTCGGAAACCGCACAGCATCAGGGGTATTTAAGTGGGAGTGAGGAAAAGTGAAAACACTTCTCGGTACCAAACTTGGTATGACCCAGCTCTTGGCTGACGATGGCAAAGCCGTTCCGGTGACGCTCATCCAGGCCGGCCCTGTCACCGTGACTCAGGTGAAGACTGTCGAAACCGACGGTTACAATGCGGTACAGGTCGCTTATGGAGAGGGTAAGAACCTGAGCAAGGCCGTGGCTGGTCATGTGAAATCAGCCCAAGTGACCCCGAAGCACATTCGGGAATTCCGCGTCGCTGAGATCCCTGCGGATCTAAAGGTCGGCGACGAAATCAACGTTTCCGCGTTCGCAGTCGGCGATACAGTCGATGCAACCGGAACCAGCAAGGGTAAAGGCTTCGCCGGCACCATCAAACGCCACAATTTCAAGCGGCATCGCAAGACGCACGGTGGCAAGGGGAACACTCGCAAGCCAGGCTCAATCGGCTCGATGTACCCGCAAAAAGTCTTTAAGGGTAAGACAATGGCAGGCCAGATGGGCGCTGAGCGCGTGACGGTCAAGAACCTTGAGGTTGCCTATGTTGACCCAGCAACCAACCTAATTGGCCTGAAGGGTGCCGTTCCTGGTCCCCGCAAGGGTCTAATTATCTTAGGAGGTGACAAGTAATGGCTGAGCACAAACTTCCAAAAGATATTTTTGCAGTTGACGTGCCAAATCACGAACTGCTGAAGCTGGCGTATGATAGCTATTTGGCGAATGCTCGCCTGGCCAGCGCAACCACCAAGCAGCGCGGTGAAGTGTCTGGTGGTGGTAAAAAGCCATGGAAGCAGAAGGGCACCGGTCGGGCGCGTTTTGGCTCAACCCGTAACCCGATCTGGCGTGGCGGTGGTGTTGTCTTCGGTCCTCGCGGCAATGAAAACTACACTAAGAAGCTATCAAAGACCGCAAAGAAGGTGGCTGTTCGCCAGGCATTGACTTTGGCTGAGCAGGCGAAGAAGATTAGCGTTAAAGACATCAAGACCACCGGCAAAACCGCTGAAATCGCCAAGTTCTTGGCTGACAACAAGCTGGAGCGCCGTGTATTGATAGTCGTTGATGAAAAGACGACAGAGTTGATGCGTGCAACCAACAACATTCAGAATGTGTTGGTAGTGCGAGCAAACTACCTGAGCGTGTACCACATTCTGAACGCCGATCAGATTGTTATTACTCCAAAAGCGCTGCCGGTAATCACTGAGTGGCTCGGTAAGGAGGAAGCGTAATATGAAGTCTATGACGATTATTCCAGTAGTGAGCGAGAAGGCGTATGCACAGAGCATGGGCAATGTCTACACCTTCCGCGTACCGCTGAACCTCAATAAAAACGAAATCCAGGCCGCAGTTGAAGCGCAGTATGGCGTCAGCGTCGTTAGCGTGAAGACTTTGGTGCAGGACGGTAAAAGCGTGCGTTTCTCACGCGGCAAGAACCGCTATCCTGGCACGACTAAGCGCAAGGATTTCAAGAAGGCCTACGTGACTCTAAAAGACGGCGACAAGCTCAATGTCTTTGACGCAGTAGAGCAGCAGATGGAGGAGACCAAGTAATGCCAGTAAAAGCTTACAATCCAACCACCCCTGCTCGTCGCGGTATGACGAGTCAGGACCTATCAGACATTACGACCAAAAAGCCGCTCAAAAGCCTGATCAAGGCCAAGAAGCAACAGGCTGGTCGCAATAACCAAGGTCGCATTACGGTGCGCCACCGTGGCGGTGGTGTTCGCCGCCACTACCGCTTGGTGAGTCACAACTTGCCAGCTGGTCTGACCTTGACGATTGAAGAAATCGAATACGATCCAAACCGCTCAGCGCGCATCGCTCGCGTGAAGGATCAGCACGGTCTGCACCACTACATTTTGGCTGACACCTCAATGGTGAAGGGTAAGACGATTCAGACAGGCGATGAGGCACCGATTGAGACCTCAAACCGCTTACCATTGTCAGTGATTCCAGTTGGTACGATGATTTACGCCATTGAGCTGACCGCTGGTAAGGGCGCCCAGATGGTGCGCGCTGCCGGTGCGAAAGCACAGCTAATGGCCAAGGAAGGCGATTACGCTACGATTAAGCTGCCATCAGGCGAAGTCCGCAAGGTGCGCCTCGAGGCAACCGCGTCAATCGGTACGGTTGGTAACGTGCAGCACCAGAATGTGAAGATCGGTTCAGCCGGCCGCAAGCGCCGCAAGGGTATTCGCCCAACCGTTCGCGGTGTTGTCATGAACGCCGCAGACCACCCGCATGGTGGTGGTGACGGTGGTCGCCACGGTACTGGCAAGGCGCCGCGCACGCCATGGGGTCAATTGACCCTCGGCTACCGTACGCGCCGCCGCAAGGGCTCTAACAAATTAATCGTACGCACGCGTCATGACGCGAAGAGGAAGAGGTAAATCACGATGAGTCGTTCTCTGAAAAAAGGTCCATTCGTCGATGTCAAGCTGGCAAAGAAAGTTGCTGCGCTGAGCCTCGATGATCGTACCGTTATCAAAACGTGGGCGCGCGCTTCGACCATCACCCCAGACATGGTGGGTCGGACGATCGCTGTCTACAACGGTAAGATGCACGTGCCAGTGTTGATTACCGAAAATATGGTTGGCCACAAGCTCGGCGAGTTTGCGCCAACCCGTAAGTTCCGAAAGCACGGCGGAAAGGATAAGAAGTAATCATGAGTGAGACTACTTATACCGTTCGCGCCTATGCTAAGGGTATCGACCAGACGCCGCGCAAGGTGTCATTGGTTGCCGCGCTGGTTCGTGGCCGCACTGTGGCTGATGCACTGGTTATTCTGGAACATGTGCCAAAGCGTGCTGCATTGCCAGTCAAAAAGGCCATCGACAGCGCCAAGGCAAACGCCATCAACAACCACGGCCTGGACGCCAAGAGCTTGGTAATTACCACGCTGAGCGTGACGACTGGCACACGGTTGCGCCGCTTCAAACCAGCATCACGTGGCCGGGCTTTGCCATTCCAGAAGAAGACATCAAACATTTTAGTTGAAGTCAGCGGCGTCGAGAAGCCAAAGAAGGCTCCGGCCAAGAAAGCTGAGACCAAGGCTGACAGGCAACCTGTAGAGAAAAAAGCCGCTAAAACCACGGCAAAAAAGGAGGAGAAGTAAATGGGTCAAAAAGTGAATCCAATCAACTTCCGCCTGCAAGTTCACAAGAACTGGAGCTCTCGTTGGTTTAGCGCCAATAAGAAAGAGTTTGCCCAGGCGATCAAGCAGGATCACGAGATTCGTGAGTTGACTGAAAAGAAGTTCGCGTCTCGTCCAACCATCAATCGGATTGAGATTGAGCGCAGTGCCAACCTGATCACTGTAACGATCCACACTGCCAAGGCTGGTGTGGTGATCGGCCGCGGTGGTGCTGGCGTCAACGAATTGAAGAAGGAAATTGAAAAGATTGTCGGCCAGGCCGTACGCATCAACATTGAAGAGGTGCGCCGCCCAGAGCTGGCTGCCAAGCTGGTGGCTGAGAACATCGCTCGTCAGTTGGAGCGCCGCATCAATTTCCGCCGCGCAACCAAGATGACCGCGCAGAACACCATGGCAGCGGGTGCCAAGGGTATCCGTATCGAGGTGGCTGGTCGTCTGAACGGCGCCGAAATGGCGCGCCGCGAAAAGGTGATTGAGGGCTCAGTGCCGCTCCATACCTTGCGCGCTGATATTGACTTCCACTGCGCTCGCGCCCAGACGCCTGCTGGCATCATCGGCGTGAAAGTGTGGATTTATAAGGGTGAAAGGAGCTAATCGATATGTTGTTACCGAAAAAGACCAAATATCGCAAAGTTCGCATCGGTAAAAACCGAGGCAATGCCACCCGCGGTAATTACATCGCGTTTGGCGACTATGCCCTGCAATCGCAGTCAAACGAGCGCATTAACTCGCGCCAAATCGAGTCCGCCCGCCAGGCGATGACCCGCTACATCAAGCGTGGCGGTAAGATCTGGATCCGCATCTTCCCGCACACTCCAGTCACCCGCAAGCCAGTTGGCCTCAAGATGGGTATGGGTAAGGGTAATCCAGAGTTCTTTGTCGCCAAGGTGAAGGCCGGTACCGTGATGTTTGAGATGAAGGGTGTATCAGAAGAAGTAGCCCGCGAGGCAATGCGTCTGGCGAGCCATAAGCTGCCAGTAAAGTGTAAGTTTATCAAGCGGGAGGAAGCGTAATGGCCAAAGAAGCAACCGTTGTACCAACCGTTGAAGAACTACAGAAACAGTTGGCCGAAAAGCGCAGTGACCTCATCGAGGCAAAGCGCTCACACGCCGCTGGCGAACTAGTCAATCCAAAAGCGCTGCGGTCGCTCCGTAAGGACATCGCGCGCCTGCTGACACAAATTAACGAAAAGGAGCAAGCAAATGGCTAAACGAACACTGACCGGTGTCGTGACGAGTGCCAAGCGCGACAAGACCATCACCGTGACGGTCACCAGCCGCGAAACGCATCCGCTCTACGGCAAACAGTACACCGTGACGCGCAAGTACACTGCTCATGACGAGAAGAATGAAGCAGGCGAAGGCGACACCGTACTGATCGAAGAGACTCGTCCGCTGTCAAAGACCAAGAGCTTTACGCTGGTGAAAATCATCGAGAAGTCTCGCGGTTCAATCAAACTAAAAGACGATGTTGAGGCGCCAGAGGCGAAGGAGGATGACAAATGATCCAACAAGAATCTCGCCTCAAGGTAGCGGACAACTCAGGCGCCAAGGAGGTGCTAGTGATCCGTGTCCTGGGCGGCACCAAGCGCCGTTATGCACGGGTTGGCGATGTTATCGTGTGTACGGTGAAAGACACTAGCCCAACCGGTAATATCAAGAAGAAATCTGTCGTCAAGGCGGTGGTGGTGCGAACTCGTGACCAGATCCAGCGCAAAGACGGCTCAACGATCTGCTTCGATGACAACGCCGTAGTGATTATCAACGATGACAAGCAGCCAAAGGCAACTCGTGTCTTCGGCCCAGTGCCACGCGAACTACGCGACATGGGCTACACCAAGATTATCAGCCTGGCTCCGGAGGTACTCTAAGTATGGCTCGGATTCATAAAGATGACCTAGTGAAAATCATCGCTGGTAAAGATAAAGGTACGACTGGTAAGGTCCTGGCTGTTAACACCAAGGCCGGCACTGTGCTGGTCGAAGGTGTGGGCGTCGGCCACCGCCACGTCAAGCCAAACCAGTTCAATCCAAAAGGCGGCAAAAAGGACATTCATGTCCCAACTGACATCAGCAAGGTTGCGCTGGTCGTTGATGAAAAATCTGGCAAAACCAGCCGTGTTGGCCTGGTAAAGAACGCTGACGGCGGCAAGACCCGCGTCGCTCGGCAAGCAAAGAATAAGGAGATCAAATAGTATGGACAATCTTGCAATGTGGCTGCTTCCTGTCGTTACGCTTCTTGTAATACTTATCGCCTTATTCGTTATGGGCAGTGATGATAAAGGTAAAAAGGAGAAGAAGTAGTATGGCCAAAGCTAATACGAACCCACCAGCTCCTCGCCTGAAAGCCTTGTACAAAGAAAAGTACCAAAAGGAACTACAGGCCGAACTAGATCTAAAGAATGTGCACCAGGTGCCAGCTTTGGAAAAGATCGTGGTGAGCGTCGGTGTCGGTAAGAAAAAAGAGGACAAGCGCCACTTTGAAATCGTAAAAAATACGCTGGAAAAGGTAACTGGTCAGGCACCAGTGGCTCGCCTGGCGAAGAAGTCAATCGCTGGCTTCAGCATTCGTAAGGGTATGGGTGCGCCAATCGGCGCCAGTGTGACCCTGCGCGGCAGCAGGATGTACGAGTTCATGGATCGCTTGATCAACGTAGCATTGCCGCGCGTGCGCGACTTTCACGGTGTGGGCGTCAAGTTTGACAAGGGCGGCAATTACAATCTCGGCATCACCGAGCAGTCGATTTTCCCAGAACTGACCTTTGAAGAAACGCAAATCTTGCACGGTGTTCAGGTGACCTTTGTCATCAAGAACGGCAGCAAAGAAACCTCACGCGCCCTGCTGGAGAAATTCGGTATGCCGTTTGAGAAGAAAGGAGGCGTTAAGTAATGGCTAAGAAATCAATGATTGCACGCGACAACAAGCGCATCAAGCTGATCGCCAAGCACGCCGCCAAGCGTGCTGAGCTGAAGGAATTGGGTGATCTGGAAGGCCTGCAAAAGCTGCCTCGCAATTCTAGCCCAACTCGGCACAAGAACCGCGACAGCATTTCTGGTCGCCCACGCGGCTACATGCGCCAGTTTGGCCTGAGCCGTATCAATTTCCGCGAAAAAGCAGCCAAGGGCGAAATCCCAGGCGTAACAAAGAGTAGTTGGTAAGAAGGAAAGGAGATTCGACAATGTCTATGCAAACTACAGACCCAATCGCCGACCTTCTGACCCGCATTCGCAATGCGAAATTGGTCGGCAAAACGGAAATTCGTGTTCCGTCTAGCAAAATGAAGAAAGTTATCGCTGAGCAATTGGTAAAGAATGGCTACCTAGCCGATGTCACTGCTGAAGCGGCCAAGCCACGCGATGTGTTGGTAATTACTATCAATCGTCCAGGCGAAAACAGCACCATCAACGAAATCACCCGTGTATCAAAGCCGGGCCGCCGTGTCTATGTTGGCGCCGCTGAGATTCCAAAGGTGAAATCAGGCCGCGGCCTAGTGCTCGTCTCCACCTCAAAAGGTGTGATGACCGGCGCCGAAGCTGTCAAAGCCAAGCTTGGTGGCGAGTTGCTGCTGAAGGTGTACTAGAATACGCCTTGCCGGCAGAGAGAAGCGCTCGGGAGAGATCCGGGCGCTTTTTGTGGCGTGGGGCGATGGGTTATTATTTCTACGAAGAGAGCCGTGGACAACTTAATAGTAGGAAGCCGCTCTTCCTAATTGACGCCCGCCAGCATGCATAAATCCCTGTACGGCTTGGTGACTACCTCCAGCTCAGTAGTGTGAAGTTGCTCCTCTATTTTTTCGAGCTTCTTCAGTCCATCCTCTTCGCTATGGCCCATCACCTCAACCTCCACGAATACGCCGGCCCCTTTGATCTCATCAATCGCGACCGTTGTGTGCGGGTAATCGTCACTCTTGAAGGCGTGACGTTGTTTATTCACCTCAACCAATTTGACCATCTCTAAATTACTCAGAAGTTGCTTAGCAACACCTGTGTCGCTGGTCCGTATCGGCAGGTTCGTCTCTGGCTTAATGATCACATCATCTCTCGTGTGAGTAGACTTTGTCGAAGCCGGCTTATATGTAATCTCAGCAAAGCCGTCTCGCTCTCTAATGCGCAAACATTCCACCGTTTTCATGAAATCAACGTCGGGTCGAGAGTAGTATGTATCAATTTCATGGAGCATGCCCGCCTCCGTGAATCCACAGCTTTTAAGTTGCGCTACAAGAGATTCAGCGCCAGAATCTAGCTTTCGTTTGCGTTCAATTTCCAGTAATTCTACCATGCTACTATCATATCAGATGGTGCCTTGGTGCTATATACCTTATGAAATTAAAACACATCCCCGCCGCCTATCGCGTCACCGTCAAGGGGTTGGTGCGAGACTGCCAAGGGCGCCTGCTGTTTGTACGGGAGCGGGGCGGGGCGTGGGACTTGCCGGGAGGCGGACTGGAGCATGGCGAAGAGATTTTCAACGCGCTGAGGCGGGAATTTCGTGAAGAATTGCGGGCGGAGATTGACATTACTGCCGCACCGCCGATCATCATTCCGACCTGGCATCAGAAATTTGACGATCCAGTACTAGTGATCGCCTATGAGGTAAGATTGCGAAACAAACCGCAAACGAGCAGTGAGGTGGATGAATATGCTTATATGTATCCGAGTGATATTCCGCAGGGACAACTTGATTCGACGCTGATTGACAAGCTTTCGTAGTCCTGTATGTTAAAATATAATCATGAGCGCCAAGATATTTCACTCGCGCCAGCCACAGCTTCCGGGAAGCTCCTATGACGAAGTGGTGGCGCGGGCGCGTAAGGAGCTTAATACCATTCGGCGCATCACTAAGCGCCAGCCATTCTGAAATTCTACAGCGCCGCGGTAGATTTGTTGAGAAATACAGCCAATCACCCAGAGCAGGTCGTGGATAGTCAGCACGAGTAGCATCTATTGCTGCGTTTTACGGCATCACAAAAGATGGTGTCTATTTTTGTGTGCAAGTCAAACACGATTTACGCAGTAATCGTAAAGACTTCATGTCGGTATTTGATCGTCGCCCAAAATAAAAAGTCCCCCGCTGTGTAGCCTGAAAACTACCTGCCGGAGACTCTGGCGACAGAGCTGATGCTTTGTCTGGCTTCATTGTAGCGCGCGGCAGCTATAGTGTCAATGCTTTTTTGGTGCTCATTGACAACCTTCCTACGCTTTTTTACAATAGCAACCAATGAAAAGCTTTCTTCATATGCCGGCAACCTCAAAAGACAGCCTTATCACGCTGCGCGACGTGTGGCGGCATGATATAGCACGATGGGCGCTGTCGCTGAGTGTCATGATGCCGCTACTATACGGTATCGGATGGCTGATCGGCAGTAATGACCCGAAACAGGGGCCGCTTAATTATTACGTGCAGCTATTTCTGACGGAGAATCCGCTTGTCGAGCTCATCATGGTTGCTGCTGCCTGCATTATCGCCGTCGGGCTGAAACCTCCCGTGCGTTTTTGGTCGACGACTGTCGTCGCAGGGGTTATTTCGCTGCTTGACGCGCCAAATTCCCTGTGGTACATTGACACCAGCGGCTATCTTAGCATCTTCGCCGGCATCCTGCTGATGATCTGCGGCTGGCGGCTGTGGGATTATTATGAAGTGCGCAAGGCGTACGCAATGGACGAGCCGCGATTGACCAGACCAGCACTGGCGGCATATATTACACTTGGCGTCATGTCAATCATCCTGCTCATTCCTTACGGCAACTAGCCGCGCAGACTATCCCCGCTGCCTGTCTACGCAAGGCGACGTCTCTTGGTGATCCCGCAGCCCTACCACTCGTAGAGCGTATACATCCGCACCGCCGCAGCAAGGATAAGCGCGAGGCTGACATACAGCGGTGCGAGGCGTTTGTGGATGCTTAGATCGCTCCGCTTGACGCCGAAATAAATAGCGAATGCCAGCATCAACACTGGCGCCGACAAGATGAGTTTATAAACCAGCGCAACTGTATCAGCCTGAAACGGCGTATTGTGGTACACGCCAAACAGTCCGTCCAGCATACTGGCGCCAGAGATACGGATGAGAACACCACCGAGCACGATCGGAGCCGCCAGACAAGCCAGGGCAACAAAGGGCGCAGCCAGCCATGGCAAGCGACGGATGAGTGATGGTTTTGCGGGGCGAGTGCGTGGTTTGGTCATGATTATAGTATAGCAAACAATCGAAACAGTACCGACAGTAGAAATAATAGACACACGGCCACGAGTAGCGCAAAGCGCTTGCGGGCTGGGAGATCCTTTCGTTTGACGGCAATATATATTGAGAAAGCGAAGGCAATGAATGGTGCCGCCATCATCAAAATGACTGGTGTTGTTGCGATGACAGATAGCGCTGTCCCGCTATGGCCGGTAGCAAACAGATTGTACGGAAGCGCTACATCCGGAAACAGTCTCAAAAAGAGAACAGATAGCAGCGGCATTACCGCAAGACCGAGAGCGATGGACGCCACCACCCGGGAAGCGCGACACATAGAGGCGTGCTTCGGGGAATTCGCTCGAGTGCTGCTCATGACTATAGTATAGCAGATCACGGTGCCCGCCTTGCATTTCTCTACAAACTTTGCTAAAATACCAAGGTTATTACTAAATTTTACCGAAAGGTGAGGTATGAGTCTGAGTCGAATCGGAAAACTACCTGTCGCTATTCCGTCAGGTGTGACAATTACGGTTGACTCTGGTGACGTGACTGTCAAAGGTCCAAAGGGTGAACTCACGCAGTTCATCACACCAGCTGTCGACGTAAAGGTCGAAGACGGACAAGTGACGGTTCATCCCAAAGATGAATCGAAAACCGCTCGCAGCCAGCATGGTCTGATGCGCGCACTTATCAACAACATGGTAATCGGCGTGACCCAAGGTTTCGAAAAGAAGCTGGAAGTCAATGGTGTCGGTTTCCGCGTAGCGTCAAGCAATAACGAGCTTGATATGATGCTGGGCTTTTCACACCCAGTTAAATACAAAGCACCAGAAGGCGTGACTGTCACCAATGACAAGATGACCATCATCGTCAGCGGCATTGACAAGCAAAAGGTTGGCCAAGTGGCTGCCGAAATTCGCGCCCTGAAGAAGCCCGAGCCATACAAGGGCAAGGGTATTAAATATGCCGACGAGCAGATTTTGCGCAAGGCAGGAAAGACAGGTAAGTAATCATGGCTGAAAACAAGAAATTACTCAACCGTCAGCTGCGCAAAAACCGCGTTCGCGCCAAGGTTAGCGGCACTGCTGAGCGCCCACGCCTGAGCGTGACGATTTCAAACACGCACATTTCTGCACAGCTGATCGACGATGACAAGCAGCACACTGTGGCTGCGGCAACCACCGTTGGCACCAAGGCAACCGGTACGATGACCGAAAAGGCTGCGGCCATCGGTACGGAAATTGCCAAAAAGGCTAAGAAAGTTAAGATTAGCGCAGTGGTCTTTGATCGCAACGGCCGCCAGTACGCTGGCCGCCTGAAGGCATTGGCAGACGCTGCCCGCAATGAAGGATTGGAGTTCTAGTATGGCTGAACAAGCAAATACTACCCCACGCGCAGAGAAGCGACGCCCTCGCAGTCCGCGTGGTGGTCGCCGCGATGACCGGCGAAATCAAGCACCAGAGGCACCAAAGGAATTTGAAGAGCTGGTGATCAACATCGACCGTGTGAGCCGTGTGGTAAAGGGTGGCCGCCGCTTCCGCTTTAAGGCGCTGGTGGTGGTTGGTAACCGCAAGGACAAGGTCGGTGTTGGCGTGGCCAAGGGTGCTGATGTGCAGGCGGCTGTTGCCAAGGCAACTTCAGTTGCGAAGAAGCACTTGATTACTCTGCCGCTGAACGGCGAGACGATTCCACATGACAGCGAAGTCAAGTTCTCGGGCGCTCGCGTGCTGATCAAGCCAGCCGCGCCTGGTACCGGTATTATCGCCGGTGGTGTCGTGCGCCAGATTATCGGTGTGACTGGTATCCGCAACTTGTTGACGAAGTCACTCGGTTCAACCAACAAGGTGAATATCGCTTACGCAACCATCGAAGCGCTGAAGTCATTGGTGCCTCGTGATGAGTGGCTAAGCACCCAGGCTAAGCCTGCCAAGGCAAAGAAGGAGGCGAAGTAATGAAGTACAACGAACTCCAAGTCGTAGCAAACAAGAATAAGAAGCGTGTTGGTCGCGGTATCGCTGCTGGCCAGGGTAAGACTGCTGGTCGTGGTACCAAGGGTCAGAATGCCCGCACTGGTAAAAAGCTGCGTGCGATGTTCCAGGGTGGTCAGCGTCCACTGGCGCAGGCCGTACCAAAGGCTCGTGGCTTTAAGAGCTTGCGCACGCCAGCTCAGGTGGTCTATCTTGATCATTTGAACGCGTTTGATGGCAAGACAGTTGACAACGCGCTGTTGTTTGCCGAAGGCTACATTGCAACACCATTCCACACCGTGAAGGTGATCGCGCGCGGTGAGCTAAAGGCAAAGGTAACCCTGAAGGTACAGGCAGCCTCAAAGTCAGTTGTTGCGGCAATTGAGAAGGTTGGCGGCTCATTTGAAAAGGTCTCGACGCCGCTTCGCCAGAGTGCTGAAAAAGCCGAGACTGAGCAATAGCTCGCAAAAAACCATCACAAACACCCCTTGGTTTGAGGGGTGTTTTTGTGTTATAATAGAGTGAGTCAATTCCAAATACAGAGGGGTAACGAATATCATGATGAGCTGGAAGACCATTTGGCGGTCGCTAAAAAACAAAGACATGCAAAAACGACTATTGATTGTCGTGGGAATTATTGTTATTTATCGAATGTTGGCGCATATTCCAGTGCCGCTGGCCGAGCCGACACAGCTGCGAGCAGCCATTGGCGCCATGCTAGGCCAGACCGATCTAGGCGGCTTTTTGAATCTGCTTTCGGGCGGCGCTCTCGCCAGCTTCTCATTGGTGCTGGTAGGCCTTAGCCCGTTCATTACCGCCAGCATTATTACCCAGTTACTTACCAAGGCTATCCCGAAGCTTGAGGAGTTAAATAATGACGGCGAATCGGGTCGACGCAAAATTCAGCAGTGGACGCGCCGCCTGACTGTGCCATTAGCCATCATTCAATCCATCGCCTTTATCTTCCTGCTGCGCCAGACAGTGCTCGCTGGCGGCACCATCACCCTGGGTGAGCCAACCGCTATGGAATGGCTGGTGGCGGTAACCGCTATGACCGCCGGCTCGGTGCTGTTGATGTGGCTGGGTGAGCTGATCAGCGAGCAGGGCATCGGTAACGGTATCAGCTTGCTCATCTTTGCTGGTATCATCAGCCAGCTGCCGCAGATGCTGGGCGGCATGATCGCCTCGCTGCTCGACACCTCGGCGGGCGCACTCAATGTATTCAACTGGTTCACTCTCCCCGTTAACCCAACCGCGTTCTGGATACTACTCATCATGTCGCTCTTGTCGCTCATGGTGCTCTATTTCCTAGTCAAAATCAACGAGGCGCAGCGCATCATTACCATCAATTATGCCAAGCGCGTTCACGGCAACTCCAGCTACGGAGGCATCAAGAGTATTCTACCGGTCAAATTGATCGCTGCTGGTGTGATTCCTGTTATCTTCGCCGTGGCATTCTTGAGCCTGCCGCAGTTTATCGGCCAGGTAATGAAAGCATCGGGCAATGACAGCCTTCAGGGCGTTGCTGATAATTTGATCACCTGGTTCCAAGCGCCAAATCCAGGCGCCTTCACTGGCACCACCCTCGAGGCCTTTATCTACCCAACGCTTTATTTCTTCCTGGTAATTGCCTTTACCTACTTTTACACCGGTATTGTCTTTAATGCTAAGGACATCGCCGAGAACCTTCAACGGCAAGGCGGCTTCATCGAGGGTGTGCGTCCTGGCATTCAGACTGAGGAATATCTCAAGCGTACCGTCAATCGCCTAATCTTATTCGGCTCCATCGTGCTGGGTGTCATCGCCATTCTGCCGTTTGTCGCTGAATACGTCCTCTTTCACACCACCGGCATCACCGGCACCAACCTTTCCATCGGCGGCACTGGTATCCTGATTGTCGTGGCAGTCGGCCTGGAGACCTTGCGCCAGATCAATTCGCGCGCCTTAATGGTGACCTACGACGACTACAAATAGTCCTTTGCCATCTCCTAGTGATTGTATGTAAAAAAGCTTGCTTCGGCAGGCTTTTTGCTGTATAATTGACAACTGTAACTTATGGCGAGTCAAAAGGAAGTCATCAAGATGGTTGGGAAGGTAGTGGAAGCACTGCCTAATACTCAATTTCGGGTGGAGCTGGAGAACGGCCATAGTATTATCGCTCACATCAGCGGCAAGATGCGCAAGCATTACATTCGCTTGGTGCCAGGCGACCGGGTGGAGGTTGAGATGACCCCGTACGATCTGACGAAGGGTCGCATCAGTTTCCGCCTGCGCGATGAGCGGCCCGCGCCAAAGGCTGCTTAAATATATCAACGTAATTCTCGGGTTTGCCGGGAGGGGAGATTTGAAAAGCACTTATGAAAGTTCGTGCAAGTGTCAAAAAAATCAGTCCCGATGATCAGCTCGTGCGCCGCAAAGGCCGTCTGCGCGTCATCAACAAGAAAAAACCTAAGAATAAGCAAAGGCAGGGTTAAGCATGGCTCGAATTGCTGGGGTAGTTATCCCATCAGAGAAGCAAGTGCAGATCGCTCTTACCTACATTTACGGTATTGGGCCTAAGCATGCTTCGAGCATCCTTGCGGCGGCGAAAGTAGAGCCGACCACTCGGGTGAAAGATCTCACCGAGGCTGAAGAAAACAAGATTCGCGAAATTATCGACAGCGAATACACCGTGGAAGGTGATCTCCAGCGCTTGGTGACCAATAATATTAAGCGCCTCAAGGACGTCAACGCCTACCGCGGTCTTCGCCACAAGGCAGGCCTCCCGGTACGCGGCCAACGCACCCGTACGAACGCACGAACTCGTAAGGGTAAAGCGATAGCCGTGGGCGGCACGCAACCAAAGGCAGCATCTAAGACCTAAAGAAAGGAATGTGATATGGCAGACGCAAAAGCATTATCAAAGAAAAAGCAGCGCCGATCAGTTCCAGCTGGTCAGTTGCATATTCAAGCAACCTTTAATAATACCATCGTGACCTTTTCTGATAAGAAGGGTAATGTCCTGGCGGCTTCATCGGCCGGCGCCTGCGGTTTCCGCGGTTCCAAGAAGGGCACAGCCTACGCTTCGCAGGTGGCGGCCGAAAAAGCTGCCGAGGCAGTCAAGGCTGGCTACGGCCTAAAGTCGGTCGATGTCTTTGTCAAGGGTGTCGGCTTGGGTCGCGATGCAGCAATTCGAGCGCTCGGCGCGTTTGATATCGCGGTTGATAGCATCAAGGACGTTACTGGCGTGCCGCACGGCGGGGTTCGTCCACGAAAGGCACGGAGGGCATAGGACATGGCACGAGATAATTCACCAATTGTCAAACAGAGCCGCCGCGAGGGCTACGCGCTCCATCCAAAGGCGCACAAGGTTCTAGCGCGCAAGACAGGCATTCCGGGGCAGCACGCTCACGGTCGCCACAACAAGCCAAGCTTGTACGCGACCCAGCTGCGCGAAAAGCAGAAGGTCCGCCGCATGTACGGTCTGGTCGAGAAGCAGTTTGCTCGGCTGATGAATGAGGCGACTCGCATGCATGAAGGTTTGGCGGGCGAAAACTTGCTGAAACTGCTCGAGCTGCGCCTGGACAATGCAGTCTACCGCGCAGGCTTTGCAACAAGCCGCCGCGCCGCTCGCCAGCTGGTCAGCCACGGCCACTTTACGCTCAATGGACGCCGCGTCGATATTCCGTCAATTCGCGTCAAGGCCGGCGACGTCATCACCGTTCGCCCAAAGAGCACCAAATCAGGCTACTTCTCGCAAATTAACGAGGTGATGAGCAATTCGATTCAGGGGCCGCTGAGCTGGCTCAAGAGCGACGCCAAGGCGCTGAAAATTGAGATCACTGGACAGCCAAAGCGCGAGGAGGCTGAGGCTGACATTAATGAGCAACTAATCGTCGAGTTTTACTCGCGGTAAAAGAAGGGTAAGGGAACTATGGCAAAAGCAATTTACAATCCAGCTCTGGCACGTGTCGATGACGCGTCGGCAACCAGCGCTACCTTTCTGATCGAGCCGCTACACGCTGGTTATGGCAATACGCTTGGCAACTCGCTCCGTCGTGTGCTGCTCTCCAGTGTGCGCGGTGGCGCTTTGGTCGCTTTCAAGATTGAGGGCGCAACCCACGAGTTCACGACAGTCGAGGGCGTCAAGGAGGACGTGGTTGACATTATGCTCAACCTCAAGGGTGTACGCCTACGTATCCACACTGACGAGCCAGTCGAGCTGCGTCTGGAGAAAACCGGCGGCGTTATCACCGCTGGCGATATCAAGACCACGGCCGATGTCGACATTGTCAACCCCGAGCACGTCATTGCGACGATTGATGATCCAAAGAAGACGGTGGTGATGGACCTGGTGGCCGAAGCTGGCCGCGGCTATCAGACGATTGACCAGTCAAGCGAAAACCGCCTGCACAGCGACATGATTGCGCTGGATGCAGTGTTTAGCCCAGTGCTGCGCGTGCGCTACAAGGTCGATCCGACCCGCGTCGGTGAGGAGACCAACCTAGACAAGCTGGCATTGACTGTCGACACCGACGGCACCATGACGCCGCGCCAGGCCTTTGAAGAGGCAGCAGCTATCTTGGTCAACCAATACACGGCGCTCGCTGGCAGCACCACAGTGGCGGGCGCGCCAGCGCTTGGCGTAAACGAGGACGACGGCGAGGCTGGCCTCAATCTGCCAATCGAAGAATTAAACCTGAGCGCTCGCACGACGAACGCGCTGATTAACAATGAAATCCGCACCATCCGCGACCTGGTGACGCTTGGCGAGCAAGAGCTGCGCGAGCTGAAGGGCTTCGGCTCAAAGGCACTGGACGAGGTTAAGGACAAGCTGGCGGAGTTGGAGTTTTAAGATGCATAGACACGGATATCAAGGGCGCAAGCTCGGCCGCGAACGTGATCAGCGCCGCGCTCTGCTGAAAGGCCTGGCAACCAGCCTGGTGGAGCATGGCCGGATTGAGACCACGCTGCCAAAGGCTAGGGAGCTGAAGCGCCACATCGAAAAGATTATCACCAAGGCGAAGAAAGGTGATTTGCATAATCGCCGCCAGGTGATCGCGGCACTAAACACGCGTGCGGCAGCTTACAAGTTGGTTGACGAAATCGCACCACAGCTGACGCATCGCACCAGCGGTCATGTTCGCGTTGCGCGCACCCGTCTGCGGGTCGGCGACGGCGCCCAGATGGCCATCATTGAGTTCGTTGACGAACTGAAACCAATGCCAAAGAAGGAGGAGAAGTAAGATGAAGACCTATTCTCAGAAACCATCTGATGTCTCGCGCCGCTGGGTGTTGGTGGACGCATCAGAACTGCCATTGGGCCGTTTGGCAACTATCATCGCCACTCACTTGACCGGCAAATACAAGCCAACCTATACGCCGCATATCGACGGCGGTGACTATGTGGTCGTTATTAACGCTGCAAACGCAGTCGTAACCGGCAACAAAGAAACTGACAAGATTTACTACCATCACACTGGTTTCCCAGGTGGCATCAAGGACGCATCATTGGCCGAAGTTCGGGCAAAGTTCCCAGAGCGTATCATTGAAAACGCAGTCAAGGGCATGTTGCCAAAGAACAAGCTGGCCGCTGAGCGTATGAAGCGCCTTCGCGTCTTTGCCGGCAGCGAGCACGCGCACACCGCACAGAGCCCAGAGAAAGTTGAGGTTAAATAATTATGGCGAAGACTGAATATTTTTACGGCCTGGGCCGGCGCAAGAGTGCCTCAGCCAGCGTCCGCTTGATTCCGGGCGGCAAGGGCGTCATCACCGTCAACGGCAAGCCTGCCGCTGAATACCTGGACGGCAACAAAACCCTGCTGGCCGAAGTAACCGATCCGTTAGCAGTCGCTCAAAAGCAAAAAGAATTTGATGTGACCGTCCTGGTGAAGGGCGGCGGCCTGAGCGGTCAGGTTGACGCCATCAAGCTGGGCATCGCCAAGGCGCTGACCGCAGCACACGCTGATCTGCGCCCAGCACTCAAGAAGGCTGAGCTCCTGAAGCGTGATCCGCGCGAGAAAGAACGCAAGAAGTATGGTCTGCGCTCGGCGCGTCGCCGCGAGCAGTTCTCAAAGCGTTAATTTGCTTCGCTTTTGCCAGGCACCCCGTCCCCAGAGGCGGGGTGTTTGCTATAATACATACAGGAAAGGAACGCTCAAGCAGTGGCCAAAAAGAAAGACCCTCACGCTCAACGGCAAACCAAGCAGCGTCTCTGGATCGCACGTACAGCCGCTTGGAGCGGCCTTGACGTAGCAGCTGTCAAGCAGCTGCTACTGACGCCGCGCACCCAAAGCGTGCGCGTGAATCCACTGATTGAAGGTGATATTGCGCCTGCATTACTACAGCAGCCGATTAGCTGGTGCCCGCACGGCTACCATGTGGTGGTCGGCAGCGAGGGGGATTATGACGCCCTGGCGCAGTCTGGCCGCATTTACATCCAAAACGCTGCTAGTTGGCTGCCAGTACTGGCGCTGGAGCCACACCCGGACGAACGCATCCTGGACATGTGTGCCGCGCCTGGCGGCAAATCCAGCCATATCCAGGCCATGGCGCAGAACCGAGCACATCTGGTGTGTAATGACAATTCGCGTCCACGCCTCATGAAACTGCGGGCGAATCTAGAGCGGCTGGGCGCACGAGCGGAATTTTCGCTAGCCGACGCCACGCGCCTCAGCCGCCGCGATGACAGCGGTCTGTTTGATAAAATCCTGCTCGATGCGCCGTGTTCCGGCGAAGGGCTGATGACGCTGCGCCCAGAAGATGCCGCGCTGTTTGACAGTTGGTCAGTGGCGCATATTCGCCGGCTAAGCGACTTACAGAAAAAGCTCATCACCGAGGCCTGGCGACTGCTGCGCCCAGGCGGCACGCTGGTCTACAGCACCTGCACCATGGCGCCTGAGGAAAACGAGGCCGTGGTGGACTATCTGCTGCGCCGCCAGCCCGATGCTCAGCTGCTGCCACTAAACCTTCCAGTACTACCAAACCGCGTCCCGGTCGTCACTCGGTGGAATGGCCGCACCTTCACCCATGACCTCAGCGCCTACCTGCGCCTGGTGCCTGGCGAACTGACCGAAGCATTTTTCGTGGCAGCTCTCCGAAAAGATCCCAGTATACGATGATATACTATAGATATGAATTTTCCACCAAAGCCGGATTACAGTAATGCACAAATAGACAAGGCGGGCGACACGATACGCAAGTATGGTTACGCTCGTGATCAATCTGTAGGAGCACGCTTGGTTATAGACGAGTGGCGTATTGCTCATGAATACCCCATGCACACCTTTAATGTAACCCTGCGCCGCAAGGCAAAGAGCATATACCCCGATGCTATTGTTGCACGACGACTTAAAAGACTACATACCATCATTGATAAAATTAGCAACCGCCAGAGGCGTATGCGCCTTAGTCAAATGCAGGATATTGGCGGCGTAAGAGCCATCATGAAAACAATTAGGCAGGTCTATCAGTTGCGTGACATATACACAGAACCCGGACGTTTTCCGCACGAGCTCACCGCAGTTCATGACTATATCGCAGATCCACAACAAAGTGGCTACAGGGGTGTACATCTCGTATTTCGCTTTAATAATTCCCAGGGAAGACAACCTGACTCACGCTGCTGGGATGGTCTTAATGTCGAAATACAGCTGCGCACTGAGCTACAGCACACCTGGGCTACCGGAGTAGAGGTTGTCGGCACGATGCGCCGTGAAAATCTCAAGGCAGGACAAGGCAGTTCCGACTGGCTGCAGCTCTTTGAGTATCTTGCGTCAATCATTGCTCTTCTCGAAGACAGTCCGACTCTCCCCCAGCACAAGAACATGACAGCACAGTTGCTATTTAAGCGAGCAAAGCAGCTCTCATCTCGGCTACAGGCAGAGGCTCGGCTTAGTGGGTGGCTTGCAGCCATGAATGTATCCACGAAAATGAAGCGATCGAGCAGGTACCATTATAACATCCTCACCATAGACCCGGAACAGCATCTGCTAACCATTCAAGGATTTAAGAAAGATAATTTAGCCGGGGCAAATAAGCTCCTCGCGAGACTTGAGCAAACAAGTCCCGACTTGCAACCAGTTCTTGTGGCCGCTGGGGATATTACTAGCCTCAAGCGAGCTTACCCTAATTATCTACTCGACACGAGAAAACTTATTACGATACTCAAATACCTTGAACAAACAACGCAACATCCTGTATAATGCAGGTTATGAGCGACACCACACTCTTGCGCAAGATGAAGAAAATCTACAAGGCGAACAAAAAGCTTTCATAGCTCCGTAAGCAGGTTTTTTGTTTGCTGCCTTATAGGGCCAATAGCCAACCATCGCCCACATCTGCTATAATACCCCTATGACCAAACCTGTTATTCTCACTGGTATTCGCGCCAACAACGATCTGCATATCGGTAATTATTTTGGCGGGCTGCTGCCGCTCGTGGAGATGGCGACGACGCGGGCTGCTGAGTTTGATATCAATCTATTTATCCCCGACCTACACAGCTTTACCACGCCTATCGACCACAACGCACTACATGACAGTATCCTGAATAATGCCCGGGTATATGCGGCGGCGGGCCTGCCACTGAACAACCCCTCAATTCGTATGTATCGCCAAAGCTACATTTCGGCACACAGCGAACTCACCTGGATTTTGGACTGCTTCACTGGTTTTGGCGAAATGAGCCGCATGACGCAGTTCAAGGATAAGGCGGCCAAGCTTCTGTCGGCCGGGCGTTCTATTGACCCTCCGGTGAACGAGGCAAACGAGGAGTTCGTCTGGAGCGAAAAAAAGTACCTTGCTGAACAGGCTCATGTTTCCGTCGGCCTGTTCAACTATCCCGTCCTAATGGCTGCCGACATCTTGCTGTATAACGCAAAGTATGTGCCGGTGGGCGATGACCAAACGCAGCACCTGGAGTTCACCCGCGATATCGCTGAGCGGATGAACCGTAAATTTGGCGATCTGTTCGTCGTACCAGAGCCAGTCAAAAAGCAGCATGAATTCTTCGGCAAAGAGCAGGGGCTGCGCATCAAAGACCTGGCAGACCCGACTAAAAAGATGAGCAAATCCGACGAAACTGGCAAGGGTGTGATTTTCCTGACTGATGCGCCTGAGGTGGCGCGCAAGAAGATTATGTCCGCCACCACTGATTCAGTTGGCGTGGTCAATTACGACAAGACAAATCAACCAGGAATTAGCAATCTGTTGGAGATTTTAACCTTGACGCGCCAGGCGAACGGTCGCGAGACAGCTCTTGCTGCAACAATCGACGAATTTACTGGTCTAGAGCGCTACGGTGATCTGAAAAAAATCATCGCCGATGAGGTCGCCACCTTCCTGACCAATTTCCAAGCCCGCCTGGCTGCGGTCGATGACGAGGCGATTTTGCACACCCTCGAGCGCTCCGAAGCAGCCATGGCTAAGGTAGCGAACGCGACGTTGCTGCGCGTGCAGCGCGCCGTGGGGCTAAGGAGATAGCCAAGCGTGAAACTCAGCGCACGCACCGTGATGAAAATCGCTCGGCTCTACGGCCTAGCGGATGATACCACGCCCCTCAAGGCGCTGCGCAACCTCACTATACATGATGGCGAATCGTTTGTGCGCGCCACCTTTACGCTGAACAAACAGCGCTACGCACTCTGTTACGGCTCGGTGGTTGACGAGGATGCCCTGGATGAACTCTGGCCTGATCGTCCCGCGTCGTCCACACCGCTGCCCAATCCGCTCGATCCAGACTCTCGCGAAACGCCGTTTCAGGGCAAATTCGTCGTTCTGCTACACCTGCCGGCTCGCACCCAGCGGCTCGACCAATTCTTGGCGACTCAGTTTGATCCGAGCCGTTCGCGCAACCAGTGGCAGCAACACATCAAGGCAGGGCATGTAACTGTCAACGGACAGCTCGTTTCGCAGCCGCGCCGCGAGGTAAGTGATACTGATGACATTGCTGTAACCTTTCCAGAACCGCCGCATTCGACACAACAGCCAGACATACTTTATCAAGATCAAGATGTGGTGGTGTTTAACAAACCCAGCGGCATGCTGACTCATGCCAAGGGCGGTATTGTCCATGAGCCGACAGTTGCCGATGCGGCGCGGCCGCTGACCAGTTTTGCAATCGACAGTGATCGACCGGGTATCGTCCATCGTCTCGATCGTGACACCTCTGGCGTGCTGATCACCGCTCGCACTCCCGAGGCGGCCATTCATCTCCAGCAACAATTCGCCCAGCGCCGCGCTGACAAAACCTATCTAGCTATCGTCACAGGCCAACCACGACATCGCCAAGCGCGTATACAGCTCCCTATCGGCCGCCATCCGCAAAAACCCAGCACTTTTCGCGTTGATCCGAACGGCAAACCGGCCGAAACCGCTTATCAAGTGCTGGCGACCAATGGCGACTATTCGCTCGTCAAGCTTCAGCCCAAAACTGGCCGCACCCACCAGCTCCGCGTCCACCTGCACTATCTTGGCACACCGATTCTCGGCGATCGTATCTACGCTCAACCCGCCGAGCGCCTCTATCTTCACGCGTATCGTCTCCGCATCCTGCTACCAAGCGGCGCCACTCACACCTTTACCGCGCCGCTGCCAGCTGCGTTTTATCAGTATTTTCCCGAGGTAACCCTCCCGTGACCACGACGCTTCCTGTCGTTGCCCGGCGCGACGAGGCTGCCATCCGCCGGCTAGGCCGACAGTTACCGCATGCGCTGCTTATTGTTGCCGAAGCCGGCCTGCACGGAGCCGCTGTCGCTGACTTTCTGGCTCGCCAACAATCAGCCGAACGCTTGACTCTGTGCGCCCAGGACAAGGCCGCCACTATCACCACCGAGCAGGCTCGCTCGCTGATCGCCGCGCTCCGCACCACGAGCCCAGGGCGCGTCGTTATTATTCCTCGCGCCGAGCAGCTTTCCGAATCAGCCCAGAACGTCCTCCTCAAGGCCATCGAAGAGCCCTCCTTGCATACTCATTTCATCCTGGTAGCGCCCCACGCCGAAGCGCTGCTCAGTACCGTGCGCTCACGCTGCCAGACGCTGACGCTCCATCGCACCTCGCCAGCGCAAGACGAGCAGCTCTTGGCGGCTCAGCGACTCGACACTACCACCCAGCGACAGCTGCGTTTTTTGGCAGCCGGCCGGCCGCAGCTGCTCGAGCAATTAGCCACAACACCAGAACTGCGTCGGCACTATAGCGCGCTGGCTAGCGACGCCAAGCGCATTATTACGGCGCCGCAGAGCTACCAGGCGCTGTGCCGCCTCCAGTCCTATGCTAATGATCGCGCCGCCGCCTTACAGCTGCTGGAGTGCCTGCTGGATATGCTGCGCTTTCGGGCGCGTACCACACCGCTGACCCAACGCGACACCCAGCTATTTCACGCCGTTTCAGAAGCTATTACTGCCATTCGCGCCAACGGCAACACTCGCCTGGCACTGCTGGCACTTGTGGTATAATAGGGAAGTATGCTTGGTATTCTGCTAATCACTATTCTCATGGCGTGGGCAGTGCTGTATCAGCCTTCGGTAGCTGAAACGCGCGATCTTCCCGTCAAGCTGTCGGAAAAGCTTGATCAATTATGGGGCATCGCCCAGGAATCAATCCGCGAAAACAAGTATCTCCGGGCTGAGAAAGCGCTGCTTACCATTTTGCGCGTCGATGAAAAAAACGCCACTGCCTACAATCGGCTAGGCATTCTCTACGCCAAACAGCGCGCTTACAAGGATGCTATTGAATGCTTCGAGATTGCCCAAAGTCTGGAGCCGAGTGCCTCCAGCCTGCACAATGTCGGACTGATTTATTACGAAACCGAAGATTACGCCAAAGCGGCGCTAGCGTTTGAACAGGCGCTGGAACTGGAAAACGATCTGGCGGCCCGGCACATTGCCTACGCCAAAGTACAGGAAAAACTGGGCCACAGCAAGAAAATGATCGCCGCCCTGGAAAAGGCCATCGAGCTTGAGCCGATCCCTTCGACGCTCATCGTCCTAGCGGAGGCTTACGAAACTGCGGGGCAACCGGAGCTGGCAGCCGAACTGAAGCAGAAAGCATCGCGCATGCTCACCCCTGACGACAAGCAAAAAACGCCAGCTGTTCGCCGCCAACAGCAGCCGCGCCAACCCCGCAAGATCATCATGTAGGCCTTGCTCTCCGAGGCAGAATTTGCTACAATCAAAAAGCGCCGATTTAGCTCAGCTGGTTAGAGCGGCTGTTTTGTAAACAGCAGGTCCTGGGTTCGAATCCCTGAATCGGCTCCAGAAACACGCCGGAATCGTGTAGTGGCAATCACAGGAGACTGTAAATCTCCCGCCGTCAGGCTTCGTAGGTTCGAGTCCTACTTCCGGCACCATTTCAGAGTAAAAATCCCAATCGTCGCCTTCTTGGGCGATTTTTAGTGTTCCGCGAATGCTTTTGTTGATAAGTTGACAATTTAACAACTACCTGCTATAATCAGCGTATGGTTAATCTACTAAAACAGTTCCTCATCGAATGGAATAGCGGAAAGAATCAGCGCACCAAACTACAGCAGGCCTATTTTTTGATCATTATTTTGTTAGCGGTGATCGCGGGCTTTCTGTCGCTGCTCAACGGCGACTTTGGACGACTCTTGATGGTTATCGCCGCTTTTGTGGCGGCCGTCTATATATGCAATGGGGTCGCCTGGGCGCTGCTCGACGCATTCGTTACGCCGCTGTTGCCAAAGCGCGACATCAAAACACCGAAAAAGCGCTAAGCCTTACTGGCTTGTCTGGCCGCCAAGCCTCTATTGCTATGGTATACTGAAGAGGAAAAGGAGGACACTAACTATGGCAACATTGATTACAGTAAAAGAGCAGGCTGAGCATTATGAAGCACCAGAGCGAGCGACCGTATCGCTGGTCATAGAGGGTTCGGGGTATGATCGCCATCAAGTTCACCAGCAAGTAGCGAACACGCTGGCGTCGGTACGCACCGGTATTGAACAGCTGCGCAACGACCAGCAGGGGCCGATCACGTGGCATTCTATCGCTAACGCTGACACCTGGTCGTGGAAACTTGAGGATGGCGGGGTGCACTTCCACGAACGCGTTTCGGTGGAAGCGAAGTTTAATGATTTTACAAAACTTGGCGAATGGCTGACTGATTACCTCAAGATCCCAGGGGTGAGGCTTAACTTTATTCGCTGGACGCTTACCGAGCCGCATCGGGCAGCACTCAAGACCGAGCTGCGCCAACGGACTGTTCGGCTGGCCAGGGAAAAGGCCGAAGAATACGCCGCGGCGGCTGGATTGCGAGTCAGCGCCGTCAAAACTATCGCTGATGCTGGAATGCTCAGCAGAGGGCATGGCTATCAGGCGTCCAGCGACTTTGGTGTCTCACGCGGCGCCAAGGCCAACAACGCAGGATCCGAAACTGGCGGCTATGGCTTTAGTCCAGAGGATATTCGCCTGACCGCCGCGATTGAGGCAGAATTCTGGGCGGAGTAGAGGGGCCCTAGCGGCGCCTATCTACTTTTCATCCTCGCCCAACACTGGGAAGATTGTCACAAGATAGATACTAAAGTGCCCCAGTACCAAAAATGCCAGGCCGGCCACAACGAGGACGGGTGGCGGCATAATGTATACATATGTAATCGCAAGGACAGGCAAAACTATCGCGTGAAAGATATATACACGGCGCGTAGCCCGAGCGGTAAACATGCGCATACCCTCATCTTCCTCCTTTAGTTCGGGCGGAAATAGCCCTAGGAAGCGAATTGGCGTATTCGGGTGGGCACGATTATAGCACAGAATTTGCACCACATACACGGTACAGAGAGTTACTAAAGCCAGCGTGGCGACAAAGATAAGCAGCTGGTTAACATCCCGCGATTCAGCGCCTGTCGTTTCTCGCTCCGTAATAAGTATCGCCGCATAGAAAAACACGCCAAATATCAACAGTTGCCACAATGGCGAACGGGCATTCAGTAATTTTTTTATCATTCATCCTCCTTTTCGAGCCAAAACAGTTCGGCAATCGGTGTTTTTAGTGCTGCCGCTAACTTGAGCGACAAAGTAATGGATGGCGAAAATTCGCCCTTTTCAATAAATGCTATCGTTTGGCGAGTCACCCCGACAAGCCCAGCGAGTTCGCTTTGCGTGAGTTCGTGCTCAGCACGCTTGAGACGTATTTTGTTGCGTAACATATACCTATTATACCTAGCCGCGTACCGACGCCATAAGGCCAGACATCACCGCCGCAAAAATAATCGCCCACACTACGATAGCGATCGTCTGCCATACCATAAGGTATCGCTTATTAACGCCAGCCGCCGCCATACAAAATGCATTGAGGTGCGTCCCCACAAGGAGCGGCCCAAGCAGCGATGCACCAGGGACACCAAATTTTTGCATAGCTCGCATCACTCTGCGACTGCGTTTGCTCTCGCTTTGCGCTTCCTTTTCGCCACGCAGCTTGGTGCGCGCCTTGTCAGTCAATATAATGACCGCCATAACAGCAAGCCAATTGCCAACAATCGCCGCGATTGTCGCCGGTATCGGTGAGACGCCCACGCCGATACCGATCGCTACGCCCACGTCTGACTCGATAAAGGGTATGGCACTCCAGACAACCACCGCAACAACTTGCCACACGAGAGGGACAGCGGCCGTAAACTGAGCAATTTCAATGATAAATGGCTGTAGCCACTCCTGAATGAACTTGAGCGGGCCAAATTGTTGTAAGTTTTCGATAATATCTTGCACGATTGATGACTCCTTATGCCCCAAACGGGATATGTATGCTGTGTCTGATTGTAATGTATTATATACATAATGTAAATAGAACTTAACATATTTTGTAGCAAGCGAGAGAGTCAGAGGCCCCTTAAAAGAAAAAGCCGCTCACGGGGGCGGCAATTCTGAAATTTGTAGCATTCTGGAGCCACGAGCCGGAGTCGAACCGGCGACCTCATGCTTACCATGCATGCGCTCTAACCTACTGAGCTATCGCGGCGAGCTCCAAAGACATTATAGCAAATATGGGTTATAATGTGAAGGGATAGACAAAGGAGGAGTATGGCCAATTTTAGTTTTGATATTGAAAGTACGTTTGATAAAGCAGAGATGAATAATGTGCATCAACTAGTGCTGCGCGAGATCGCAAATCGATTTGATTTTAAGGGAACGCCAGCGGATGTCGAGTGGCTGGCCGACAAAAAAGGTTTTAAGGTGATTGGTGCCGATGAATTTCAGGTGCAGACCGTCATCGATATGATCGGGAGGCAGCTGGCGAAGCGCGGCATGACCAGCAAAGTGCTTGATTTGTCTGGCGCGCACAACGCCGCCAACTTACGCGCCTGGCAAGATGTGCCGTTCAAAGACGGGCTGAGTCAAGATAACGCCAAGAAAATCACCAAACTTCTCAAAGAAACCCATCCGAAAGTCAAGGCGCAGATTCAAGGCGACGCTGTGCGCTGCACCTCAAACAGCAAAGACGAGCTCCAGTCCGTGATGCAGACCCTGCGCGAGGCCGACTTTGACTTTCCGCTGAGTTTTGGGAATTATCGCTAGAAAATCGCAACTAGGAATGAGAGAAGGAAATAGCATGAATCAACCGTTAGACACCTGGAGCAACCCGCAGTTCGCAGCGTTTTATCAGCAAAGAGCCGATGATCCCGATGCGAGCTGGTATGAGCACCGCGTTAATTTTCCCGACCTATGCAGCATGATCCCCATAAATACCGATCGCATATTAGACTTCGGCTGTGGCACTGGCGTATTTACTGCCCAGTTGAGTAAGCAGTTTCCGCATGTCATCGGCACTGATAAGTCGCCAGCCATGCTCGCGGTGGCAAAGCAGAACCACCCTGAAACTCAGTTTCGCCCGTGGGCTGACATCGAGAGAGAGAGAGAGAGGAGCTTACGACGTTATTTTTTCCAAGATGACGCTGCACTTTGTCGATGATCTTGACACACTAGCAATAGAGTTCGCCAGACTCCTCGCGAACAACGGACACTTCGTCATGTCGGTACCCCATCCGTATCGCACCATGGCTAAAACCGCCGGATATTGGCAGGTCGCGCAGTACACCGCCGATGTCGGCTCGTTTGGCAAGCCATCAGCCATGCTGCATCGGCCGCTGACGGAGTATATTCGACCCTTTACCGACCATGGCTTCGTGCTGACAGCGCTACATGAACCGATGACGCCGCCAGATCTTGCCAAGAAATATCGTCAATCAGCATCAAAATCCGCTACCCCGCGTCGATTGAATCTTTGTTTCCAGCTGGCACAAAGCACACGCAGCCAAAAACCCTAGCATTTCCGGCCGTAACGTGCTATAATCACTGATGAACTATAAATAATAGCTAATCGAGAGAGTTATGGCAAAGAAGAACACGAAGCGAAAGTTGATTGGTTTGGTGAGCGAAGACAGCAACCACCGAACCTACTACACGACGGTGAACACCCAAAACCGCACGACCAAGGGTCAGGGCAAGCTTACTCTTCGCAAGTACGATCCAGTACTGCGCAAGCATGTAACCTACACCGAGACCAAGAAGAACCTTGGCCGCAACGAAGTCAAGCCGCGCAAGGGCTAGGCTGAACATCATACGCCGTGCCAAGCACACCCCGCTCAGCAGACGAGCGGGGCTTTCATGTTCAGCCAATGCTATAACCGAAACACTAGCGCTGCGTTGCTCGCCAGCGCACATCGCGCACCGCATTCATGTAGTACAAAAAGGCGTCATACGGCGATTCGTAAGGACTGAAATAGGCATGCACGTCACCATCAGTAAACCATTTAGTGCACATATAATACATATGATCCGATGTTTGTAGCTTGCGCCAGTCAGCCACCAGGGCTTGATCGCCGCTATGGCGCACTGCGTCCTCTAGCTCGTAGATGTAGCGCAATGCTTCGGCTTGCAGATCATTGCCGTTCCAGGCCGTCAAATCACGCTCGCCATCAGCCCAAGTAACCGTTCGCGGCATACTCAGCTCGCCAGCCGGCTGATGCTGCTCGATAGCCTCGGACACAGTGTAAAAGCGCCCGCCGCCAGCCAACCAGCGACTCACTAGCGTCTGGAAAAAGTCAAAAATACCATGCTCGGCCCATTGATGCTCGCCAAACGTTTCGTAATCCATAAAGAGATTCACCAGCGGCGCATCGGCAGTTGCCTGGCGCAACCAAGAGAGATATGTGTCAACATGCAGCGGCCAGCCGCTCCAGTTTTGATCGCTGAATCGAAAGGCGATGTCGTCGCTTAGGCGATAGTTTTTGAGCAGCAGCGCCACCTGTTTGGCGCCAGCAGCGCGGTAGACAAAATTTGGGCTGCGCCATTCGAGCACCGGGTCCCATCCTTCGGCGAGCACCCCGCGGAACCCAGCCGCCTCAGCCCAGGCCGCCAGCTCATCATTATACGCCAACTCGGTATTAGCCAGCACTCGCGGCTCGACGCCAAATACATCGCGCAGCTTTTGACGATGCAGCGCAATCTGCGCCTCAAACTCCGGCCGCGAATAAAAGAACGCTAGTGAATGATAGTACGGCGACGCCAGTAACTCCACGCGCCCAGTTGCCACCAAGCGCTGAAAACTGCGAATAATCGACGGATCGTATTGTTCGGCCTGCTCTAGAAAGGTGCCGCTGATGCTGAGCGACAGACGCAACCCTGGATGGGTCGCCAGCAGCTGCTCCAGGAGCCGATTCATCGGCCGATACGACCTATCGGCCACTTTCTGGAAAATCAGCCGGTTATCCTGAGCGGGATCCTGGTTAGAAAAATAATCGTGACGCGACGCAATATCAAAAATACTATACTGCCGCAAGCGCCACGGCTGATGCACGTGCAGATAGAGCGTGATACCGCGCTGCTGGCTCATCGCGCTCCTCCCGCAACCGGCCGACGATACAGTTCCAAACACTGGCGCGCCGCATCATGCCAGGATAATTTGGCATATTCGTGCTTAACATTACGTTTCAGCGACGACTGAAGCGCTGGCGAGGTAGCGATATTTACCATTTGATCGGCCAACTTGTCAATATCCCAATAGTCAAAACGCAGAATATTGTGCAGCACCTCGCCGACGCCAGACTGGCGGCTAATCAGGAGCGCAGTATCGTGATGCGCCGCCTCTAACGCGGTCAGTCCGAACGGCTCGGACACCGAGCTCATCACGAACGCATCGATCACATGATAGGCATCGCGCCACTGTTTACCGCGAATAAACCCGGTGAAAATCATCTTGTCGCTAATACCCAGCGACGCAGCCAGGGCAATCAGCTCGTCGCGCTGCTCACCGCTGCCACTCAGCACAAACACCATCTTGTCATGGCGCGATAACGCCCGGGCGGCAGCACGGATGAAGTAGCTGAGGCCTTTTTGGACAGTCAGGCGAGTCAGGGCGCCGATAACAGTGTAGCCGTCGCGCTTGAGCGACTCCAGATAGCGATAGGTACGCCTGTCATAGTCATGCGGCGGCAGATCATCCAGGTCGATGGCATTATACACCACCTCAACCTTGTCGGCTGGTATGCCGTATTGGCGAACAATGATATCTTTGGTAATCTGGCTCACTGCAATGATGCGATCAGCCATTAACAGGCCTTGCTGTTCAATTTCGTGCACCAAAGGATTGCCTGAACATTCGCCCGAGCGATCAAACTCGGTGGCATGCACGTGCACGATCAGCGGCGCGCCGGTATGCTGCTTGGCAATCACGCCAGCCTCCATAGTCAGCCAATCGTGAGCATGAATCGCATCGGGACGGCGGCGCTTCACCAAATCCTTAACAAATCGGCCGTAGCGGCGCTGTACTGCCCGCATTGCACCAAGCCCATACTCGTTCTCTTCGGCAGCCTCGGCATCATCAGCTGCCTGCCCGTGATCATAGGCACCGAGGTCGTGATAGCCCGTCGGCAACTGCGTCGCGGCATGAATGTCCATATAGTCAATATCTGGATGCTCCGCCGTGTATGGCACCACGAAATCGATCGCCACACCGTGCGAGGCTAGAGCTTTTGACATTTGATAACAAGCGACGCCAAGTCCGCCACTGTTATGCGGTGGAAGCTCCCACCCGAGCATCAAAATCCTCATGTCATTTCTAAGTATAGGACGCTGCTTATGGTTTTTCAAGCGTTTTAGGTGACTTTTTTCGGCTTCTGACATTTATCCCTAGTACCAGGCGGCAAGCTATGGTATAGTAGGGGGCATAGGAGTGTAGCTCAATTGGTAGAGTAGCGGTCTCCAAAACCGTTGGTTGTAGGTTCGAGTCCTATCACTCCTGCCAAATTTTTAGTTGAAACAAGGGGCAGCATCGTCGCATGAAATCGTTACAGCTTTCTTCGCCGCATATTATCGCCATGGTGGGCGTTCCGGGGGCGGGCAAGTCGCAATTCGCGGCTGAATTTTCCAAGATGTTTCATGCGCCGTGGCTGGATAGCGGCCTGCTTGAAGCATTGTCCGAGGACACCGAGCGCGTCCAACAGACCAGCGGCGCCCTGCTGCAAGAAATGATGAAAACCCGCCAAACGATTTTGTTTGAGGGCGCTACCGAGCGCCGTTCCTGGCGAGCCGAGCTAGGGCGAATGGCCCGGGCGAATGGCTATAACATCCTGTTTGTGTGGGTGCAGGCCGATGCCAGTACCGCCAAGCACCGCTGGCTCAAACAGCGACGCGGCGAAGTTGAGCAGTTCGAGCAAAAAATCAAGCAGTTTTCACCGCCGCACGATAGCGAACCATATATTGTCATCAGTGGTCATCATACGTTTAATACTCAGGCTAAAACGCTGCTGCGGCAACTTGCCGAAACACGCCCGAGAGTAGCCCCTGAACGCACCGCCACACGGCTGCGCGTGGTATAATGCATGACGACGCTGCACGATGCCGAGTTCGGCGACATTACGGTGGTGCGCCGCAGTCTGGCGACACGGGCGAGCTTATCGCTCAGCCCGAACGGGCAGCTGCGCATCACGCTGCCGCGCCACACACCGCTGATGACAGCGCGCCTGGCGCTGCGCTGGTCGCGCGACGACATTCGACAGCTATTGCGGCAGCGTACCAGCTACCAGCACGACCAGCCGATCGGTAAGCGCCATCACCTCCGCTTTCAGGAGGGGGCTGGACCAACCGTGACACGCAGCGGCCATCAGCTGATCGTTAGCCTGCCAGCTGGCGCCGATCGAACCACGCCGACATTGCAACAGCTTATCCGCCGCGAAATCATCGCTGCGCTGCGCCTGGAGGCTCGCCACTATCTACCGAAGCGTCTGGCCTGGCTAGCTGAGCAGCACGGTTTTTCCTATCGTCGCAGCACCTTAACCCACGCGTCCAGCCGCTGGGGCAGCTGTTCGTCGCGCGGCACCATCAGTCTCAATATCGCACTGATGAATGTGCCGCTGGAACTGATTGACTATGTACTAATTCACGAGCTGTGCCACACGCGCCAGATGAACCATAGTCCAGCTTTTTGGCGGGAAGTGGCGGCGCTTGACCCAGCCTACCAGCAACATCGCCGGCAGCTAAAACACTACACACCCCACGTCTAAGATGCTATACTGGCTGTATGATAAAAGGGTGGCGGGGAAGAAAAACCATACCGGTGGCGATCAGCCAAGACGCCTATCGGGCCGATCATGATCAGCTGGTGACGTTAGTGAACAGTTTGACCGACGCGGTACTAGGCACCGACGGACAGGGGGTAATTACGGTGTATAATGCCGCGGCAATGAGTCTGCTCGACACCAATCGCCGGCTCAGCGGCCGGCACATCAGCGACGTCATTACGCTCCAAACCGTTACGAACACGCCGATCAACGTATTTGAGGAGCTGGAAAAATCGCCGTCCATTCGCAAGCGGGACGACTTGGTAATCGTGTCGGGCGATGACGATCAGCTGCGCCTCGAAGTGACGTTTGCGCCGGTCCAGAGCGGCAATCGCCTCAGCTCCGACGGCTACGTGCTGATTTTGCGCGACATTACCAAGGTCAAAAGCCTGGAAGAAGAACGCGACGAATTCATTAGCGTGGTCAGCCACGAATTGCGCACGCCAATCACCATTGCCGAAGGGTCGCTGAGCAATGCACTGCTACTGAGTCAACGCGGCGCTGGCAAGAAAGTTGACGAGGCGCTTAATGAGGCGCATAAGCAAGTACTTTTTTTGGCCAAGATGGTCAATGATTTGAGTACGCTATCGCGGGCCGAACGCGGTGTGGCCGACGACACCGAGCTGATTGATCTGATGGATCTGGCCAGCCAGCTCCATGGTGAATACGCACCGCAGGCCGAAGCCAAGGGGCTGCATTTCAATATCAATGTTAGCCCCGATCCGGGCCAGGTGGATACCTCGCGGCTCTATCTTCAGGAGCTGCTGCAAAATTTCCTCACCAATGCCATCAAATACACGCCGGCCGGCTCGGTTACGTTGTCAATTCAGCGCCGCGGCAAAACAGTTGAATTCGCCGTCAGCGACACTGGCATCGGCATCGGTAAAAGCGACCTTGCCAAAGTATTCGACCGCTTTTATCGCGCTGAGGACTACCGCACACGCGAGACTAATGGCACGGGACTGGGCCTCTATGTGGCCGCCAAACTCGCCCGCAAGATGGGCTGCCGCATCACCGTCGAAAGCCGCCTCAATCATGGCAGTACCTTCGGATTCTCACTGCCGCTAGCCGAACAGGCCGAACAGATCCGCCCCAAAACCTAATCGCCCCACACTGGCGGCCGCGCTACTGGCCGTCCCTTCCAGACGATACTGCCGCGATGATACCCAATGACACTCAATATTAACACGATCAGTTCTTGCCATGCTAGGTAGGGCGCCACGAGCCAGGCCAGCCACCAACGCCGCGTCCACACCAGGCGAGCATAGAGCGTACATAGTAGCATAGCCGCCAGGCCGATACCGGCTGGCCACCAATACAGCGGTATCCAGCCGCTGACCAGCGCCTGCACCAGGACAATTTGCGGCAATAGTACCGCACTAAGCAGACCCATGCCCAGCAGCGCATTCGGCGTCGCATTGCCAAAACGCGGCAGTAGCTGCCGGCGCGAGGCCTCAATTTGCGAACGCCATTTCTTTTCGTAGCTCACGCCCAGTTGCGGTGTCGCAATCACCAAAGCATATTCGCCAGTTACTGCTAGTTCGCGCGCCACCGCTCGCTCGGGCTGCACCTCATCGCGCCAGGCCGACAGGCCGCCCAGCTGCATCAGCGCCCGCCGCCGTACCAGCCACAGCGCCGAAGCAGCACTAGGTGCTCGTCCTGGCCGATGCAGCACTATGTCCCAAAAATAGCGCAATGACCCAAACCACGCGCTAGCCCGCCACAGATCACGCCGCTGCGGAATCACCGACAGCATCGTCAGCTGGCGCTGCGCCGCATCAGCCACCAGTTGTCGAATAGTCGTCGGCGCCAACCGCGTATCAACATCAACAAACAACACATACTGTCCGCTGGCCTCGTCTAGCAGGCTCTGCAATGCATAGTTTCGCCCCAGCCACCGTTCAGGCAGGGGATTACCCGGCAAAAAACGCACCCCAGCGTGAGCAAATGCCCGAATTAGCTGCGAGGTATCGTCCGATGAGTCATCATCCAGCACCAAAATCTCCAGCTTTGGATAATCGCTGGCCAGCACTTGTTCCAGACAGCGCGTCATGGCATGCGTCTCGTTGCGCGCTGGAATACAGACACTCACCGTTGGCCAATCGCCCTCCAGCGCCGCCACTGGCCGCCAGCGCAGCCGTTCCGCTCGCAGCAGCTTGATGAAGCACCACAGCAACGTGAAGGTAGAAATGGCCAAGGCTTGGTATAATAACACAATCATTACTATTATTCTTGCACATTTTGGCGCTATCGGCTATACTGAGACTTGACAGTCTGCCTAAGCAGACTTTTTAATTGGGAGATTCTATGGCGAAACAAGAGAACAGCACCAAGACAACCGTTCGTCGCATCAAGGCCAAGGACGACGCACCGCGCACCAGCAAAACCAAGCCAGCGGCCACTTCGGCCAAGGCCGAGCCGCGTTCGCGGACGACTGCCACAACCAAGGCGGCATCGACCCGCACCGGTACGTCGCGCCCAAGCGCCGCCACCAGCCACCAGCTGGGCTATTTCAAGGGAGCTTGGCATGAGCTGAGCCAAGTACGCTGGCCGACCCGTTCCGCCACCTGGAGCATGACGGTCGCCGTCTTGGTGTTTTCGCTGATTTTCGCCTTGCTAATCATTGTGCTTGATATCGGTTTTAACTGGTTGTTCCAGCAAATTTTGAAATAAGAAAGGAAGAAATATGAGCTCAGGACGATATGACGACAGCCGGCAGTGGTATGCCATCCATACTTATTCTGGCTACGAAGAAAAAGTCGCCGACGCCATTCGCCAGCGCATCAACGGCGTTGATATGGCGGACAAAATTTTTGATGTGATGGTGCCGAAAGAAAAGCAGATTCAGATCAAAAACGGCAAGCGCAAGGTGGTCGAGGCCAAGATTTTTCAGGGCTATGTACTGGTCGAGATGAAACTGACTGACGAAACCTGGTATATCGTACGCAACACACCAGGCGTAACGGGCTTCGTTGGCGCCGACACCACGCCGACGCCAGTGTCGGACAAGGAGATCGCCAAGATTAAAAAGCGCATGGGCGTCGAGGAGCCAAAGCATCAGATCGACTTTACTGAGGGCGAGGTGGTGTCAGTTATTGACGGGCCATTCAAGGGCTTTGACGGTGCCATCGCGGAAATTGACGCCGTGAAGGGCAAGATCAAGGTGATGGTCAGCATGTTTGGCCGCGACACGCCCGTCGAGCTGGACGCTTTGCAGGTGAAGAAAATTTAGCGGCGACTATTAGCGGCCGCGGCGCTAGGGTTTGGCGGATTGTTTGACCGTCCGCCAAACGACAGTCGCCAGCCAAGCAGCCCAAAAGCCCAGCGACAGCAGAAACAGCCAAATGCCGATGGTATCACTGATGTCATGCGGTCGATAGGACACTACCATAATATGATGGTAGTGCAGCGCGCCCGACACCAGGCTGAGTATTGCACCCAGACCGGCGAAAACGTGCTGTAACGTGAGGCTGATTGATTGGCGAGATGTATGCTTATGCTTGTTCATGAGCTTATCATAACAAATTATACCCTTCGGCGGCGAGAGTTTTTCGTAGACGCGATAGGCCACGACTCAAATCAGCCGCTGCACTTGCCCGGGGAGCGAAATGGTGCTATAATGACTCCGTTACGCACACTTTCATTAAGCTTCAATTACATTGAAAGGGTTAAACTATGGCAAAAAAAGTTATTGGTAATTTGAAATTGCGCATTCCGGCCGGCCGCGCCACCGCAGGGCCTCCAGTTGGCTCAACCCTGGGTCAGTGGGGCCTCAATATGATGGATTTTATCAATCCGTTCAATGACGCCACCAAAGATCTGATGGGCAAGGATGTCATCGTGCATATTCAGGTGTTTGAAGATCGCACGTTTGCCTGGAAATCATTGGGACAGCCAGTGGACGACATGATCCGCGAAAAGGCCGGTATTCAAAAGGGGAGCGCCAAGCCGCACAGCGAAAAGGCTGGCAAGCTAACCCGTGCTCAGCTCCAAGAAATTGCCGAGGCTAAAAAGGAACAGCTGAACGCCATCGATCTGGACGGCGCCATGAAAGTCGTTGCTGGTTCAGCACGCTCTATGGGTGTGGAAATTGTTGATTAAGTACTCGCTCAACGACCCAGCGACCGTGGCCGCTCTCATGAGCGGCCAACTTGTCGTCGCTCGTACCGACACGATTTACGGTGTGCTGGCGCGCGCCGAAGATCCAGCGGCCATTGCGCGGCTCTATGCTGCGAAGCGTCGTGCGCCTCAAAAATCCTGTATCGTGCTGGTGGCAAGTATTGACGATATTCCTGGCCTAACGCAGCCGCAAAAAGAGGCTTATCTGGAACTAAACCGCCATCGGCCAACGACGGTGATTACTTCTGCCGACCATCTATTTCCTAATGCGCCGCATCAGCACGACACGCTGGCTTTTCGCCTGGTAGCAGGAGAGTTAGCCGAACTGATTCGCCAGACCGGTCCATTGCTAGCGCCCAGCGCCAATCCCGAAGGATTGCCGCCGGCCCGTACCATTAGCGAGGCGATGGATTATTTTGGCGACGCGGTGAGCGTCTATGTCGATGGCGGTACCGCGGCGGGCGGCGCGCCGTCGCGCATCGTGCGCTTTGCGGGCGGGCGAGTCATCACCCTGCGCGATTGAGCTACCCAGCACAATCACCGCGCGAACCAAAAAAGACCTCTGGAAACTCCCGAGGTCTTTTTCTCATACCGCAGCAGGCTAGCGCTGCGCAAACGGCCGTACCAACGACAGTTCTGGACGCGCCTCGGCAATCCGCAGCAGCTCGTTATACTTGGCGATGCGCTCTGAACGTGACATTGAGCCCGTCTTGATCTGGCCTGTCCCCAGACCCACCGCTAGGTGCGCGATAGTTGTATCTTCCGTCTCACCTGAACGGTGGCTCATCACCGTGTTCCAGCCCGCATCTTGGGCCATCTTCACCGCTTGCATGGTCTCAGTCAGGCTGCCGATCTGGTTTGGCTTGATCAGAATCGCATTGCCGGCCTTCTGGGCAATGCCGCGTTCCAGGCGCCTCACATTCGTCACCAACAGGTCATCGCCCACCAGCTGCGTGCTACCACCTAATTCCGCCGTCAGAGTTTGCCAATCCACCCAGGCCTCTTCATCCAGCCCATCCTCGATTGACACCACAGGGAACTGCCCGCGCAGCTCTTTGTACAGACCGATCAATTCTTTCGGACTCAAGCGCCGGCCTTCCGTCGCCAAATTGTATTCGCCATTCTCATGAAATTCACTCGACGCCACATCCAGCGCAAAGGCAAAATCAGCCTCCAGGCGGTAGCCAGCTTGCTCAATGGCACGGCTCAGCAGCTGCACCGGCTCCATGTTGCCGCCGCGCACCTTTGGCGCATAACCGCCCTCATCGCCCACCGTCGTCGGATAACCTTCGGCCTTCAAGACCTTGGCCAGCGCGTGAAACACCTCGGCGCTCATTCGCATGGCATCGGCAAAGGTTGACGCGCCCACTGGCACGATCATGTATTCCTGAATATCGGTCGCACCCAGCGCGTGCTGGCCGCCGTTCATAACATTGATCATCGGCATCGGCAAGCTCATCGCCGGGCTGCCCGCCAGCTGATTGACATACTGATACAACTCCAGCCCCTTTGACGCCGCAGCCGCCTTCGCCACCGCCAGGCTGACCGCCAAAATGGCGTTGGCGCCCAACCGACCCTTGTTTTCCGTGCCGTCCAGCTGCTGCATCCGAGCATCAATCCGATCTTGCGCAAACGGATCCATCCCCTTGAGCGCCCGTGCAATCTCGCCATTGACATGCTCAACCGCCCGCAGTACACCTTTGCCGCCATACGCCAGCTCGCCGTCGCGCAGCTCCACCGCCTCAAACGACCCGGTACTCGCGCCCGACGGCACCGCCGCCCGCCCAAAGCTACCGTCGCTGAGGCGCACATCCGCCTCAACTGTCGGATTACCCCGTGAATCTAAAATTTGCCGTCCCTGAATGTGTGTAATTGTGATACTGTCCATGCTCCTAGTGTAGCACGAAATCACTCACCAGATCGTTCAACCCTCACAAGCTCGATATCCGGCGGGATAACTGGCTCAAACCCAACCGTACGATCATTCTCACACACCGTCACTTCGATGGTACCTCCTTGCTTCGAGGGGAATCGAGCCCTTGTCACCCCTGGACACCCGTCCGTCACCACGGTGACCTGCTCCTCAGTTTCTCCAAGTTCTTTTTGCAACAACCGGGCGGCCAACTCACCAAGCTCCCGACTCGCCGGCTTCAGTATCTCCTCGGCCTGAGGGCCAGAATGCCCCTGATTCACAAGCTCAATGACGATTTGCGTTGCCAGAGCAGAGTCACCAGGATTATTCGCGACATCCCGTAGTATACCCAAATCATGTTCTGGCTCTCTTAGCAAATCCCTCAACTTCGGGCAATCCGCACAGCCCTTAGGTATATTGATGGTATCCTCAGGATTGTTTGTTAGCTGAAATGGTACTGTTCGTTCACTCATACCTACCATTATATCATATTCCTGATATTTTTGCAATAATACCAGCGATGACACTTGCCAGACACACCCAAAATTGCTATAATTATCAGCACTATCAATCAATGTTGGGAGGCGCGTCCGAATGAGGCGGCCGTTTGTACCACAGAAAGGATTATTTCCATGGCGAAAAAAGCCGAATTGCTGGAAAAAGCAGCAGAATTAAAGCTGGAAGTCAGCGAAAAGAATACTATCGCGGAGATCGAAGCTGCGATTGCTGAGGCAGAAAAGCACGAAGTCCGCGAGGCGCACGTGGCCAAGGCTGGCAAGCGCAGCCAGAAAGCGCTGGACGAGGCAGAGGCCAAAGCAGAGAAGGAAGCTCGCAAGGAAGCAGGCGACACCGCTCCTCAGGACGAAGATGCCGAAGCACATGTAAAGAAGGGTCCAAAGCCAGTGACTCGCCCTCGCCTAGAGCGCCGCGGCAAAAAGTACCAGGATACAGCCAAGAAGATCGAGAAGGACAAGGTGTACAGCCTGGATGAAGCGCTGAAGTTGGCGACTGAAACCAGCCCAGTGAAGTTTGACGCCTCGGTTGAAGTCCATGTACGCCTCGGCGTTGATCCTCGCCAGGCTGACCAGAACATTCGTTCAACTGTTGCTTTGCCGCACGGCACTGGTAAGGACGTGCGAGTTGCGGTATTCGCGCCAGAGGGTGACCACGCCGCTGCCAAGGAGGCTGGCGCTGACATTATCGGCGACGAAGAGTTCTTGAAGCAGCTGGATAAAGAAGAGTTGAACTTTGATATTTTGGTGGCAACGCCGCAGTATATGCCAAAGCTTGGTAAGTATGCTCGTTTGCTCGGCCCTCGCGGGTTGATGCCAAATCCAAAGTCAGGCACCGTGGCAACTGATGTCGCCAAGGCTGTGAAAGAAGCCAAGGCCGGCAAGGTTGAATACCGTGTCGACAAGCAAGCGATTGTTCACTTGAGCATCGGCAAGGTATCATTCGGCGCAGAGAAGTTGGCCGAAAACGCCCGCGCCTTCTTCGCAAGCCTGAACGCCCAGAAGCCATCAAGCCTCAAGGGCGTTTACGTCAAGACCGTGGCCGTTGCGACGACCATGGGCCCTGGTGTGAAGGTTGAAAACAGCCTGTAAACCCAAAATACCAGCACCTTTTGCGAGAGCGGTTTCGTCTTCACCACGAAGCCGCCTTGCTTTTTATGATTTTTTGTTATAGAATACGGTTAACTAACTATGTTTGAGGTACTACTGTGAACACTTACCCGACATCCCATAACGATCATTACAAGCACTATCACGAGCTTGCGAAGCGAGGTGGACAGGCTCATCTAGCGGGTGATTTTTCGCGGGCGCTTCAGTTTGCCGAGGCAGCACATAGAGCACTGACCGATCGGCCATTCAATCTTGCGACAGCCCATAACGACCTCAAGGGCTTAAGCCCAGAGGGCCAGGATCTTGGCGCTCAGAATTTGCGTAATATCGGCGCTCGCTTTGAGCGGCAAGGCAAGGATCAATCGGCGTTGGAGGCCATGGAGGCTGCCGCTGCGCTACACCAGGACCTCCTTGATAAAGATCCGTCCTCAAGTCATTGCCGCCGCGAAGTAGCAGCCGACAAGTTTTATCTGGGAGCATTTGCACTCAAGGCGGCAATCTTGAAAGAACTAGCTGACAATCCGACAGCCGCAGAAAATGGTCAGCGCAGTGTCGAGCATATGCATGACTCTGCCGCACTATTCGATGCAGCAGCTGGCAGTGATGGCAACAGGCGTCATCAGTATCACATCAATGGTATGGGGCGATTTAGCATGGCAGAGGGACTCTACGGCGGCCGAGCACGCGGCATCCGTCTGGGTGTGCGGGCTTGTTGGATGGCACTCTCTTCAGAGCCAACATTGCCCCCATCAGAGCGAACGAAAGCGGTCACCAAAGCGCTGGCCCGTGGCATAGGCGCGGTCGCCGTCTCGGCGCTATCGCTCGTCAATGCCCGCACCTCAGCACTCAAACTGGCCAAAAAACTGCTCTAATCTTGCACTGCGTTGTCATTTGTGATACAATTGACCAGAACATTACCAAAGACAGCGGCGACCGCGGGAAACCAAGGTGTAAATATGCCGCCGAGGGATGAAACGCATTGTTTTATGGAACGTCTTTGGTAGTGCGAGAATCAAAGACGTTTTTGTATTGGCGCGGCACCGCCCGCTGATGCCAAATCGACAGCGATTTTCTCATTACCGCTCGTTAACAAATTGGCCACATACGAATGAATGACAATCAAAGAAAGGATTTTTATGGCAATTACCCGCGATAAAAAGCAGACTTTGGTTGCTGAACTAACAGAGTTGTTGACGAATGCCAAGGGTACCGCGTTTGCGCGTTACCAGGGCCTCGGTGTTGCTGAGTTGCAGGAACTGCGCAAGGCTGCTCGCGAAGCTGGCGTAACCATTAAGGTGGTAAAGAACCGTCTGGTACGCGTGGCACTGTCAGAAGTTGACACCTATAAAGAAGCCGCAACCAATGCATTGGTCGGTCAGTTGATCTACGCCATCAGCGCAGACGACGAAGTAATGCCAGCAAAGGTTCTGGACGAGTTTGCAAAGACTCATCCAGCGTTGCAGCTGGCAGGTGGTTTCTCTGGTGAAGGCTTGGCAATTAGCGAAGACGACATCAAGGCACTGGCTGGCTTGCCAAGCAAGGACCAGTTGGTGGCGCAGGTCATCTCACAATTGCTCTCACCAGTCCACGACAGCGTCAATGGTTTGTCGGGCAATTTGCACGGCTTGCTGGACGGTATCAAGGAAAAGGCTGCGGCCTAAGTTTAGCAATCAGGTTTTTATAACCCATTATCAATAAAGGAGACTATCATGGCTGATATCAAGAAATTGGCTGAAGAACTGGTCAAGCTGACCGTTCTGGAAGTAAACGAACTGAAGAATCATCTGAAGGATGAGTACGGCATCGAGCCAGCTGCTGCTGCAGCTGTCGTTGCTGGTCCAGCTGCAGGCGCTGCTGCCGACGCGGCTGACGAAAAGACTGAGTTCACCGTTACCCTGAAGGACGCAGGTGCTCAGAAGGTTGCAGTCATCAAGGCGGTGAAGGAAATCACCGGCTTGGGTCTGGGTGAAGCAAAGGCTATCGTTGACGGCGCTCCAGCACCAGTCAAGGAGAAGGTGTCGAAGGACGAAGCTGAAGCTGCAAAGAAAACTCTGGAAGACGCAGGCGCAACCGTTGAGTTGAGCTAATTCGTCGTTATATCGGCCAATTTGTTTCGGGATACTATAGCACCACTCGTGTTTAGCGAGTGGTGTTTTAATTACGACAAAACCTCTTGACAAATAATCAATATATATATCATCTTTTCTAGGCATTGAGCAGACCTCATGCCTGGATCGCTTGTTGAGCGATCCTCGACCTCTCATCATCAGGAGGCAAACATGGCAAGCGGACGACCCCAGAAGGGGATGAATTCGCGTAACCATCATGACTCGCTCTCGCAGTCGGGAAGCCAGCGGTACACGAGCGGTAGCAGCACGCCGCCGCGGACGACCTACATGGGCGCCCCGGCACCCAAGAGCGGAACGCCCAAGGCTAGCGGATCCCCGCTGTCGCGGATGGGCAGGGGCTCGACCTCTGGGTCAACCCCTCCGTTCAAGAGCATGTAGTCGAACCGAGCTGAGCCACTCGTAAAAATGGCTCATTTACCCCGTGAAATCTAAGCGATATAATAGACTACACTTATGATTCGCAAACTTTATTCATTCTATGCTCTACCATTCGATCATGACATGTGTCATTTGTTTGAGCACCTCGTACTGCGCACTTTCTTACTTACAGCGCGAAAAACAGGGAATCACCGAGCGTTCATTGGCGCCGTTAACGGTCAAACCATAAGCTCTTCTATGTTTTTTACCATCGAAGTTCACGATGAATCGACTAAGCGTTTATTCGAGCGCGTACTGACTACGCCGCGCCTATTCTCAAAAGATGTAATTAAACAGTCTATTCGCCACATCGAAGCAGAGACATTATCTACCATACATATCACCGACATAGGGCAACTGCGCGATGCTCTGCTTACGATCTATCGTTATATCAACGGCGACAACATGGGGGTGATTCACAACGAATCGCAACTTTCCATCATTCGCACCCCAGATCTCTTTCAGCGGATAGTTGCTAGCGCAGAAACTACCGATACGTCAGACCTCATGACAAAAATCTTTTACGCGCTATATCCTATCATCGTGGACATCATACGTGATGTGTATTTCGATATGATTTCAGCCTACCCAACTGGCACGTCATCATTCACAGCGTATCTCGATGGTACCGTCGCCGCACAAGAGTATGTCGTCAGAGAACTTCCGAATGAAAAATCGGCTCCAGACATAATAACTCGTGCACTGCGCGACTTTGATCCTTATTCCTATGCGCCACATATAGCTCAACTTGCTAATAGCCTCCGTACCGATGCAACTTTCGCCTTTTTGCCTCTCTATTGCTATGAGAAAACGGAAGCACAAACAAGTACCGAAGAGCTTGCAACCCTCATCACGCCACAGCACCTCCACACTCTCATGAACATGCTGCGCGTCTCAATCAAGCCAGCGACATAGCCGCTATACCACGGGCGGTTGTTTGATTGCAAGGGTAAAATTTACTACAATTTCCCATATTTATCTGTTCCGGCTGTGGAAAGCCGACCGGAAACTGCGGGTGAATGGCCGAAACCGCTTGCTATGACATGAGATTCGTGGTATAGTGCCAAATAAGTATCAGCAAACATAGACAAGGAATGCGAGCCATATGTCTGAATTACCAGAAAAACAAGTCAAGCGTCTCCGAACGCTTATCCAAGAAGCCGAAACTAACCTGGCAGCCGCTAAAGAGCTGCTTATCAGCATCGTCGGCGAGGACGGTCAAATTGTCACGCCAAAAAGCTCTTCCGACGAGGTTGCTGGCAAGGTTATCGAGGGCGTATTTGACGGCCAGATGATGATGGGCGAGGATGGTAAAAGCTATCCGATTCCTGCCAATTACGCTTCAAAATCCAAGCTGGTCGAGGGCGACCTGCTGAAACTGACCATCGCTGAAGATGGCGGCTTTATCTACAAGCAAATCAATCGCGTTGATCGTAAGCAGGTGATCGGCACTCTGGTGCAGCACGACGGCACCTATTATGTCGAGGTGGGCGGCCGCGAGTACCGTATCCTACTGGCCAGCGTAACATTCTTCCGCATCAATGTCGGTGATCAAGTGAGCGTTGTTATCCCAGAGGATAACCCAGACGCCACCTGGGCAGCTGTTGAAGCACCGCTGTAGGCTTAACGAAATTGCAGCATCATACCTCGTTATGAGTATACTATCGATCGCCAAGCATCACATTCGAAAATTCTCGGCAGTACCTCGAGCACTGCGCGCTCGACAGCTACTCCGTCGATTGCCTGATGGCGATTATTATATAGAGGGCGTACCCTACCATTGTCAGTTCGCCAGCCCCAAGCGAGTTGCCGACATCCTGGAGGGGCGCTTGGCAGCGGAAGATGATCCTCGGTGGCGCGTATTCGGCTACAAGACGAAGGAAGAGGCGGGTTACTGGGCGGGACGACAGTGTGGTATCAGCTGCGTCAACATGCTGCTTGAGGGGACGGGGCGGGTGCTGTCCGTCGCTGAACTGACACGACAGGGCGTTGCACTCGGGGGCTACGATACAGCCGCCGATCGCGGGTGGTATTATAAGCCGTTAGCGGCATTACTACGATCGCACGGGATCGATTGTTATTCAGTGGGCTATCTGCCGCTATATACACTGGCCCAGCACCTCTACCACAAGCGTCCAGCCATTATCTCAGTCAATCCGCAAATTATTCGAGGTGATGCAACCGTCACAATACACGACAAGGGCGGACACCTGGTCGTTGCGCTGGGTTTTCGTAAGCACGCTGGTACTATCGAGGGTGTCATCATTCACAACCCGTCAGGCAAGTCCCCCGAGATGCGAAATCGAGCTTATATTCCCCTTGATCAGTTCCTGCTGGCCTATGGCGAGCGCGGTATTCTGGTCGCACAGCCATATGAAACGCGTCGACAATAACCACCGTCATTTGCTATAATCATCTCATGAGGAGCCGAGGGAGATGAGTCAGGCGCTGTACCGTAAGTACCGCAGCCGTCGGTTGAGCGAGGTGTTGGGCCAGGAGCACATCACCAGTATCTTAGCGCGTGCGCTGGAGAAGGGCAAAATTGCCCATGCCTATTTGCTCACTGGGCCGCGCGGTGTGGGCAAAACCAGCGTGGCGCGCATTTTGGCGCATGAGATCAATCAGCTGCCCTATGAGGCAAACAGCACGCACCTGGACATCATCGAAATTGACGCCGCCAGCAACAACGGCGTGGACGACATTCGCGCCCTGCGGGAAAAAGCCCAGATCGCGCCAGTGTCGGCCGCCAAAAAAATCTACATTATCGACGAGGTGCATATGCTGTCAAAGCCTGCCTTCAACGCGCTGCTCAAAACCCTGGAGGAGCCGCCAGCGCACATCGTGTTTATCCTAGCCACTACTGATGCTGACAAACTACCAGCGACTATCCTAAGCCGGGTGCAGCAGTTTTATTTTCGACCCATCACGCCAGAGGTGATCGCTGGGCGGCTGGCGGAGATCGCGGCGGCCGAGGGCTTTGCCATTGATGAAGCGGCGGCGCGGCTCATCGCCCAGCAGTCGCGCGGTGGTTTTCGCGATGCAATTAGTTTGCTGGATCAATTGTCACCGCTGGCCTCAAGCGACGAGCCGCTCAGCGAGCAGGCAGTAGCAGCCCATCTGGGACTAACGGGGCAGGGTGTACTGGAAGAATTGGTAGCAACATGGGATAACGGCGACGCTCTGCGGGCGCTGGCATTGCTGCGCCAGTTTGAGACCGAAGGGGTGGATCCGGTGGTACTAGCCGGGCAGTTGATGCAGCTATTACGACAGCAATTGCACGAGCGGCCTGAGTTAGTGGCGCTGATCGGGCAGCTGATTGAAGTGACGCGTCATCCGCATCCAGATTTGAAATTATTGACGATCTTTGGGGCAGCGTATGGCGCAGCGCAGCCAGCCGCGACACCTCTGGCGCCAGAGGCTGTGAAGCGTTCGCGAGGAGCGGATGACAGTGCAAACCCCCAGAGCGGAGCTGTTCGGGAAATTTCCGCTGGCGAAAAGGTGCAAGAGGTACAAGAGACAAAGCCCGCCCCCTTCGACTGGCAAGCGCTGCTTGACAAGGTAAAAGCCGTCACCACCACTGGCCGCTACGGCATGCTGGCTAAAAGCGGCCACCAGCTGGACGGCCGCACTCTCACTATTTACGCTGGCAACAAATTAGCCGCCGCCAAACTGGGCGACGCTACCTTTCGGCCGCAACTGGCTCAGCTTGTCCAGGAGCTGACCGGCCAGGAGCTTGAAATTGCCATCCGACCAGACAAAAAACCGCCCGAAGACGCGCAATTAGCAGAAATTGCTGCTATGATGGGAGGAGGAGAAGAGGTGAAACTGGAGGAATTATCGTGAGTGATGCAACTGACGCAGGCAAAGCCGCTGGCAAATTACCGCCGCAAAACCTAGACGCCGAAAAAAGCTTGCTCGGCGCGGTATTGATCGACGAGGAAGTGCTGGCGGATGTGACCGAACATGTCAAACCGGCCGATTTTTACGATAAAAACCACGGTTTGATTTATGCGGCGATGCTGCGCCTGTTTGAAAAACACAAGCCAGTTGACCTCTTGACGCTGACCGATGAGTTGAAACGCAAAAGTGAACTGGAATTGATCGGCGGATCAGCCTACCTGACAGAGCTCACCAACTATGTACCAACCGCCGCCCATGCCGAAGCTTACGCCGAGATGGTGGCGCAAAAAGCCGTCCGCCGCCGCCTCATCAAAGCCAGTGCCGATATCACAGAGCTCGGCTACGACGAATCAACCACTACCCAGGAATTACTGGAAAAAGCCGAGGCGGAGCTGTTTAGCGTGTCTGATCAGTCGCTCAAGCAAGATCTCGTTAGCCTAGAAAGCCTGCTGACCGACAGCTTTGATCGCATTGAGGAACTACACAAAAACAAAGGAGCGCTCCGCGGCATCCGCACCGGCTATCGTGATCTCGATAACATGACCGCCGGTCTGCAAAAGTCCGACCTGATCATCCTGGCGGCCCGCCCAGCCATGGGGAAGACCACACTGGTGACGAATCTGGCGTACAATGTGGCAACTATTGAGAAAAAGCCAGTGCTGTTTTTTAGCCTGGAAATGAGCAAGGAACAGCTGGTCGATCGCATGCTGGCCGATGCTAGTGGAGTTGATAGTTGGAATATTCGCACTGGTAACCTCAGCGGTGAAGACTTCGAAAAGTTGTCCGAAGCCATGGGAGAAATGATGGAAGCGCCGATTCATATTGACGATACGCCGGGGCTTAGCGTGCTAGAAATGCGTACCAAGGCGCGGCGCGCGGCGCATGACAACGAGTTGGGGTTGATTATTGTGGACTACCTACAGCTGATGCAGGCAACGAATAACCACCAAGGTAATCGCGTCCAAGAAGTGTCGGAAATTTCTCGCGGCCTGAAGTTGATTGCTCGCGAACTCAACGTGCCGGTCATCGCCCTCAGTCAGCTGAGCCGTTCCGTCGAAAGCCGTACGCCGCCGATTCCACAGCTCTCTGACCTGCGCGAATCTGGCTCTATTGAGCAAGACGCTGATATTGTGTCTTTTATCTACCGCCCTGGCTACTATCAGCCGGACAATCCGGAAGTGCAAAATATCACCGATCTCATCATCGCTAAACATCGTAACGGCCCGGTCGGCAAAATCCAACTCTATTTCCATCCAGAGCGTCTGCGCTTCATGAGTCTGGATCGCCGCCACGAGTAATGTGCTATACTGAATCATAGTGAAACAACACGAGATTGCTGATTTACTCCTTTACAAAGCCCGCTATGTGCTGGGCTATACGGTATTGGCGCTGCTCTTCGTTGGCGGTCTTTTGATGGCCGGGTTGTATGCCCCGGGCGGCCTCGTCCAGGCGGAAATCGACGCCATCGCCGTCACCAATTCGCTATCGCTCAGCGATCCAACCAGCCTGGCTCAGCCCAATATCCTGCTTCACGGCTTACAGCGCCTGTCGCTTTGGCTCTTCGGCGTCAGTGAACTCAGCATCAAACTACCAGCCATGCTGCTCTCTGTGGTCTCGGCCCTAGCCATCTTTTTCCTGCTACGCCGCTGGTTCCGCCCCAATATTGCCATTCTGTCGCTCCTGATCATGACCACCACTGGCCAGCTTCTCTATGTCGGCCAGCAATTTTCGCCGCACATTCTCTACATTGTATTCTCAGCACTCATCCTGCTTTTTGCCAGCCTCATCTTACAGCGGGCAGCCTGGTCGCAGCTCTGGAAAATCAGCCTGGCGATAACGGCGGCGCTCAGCCTGTATACGCCATATTTTTGGTATATCAATCTCGGCCTGCTACTAGTGGCGCTCATCCATCCGCACACCCGCTATTTTCTCCTGTCGCGCAAGCAGCGTCTCAGCTGGCTGCCAGCCGGCATTGTTTTCGGCATCATCGTCGCGCCCTTGCTCTATGCCTGTATCGTCAAGCCGGCCCTCGCCAGTCAATTACTCGGGCTATCGACCCTTGATTTTTCACTTATTACCAACCTGAAAATCCTGGTGCGCACCTATGTTTGGCCATATCCGACGGTATTCCATGGCCAAATTGCCCCGATTATCGATATTAGCTCGCTGATTCTCATCATCTTGGGCCTCGCAATGGCGATTACCCGGCGTCAAACCGCCCGCTCCTACATGATCGGCGCTTGGCTACTGCTGGCGATGCCGCTTCTACTGATGCAGCCAACGCTAACGGTTATCATCACCATACCGCTGCTCATTTTACTGGCAGTCGGCGTCGAGACACTGATTCGCGAATGGTATAAACTGTTTCCGAAAAATCCCTATGCCCGAGCGACTGGGTTGGTGTTGATGATCGGCCTGATCGGCGTCATGGTGCTTGGCGGTATTGACCGCTATGTGCAGGGCTATCGGCATCTCCCCGAAGTGATCAGCGCTACTTCAACTGACGCGCGTACGCTGCGCAGCGCGCTAGCCCCAGGACAACCAGCCCATATCGTCGCCAGTGCCGCGGAACTGCCGCTCTATCAAGCGATGGCGCACCAACAGCCAGGCCTGACAGCTTCCACCGAACTGCCAGCTGGCTATGCTGGGCCAGTCCACGTCAGCCGCAGCCGCCTGGCGGAACTCGACCGGCGCCAACTGGGCAGTTTACAACGCATTCTAGTCAATGACCGTTCAGACGCGGCTGATCGTTTTTACGTCTACAAAAAAGCTGCCAAATAAGCTATACTAGGAAAGTAACCGAAGGAGGAGAATCATGGCGTTTGATCAAGTAAAAATGCTGCAAAAACTACGCAAAGCACAAAAACAACTAGCCAAGGAAATTATTGAAGTTGAAGCTGGCGACGGAGCAGTCGTTGTCCAGATCACTGGCGAGCTGAAAATCAAGTCCGTCAAAATCAATCCAGAGCTGATTGACCTGGATAATATCGAACAGCTGGAGCACTGGGTACAAATCGCAGTGCGCGACGGCCTGGCAAAGGCGCAGGAAGTGGCCGCTGAAACGATGAAACCGCTGATGGGCGGACTAGGCAATCTCGGACTCTAGCCCCTCATGACGGCGAAATTACCGCGCGCCTTGACGGCGCTGATTGACGAATTTGGCCAGCTGCCAGGGGTGGGACCGCGTACCGCTGAGCGCTATGCCTATGCGGTGTTGCGGCGCGAGCCTGCACGAGCCGAGCGTCTCGCGCAGGCCCTGAGCGGCCTGCACGCCCGCGTCAAAACCTGCCCGGTGACCTTTGCCTTGATTGACGAAAGCGAAGCGCTGTCGCCGCTCTACGCCGACGAGACGCGTAATCGCCGGCTGATTTGCGTGGTGGAGGAGCCGCTTGATATTGTGGCGCTAGAGCGCACGGGGCAGTTTGATGGCACCTACCACGTGCTGGGCGGAGCGATTTCGCCGATTGACGGCGTCGGCCCGGAGCAGCTGCACATCCCCGAGCTCATCGAGCGCATCAAACGCGATCAGGTCGAAGAGATCATCATCGCCACCAACGCCTCAGTCGAAGGCGAATCAACGGCGCTGTTTTTGCAGCGCTACATTCAGGAGGCCGGCCTGAAGTTGACCATCTCGCGGCTGGCGCGCGGCATCCCAGTGGGCGTTGACCTCGAATATGCCGATCAGATTACCTTAACGCATGCCCTGGAGGGCAGGAGAGCACTATGAAAACTACTCCTATCATAACAGACATTATTACTGACGGCCTCGATCATAGCGAAAAGGCGCAAGAGACCAAGGGAACCTGGCGCACTATAATGACCGGCTGGCTTTTTGGCCTGGGCTTTACGTTATTTCTCTTTGTGATGTTTATAATTATTGATTTAGACAGTAACCCATTAGTTGTCTTTAATGCCGCACTCTTTTTTGGGATGCTCGGCGCCATCGGTGCTACTATCCAGACTATTCGCGAATCACGGCCAGACGAAAATCTTTTCTTGTTGCAATCGCTCAATAATAACCGCGTCGCTACCAGCTCGCTACCGCTTGATGCGCTTCACCCCAACAGTGTTATCGCCCATGTTATCCGCGCCACCACCAAAGACCGCGACGGCAGAGCAATCACTAAGGGGGTGCGCCGCAACGACGGACAGGAGCCGCTGTTCTTTGCCGGTCGCTTCGGCATCATGGAGTCAGTTTATGACGAATACCTGGTGCTGACAGTTGATCTGCCGCGGCATTGCCCGCAGGTGCTGATTGATTATGACGGCAGCGGCTCAAAGGGCCTGACCAAGTTTGACCACCAGCTACAGGGCGGCCAGAAGTTCAACCTGGAAGGCAACTTTGCTGATACGTTCACCCTATATGCCGCGACGCCGAATATTGCGCGCTTTGCTACCTATGTGCTAACGCCTGATGTTATGGAGCAATTGATGCAGCTGGCGCCAACCGCCGACATCGAGATTGTTGATGATCAGCTAATCGTCGTTTGGAAAACTCGCCAGACTAGCAACACCTGGGATCTGACACTACCAGAACTATTCACGACACTTAACAGTATCGTCGCCGCTCTGTATCAACGCGTCAGCACGTATCAACACCACACCGATACCTTATTGCCCGAGCCGCTCCGCTTCTCCTTCGTGACGGGCGCCATGCACAGCGCGCGAATCTCCCTGTTCTCATTACAATCAGACTTCGGCGAATCTGTCACCTTCCTGCGTAGCTGGGCAGCATGGCTCAGCGCAATCGGCGCCTTTATCATCGTGGCAATCGTAATTATCATCCAAATCCTTCTCGGTCTCGAGCCCTACGGCCCAGATGAGCTGTAGTCTCTGTTTATGCGACAGAACAGACGCCATTCTCTGGCGAGCCATCACTCCAAGAGCAACTAGAGGGTGCCGCGGAGGGGAGCCAGCAAATCCTGGATGATTCGCTCCTGCAGCCTTTTTTGCTGGACAATCGCCCGCCGCTTGGCCAGAACGAAATTCCTATCGTTATCAACTACTCCCACGCCGAAACCTTCCTCGGCCTCACGCCGCTCAACCCTGGCAGCGCCACGCCTCAGCAGCGTATCGAGCGCCTGACACTGCTACGCCAGAAAGCAGGGGAGCTCACCTACCAGCTGTGTTATCGCAATACCGCCGCGTGACCCGGCACTGGAATTTCACGTCTTTAGCATCGACCTAAAGAGCATAGGCCTCGTCGCCCTCGGCATCCTGGTCGCCGCGCTGCTGGCCTGCGCCCTACCGCTCATCCGTAATACCCGCCGCAACCCCATCAAGGACATGCGCGACGAGTAGTGCTATACTAAAGACATGACACAGCATACCGAACAACTCCAGGCTTTTCTTAATAAATTTCACGCGGTCAAGCGCCATCATTACCTCCCGGGAACTGACGAGCATGAAAGCGACAGCACCCACTCGCTGACTGTCGCCATGCTGGCGTGGTATTTTTATGAAACCCTCGGACTATCATCCCAGCTTGACCTTGCCAAAATCATGACCTACGCCCTGGCACATGACATGGCTGAAACCTATGCGGGCGATGTCTCAACCTACGCCAGCGCTGATGCGCGGGCGCAAAAAGAGCGTGATGAACAGAAGGCGTTGGCGCAAATTGGCGAGGAATTTGACGATTTCTTCCCAGCGCTTGCCACCACTATCGGCGGGTATGAGGCGCGCACCGACCAAGAATCGCTCTTTGTGTGGTCGGTGGATAAAATCCAAGCTTATACCCAAGGCGTATTGGACCACTGGCGACCCTACCATGAGTACGGTGTCACGCAGGAGATGTTTGACAAGACACTTCAGATGCATCGCCAAAAGCTACATCCAGCACTGGTGCCGTTTTTTGAAGCCATGATGACGACCTACCGAGATGGCTACCGCCAGTCGCTCCTTAGTTAATCTGTTATAATAGACCCATGTTTGATGAAGCGAAGCGGCTGATCGACGGCGCCCAAAAGATCGTCATTATCCAGGCGGAAAACCCCGACGGCGACAGTCTGGCCAGCAGCCTGGCGCTGGAGGAAATGCTGGGCGACCTCGGTAAAAGCGTCTTTTTGTACTGCCCGGTGGACATCCCGAAATACCTGCGCTATATCAAGGGCTGGGACCGCGTGCTGGGCGATTTTCCGTCGGGCGCGGAGCTGGCTATCATCGTTGATACGAGCGCCGACATTTTACTGGGGAAGGTACTCGAAACCCCTGGTGTGCGGCATTTTCTGGAGACCCATCCAGTGCTAGTCATCGACCACCACACCACTGACGCCACGCTGAGCTTTGACCACACCATGCTGTCTGACACCGTGGTCGCGACGGGAGAACTGCTGTACAACCTGGCGCGCGACGCTGGCTGGACTATCAACCCGCAGGCGGCGGAGCATTTACTCATCGCCATCATGTCTGACAGTCTGGGCCTGACCACACTGAACGTGACGGCCGAAAGCTTTTTCGTCGCAGGGGAATTGACCAAGCTCGGCGCCTCGAACGCCGCCATCGAGGAGCGGCGGCGCGACTTTATGAAAAAATCGCCGGAAATTCTGGCCTACAAAGGAAAGCTCATCGAGCGCATCGAGTACCTCCTCGACGGGCAACTCGCGCTGGTGCACGTACCATTTGACGAAATTCAGGAGTACAGCGACGCCTACAACCCCGGCGCGCTCATCGGCGACGAGCTGCGGCTGGTCGAGGGCGTGGCGCTGAGCTGCGTTATCAAGACCTACCCTGACGGTAAACTGACGGCGCGCCTGCGCGGCAACCTGCCCATCGCCGAGAGCGTCGCCGGCTACTTCGGCGGCGGCGGCCACCCCTACGCGGCAGGCTTTCGCGTCTACGACGACTACGACACCGTGCTGCGCGAACTGGTGGAGGCGACGGAAAAAGCACTGCGTGAGGTCGAAAACGCCTCATAATCCTACCTCTGTTACGCCGCAGCATTTTTTGAAAAAGTGTTGACTTTTTTATTCAAGTATGGTATATATATCAGCTTTTGCTCAAAGTGTTGTCTTAGGGCGAAAGTCGCCCTTTCGCTTTGAGCTTCTTTCCTGAGAGGAAAGGTTCATGAAAATCATCATCGATGCACTTGTCGGTATGGTCATCGCGGTCCTCACTGGAGTGGTGGTCGGACTGTGCTTCGTAGGTATTGAAGCACTGACCGGAAGCCCCGTGAGCGGGCCCGCCGCTGCAACAACCGTCACAGCCAGCTTCTCGTGGGTCATCGTGATGATGGCCAAAGGAGGTGATGAGTAGCCAAAGGGCGGGGCGCTTCGAGCGCCCCTCAGCCCACCGAAAATAGCCCACCGAATGCGCTCAATCCAATAGAGACCGTAGCGGTTTCTCGGGTTGACAGCACCCGCATTCAGCTTGAGCTCGCTCGGTGGGCTATTTTCTTTGACGTGTTATACTAGATATATGGACGATCCAACCGTGCAGCAATTATTCCACCTCCTCAGCGAGCTTCGCGAGGAGAACAATGTCAAATTCGATGAGCTCCGCAAGGAAATGAACGCTAACATCGGCGGCCTTCGGGAGGAGATGAGCACCAACATCAACAACCTCCGCGCCGAGATGAATCTGAAGTTCAAAGAATCTCACGAGGAAAACCATGCGCAATTTGCCGAACTCAACCAAAAAATTGACAACATCTACACCATTCTCGACCGCCAAACTGGTATGCTCGACACCGACGAAACCGAGCGTCTGGCGCTTTCGAAACAAGTTGATCGCCACGACGACTGGATTGAACGCGCCGCACCAAAGGTGGGCGTCAAGTATGCGGTGAAGGGCTAAGGGGAGGTTCTTATGCGTATCGGCACCTTTAATGTTCTCGCAGATGCTTATCTTCACTACGGAGATTCGTCGCCATCAGAACCTGAACTTCAGGAGCCTGGTGGTCGAATTGAGCCGCTGAAGGAAGTCATTAACTCGCTCGAGGCCGATGTCCTTGCTCTCCAAGAGGTTGATGGTAAGCTCGCCCTTGTGAATACACACCTCAAGTGGTCGCCGCCTGACGACCCAGAGCACAAAGGCCTCGGACAGGCGCGCGAGCTTCTCGAGTATCTCGGCGACCAGCCAGCGGTCATCCTGGCCGACTGTAATGATCGACCAGGCGGCCCAGTGCGGCGATGCCTCGCCGACGCAGGCTTTCACGACCTTGTCGGAGGCACGCCAACCGCCTGGGTTGACGGCAAGGCTGTTTCAATTGATATTATCGCCCTCCGGGGAGTTGCCGGGCGCCTGGTACCGAAACTACCTTCCCCAGCCAAGCCAAACCGCCAAGTGCCGTCTGACCATATTCCGGTTCTCGCCGATATAAAGTGGCCGTAGCTGCCCAAGCATTGCAACAGCTCGCCAACCCGCCCGTTTTACGCTACAATATCCCTATGCAACTCTACAACACCCTGACTCGCCGCAAAGATACACTGACGCCGCTTGAGGACGGCGTGGTCAAGCTGTACAGCTGCGGCCTGACGGTCTACAACCAGCCGCATATCGGCAATTGGGTGGGGTATATCTACTGGGACAGCCTGGTGCGGCTGCTACGCCATCAAGGGCTGCGGGTTATTTGGACGCAAAACATCACTGATGTGGGACATCTGACCAGCGACGATGATGATGGCGAGGACAAGATGGAGAAGGGCGCTCGCGCCGAAGGCCTGACGGCATGGGACGTGGCCGAAAAGTATAGCGCCATCGCCGAACATGAGGCATATGAGCTACTCGGCCTGACGCGGCCGACCCACCTGGCGCGCGCCACCGACTACATTCCGCAGCAAATCGCCTTTGCTCAGGCACTTGAAGCAAAGGGCCTCACCTACCTCATTGAGGGCGAGGGGCTGTATTTTGACACCTCGCAGTTGGCTGACTATGGCAAGTTAGCCCGGCTGGACATCGACGGCCTCGCGGCTGGCACGCGAGTCTGTGTCGCTGGCAAGCGCAATATTACCGACTTTGCTATCTGGAAGTTTTCGCCGCCTGACCGGCAGCGAGATATGGAATGGGACAGTCCGTGGGGCAAGGGATTTCCGGGCTGGCATCTGGAATGTTCAACTATCGCGCGCCAGACGCTGGGTGATCAAATCGATATTCACACTGGCGGCATCGACCATATTCCAGTGCATCACACCAATGAAATTGCTCAAACCGAAAGTCTGACTGGCGCGCCATTTGCTCAAGTGTGGCTGCACAATAATCACATCAAGGTCGACGGCCGCAAGATGAGCAAATCCCTGGGCAATATCATCACGCTCGGCGATATAACAGCGCGCGGCACCAGCCCCATGGCATTCAAACTGGCAATTTTAGCCAAGCATTACCGCACCGAGGGGAATTTCAGCTGGGACATTCTGGAAGCGGCCGCCAACCGCCTGAAGCATTGGCAGAACTACGCCGTGCTGCGCCATCAAACGCACGATACGCTGGATGACGACGATCAGAAAGACGATCGGCACGATTCGCTACTAGCGGCGCGTCACGCCCTGGTCGAAAGGCTGCAAAACGACCTCGACACACCTGGAGCGTTAGCGCTGATTGACGAAAGTTTCGGCCGACTGGATCATCAACCATTAGGGCAGATTCATCGCGCTTCGTTAGTGCAGCTTCTCGAGACGATTGACGAGCTGCTGGGCCTTGATCTACTAGCAAGCACGCCGGATATTGATGACGATAGTAAACGCCTACTGATCGATCGCCAGCGAGCGCGCGATGCCAAAGACTGGCCAACTGCCGATGTTCTGCGCACTCAACTCAGTGAGCAGGGCATCAATGTGCGTGACACGCCGTCTGGCCAAATCTGGAGTCGAAGCGAGGCGCTGGCTTAACTACCTAGGCGTCGGCCTTCAGCTTTCTGATCATTTTCTTGAGCGGCTTGTCATTATCCTGCCGCTCGACTTCCTTTTGCGCCAAATAATACTCCAGCAGCACCTTGAGCGAGCCAGCTACTGGAATAGCAATCACACCGCCGGCCAGGCCGCCCACATACAAACCAACCGTCACCGCCGTCAGTACCGCCAGGGCCGACAGCTCGACTCGTTTGGACTGAATGACTGGCGAGATAAAATTATTCTCAATCTGCTGATAAATAATGAAGAAAATCGCATACACCAGCCCGGCCGACCAGCTGCTGATTGCCAATAGCAAGGTAACCATGATACCAGCTAGCGTCGCCCCAAACATCGGGATGAGTGACAAAATAAACACGATGAGAATAGTCGGCATCGCCAGGTTGGCCTCAAGCACAGGGAAGAAAAAGCTCAGCACGAACACGCAGCCGCCAGCCATCAGCGCCCCGATGCCCGACACGGTGAGCTGACCATTAACATAGCCAGTCACCACCGAGTACATGCGGTCGATAAGCTCCTTGTGGCGCGCCATCTTTTGCTGATCACGATACAACCCCCAGAGGCGAGCCATCCATTCCGGCCCCTCCAGCAGCATTAAAAACGATAGCACAATCACCAAAAACAGCGATGCCAAAAACGCCGCCAGCGATCCCAGGCTGCTCAGCAGGCCGCTGCCGACACTAGCCGCCCAGCCTGACGCCTGCGCCTTGATATTAGCGATGGTAGCGTCCAGCTGCGGCCGCAGATTATTACTCTCAACAAAATCGTTAAAGCCATGCCATTGATTGCTGATCTGATCGACCATGGCTGGCAGATTGTCAGCAAATTTCGCCGACTGCTGAACCAGCGGCGGTACCACAAACCAGATTACCGCACCCAAAATCAGCACCAAGGAACCAAAGGCTGCTGCGGTACCAGCCAGCCGGCTCTTGCCTGGAAACAGCTCCACCAGTTTTTTCACTGGATAACTGAGCGCCAGCGCCAAAAACAACGCCGCCCCCAGGATCATCAAGGCCTCGCGCGCCGCATAAATCGTCAAACCCGCCAGACCAAACCCAATTACTACTAGCCAAAACCGCACAAAGGTCTTGGTATCAATTTCAATCCGTACTTTCATACTTCCATAGTACAATCTTGAGCTGCCAAAGGCAAGCGGGCTACTTGCTTAGGCGGCGGGCCCGCAACGCCGAAAGCGACAGCTTGCTGTCATACTGCATGGCGCCATAGCGGAACAGACGCACCGCTGCCCACACCGCCAGCACCGCGCTCACCGTCAGAATCGCCACGCCGATGGCCGCCTCGTGCAACTGTAGATTACCGACCGCGTTGCGCAGCAGCAGCGGAATCGGCGAGGTGAGCGGAAAATAACTGAAGAACTGGACGAAGAATGTCTCTGGGTAGGACGCGAACACCGCGACGCCATAGAGTGGCGCAAACAGCGCAATCAGCACCACGCTAAACCACGAGGCCGCTTCTTTCGCTGTCGGCATCATAGCACCCACCGCCACTAGCAGCCCAGTGAACATCATAAACCCGGTTGCGAACACCACTACGGCGATGCCGATACGCAGCGGATCAAACGCGAGTCCGCTCAAATCAAAGGCCGGCATGTGTACTTTTTGACCCGCCGTCAGATATAGAATAATCATCGGCAGAATAATGAGCGCCCCCTGAATCAGCGCCAAAAGAACCATGGCGATAATTTTGCCAGTAATCAGCGTCTTCGACTGCACTGTGGTCAACAACATCTCCACCGTGCGATTTTCTTTTTCTTCCACCGTACTGTTGAGCATCTGACTGCCGAAAAAGCTGATCAGCATATAGAACAGCACCAGGAAAAAGCCCGGCACAATTACCTCTTTGAGGCTATTATGCTCTACGCCGTCGCGATACGTCGTGACGCTGGTTATCAGCCTGTTTTTGAGCACTGCCTTCACCTGCGGATCAACCTGCGATTCGATCGAGGCAGTCAGTAGCGTATTGGCCACCGCTTCATAGCGATTATTCTGAAAGAGACCAACATCCTTGCCGTGCGTTTCGACCGTGCCGCTATCTAACCGGGCGGGGAAGAACAAATAGCCGTCCAGCTCACCACGCTTCACTCGAGCAATACCTTCGTCTTTTGAGGCGATCGGTTGCAGCTTCATCTGCGCGGCAAGCTGCGGATTCACCAGCCCTGATTCATCAGTGTAGGCAACACTAAATTCCTGCTCCTGGAGCTTCTTAGTGGCTTCCATCGCCGCCTGATTCGACCAAAACATGACGCCAAACAGCGCTACCATCAGCAGTGGAAAGCCCAGGGCCATTGCCCAAAAGCTGACTTTTTTCAGCATACGGAGTATTTCAAATTTGATGACTGTTCCCAGATTATACATCGCTTGCCTCCTTTTCCTCGCCGCCGTACAGCGCCACAAAAATATCATCCAGACTCTTGCCGCCATGTTTGCGCTTGATATTAGCAATGGTGCCGTATTCGATAGCTCGGCCGTCCTTGAGTAGTACTGCGCGCTCGCAGAGTCGCTCGACTTCTTCCATCTGATGCGTCACAAATACGATTGTCGCGCCAGCCGCCCGCCGCTCTTCGACGATATTCATCAGCAGGCGACGATTCACTGGGTCAAACCCCTTGGTCGGTTCATCCAGAATCAACAGCTCTGGTTCACCCATCATGGTCACCCCCAGCTGCACCTTTTGCTGCTGGCCGCCCGATAGCTTATCCAAACGCAGCTTCACCTTGTCCGCCAGGCCAACCCGCTCCAGATACTGCAACGAGAACTGGCGCGCTTCCTCCTTACTCATCCCCTTGAGCCGCCCAAAATACAACATCACATCAAGCACTGACTCTTTCTTGTATAGGCCGCGCTCCTCTGGTAGATAGCCCAGTTTCACACCGCCATCTACCCGAAACGGCCGACCATTAACTAACAGCTCGCCGCTCGCTGGTTCATACAGCCCTAGCAGCGCTCGCAGAGTGGTGGTCTTGCCCGACCCATTACTCCCCAAAAAGCCGAACACCTCGCCGCGCCGCACTTCAAAACTTAAGCGGTCAACCACCGTTTTATCACCAAATTTCATCGTAAAGTCTTTGATTTGTATCATTAGCTTCGCTGCTTTGGCCATATTCCTCCTCATTACTATATACCCAGCATATCAGACAGCACCCCATCCGAGCAACCAGCCGCAGGATAGACCAAACCGGCTTTTTTTTCTATAATGCAGCTTATGGTTTTTTACACATTGTCTATCGAGGAGATCCTGCGCGAGTTGCGCACAACGGAACGGGGGCTGCATCCGACCGAAGTCAAGCGGCGCCAGGCGCACTACGGCCCTAATCTTATCAAGGTCGAATCCGAACCGCTCTGGAAAAAAATCCTTGAGCCATTCCTCGATATTTTTACCCTCGTACTGGCAGGCGCGGCGCTCATCAGCCTGTGGCACGGCGAACTGATCGACGCCGTCATCATCTTTGTTATCGTGGCGATTTCTGCGGCGATTTTTTATGTGCAGCGTTTTTCAACCGACCGCGTGCTGCGCAGTTTGTCGCGTCATGATGTACAGAAAGTTGATGTGCTGCGCGGCGGGCAGCCGCTCAGTATCGATTCAGTGAGACTTGTGCCAGGCGATATCATCACATTGGCCGAGGGTGAGAAAATCCCCGCCGACATCCGCCTGATCCGGACGGCGAATTTGCGGGTTGACGAGTCGCAATTGACCGGCGAATCGCTGCCTATTAGCAAAAAGCCCGAAGCACTGGAGGGCAAAAAAGAAATTTACGAACAGATGAATATGCTGTTTCAGGGGTCATTCGTCGTCAGCGGCACCGGCACCGGCGTGGTCACCGCCATCGGCAACAGCACCGAATTTGGCAACCTAGCCAGCCTCTCTAAGCGCCAATCCGCCCAAAGCCCGGTGCAGAAGAAAATCGACCGGCTGATCACGCGCATCATCGCCGTAGTGGCCGCCATCAGCATCGTGGCATTCGGCCTCAGCCTGCTGCGCGGTATGGATATTTTGGAAAGCCTGCGCTTTGTCATGGCGCTGGCAGTCAGTGCCGTGCCAGAGAGCTTACCGATCGCGATTTCCGTGGTGCTAGTCCTAGGTATGCGCCGCATGGCCGCCAAAAAGGCCTTGGTGCATCAGATGCGAGCGATCGAGACCATCGGCGTCATCACCACCATCGCCACTGATAAAACCGGCACGCTGACCAAAAATAAGCTGACTGTCCAGGACACCTGGGCGCCGACGGCAGATGGCCGCGTCGATGAGGTCATCGCCCACGCCATCAACCGCGGCGATGCCAAAAGTCACGACCCGCTGGATATCGCGTTGGAAGAATTCGCCCGCAAGCAAGCGGTGCGAGTGAGCGGGTCGCCAGCTCATGAATTGCCGTTCAATCAAGATGTCAGCATGTCGGCCACGGTGTGGCACCACGGGCGTGACTATCGGCTCTATCTCAAGGGCGCGCCGGAGCATATCTTGGCCGCCTGCAAGGTGACCGCTGCCGTGAAAAAGCAGGCATTGGCGGCGCTAGAGGCGTTCGCCGCCAAAGGCCAGCGGGTGATTGGCCTCGCCTCGCACCAGACCGGCCAGTCCATCAGCGAATTTTCTCAGATCAAAGGAGAGAAATTGACCTTCGAAGGCTTCGTGGCGGTGGCTGATGTATTGCGACCAGAAGCGTCGCGCGCCATTCGCTCAGCCCTCAAAGCTGGCGTGTCGGTGCGGATGATCACCGGCGACCATTTTGAGACAGCCTACCAGATCGGCCGCGAACTTGGCATGGTGACCGACAGGGCAGAGGTGTTCGACTGCCGCCAGATGAATGATTTGTCGGACAAAGAACTGGCGCCAATTGTCGAGAGAACCAAAGTCTTCTCACGCGTCATCCCCGAGCAAAAATACCGCCTGCTGACCATTCTCAAGCAGCACAATATTACCGCCATGACCGGTGACGGCGTCAACGATGTACCAGCGCTGTCAAACGCCCACATCGGCGTGGCCATGGGGTCAGGCGCTTCCATCGCGCGCGACGCCGGCGACATCATTCTGCTGGATGACAATTTCAAAACCATCATCGACGCCATGAAAGAAGGCCGCACCATCATCGCCAATGTCCGGCGCATGCTGTTTTACCTCTTGTCCACCAACACCGGCGAGCTCATCACCATGATCGGCGCGCTGCTCATCGGCATCAAGACACCACTGGAGCCAGTGCAGATCCTCTGGGTGAACCTCGTCACGGACACCTCCATGGTGATCCCGCTGGGGCTAGAGCCGACTGAAAAGGGCGTGATGAATCGGCCGCCGGAAAAGCCTAATGCACCAATTCTCGGCCGCGTCATGATCTGGCGCATGATCATCGTCGCACTCACCATGGCCGCCATCGCCCTCGGCGTCTACCTGATTTTTGAAGACAGCCACGGCCATGCCTACGCGCAGACGCTGGCCTTTACGGCGCTCGTGGTCAGCCAGTGGGCCAACGCCTTCAACGCACGCTCCGACCACGAGTCATTCCTGACGCGCCTACGGGTGATGAACCGCAGTTTTTACGCCGGACTGGCGCTGTCGATTGGTCTGCAGCTATTGGTCTTCTTCGGGCCGCTCGGCGAACTATTACATATCGCCAAAGTCAGCCTGCTGCACATGGCGTTAATTAGCACCGTCGCCTTCGTGGTACCACTTGCTACCTGCGAGGCGCATAAATGGTGGATCCGCCGTCGCGCCTAAAAGCTTGCGTCACTCTGCTTGCTCAGCTATACTAAAAACATAACCATCACAGGGGGGATTATTCGTGCAAAAGAAATATAAGACACTAATCGTATTGTTACTGCTGCTCATAGTAAGTGGCGCTATCGTTTTTGGCTACCAGCGGCTGACGCAAACCGCGCCAGAGCAGCCAACACCACAAACAAAGTCACCACCGCGCCAATCGTCGCGAGACACTGGCAAGATTGAATCATCGCCACAGGACGCGAACGCGCCAGAGACTGATCACTCACCAGAGGCGACCGAGACTGACGACCGTGTCGCACTCCACGACGGAGCAGGGCAGTCACATCAGCAGCATCCGGGCACCACTCAGCACTCACCGATCATTACTCCACACGCCGCTGGGCCGCACAGGCCACCGGCTACTCCTGGCACGCCATCACAACAGCCAGCTCAGCCGACTACACCCCCAACTCAGCCACCAGTTGCGCCACCAACTCAGCCGCCAGTCACGCCAACTCCACCACCAAAGCCGCCAGTCACGCCGCCGCAGCAAAACCTCACCGATGAGGAAAAAGCCCGCAAGATTATCAACGATCTTAAAAGCTCAACCAACCAAAACGTCGCCCAGTTCACCAATGATGATGGCCAAATTCGCACTGTCCTGTGGACGAAGGGCATTACTGGGCCGCGCCTGGGTGCTGGCGGCGACTTTAAGCGAGTTGAAGAAATTCATGGCGGCCAACAATTCATCACCTACGCAACGGGCTATCGTAACGAGTTTTTGACTGCCGGTTGGTATGACGCTGACAAAACCCACGGCAGTAGTAACGTTGATCGCTTATTATGCTTTGGTGCCGTCGCTGCCAACCAGCTTCACTGGTGGATGAACTATCACAAAGACCGCGTGGAACAATTTATTGTTAAAACTAACTACCGAAATAACTTGCCGCCATCACAGCGGGGCACTTTCAAGGATCTCACTACCTATCAAGACTCCTTCAAAGGCCAACAAAACAGCCGCTTCTTCAAGATGATCAGCCTATATTTTGGCAACAACTCTGAAGGCTACTATGCCGACCCGCTGATTGATATGTTCATCAATGGTCATAAGCCAAAACCTGGCGGCGGCTCCAACGACCCAGACTGGGAACATGACTTCCAGATGGACTCGCGTGGCGGCTTCTTCCATGACGTCTTTCGCAAGCGTAATATAACCCGACGCCTGGTGCCAAGTGATTTCAACGACTTCACCAACGAAATGAAAAAGGCGTTCCGAGACGGCGAAAGCGTCGGCATTATTCATCACACTTCAGCACAAAACACCCATATTATCACCGCATGGGGGCTAGAGTATGACCTCGATGGTAACCCTGTGGCAGTATATATAACTGATTCAGATGACCAAGACGACACAAAGACTGGCGGCATGAAGCGCTACAACATCAAAAATGTCAACAACAGGGCAGTCATGAGCACTAATGTCACCGACCCGAAGGCCGGCTCGCTGGTTGATCGTATTTCTACGCTCGGACTTGGCGAAGAGAAGTGGGAAGAGTATCTAAATTAGTTCACTGGCTCGCCCAGCACCCGCACGATCGACGCACCGCGTAAAATAAACAGTACCTCAACCTCCAGAAAACGATCAAACTTGTCATATATCCGACCAGCGGAGTAGGTGCCGCGCGCCACCGTTTTTGTCGAATTTGCCACATATGCCGGAGTAGGCTCAGGACAGCACAATCCACCATCCGGCACCATATCATCATCTATATCAAGCACACTCCCAGGCTGCTCATTAACGATAATCGCCTCATCGTCGTGCTCATTTTCACTGTCCTTTTCCAGCACCAGTCGCGCACCCAGCCGATACTCATCGCTAAGCAGCGTAAGGTATATCGGCTGGTCACTAATGTGTCGCAATTGTTGAGTCATATGATTATAGTACGCCAAAAACGACCGCATGACTAGCGCTTATGACACAAAGCTGAAAAATCCTTATAGCTAGTCAATGTTGCTTGCGCAATGCCCTGACAAGTTTGGTGCAAATACTGTTTCACAAAATAATACCCAAGCCTATACCCGGCCCAACGCGGCAAGGCCTCATCACCAGTGAAAAATATCCGATAATAATCATATTGCGTGTCACTAAAATTGTCCTTCAATACGGAAATCATCTGATCAATATGACAGCTGGCGGCGTGCAATACGTCGAATATGACGATTCGGGCTCAGTCATTAAGAGATATTCTTTTGAGGAGTATAAGGAGAAGCGCCGCCAAGAAATTAGAGAGTACAACATTGCGCGTGGCATTCCAGAAAATGAAGGAACAGACTTTTAAGAATCAGAATATTCTAGCGTAACCCACAAAAAATCCTGCCCATTCAGTGCCTGCATATACGGCACGTCGTTGATATCATCTCGCATTAGCTCACCCAGATACGATGCGGCGTCGTTGAGCAATGTGTATTTTTCTCCCTGAGATGCAGCAGTAGGGCTATCAACACCACACATCTCAGCAACTTGTTTCATAATCGCTTCACGATACAGTGCAAAGGAATTGCAATCATGCGCCGCCAGCAGGTAGGCCCAGGTAGATGGGGCGAATGTTTTGTCTGACATAAACAGCTGCGCCAACTGATTAGCAGCCTGAATACACTCCGCAGCCGTTTCGGGTTTTGCTAACCATAATTCACTCAAGACCGAATGGGCATTTCTTCGCGATAAGAGGTCTTTTAGGTCATCAATATCACGCCAGTTAGCAAAATTGCTAGTGTTTGTATGGTGCGTCACAATGTGTGCAATTTCTGCAATTGAATCACTATTGACTAGGCCGTACGCCGCCAACTCTTTGTTGAGGCGCGGCAATATATCCCATTTGTATGACTCATCCCATAAAGCTTTGTCACCAGAAAATCGTCGCCGCAAGTACTCGTCTCTGTGTGATTCATAAAATGCCTGCAAGGCAAGTTTATTGATTTCCATCTTTTTCCTTTCTTTCAATAAATTCATCAAGTGCAGCAATTACTTTATCAACAATTTGCACCATAGTTTTGGCGGGCAACACCGGACCTTTGCGTGACAATTCGCTCGCATCGATATCAGTCACATTAGGGCACACGCCGCCAATATGCTGCTTAAGAATATCACGCAGCAGTACGCGATCAGCCTGCTCGTCAAGATAGCAGTAGTTAATATCAGTCGCGCCATCAATTGATATTGAGCAAAATGAGCGAGTATGGCCAATTTTCTTAAACACTGGACTAAACTTACCCCATATCGCACCAGTACCCCAGTTAATCTGTACATCATGTCGCTTCGCCCATTGCCAGAGTGCATACACAACCGACCGCTGCTCGGGAGAAACAAGCTCGCGGCTACCATTAACGGCTGCAAAGAAATCCGTCTCATTCCACTGGCGGCGACCAGATGAACCACTCGCAGCAACCGTCTTTTTCACTTCAGCTCCGTAAAGCCGAGGAATGACAATTTCAAGCTGATCGTGCGTATAGTACTTAAAGTCGACGGCATAAATATCGAACTTGCTGTTTTGATTGACATACATAATCACATCACGCAAACGCTCGTCTATTTGATCAATCAGCACCACAAACTTCAAATTACCCTCGGCCAAATTATCTTGTATCGCACGCATCTGTTCGCTCGCATCATCAATACCAAAAAACTGCTCATAGTGCTCGCGGAATGAATGGCCAAAATGCTCTTTCGTGTGCGTATCAACCTGCTGCAAAAAAGCATCAAAACTTGTTGCATGACGCCAGAGTGCTGCACCGTAGTCGAGCATTTGTGCTACAACGCGGCGCTTATCAGCATTACGAAACAGTTTCGTCTCAATAACATAGACATTGCCTGTATGGTCAAATCCAAGAGCGTCAATTGGTCCGTGCTCGGTGCTGAATTCACGAGCTGCGATATACAGGCGCGCATCTTCATCAATATCATAAATCGGTATAATGTCGGGATTGTCATAAAGATAGGACTGCAGCGAATCCTCCTTGCCAAACGACGACTCGTCAACCCGCCGGGAATGCTGCTGATTTTGGGATATGATAATTGATGACATACGTTTTTATATATTCCTTTCTACTGCACAGAGAATCTACGCTACTGCGAGTAATTACTACTCAGCAGCACCAGATTCTGTAATCATACCACGAAAATAGTTATTTTATTAGTAAACAGCACCAACCTACACCCCTAGGGGTCATAAAACCATCCAGGAGATCTCACGCCTACAAGGCGATCGTCTGCTTTTTGCTCTGCAAGCCATTCATGATATGCGTCACGGCATTGCATGTATAGCTCCTTATCATTGATCCTACTCATTAATGCTTATTATATGTCAAATAGCAGATATTAGCATAAAGTCACAGAACCGAATCACAAAACAAACCGTCCAGCCACTCCGGACTGGACGATAATTCCTATTTGACCAAGCTTTACAACAGAGGTAGTTATTCATGGCAGCTAAAGGTCACGGAACCTTGTCGCTCACTCTGTTATACAGCTTGGCTGGGCCGGAGGGATTCGAACCCCCGAATGCCGGGACCAAAACCCGGTGCCTTACCACTTGGCGACGGCCCACCGCCCTGTAGAGTATAGCACAGTTCCTGGCCAACCGCCAAATTGAGCGCGCCTTGTCAATATTCCCAAAACTCGCTACAATAATTTTATGCACAAGCAGCTTGGTTTCACTATCGTCGAGCTAATGATCGTCATCATCGTTCTTGCCATTCTGGCAACTTTGGGAGGGCTGGCCTGGCGCGGCTCGATGAACACGGCCAGCGACAACGCCAATCGCTCTGGCGCGCTGACGCTTCGCGACGGCCTAGAGCGCTATCACAATAAAAATGGCGAATATCCCGAGCAACTTTCCTACCTAGTGCGCGATAAATTTCTCAGCGAATTACCGACCGACACCAAGGGCCGCCAGTTTAGCTATCAACGCCGCAATATCGGTGCGGCCAGTGCTTACGCCATCTTGGTACCTCAATCAAGCGGCGACTGCAAGACCGGTAAGCTCCTCCAGTCCGACTGGTTTCCTGCTGTAGCGGTATGCTCGTTCTAGGTTTCGCCAACGCCCATCACGCTGTATAGGAACGTCTCCTCGCGCCAAGACTGCTCTGATCATATGATACAATGAATACCATGCGACCATCATCGACTCATCTGGTGACGTTCACTGCTATGGCCGGCGGCGGACAAGCTCTTGGCGAGCTAGAGAACGGCAAAAAATGCTTCGCTTGGGGCGTGCTGCCAGGTGAAACCGCCACGGTGCGCGTCACCAAGAAAAAAACCGCTTTCGTTGAGGCGGTAGCGGAAGAGGTCATTACGGCGTCGCCTGATCGTATTTCGCCGACCGAGCCTGATAGCTATCTTTCGACCAGCCCATGGCAAATCATGACTAATGAATCTGAGCAGCGCTATAAAGCACAGCTCATTGACGACGCCTTTCGCCTACATCATCTGGTGTTGCCGACAGCTTCGCAGGTGTATACCGATGGGGTCGCTTTTGGCTATCGTAACAAAGTGGAGTTTAGTTGGTTTAGCGACACCGACGCTACATCTGGTGCCGACACGCTGGATCTAGCGTTTTTCCGCCGCGGCTCAAAGGGAAAAATTACCGTTGACGGTACGGCGTTGGCGCGGCCGGAGATTAACAACCTCGCCCGAGCAATACGCGACTTGCTGCGCTGTAAGCACATTTCCGCCCGGCAGCTGAAGACGCTACTCATCCGTTCCGACCACGCCGGCAATTGTGCGTGGCAGCTCTATACCAAAGACCGCCTGCCGGACATTATTAGCGCCGAGGAGGCCGCCACCCTGCCAGCTCAGGGCGGGGAAGTCATCTATTCCGACCCCCGTTCGCCAGCCAGCCGCATCACTGAACGCCTGGCCTCGTTTGGCGACCCCGTGCTGTCCGACACGGTGCTCGGCGTGCCATTCCGCTACGCCACCGAGGGCTTTTTTCAGGTCAATCTCCCGGTCTATGAACAAGCGCTGCGCGACATGCAGCAGTGGGTGCCGGCCAATACGCCAGTCGTTGACCTTTATTCCGGCGTCGGCTCCATCGGTCTCACCATTGGCGGCAACCATGTTATTCTCGTGGAAATCAACGAACACGCCGTGCGCGAAATGCAGCGCAATATTACCGCACTCGGCCGAGAGGGGAGCGCCACGGCCGTACTGACCGCCAGTGAAGACGCGCTTGACTATATCACCAGCGACGCTACGATCATCGTCGACCCGCCGCGCGCTGGCCTCCATGCGGCCGTCACTGAGCGGCTGCTTGACCAGCGTCCCGCCCGCATTATCTACCTTAGCTGCAACCCTGTTACCCAGGCCCGCGACATCGCCCTACTGACAGCTGACAGCGCGTACACTATGACACACATCCAGGGCTATAATTTCTTCCCGCGCACGCCGCATATTGAGCATTTAGTCGTGCTCGACGCCAAACAGTAATTACCCAGCCGCCAGCTAACGCTTACCGTTTGTCCGCACCGCAAATTTCCGACCAGCAGTTCGTGCCAACTGCCACTGCACACCCGCCACCAGCACAATGACGCCAGCGGCCGGCCACAACATTAACACATCTGGCCGAGTAAAATCAAAGAACTCCCGCAGCGGCCCAACACCAAAGCTCAGCAACGCCACTGCTGATACCGCCACCAAATAAATACCGCGAGCTATCATGGCTTTTTTGTTCAGCGTCACGCCGAGCATTGGCCCGACCAAGAACACCAGATAGACGCCAAAAAAGGTTGCTGTCAGCACCGTCATGGTCGCCACGTCATCGGCCCGCGTCGGATACATCATACCCAACAGCCAGTAGGTCGCCAGCACGCTCAGCCCAGTGAGGAGAGCAATCGGCGCTACCGCCCGCAGGGTATCGCGCCAAAAATGCGCTGGATTGACACGATGATGAGGCAGGGGCGGAAACAGCGTCCACATGATGGTCGGCATCGTCACCAAAAACATATTCATAAAGGTAATATGCCGCGGTGCATACGGGTACGTCAACCCTATCAGCATAGTGCCGATCAGCAGCACCACACCGTAGATAATCTTATGGAAGAACAGGGTAGCAATCACCTCAATAGCTTGCATGATGCGGTTGCCGAGCTGCATACCCATCGGCAGGGAGGTGAAGGAATTATTCAGCAGTACAATGTCAGCCACTCGGCGGCTGGCCGGCGCGCCAGCATACATCGCCACGCCCAGGTCGGCTTTTTTTAGCGCCAGCGCATCATTAACGCCGTCGCCCACCATGCCAGTAAAATGGCCCCGCTCACGGAAGCGAGCGATCAAGCGCTCCTTCTGCTCCGGCAGCACGCGGGCAAAGATAGTGTGCTCATCGGCCGCCTTATTAAATTCCTGCTCGCTGAGGCCTGCCAGCGCCGCGCCCGTAATCGCTCGGTCAGGATGCGCAATGCCAGCCGCCCGCGCAATATGCTGCACGGTACGCGGATTATCACCAGAAATCACCCGAATTATCACGCCTTGGTCTTGCAAGAATCGCACCGTATCTACCACGCCGTGGCGCAGGGAATTACTGAGCAGCACCGCGCCGATGGCCCGACCCGAACCAGCCGGCAGATCCTTGAGCGGCGTGTCCTGATCGTCAAAACGAGCTAGTAGCAGCACCCGCAGGCCGCTCTCGGCCCATTCGTTGAGCTGGCGCTGAGTGAGCTCATCAACTGGCGCTAGCGTCGCCACAAATTCTGGTGCGCCCATGATGATAGTTTGCGTCTGTCCATCTAGCTTGGCGCGCACGCCTGCCATTTTGCGCGCTGATGAAAAGGCCATCACTTCACGAATATCGGCGTGCTTTGGCGCCTTGGCAACTGCCAAGATTGCTTGGCCAGTGGCATTGCCGCCGCTGGTTTCTTGTGCGATGAGGGCAGCTAGTCCGGATAGTGTTGACTCAGAAAATTCCGGAACCCGAGCGACCGAAGGTTGCGCGGCGTGTAGCTTTTCGGAGGCGACACTGTCCGGGATAGCCGATAGCATATCACTACCAAACACCACCACTCGCTCCAGCACCACTTCATCGCTGGTCAGCGTCCCCGTCTTATCCACCGCCAGCATATTCAGCAGCGCCATGGCTTCAATGGCCGACAATTTTTGCGGCAACACCTTAGCCTGGGCCAGCCGCACCGACCCGAACGCAAGCAGCAGCGACGACGCTAACAGCAGTCCCTCTGGCACCACCGTCACTGCCGCCGAAGTAATCGTCTTTAAGATCACCACTGCATCGCGTGCCGACCACAGATAGGTCACAAAAATCAGCAGCGCTAAGCTGATTGCGCCGTAGGTCAGCAGGCTGATGGCGCGCCAAATCGCCCGCTGCAACGGTGTCAGTTCCGGCTGATAGCGCTTAAGCACCTGGCTAATCGCACCAGCTTTGGTATCGCCGCCCACCGCCGTCACTCGCGCCGCGCCCTCGCCAGCCAACACCACCGTAGCCGCCCAAACACTATCACCAACCGCTTTTTCCACTGCCGCCGACTCGCCAGTCAGCATACTCTCGTTCAACTCCAGGCCCTTGCTCGTCACCACTTCGGCATCAGCCGACACCTCATCGCCCGCCCGCAGCACCATCTCGTCGCCCACCACCAACTGCTCATAGGGCAGCTCCATTTCCACGCCGTTCCGCCGCACCCGCGCCCGCGGCGCACTCATCAGCTCCAGCTTGCGCAGCACCCGCTTGGCCCGAATTTCCTGCACGATACCGATCAGCGAATTCACCACAATCACGAACGAAATAAACCACGCATCGCGGTATTCCCGAACATACAGCAGAGCACCAGCCAGCAGAAAAATAGCGATCACGATGGGTGAAAACAAATTGCGGCGAATAATAGCTAGATAATCCCGCACCTAGCTCGTCCGAATCCGCCGATAATGAAAGCGCGCACCAACTCGCCATTGGCCGCGGGCATCAGCATCAAATTGATAAATCTCGCCGTTTTTAACTTCGGCAATCAACACCAGGGCCGGATTGTACGGCGCCAGCGTCCGATAGAACACTAAATCCTCGCTGGTAACTTGCGTCCGGCCTGGAAACACCTCGGCAAACTTCACCCGGCCAACATCATCAAAATACTGCGGACGACCCCGCGGCGGCAGATACATCTCGGCCTTCAGGCCCATGCGCGAAATAATCTTCTTAATATCGGCCAACAGTAGCGGCGAACGCGCTTCAATATAGGCAAGGAGCTGCTTCTTCTTGGTTAATACCACCGTCGCCGTTGCCGTTCGACTGACATCAGCCCGCGACAAAATAACCGTGTCAATATCGGCCGCAAAGCCGAACCGCTCCTTGAATAGCCGCTCAAGAGCTACTTCGTCGTACAGTGCTGGTTGCATGGTTCTATTTTACCACATTCAAGATAGGTGTTTATCGAGGTATCACGGTATAGGAATATAACTTCACTAGCGACTACTATTTTACATACTTTCCAGACGGACAGTCAAAATCGTGCCGCTTGAGGCATTCTCTCTGGTTCGCTATGTCAGTTGATAGCCGACGAACATCCTCAACAGAGCCTTTATCAACTAAATTTAGCTGAAACCACATGGTATACATCAGCGCGCCCATCGCTACAAACAACACCAGTGATACTACATGCATGAAAATAAAGACTTTAGTAATCCCGTCTATTTTCTTATATGTTTTGGTTGCCATAGCCGTACCCTCCTTTTTACTATTCATTCTATTGTTATGAACTCAATAATATACCAGGGAGAATCCCGAGGCAAATAGAGTATATTCCCAAAAATGATACAATTACTTTATGGATTTCGACACTCGCTACGCTATGCTTAACGACCGCCAACGCCAGGCGGTTGACCACATCGAGGGCCCGCTACTGGTCATCGCTGGGCCGGGTACTGGCAAGACCGAGCTGCTCAGTATGCGCGCCGCCCAGATTTTGCGCCAGACCGACACTTTGCCCAGCAGTATCCTCTGTCTGACCTTTACCGACTCGGGCGCGGTCAATATGCGCGAGCGCCTGCGCCAGATCATCGGCGAGGACGCCTACAAGGTCGCCATTCACACCTTTCACAGCTTTGGCACCGACATTATTTCCCAGCACCGCGAGTACTTTTTCCGCGGCGCCGACATGACACCGGTCGACGAACTGACCCAGCACCAGATCCTGCGCGCGCTGTTTGACAATCTCCCCAGCCGCCACCCGCTGGCCAGCAAAAACGGCGATGATTTTACCTACCTGGGCGACACCCTGCGTACCATTTCTGAGTTCAAGCAAAGCGGCCTAACCCCTGACGAACTGCACGCCATCTGTGATGACAATCAGCGCGTCATGGACGCCATCAGCCCGGCGCTGACCGCCACCTTTGCGGGCAAAATTACCAAACATACCATCGAAACCTTCGCCAAACTCGCCCAAACGGCCGCCGCCATCCCGACGCGTCCGCTACCCGGCCACACCACCTCCTACGTCGAGGTGCTGTCGCTCAGCCTGGCGCATACCGCGCAGGCCGCACTGGCCGACAATTCCACCAAGCCCATCACCGCTTGGCGTAACGACTGGTGCAAAAAGGACGCCCATGGTGAGTTTCAGCTCAAAGACGCTTTGGCGCTGGAAAAACTCCGTGCCAGCATCGACCTCTATGAAGCGTACAGCGCGGAGCTGGCGAATCGCCGCGCCTTTGACTATGACGATATGATCCTCACCGTACTGAGCACCCTCGAGCAACATCCTGACCTGAAGGCCAACCTGCGCGAGCAGTTCCAGTACATCATGGTGGACGAATTTCAGGATACCAACAACGCCCAGCTGCAGCTGCTGCTTGCCATCAGCGGCGAGGGCCGCGAGCCAAATGTCATGGCGGTGGGTGACGACGACCAGGCGATTTTCAGTTTTCAGGGCGCTGATGTCGGTAATATCCAGAAGTTTCGCCGCTTTTATGCCGATCCGCCCATCGTGGTGCTGACCGACAATTACCGATCCGCCGACGTGGTGCTGACCGCTGCCCGCGAAGTCATCACCCAGGGCAGCGACCGCCTAGAAAGTACCATCGACGGCCTGTCCAAGCAGCTCACCCCGCACGCCGATGCCACGGGCGCGAACGTCACCCTCACCGAATATGCTAGTCCCAGTGAGGAGCGGGCAGGACTGGCGCGACAGATCAAACGGCTGATCGACAGCGGCACGCCACCCTCTGACATCGCAGTGCTGGCGCGGCGGCATTATGAACTCATCGACCTGCTGCCGTATCTGTCGGCTGAAGGTATTCAGGTCAATTACGAGCGGCGTGATAACGCCCTGGAGCAGGAGGTGGTGCGCTCGCTCCTTCTCGTGGCGCGCATCGTGCTGGCCTTGTCCCAGAACCAGCAGGATGAGGCCAATGCGCTCATCCCGGAGCTGCTCGCCCACCCAGCTTTTGGCTTTGCGCCACGCGACATTTGGCAATTGAGCCTCGGGGCGTACAAACAGCGCGCCCTGTGGCTGGAGCAGATGCTGGCCAGCACCACGTTCAGCGAACTCGCCAATTGGCTGTTGGAACGCGCCGCTGCCGCCCGCACCGAGCCGCTCGAGCAGCAACTGGATGAGCTGCTGGGGGCAGGGGAGGCGTCCCTCGCCGCCTACTACTTCAGCCCCGCCGCGCTGGCCGCCCAGCCCGACGCCTACCTCTCAGCGCTAGAAGCTCTGCGCACCCTGCGCGATCGCTTGCGTGACCATTTCACCACCGACACGCCGACGCTGGCGCAGCTGATCGAATTTGTCGATCTCACCACCTCGCTGGGCGCCCGTATCACCGTCGTCCGCCAGCGCGCTGACCACCAGGCCGGCGCCATCCACCTGATGTCCGCCCACAAGGCCAAAGGCCTGGAATTCCCGCACGTCTTCGTCATCGGTGCCACCGACGGCGCGTGGGGCGAAAAAGCCCGTGGCAAATCCCGCCTCATCCGCTACCCAGCAAACCTGCCGCTGGCACCCGCCGGCGCCAATTACGACGAACGCCTGCGCCTCTTTTTCGTGGCCATGACCCGCGCCAAATCCACGCTCTCTATCAGCTACGCCCGCACCGACAGCACTGGCAAAGACAGTCTCATCGCCAGCTTCCTGTCGCGCCATACCCCGAGATTAGCGCCCCAGGTACCAGATATAGCGTCCGCCACTCAAACACTGGAGACTGACTGGCGCGCCCGCCTGACTGCGCCGCTGACCACCGACCTGCGCACCGTGCTGGCGCCGACCCTGGAGCGCTACAAACTCTCCGCCACCCATCTGAACAATTTTCTGGACGTCTCGCGCGGCGGCCCGCAGTATTTTCTGCTGAACAATCTCCTGCGCTTCCCGCAAGCCAAAAGCCCCGCCGCCGGCTACGGCACCGCCATGCACGCCGCCCTGCAGCACGCCCACGGCCTGGTACGCGCCGACGGTGCGCTGCCTGACCACGCCGTGCTGCTGGATTATTTCACTGGACAATTACGCCAGCAACATCTCCCCGAACGCGATTTTCAGGACCTCAATGACAAGGGCCGGGCAGCGCTGAGCGCCTTTCTGACGGCGCGCGCCGCTGATTTTACACCCACCCAGCTGGCTGAGCTGAACTTTTCTGGGCAGGGAGTGGTGGTCGGCCAGGCGCGACTGACCGGGGCGCTGGACCTGGCGGACATTGACCCTGAACAGAAAACCATCTTCGTCACCGACTACAAAACCGGCAAACCAGCCCCGACCTGGCGCGGCCGCACTGATTACGAAAAGATCAAGCTCCACAAATACCGCCAGCAGCTGCTGTTTTATCAGTTGCTGGTCACCCAGTCACGGGACTACAGCAGCTACACCTTCACTGGCGGCCGCCTGCAATTCGTCGAACCCGACCCGCAGACTGGCGAGATTCTAGCGCTGGAAGAGCAGCTCTTAGGCGAGGAGCTGGCCGAGTTTACGCGGCTCATCGACATCGTCTGGCAGCGCATCATGCGTCTCGACCTACCGGACATATCAAGCTACTCAGCAGACTACAAGGGGATGGTGGCATTTGAGCGGGATTTACTGGAGGGGGCGATATAGCAGAAGGTTGACTTTTTTAGTCAAGTGTGCTATAAATATAAGTGGCTCTTCGCCGAAGAGCTGTTGTAGCGAGTGCGCTCAGACGTTTGTCTCCCTGTATCAGCAGGGTGGCGTCTGGTGGAAAGCGATTTTCCGCTCGCTGCAACTCAAATCACCTCTGGGGGGTGAAGGAGGGCATGCAGTGGGTAAATACCATGAATTGCCCCAAGTGCCACGGTAGTGGCACTTGCCAGGTGTGCCTTCCGGGGCACACCTGTCGCACCTGCAATAATACGCAGAAATGCGGCAGGTGCGGCGGCTCTGGAAAAGTTATTAAAGAATAACTTCCCAGCGGGGCGCTAAAGGCCCCGGGGGGTGATTACCCCGCCGAGATCCGTTAAGTCTCGGAAAATAAAATCACACGGGATGTAGCTCAATGGCAGAGCGCTCGCCCAAAAGGCGAGAGACGCAGGTTCGATTCCTGTCATCCCGGCCAGGGTACCTCGCGCAACGGCGCGCGAGGTGAGTGCTTGAGCCTTCTGCTTGTGGGAGAGCAGCGAGGTTCGCACCGGTGTTCGTACAGCGTCGTACGAGCGCCACCCGAAAACTCGTATCCGTCCCGAGGGTGAGGGCGGGACGGATACGCCAAAATTGGGCTCCAGCGATGATTTTCATCGCGTTGAGCAGGGGAAAGCGCCTGCAACGATGCAGACGTACGCTCCGCGACAGAACCACTGTCGAGCCCTTTATACCGCCCCTATCTCAACGGCGAGATAGGGGCCTTTTCCTTTTTGGCGCGCTGGCCCACTCGCAAAACATCATGTCATTTGACAAACATCATGATGTTTTGGCCTACACATGACGAATTATGCTACAATAAACTGATATGAACTCATTTTGGCACCAGCTCCCGCAGCCATTTTTTATCCTGGCGCCGATGGAAGCCGTCACTGACGTGGTGTTTCGCCATGTCGTGAAAAAGGCCGGCGCGCCCGATGTGTTTTTCACGGAGTTTGCCAATGCCACTGGCTGGGTGCACGCTGGGCAAAAGGCTATCGCCGGGCGGCTGGTGAAAACCGACGATGAGTCGCCAATTGTGGCGCAAATCTGGGGCGGGGAGCCAGGCGACATGGAGCGGTTTGCAGCGCATTGTACGTCCTTAGGCTACGACGGGATTGATATCAATATGGGGTGTCCCGCCAAATCGGCCATCAAGTCGGGCGGGGCGGCGCTGATTCGCCGGCCAGAGGTGGCGGTGGCGGCCATCCGAGCAGCCAAGACCGCGGGGTTGCCGGTCAGCGTGAAAACGCGGCTGGGCTATACGTCGGTAGACGAGTGGCGCCAGTGGCTGACGACTATCTTGCAGCAAGACATAGCCAACCTGACCATCCACCTCCGCACCAAGAAAGAAATGAGCAAAGTCCCAGCCCATTACGAACTCATCGACGACATCATCAAACTACGCGACGAAATCGCCCCACAAACGCTCTTGACCATCAACGGCGATATCCGCGACCGAGCCCACGGTGAAGAACTATTTAGAACCCACCCAGGCCTCAATGGCATCATGATCGGCCGCGGCGTGTTCCACGATCCGTTTTGTTTTAGGGCGGAGGATAGCTCAACTGCTCATGACACATCTGAACTGATCGCCTTACTACACTACCACCTCGACCTCTTCGACCAATGGCAACCCACCCTCGGCCGACCATACGAAACCCTCAAGCGCTTCTTCAAAATCTACATCCGCGACTTCGACGGCGCCAAAGAACTGCGCGACCAACTGATGCACACCACCTCGACCGACGAAGTGCGCCAGCTACTTGATACTGTCTAGTGCAGCGCGCCGGGCTACGCCGCTTGCTTCTCAAGGCGAGCAAGGCGAAGATCGTGCTTATTCAGCCGCTTTTCATGGTCAGCAAACTCGGTGCCAATGGCGTTCAGAATTTCATTTTGCGCCTCAGCATTTTCATCGAAGCGCCGGTCAATGTCTTCAAAGCGACGATCAATGTCTTCGAAGCGCTGATTCATTTCCTTGCGTAGGCCATCTATCTCCTCGTGTACCCCACTTATTTCAGCCCGAATTACCGCTGTCATCAACTGCTTAATATCCGCTAAATCGTCGCTTGTTAAACTCATGCTTCCAGTATAGCACAGAACAAAGGCTCCGCAAGGGAGCCTTTGTTCGTCAAGTGTAGGTGCCTATCCGCGCCGCTTGCGCCGCTGCAAATCCGCCACTTTCAGGCGCACCATGTGCCGATCCATCAGCTGCTTGGCTTTTTCACGCTCAATCTGCGTGCCAGCCTCATCATGCGCCTGGCGGGCTCGTTCCAGCGCCGCCTGAGCTTCCGCTTCAACAATCTCATCGCCGTGGTCGGCTTCATCCACCAAGATCCGTACGCCCGTCTGATCAATTTCCACCACGCCGCCAGAGATCATCAAGAATTCTTCATCCTTAGTGTCTTTCGTGCGGCGCACCGTGATGACGCCCGGTGCCGCCACCGTCACCAACGGCTCGTGGCTGGGAAACACCGAAATTTCGCCATCAACGGTCGGGATTGACACCGAATAGACCTCTTCGTCAAATTTTAGACCGCTGAGCGTGACTAATTTCAGCTGCATCGCCTAATCCTTCTTTGCCTTTGCAGCTTCAGCATCGCGCGCTACTTGGTCGGCCAGCGTGCCCTGCACCATGTAGAACCAATTTTCTGGCTTGTCGTCATATTTGCCAGCCAGAATATCAGCGGCGTCGCGGATGGTATCTTCCAATTTGACATAGACGCCTGGGTTGCCAGTAAACTTCTCGGCCACGTGGAATGGTTGCGCCAAGAAACGCTGGATGCGGCGAGCGCGGGCGACGATCTGCTTTTGATCGTCCGACAATTCTTCCATGCCGAGGATGGCGATGATGTCCTGCAGCTCTTTGTACTGCTGGAGCACGCGCTGTACTTCGCGCGCCACGCGGTAATGCTCCTCGCCGACGATTTCTGGGTCGAGCGAGTTTGAGCTTGAGTCCAGCACATCCACGGCTGGGTAGATACCGATTTCTGTCAGGGCGCGGTTCATCACGATGGTTGCGTCGAGGTGGGCGAACGTCGTCGCTGGCGCTGGGTCGGTCAGGTCGTCCGCTGGCACATAGACCGCCTGCACAGAGGTGATCGAGCCCTTCTTCGTCGAGGTAATGCGCTCCTGCAAAGCACCCATTTCTTGCTGCAAGTTTGGCTGGTAGCCCACGGCGCTTGGCAAGCGGCCCAACAGCGCTGACACCTCAGCACCAGCCTGAGTGTAACGGTAAATATTGTCAACGAACAGCAGCACGTCCTTACCCTCGTCACGGAAGGCTTCGGCCATGGCCAGACCCGACAGCGCCACGCGCAGACGCGCTCCAGGCGGCTCGTTCATCTGACCAAACACCAGCGAGGTTTTGTCCAGCACGCCGGCTTCTTCCATTTCGTAGTAGAGGTCGTTACCTTCGCGGGTACGTTCACCAACACCGGCAAAGACTGAGTTTCCAGAGTGGAATTTGGCGATGTTGTTGATCAATTCGGTGATGAGGACGGTCTTACCGACACCCGCACCAGCGAACAGACCCGCCTTACCGCCTTTAGCCAGCGGCGCGATCAAGTCGACAACCTTGATACCCGTTTCCAAAATCTCGGTCTTATTTGACTGCTCGCTCAGCTCTGGGGCAGGGCGATGAATCGGCGCCGTTTTACCCTTTGGCTGCGGCTTTTCGTCGATGGCTTCACCCACCACATTGAACATGCGGCCCTGAGTCTCAGCACCGACTGGCACCATAATTGGCGCGCCCGTCGCTACCACTTCGGCACCGCGCGCCAGGCCGTCAGTTGACGACAGCGCAATCGTTCGCACCGTGTGCTCGTCGAGGTGCTGTGCTACTTCCAGCACCAGCGTTTCCTTGCCATTTTTGACCGTCAGCGCATCGTACATGGCTGGCAAACTGGCCTCGCGCGGAAATTCCACGTCCACCACCACACCGACGATCTGAATAATCTGTCCTGTTGTTTTACTCATCAATTTTTCCTCCGCACTTCCTTTGTATTAATCTCACTTTTCATATCGCGTCTACGCCTCCTGATAATCCATAATTATATCCAAAGGATAACTCTTACCCGACAGCGCTCGACGAGCTAGCTCTATCATATCATCAGGAAAGCGTAAGTTCAGTTTCTCTAAAGCCTCTAACGTCACGAAGTCAACCTGCTGAATCCCTTCTTCGTGCGCGACAGGAAAATCATCAGCAGTATGCCCCAGGAAAAACACAACCAGCGACATGCCAGAATCAGTATTTTTCAACAGCACTGACAGAACACCGTCAATTGCAACTGTGTAGCCAGACTCTTCCTTCGCTTCGCGTACCGCCGCGTCCACCAAACTTTCGCCTGGCTCGACACGTCCCGCCGGAAAATTCCATGTATCTAGCTGCCCGTAGTTATTCTTACCCTCCTGAACAACCAATAACTTATCGTCTTTTGCGACAACGGTACTGACGAAAAGAGTTGTGTCACTCATTTGATTCTCCTTGTTTTGCGATCTCGACAATTTCACCATTACCAAGCCCTGGCATTTCAACAAACTTTTCTGGCGGGACATTATGCATGTAAGCTTGCAGAGCTCGATACACCCCGTTATGCGAGACGACCAACACATCCTCGGAAAGACCTGCCAATTTGTCGTAAGCCTCGGCTACGCGCTTACAAAAGTCCTGTCGTGTTTCGACACCCGCAACTGGATCATCCTCGAGATGATACCACGTACCGTGCTTCATTCCAGCAGCCTTGCCAATCCCGCGCTCGCGCCAGCGCTGATCAATATCAACCGGCAAGTCACCGGGAGCCTCTTGGCTGATAATCTCTGCGGTCTGGTATGCCCGTTGCAACGGGGAACTAACAATTTTATTGATACATAACTCGCCAGCGGTAATACGCCGTGTAACCTCTTGAGCCAACACATAAGCATCACGCAAACCCTGCTCAGTCAATGGAGAATCGTCTTCTGCACCAGCCACTGTACCATTAGCATTAGCCAAGCTCTCGCCGTGCCGTACAAAGTACACACTCATTGCTTCATCGCCTCCACGCCGCCGGAGATTTCCGCTAGCTCTTGGGTAATGGCGCCTTGGCGAGCTTTGTTCATGGCCAGGGTTAAGTCGTCCACCAAGTCAGCCGCGTTGTCAGTTGCGTTCTTCATGGCCATCATGCGCATGCTGTGCTCCGACGCCCGTGCGTCCAGCAGCGCCTGAAACAGCCGCGCCCCCACCAAGCGACGCGCCACGGCGTCCAACACCTCAGGCGCACTTGGTTCAAACTTGGCATCGGCTACCGTATTCGCTACCGCGCTCGGGTCAATTGACGTCTGTGTACCAGCTGGCAACAGCCGCACCAACTCGGCCGTCTGCGTCATGCTGCTAACAAATTGCGTGTAGACCAGCGTCACCGCGTCAACTTCGCCGCGCTCAAACATACTGATGGCAGTGCTCAAAATGGTCTGAAAGGTCAGCCCCGACGGCCGGTCAGGCAGATCGTCGTAATTACCAACCACTTCAACATCCTTGAGCCGCGACGCAAACTGCGACGCCTTACGGCCCACCGTCAGTGTTACGGTAGCAACGCCGCGCTCGTCGTCGCGCCGCAGCAGCTCGAGGTATTTTTTCAAAACATTGGTGTTATAGGCACCAGCCAGCCCCTTGTCGCTGGCCACCAGAATAATCAGCCGTTTGGTGATTTTGCGCCGCCGAAACAGCGGATGGCTATCAGTTACCCCCTGGCTCGCCAGATATGCCAACAATTCCTCGGCAGCTCGCGTGTAGGGCGCTGACGCCTTGTCAGCCTCTTGGGCGCGGCGCATTTTACTGGCCGCCACCAACTGCATCGCCTTGGTGATCTGCTTGGTGGAATTGACCGAGCGGATCCGCGTTTTCAGCGCACGAGTACTTGGCATGAATTACTCCTCAAAGCCTTTCGCCGTGTCAGCTGTCACTTGGTCGATCAACCGCAATTGTTCATCGTTCGGCTTGTCGCCCTTGTTCAGCTCGCGCATGGCGTCCTTGTGCTTCGTCCAGAGGGTCGTCAGCACGGCACTCTGCGCTTCCTTCACCTTAGCGACCGGCACTTTGTCAAAGCCGCCGCTCGTCACTGCGTGAATGCTGACAAATTGCTCCCAGACGCTCATCGGCTGGTACTGCGGCTGCTTGAGCAGTTCGGTCAGGCGCTGGCCGCGGTCGATTTGCGCTTTGGTGGCGTCGTCAAGGTCCGAACCAAATTGGGCAAACGAAGCCAGTTCGCGGAATTGTGAAAGACCGAGCTTCAAGTTGCCGCCGACTGATTTGACAGCCTTGGTTTGGGCAGCGCCACCGACGCGGCTCACCGACAGGCCAGCCGAAATTGCTGGGCGGATACCCTGATAGAACAAGTCAGTCTCAAGGAAAATCTGACCGTCGGTGATGGAAATCACATTGGTCGGAATGTAGGCTGAGATGTCGCCAGCCTGCGTCTCAATGATTGGCAGGGCGGTCAATGAGCCGGCACCAAGGGTGTCAGACAACTTCGCCGAGCGCTCCAGTAGGCGCGAGTGCAGGTAAAAGACATCACCCGGGTACGCCTCGCGGCCCGGTGGACGGCGCAACAAGAGCGACATCTGGCGATAGGCCACAGCATGCTTCGTCAAATCGTCATAAATCATCAGGGCGTGTTCACCCTTGTCTCGGAAGTACTCACCCATGGCAGTACCAGCATACGGCGCCAGATACAGCAGGGAAGCAGCGTCGGACGGGCTGGTCGCCACGATGATGGTCTGCTCCATGACGCCCTCTTCCTTCAGGCGCTCCACCAGTCGCGCAATCTTACTCAGTTTCTGACCAACCGCCACATAGACATTAATCACGCCAGTTTTTTGACGAGCCTGGTTGATCATCGTATCAATCGCGATGGCGGTTTTACCGGTCTGGCGGTCACCAATGATCAGTTCGCGCTGGCCGCGGCCAATTGGGAACATCGCGTCGATCGCCATAATACCAGTCATCAGCGGCTCATGCACTGACTTACGGCCCATCACGCCAATAGCCGGTCGCTCCACCAACCCACGCGCCTTGGTTGTAATTTCAGGACCACCATCCAGCGGCCGACCTAGCGGGTCAACCACGCGACCCAATAGCTCCGGCCCAACCGGCACGGTCAAAATATCACCCTTGCGGCGCACGCTGGCACCAGCCTTGACCTTTTCTTCGCCACCAAGGATCACGGCGCCAATCTCATCTTCCATTAAGTTCAGTGCAAAGGCCTCAGCTACGCCGTCCTCGGTCTCGATCTCCAGCACCTCCGAAGCGCCAGCTTTTTCCAGACCATGCACCCACGCCACGCCATCGCCCACGCGGATGACAACGCCAGCGTCTTCCAGCCCTTCGCTGGCCTCCAGCTGCGCGATTTTATCCCGCAGGCTCTTGGCTAGTTCACTCACATCAATCTTGCTCATTATTCCTCCTCGCTTTTCTTCGCCCGCAATGTGTCTAGTTTTTTGGCAATTGTCGCGTCCATCACCTGAGTCGGCGTGGTAATCTTCACGCCGCCAATCAGCTCGGGGCGCACCACTTGGCGCAGATGAATCTGAGTAGCGTCGCCCAGCAGCTCCTCAATCGACCGCCGCGTCGCTGCATCCAGCGCCCGCGCACTTTCAACCGTCGCCACCACCGTGCCGCGCTCGGCCATCGCGCCCTCAATATCGCGCACCAGCAGCGCCGCATCGTGCTGCCGCCCCTCGGCCACCAACAGCGCCGCCAGCTCTTCAATCACCGCCGCATCACCAGCTAGCAGACGCTCCGCCGCATACTGAGCCAGGGCTCGCCGAGAGACGCGCATCGCTACCGAGCCTCCTTGACAGCTGCTGCAATCACCTTAGCATCAAGCTTGGCATCAACCTGCCGTCCCAACACCGTACCAGCAGCCTCAGCCACCAGCTCCAGCGTCTCATCGCGCAGCGCCTGGCGCGCGTTTGCCACTTCTTTGGCAATGTCATCTTGAGCTGCCTGAACAATCGCCTCGGCCTTAGCCTTGGCCTTATCCGCCGCCTGGCTCACTACCTGCGACGCTTCCTCGCGAGCCGCCTGGACAATCTCGCTGGCCTCAGCCCGGGCTTTGCGCATCAGCTCATTGGTCATCTTTTCGGCCTTATCGGCATTATCCCGCGCCGACTGCGCTGCCTTCTCAGCCGTCCGCATGTCTTTTTCTCGCTTATCAAGCATCGCCACCAGCGGCGGATACACCCACTTGCGCAAAATAGCCAACAGAATCAAAAAGGCGACGGTCTGCAAAATCAGCAGCTTCCAGTCAATACCCAGCGAGCCGAACAAATCAGCCTGTCCGCCCGGCGCAGTCGCAAATTGTGTTACTATTCTTTCCACAATTTACCTCTGTTATTACATCACTTTGCCGACGATAGCCGCCACGAAACCAATGATAGCCAGGGCGTCGATGAACGAAATGCCGAGGATCATCATGGTGCGCAGATCATTGATCTTCTCTGGGTTGCGGCCAGCTGCGCTCATGGCTGCTGCGCCGACGATACCAGCACCAATTGCCGCGAAGGCCGCTGGGATAGCGTAGGTAAGTGCGAATGCTAATGCTTCCATTTTGATAATTCTCCTTTATTATTTTATACTTTACTTTCTAATCATTCGCTGCCGCTCCAGATGTCGGTTCAACAGCGGAATGAGCATGGTCAATCGGCTCGTGCGTGTCATGGTGAGCCAGCCCTAGGGAAATAAACACAGTGGTAAGCATAAAGAAAATGTAGGCCTGAATGCCGCCGATAAACAGCTCAAACAGATAGAACGGCTGCAACGCGACAGGGGAAACATACTGCGCCAGAAAGGCAATCATGATCAGCAGCACTTCACCCGCCAGCACGTTGCCAAACAGACGGAAGCTCAGCCCCAGTAGGCGCGACAGTTCCGCCACCAGCTCCAGGATGCCAACAAAGGCCATGATGGGGTCTTTGAGCGGATTGATGAAGTAACGGCCCATATTCCCCTTAAACCCAAGATACTTGAAAGCGTACACTTGCGCCGCGATAATGGTCACAATAGCCAGGCCAAACGTCATATTCAGGTCTGCCACACCGCCGCGCAGCAATGGCGTTCCGTGATCGCCCACCGTGACTGGCCCCACCAGCGGCAACAGCCCCAGCCAATACTGAGCGATAACAAAGAAAAAGATAGTGATACTGAGCGGCGCCACCCGACGCGCCCAGGTCTCATCAGGGATTACCTGGCGCACCGTCTCGTATAGCCCGTCAAACACCCAGTGCACCAGGCGAGTGGCGAAATTGTGCTTTTTCTTACCCAGCACGGCCGCCCGCGTCCGAAACAACAGCCATACCAATACCAACACACCACAGGCACCCAGTAGATGCGAATTAGTAACTGGTACCCCAAACACCTGGGTGATTTCATCCGCCTTGATAGAGATATGCGGCCCAGCGGCTGCCATTGTGGTAATCATCGCACTCCTTTCTGCTTTGTCTGTCGTATGTGGTGTAACTGTCGCCGCACCAGCAGCACGGCCGCGCCAAATCCAAGGACAATGCCAGCAAACATCAGCCATGGCTTCAGTCCAAACTGGCCGTCCAGCCACACGCCCAGCAGCGTCAGGCCCACACTGGGCACAAACATCCGCCACGTGGTATCACCAATCGTCCCGAGCATCACCCGGATGGTGTCGACCTCTGTTGTCGAGCCACTCTGAAGCGTAGGTTTTTCAGCCATTCTGTTCTACTATACCAATCTGCTATACTGTTTGACAAGATGCCACGGCGAAATTATCCTCATCATCGCTCCGCTACCAGCCGCCGCCGGCCACTCCCCGCGGTGCCAAGTCAGATATGCCGCCAAAAACGGCGCTTTGCCACCGAGCGCATCGCTCGTCAGCACGCCGACACCCAAAACCTACTTGCGCCGCCGTTGAGGCTTGACGTCTATCACTGCGCTGCTTGCGGCGGCTGGCATTTGACACGACGAACCCCCGCCGCCTGATTTCGCTTACGCTGAGTCTCATGCTATAATGAAGGCAAATAAGCTTCACCAGAGGAGGGAATATGAGCGAAGATACAACTACTAACCACAAAGCCCAGGTCATTGTCTATAGCACGTCGTGGTGTGCGTTTTGCCACACCGAGATGGAATGGCTGCAAAAACTAGGGGTTGACTTTGTCGTCAAAGATATCGAGGCCGAGCCAGCTGCTCGCGACGAGCTGCTGAGCAAAAATGGCGGCAACTTCCAAGGCGTGCCAGTCACTGACGTCTGCGGCGAACTGGTGCTTGGTTTTGACCGGCCAAAGCTGCAAGATTTGCTGCGCAAGAATGGGTTGATTAGCGAATAGGCTGGCGCGACGCATCACAAACCCCCGCTATAGATGCGGGGGTTTTATAAACACTACTGGATTTGCTGTTGGATCCTACGCAGCACTTCAGTGACGCGAGCCATTCGTTCAGTCGTCAGTTCCGTGCCAATGTCCTTTCGAGCTTGAGCGGAAGCAGCGCTTTGTCGCTCAAACACCCTTCTGTCATCTTCACTAGCGTGAAAAACCGCAGTTTTTACACAAAGCGCACCAAGCTGCTTCTGGTCTAGTGTTAACGAGCCATCTTCATAAATTTCACCGCTAGGCGTCACTTGAAGATTTGGAATGACAACACCAGTGGAAGTATTACGGTCAAACATAAGATCGTCTAATAGCTGTTGTCGGCGCTCCTCAATCGCAGCATTGTCCTTGAACTCCATAACTTCATTCACGCCTGAGATAACCTCGCCGGTCTCAGTGTTAATAGTTAACGGCCCCCCAGAAGCATTACTGATTGTAAATACAAAATCACTACCAATGTCTGAGCCAACGTCTCCGACCCCTCGCATTATACGGACGAATTCTCGACTCACAACGCCAGATTTCTCGTGGCGTATAAGCGTGGCAACTACATACACCTCATGGTCGCCATCGGCGACCTCAGCTCGGCACCGCACCGTAGACCAGCCGCCACTATCATTAACTGTCTCTTGAGGCAGTGAAAGTAGAAATTTGTCCAGCGTGTTATGAAATTGCTCGAGCTCCTCCGGAGAAGGGATAGTATCAGAGCGCTGCTGTATTTCGCCAAGTCCCTTTGCGTCTGCTTTTTCCATCATGTCTTGCACCGCCTTTCGCGTTACCTTGTATGCTAACGTGTCTATAATAGCATGATTATCCGTAAAAGTCAAACGGTTAATCTACTCCTCTTGGGCCGATCTGCACCACCTGGCCGCCCAGCGCCTCACGGAAATAATTATCGTGGCTGACATAGAGAATGGCACCGCTGTATTTCGCTAGAGCGATTTCCAATTCTTCGATACTCGGTAGATCCAGGTGATTCGTCGGCTCATCCAGGATGAGCAGCTGCGGGTCGTTAGCCAGCATACTGATGATCTGGAAGCGAGCTTTCTGTCCGCCAGACAACTGGGCCAGGGGAGTGGCGCGGTCAGTGTCGGTGAAGAGGTAGTCGGCGCAGAGTTGGCGGATTTTGGTGTCGGAAATCGACAAATCACGGTCCAAATACATTCGCTCGATGGCCTCGCCCAGCGGCAGCGCTAGATACCGCTCGCCAATCTCTTGCTCGTACACACCGACGCGCACTTTTGGATCGAGGAATAATTCGCCGTCGTAGATGACAGAGGTGGAAGCCCCCAACAGTGCCCGAATCAGCGTCGTCTTGCCGGCGCCGTTGCGGCCGCGCAGCTCCACCGCCTCGCCCTCACGCAGGTCGATATTCACGCCCTCAAACAACACCCGCTCACCGATACCGATGGCCAAATCGCTGGCTCGCACCAGCACATGCTTACTGCGCGACACCTCATCCCGTATCGTCAGACGGATATTCTTTGCCTTGAACTTGTCGTAGCGCTCGGCCGCCCGCCAGTCCAGCGCGCCCACCGATTCCTTATCAATCCAAAAACTCGGCCGCTCCATCGCCTCAAGTTCCGCCAGCTCCGCCCGCGATTCCATCTCCAGCCGCTTGAACTTCTGGATCGTGCCGGGATTACGCGACTTTTCCTTCAGCCGCTGATAATCCAACACCTTTTGCCGCAAATTCACTATGCGCTTTTCAACCTGTTCAAAATTACTCATGCCGGTTGCCGTGGCCTGGGCGTTTTGCTTGAGATACGCCTCATAATTGCCCGCGTAACTCACGCTACCGCCGTCTTTCAATTCAATGATGCGGTCTACTTGCTCAAGCACATCGCGGTCGTGGGTGATGATCAACATCGCCTCGCGCGCCTGACTCATCCAGTCAATAAACTGCTGCTTGGCCACATAGTCCATGTGGTTGGTCGGCTCGTCGATCAACGCCAGCTGCGCCTGCGAATGCATAATTTTGACAATTTCAATCAGCCGTTTCTGTCCGCCCGACAGGGAAGCCAAAGGCCGCCCCGCCACGCCCACCAGCTGAAACCCCGCCAGCTCGCGCTCAATTTTCTCCTCAACCTGATAAAACCCCTTCTGGTCAAACCGCTCCAGCGCCTCGGTGTAGGCGGCGATTTTGCGCATATTATCACCCATGGTCTCGGGGTAGGTGTCGATAATCTCTTTCAGAGCAGCGTATTCTGGCAGTCCCTGCAAAATATACCGCATCACCGTCATATCGCCTAGGCCGTGGTGCTCCTGCGCCGTTGCCGCCACCACCAACCCCCGCCGATACACTACCTCGCCCGTAAAGTCGGTGTCCGTTCCTGCTAAAATCCCAAACAGGGTCGATTTACCGACGCCATTACGCCCCACGATGCCGATTTTCTCGCCATCATTCACGCTAAACTTCACCGCACTCATCAGCAGCTTATCACCAAACGACTTCTCGGTGATGGAAATATCCGCGATCATCGCTCAATTATAGCATGGGGGAGGGAGCCCCCTGTCTCAGCCGCCGCCCATAATAGTGTTGTAAAAACTACTCTACCGCTATATATGGTGTATGGTATATACTTAGCCTTACAAGCAAATAACAGCAACTATATTTAAAAACAGAGGGGGATAGTATCATGACTGTTACAACAGGCGAGGTTCCGGTGATTAATGGCGCTGATAAAGAGGCAGGATGGGATGCGCTGTTTAGCGGAACGCGAACCACTAGTTGGCGATTGGGCGAACACGCAGTTCAGGAAACCCTCCCAGGTGTTAATACTGCACTCCAGGAAGCTCTAGGCCAATCTCCACTCTTTGAAGACGAAACAGAGCGCCCGTAACATCATCCTTATAATTAGCAGGGGTTTGAAACAAGCAACCCCTGTTGATTTTATTATTTTTGCGTATATATTGCTTTTTTAGCAAGTTTGTGCTATACTTATAGTTATGAGTATGGATCCTGACACAATCAGTAGAAAAGTTACTATCCTTGAAAAAAACCGGGGGTCACTCCATGATAGCGTCGAACAGCTGCGCGCCGACTGCGCCCATGTAGACCTGAATAAAAAAGGAGACGACTCTAAACAACAGCTCATTGACATGGCTCACTTTCTGAAAGGAGTGTCAGAACAACTTGGCGCCTATGTTCTAGCTGATCGATGCGAAACATACGCAAAACGCCTACAGCAGGGCATGGAAAGCCAGGAGGATCCCACGACTCCTGTCGACAAGTCACTGGAAACCTAGGGGCTGCGCAAGGCGTAACTATTCCACAATCTGCTATAATACCCTCATGACCCAGGATCGTTCATCCAAGCGACCGCAAGCCCCGTCCGTCGTTAATCGCCGGGCGCGGTTTGATTATGAGCTGGGCGAGGAAATCGTGGCGGGGCTGGTGCTGACCGGCCCTGAGGTGCGAGCGGCGCGCGACGGGCATGTCCAACTAAGGGGCGCGTTTGTCAGTCTGAAGCAGGGTGAACTGTGGCTGAATAATGCCAGTTTTTCGCTGCGGCTGAATGTGCGCGGCCAGGCCAATGCCCGCACCGTGGATACCGCGGCGCGCAAGTTGCTGGCCAGCCGCAAGCAGATTGACCAATTTGCGGCGGCCCGCCAGCAAGGCATGACCATCGTGCCGACGAAACTGCTCACCAGCGGGCGATTTATCAAGCTGGTGATTGCGCTGGGCAAGGGCAAAAAATCATACGATAAGCGAGAGACCATTAAGCGCCGCGATCAAGACCGCGAGACACGGCGCTTGCTTTCTGGACGATAAGCGACTGATATAATTTTTCTAATTTACGCACTTGGCGGCGCTCAGTATAGCGGGCCGCCAGTTTTTTACTCTCGGTACCGAATTTGGCGCGGCGAGCGGGTGATTTGAGCAGGGAAATAACGGCGTCGGCCATACTTTTGGGCCGATTTTTGACAAATATGCCGTTCACGCCATCCTGCACCACTTCTGAGACTTGAGTATCAATCATGACAATCGGCAGCCGCGCATGCGCCGCTTCATGCAGCACCCAGCCCTGGGTGTCCTTTAGCGACGGGAAGCAGAATATGTCCAGCGCGGCATAGACCACACCCAGGCTTTCACGCGGCAGGGCACCAGTAAAAATGATGCGCTCGGCGTACTTGCTCTGAGCAGCCATCTCTTCCAGCGTCTGGCGGTACTCAAAATCACCGACAAACAGCAACTTCGACTTTGGGCGAGCCTTAGCGACATGCTTATCAAAGGCCTGGATGAGAATGGGCAGATTTTTTTCTTCACCCAGCCGCCCCACAAAACCGAACACCTCGTCCGATTTCTTCAGGCCCCACTGATCACGAAAGGTCTTTAGCTGAGCAGCGGTGGCACGCGGCAGGGCATTCACGCCGTTGGGCAGTAAGGTCAGATCATACAGATAATCGTCATCCTGCCACGAGCTCAGCTGAGCCACGCTTTTACGACTCAGGGCGATGACCGCGTCAGCCTTGCTATACAGCATAGTGATCACTCGCTCAATAATCGCCCGATTCCATTTGGTGACACCAGCGCGAGGGCGATATAATTTAACAATTTCCCATAGGTCGCGCCCCTTTAGCTTGACCGACAGCGGCAGGACCACGCCAGCCAGCGCCAGCGCCCCAGGCAGCACCGCTGGATAATGCTCGACAAATTCGTACATGTCAGTGCAATGCTGAATCACCAACGGAATCTGATTTTTGTGAGCGGCGCGCACTCCCACCAGACCGATTTGCGAAGGCGTGAAAATATGCACCACGTCCAGCCGCAGCTCAGCAATCTGGCGCTGAACAGCCGGCGGGAAAAATACCGAGGTGTCATAATCGTCAAAAAAGGCGCCTTTCACCGAGGGAAAACGGATGATACGCTCATCGTCTTGCAGCAGCTCGGCCTGGCGCGCCGGATGCAGCGACTTGGCCGGGCAAAAAATATAGACTTCGTGCCCCAATGCCTCCAGTTCGCGCTTCAGCGACTCAACAACAAACACAATGCCGTTAATCGACGGGCGGTAGGTGTCGGTGAATAGTCCTATGCGCATAAACTACTCCGAGTATAGCATAAGATGATATACTATGAGTTATGCCTAAGACGAAGCAGCTGCGTATCGCCCTGTTCATTGATGATTTTTATCCAGCGTCGGGCGGCATCGCCAGATCAGTACAAACGCAAATTATCGAGTTGACGCGGATGGGCCATACAGTCACCCTGTTTGTGCCGAAACATTTTTTGGAACGTCCAGCTGAATGCCAGACGGTCGTGGTGCCGTCACTATATCTACCAGGCACACCGTCATACATGTGTATCCTGCGTCATAATCAACGCCTAGCGCGACGCATTACCAAACAGCATCGTTTCGATATTGTCCACAGTCAAACCGAACGGGGCGGGCTAGTGCTGGCGGCGCGAATAGCAAGGCTACTACAGGTGCCGCACATTCATACTTTTCATGCCAATCTGGCGGGCACTCATGCTTCGCAGCCTTTTGTCGCCTTCTGGGGGTCTATGGCATATCTGGTACTTATCAATCCAGCAGTCGCGCTAGCCTCACGCAAGCGGCGTGCCGTGCCGGTTCGTTTTGCACCATCCAGCGCTGACGGACCGAGCTTTTTTGCCCGCTTTGACTGGCATTCCTTGGCAACCATCGCCTCGCGCGTTGACGCCTACACGACACCAGCTCAATTTATGATACAGCGTATCGGCGAGTGTGGCGAGGGCCTGGCAGAACAGGGACATGTTATACCGACAGGCATTAACCCAGCCCTACAAACAGCCCTAGCAAACACACCCCGCCAACGGCACGATACCACGCTGCGATTCCTGAGTGTTTGTCGACTAGCGCCAGAAAAGCGAGTCGATGCTATCATCCAGGCCTTCCTGTTGGCAAAAATTCCCAATGCGCGGCTTGACATCGTCGGACCAGGCGACCAGCGGCCGCTTCGCAAGTTAGCCCATGGCCGCGAGAACATCGTGTTTCACGGCGGCGTCAGCGCACCAGAGGAGCTGGCCGCTCATTACCGCAATACTGACGTCTTCGTACTCGCCTCCGACGGCTTTGATACGCAGGCCATGACCATCACTGAAGCGGTAGCAGCTGGACTGCCAGTGATATACTGCGATCAGCGTCTAACGGTCGGTGTTTCAGAGTACAATAGCCTGCTGGCCGCCAGCGGCGCACCAGAAGATTTAGCCAACTGCATGCGCCGCATAGCTGATGCGAAGCTACGGCGGCAACTGGCTTCGGCATCACGACGGGCGGCGCCCGATCTGGCACCAAGTCATATGGCCAAACACTATTTGGCACTGTATCATTCCCTGCAAAAATAGCGTATACTGATGAAGATGAAGCTATTTTCCTGGAATGTGAATGGGATTCGGGCGGTGATGAACAAGGGCGAATTCGCCAGATTTATCGATACCCATGACCCCGATATTATCTGCCTCCAGGAAACAAAGGCGCAGCGCGGGCAGGTGGAGCTGGATTTGCCGCAGTATCACGAGCATTTTTATTCTGCCGCCAAAAAGGGCTATTCTGGCACAGCGATTTTTTCCCGCACGCCAGCGCTTCAGTACCGCGATGGCTTTCCAGAGGATATTGTTGCCGAATATGGGCTGACGGGCGATCAGTATGGCGATCCAAATGACGAAGGGCGCATTATCGCGGCGGAGTTTGATGCATTTTGGCTGGTAACGTGTTATACGCCCAATGCCAAAGGTGATTTGAGCCGGCTGTCGCTGCGCCACCGGCAGTGGGATCCAGCGTGTCTGGCGTATCTGAAAGGGCTAGAGGCGGGCACGTACGGCGCCGCCAAACCGGTGCTGTACTGCGGCGATATGAATGTGGCGCATCAGGAGATTGATTTGGCGCGGCCGAAAGATAATGTTGGCAAGCACGGCTTTACGGATGAGGAGCGAGCGGGGTTTCAGGCCTATCTGGACGCGGGGTTTGTAGATGTTTTCCGCGCGGCCCATCCTGAGGCCGCCGACGCCTACACCTGGTGGACGCATTGGGGGAATGCTCGGGCGCGCAATGTCGGGTGGCGGATTGATTATTGGCTGGCTAGTCGGGCAATCGCCCAGCAAATAAGCAATCCCCAAATCCATCCCGAACAAATGGGCTCTGATCATTGTCCAGTGAGTATTATTTATAGGGAGGGGTAATATGAAAATTAGCAAAAAACGATCACTTGGCTACATTCTCATGAGCTTATGCACCGCAGCGCTTACTGCTGGCGGCCTGTGGCTATATTTTACACAGCAAACGAAGCGGTCAGAGGGGCCCGCGATCCAAACAAGTCAGCAGCCAAACGATAAGAAGCCTGACGAAAAGCACTCCATAGAAAAACAGCCTGACCCAGCCAAACCGGCGCCAAAGCCGAAGCCCGAAGTCGTGACTATTACACTACCCGGCGCGGCGCCATTCGCAGCACGCATTGAGAATTACCACGCTGACGACAGTATCTGGAAGATTGTCAATAAGCAAGGTGGTTTTCAGCATCCGCAGTACCGCCCGCGCGACTTGCAAGTCGTCTCTGTACCCACTAAGGCTGGCCGCGGTCAGGACGAGCGTTCGGTACGCGGTGTGGTGATGGCTGATCTACGGCGGCTGTCCGCAGCAGCCCAAGCCGCTGGTGTTGATGTCAGGGTGGGGTCGGGCTATCGTAGTTATGCCACGCAGTCGGTGCTGTATAACAGCTATGTTCGCCAGCACGGCAAAGCTGCTGCCGATCGGTTCAGTGCTCGGCCCGGCACTAGCGAGCACCAATCGGGCCTGGTGATTGACTTTGACAGCGAGGGCGGACGCTGCTGGGTGGACACTTGTTTTGAGAGCCTGGCCGCAGGACGCTGGCTGGCGGCGCATGCTCACGAATACGGATTTCATTTGCGCTACCAAAAGGATAAGGAAGCGGTGACGGGCTTTATGTATGAACCGTGGCATTTTCGCTATGTCGGCGTTGAGTTGGCGCGAGCACTCCATCAGTCAGGACTCGCCCTTGAAGAGGCCAAGCCGTATCTTGATACCGCCCTTGCCACGCTGCGCCAACAAGGCAAGGTATAGCCGTGGCTTGGGTGGTACGCCTCGCGCTCGCGATCGTCCTGCTCGGCTATGCGGCGTTTTGCGCGGTCTTTGTGGCGGCGCTGGAACAGGCTGGCGCACGTATCGAGGCAGCACAGGCCGAATTGGCGGTACCGCCGCCCGGGCCAGCAGCCCGGTTGCGCGTTGAGGGGCGCATGCTCGTCGTGCCGTCATGGCGGCGATTGGAGCCGGGGCAGCTCTGGGCTTATGCCGGGCCAAAACAGAGTATCAGCGAGGAGTTCATACCGTCCCTGACTGAGATTGCGCTCCCCAAACCCGCCTGGCTGGCAGATCATCGGCTACAGCCGCAAGCCGCCACGGCGCTACAGCACTGGGCGGCGACGGCGCAGCAGGCCGGTCGGCCCTTCATCGTTACCAGCGCCTATCGCTCCGCTCTCAGCCAGCGTCAACTAGAGCAAGCGCTGATTGCCGCACACGGCCCGCAGTACGCCCAGCGCTTCGCTGCCCGACCGGGGCATAGCGAACATCAGCTGGGGCTGGCAGTGGATCTGTCGCGTTTCACGCCAGCCTGTCAAAAAGCCTTCGCTCACTGCTGGCTTGATGAAGCAACGGCCGCCTGGCTAGCTGTCACCGCGCCCGATCATGGCTTTATTTTGCGCTATCCGCCCGGCAAGCAGCACATCACTGGCGTCGCACCGGAATCCTGGCATTTTCGCTATGTCGGCCGCGAGATGGCGCACTTTATCCGCGACAGCGGCCTGACGTTTGATGAAGTTATCTGGCACCTCCAGGCAGAGCGGCAGCGATTGGCTCAGTAATAGTTGCCAATTTGAACGCTCTGTGACATACTACAACTCATGATGGCCGGGAAGCGTCGTTTTGCCGCATTTGATATTGATGGAACGCTGTTTCGCGACGGCCTGTACCGCGCCATGGCCTGGGAACTCATTGAGCGCGGCGTGGTGCCTGACGTATGGGTGACGCGTATCACACAAGCGTACCAGAACTGGCAGTGGCGCGCTCATCCGACAGCGTATGATGATTATGAAGCGGCGCTGATTGCTATGTTTCGGGACATCCTGCCGAACATCCCTACTGTAGCGTTTGATACTGCTGCTATGAAAATTGCCGCCGAGCAGCTGGAGCATGTCTATACCTACACCCGCAGCGAACTACAGCGCCTCAAACAAGCTGGCTACTTCTTGATCGCTATTTCTGGTTCGCATCAGGAAGTGGTGCAGCCGTTTGCTGAGAAATACCAGTTTGATGCCTGGTTAGGGCAGACGTATGTGCGCGAGGGCGACCGCTTTACTGGTGAGATTATTGCCACTTATACCGCTAAAGACGTACTGCTACAACAGCTGATCGACCAGCATCAACTGACGCTGGCGGATAGCTATGCCTCTGGCGACAGCTACGGCGACCGCGGCCTACTGGAAACGGTAGAGCATCCAGTGGCCTTCAACCCAACGACCGAACTGCTGGAACTGGCCATGGAGCGCGGCTGGAAAGTGGTGGTTGAGCGCAAAAGTATTGTCTATGAACTAGAAAAGGGCGGCGATGCATACCTATTGGCGCGTGCAGGAAAAGTCTAGCCCGCTGTTTCCTGATGTTGAGTGGAATCGGCCTCAGCGGCGCGACCTGGCGGGGCGCTTAGGAATTATCGGCGGTAACAAACTAGGCTTTGCGGCCGCGGCAGCGGCCTACCAGACGGCCACCACAGCTGGGGCAGGCCAGGTGCGTGTCCTGCTGCCCGATGCCCTGAAAAAAAGCGTGCCGCCACAGATGAGCGATGTCTTGTTTGCGCCAACCAATCTGTCCGGCGGACTAGCGAGCGAGGCGGCCAGTGAACTGGCGGCGCTTGGCCAGTGGGCCGACGTGCTGCTGCTGGTGGGCGACGCTGGCAAAAACAGCCAAACCGCTATGCTGTACGAGCAGCTGCTCGCCGACGCCGCCCAGCCGGTAGTGCTGACGCGCGACGCCATTGATCTAGTGCAGCACAGCGCCCAGCGCCTACTGGACAATCCGCACTTGCTGTTCGTGGCGTCGTTTGCTCAGGTGCAGCGGCTGTTTCGCGCGGTGTATTATCCAAAAATGCTGACCTTTCGTATGCAGCTAGCGCAGCTGGTGGAGGCGCTGCATAAATTTACCATCACCTATCCCGTAACTATAGCGACCTTTCACGCCGAGCAGCTGGTGTTGGCGCGGGGTGGGGAAGTAATCACTCAGCAGTGGCCTGAGCCGATGCGCATCTGGCGCGGCGAAACTGCCGCCCGCATGGCCGCCTATCTGCTATGGTCGCCAGAAGCGCCGCTGGCGGCGGCCAGTGCTAGTATTGCCATAAAGTAAATTTTATTATATAATTGAATCTATATGAGACAGTCCTATGGCCTGCCGCCAAACCTCGTTGATCAATTGCGATACATAGATAACGACCTTGCCAAACTACACGGCGATCCGCCGCACCGAGGAACAGTCAGCGAGGTTATGGAGGAATGTTTTGAGGCTAGCTTTCCACCCGAAAGAGTTGCTCTCGCTGGGATGCTTGCGATTATCCAGGCACGTGGCTATTTTTACAAAACTAACCCGAACATTACACAAAACGATTTGCAGAGTCCATTCGCCAAGAAGATCCTAGAAATCACCCTCACCTCCCCGACAATGCCCGTCGATCGCAGCCAAAGCACTGTTCATACCTGCGAGGAGGCAGAGCCGAGATTCATCAGGGCCATAACTGATGCTCTCAGCTATCCCGCTCATACACCCGCAGTCATAACAGCCGTCACCAATACAGCCGGGAGAGTCGTTGCGGTGCAAAAATTAACTCATGAATCATCCATTCTGCCATTACGAACTATTCCCGAGCATAATATATTTAGCGGGGTCTTGTCGACAACCACCCGGTTCATTAGGCCTTCGGAGTTCTCACCCTCCCCAGGACAATACCCCGGCATTGCCCGCATAACGCTTGAGGAGCTACTGCATAGAGGCGAGCGTATCATCCCCCTGAGACCATCGACAGCACTGCTTGAACAGGGTATGCGAAGCGCCTTGTCGGAGATCATCCGACCGTACAGACCCCACATTAGTCAAGCGCTCACCACTCTAGACCAGGAATGGCTTGAAGCCCAGGCAGAACGACTAACGACAGCCATCAAATAGCTCCTGGAGCGACCTCTGGTACCGCGGGCCGGACTTGAACCGGCACGAGCGATTGCTCACCAGATTTTGAGTCTAGCGCGTCTACCGATTCCGCCACCGCGGCACGAGAGAACGCTCCAGTATCTCTCGCATTATACCACGCTCACCCTTCGATCTGCAAGGGAGCCTGGCTTTTCATTTGAGGCGATTTGCCGTACAATAAGCATAGACATGAAGCCGACCGACACTCCCTCGGATAATCGCCTCGTCACCCCTCCGCAACAGGGGCGTCCTTTTGCTGTACCAGCACGCGACTCGAGCGCCTCGCAACAGGCGGCGGCCGAGGTGATTCGAGGGCAAATCAACGCTATTTACAGTGGCGGATCGACCGAGGCTACCCCGCACACCACGCCGCAACCAGAACCGGTACCGACCGTCCAGCCCGAAGCAGCCGCGCACCACACCGCCAACCGCCAACCAGCAGCCGCCTCAGCCGCTCAAACGCCAGCGCCTCACGCCATGCGCACTGCGCCGCCAGCCGCCCAAGCCGCCTCGCCGCAACCAGCCGCTTCATCCTCTGCCGTATCGCCGACACCGGCGCGCCGACCGCAGGCTACTCCCGAGGAATGGCAGCAATACCACAGCGCCTGGCAGTCGTATTATCAGCAATATTACGAACGCTACTATATTCACCATCTCAACGCCAAGCGCCAGGAATTATCGCAGTTCTTAGAGCATCAGCCCGCACCCGCTCCCGCCGCCGACAGCAGTTTGTCCGAGCAGCAAGCGATAAACGAGATGCGCGCCAAAATTCGCCAAACCGTTCGCCAGTCCACCCAAAAACTCAAACGCTCGCGCCACTTCGTCCCGGTCGTGGCTGGCCTGGTGGTGATGGCGCTGTTTTTGGTTATCCAATTTAACCGCCAGATCATCGGCAGTATTCACGCCTATGCCAGCCCGGGCAATATCGATCCGCAGTCCATCATCACCGACCCGACCGTCAACATCGATGTCGGCCCCGAACCGCGCATCCTGATTCCAAAAATCAACGTCGATGCGCCAGTGATCTATGGTGTCGGGCCTGACGAGGCCTCTCAGGATAAGGCCATGGAAAAGGGCGTGGCGCATTTTTCTATCCCTGGCGCCAACGCCGTCCCAGGGCAAGTCGGCAACACGGTACTCGCCGGCCACTCTTCCAACGACGCTTTTGTTGCTGGCGCCTATAAATTTATCTTTGCCCGCAATGAAAAGCTCGTCAAGGACGATATTATCTACCTTAATTATCAAAGCAAGCGCTACGTCTATAAAATCACTGCCATGGAGGTAGTGCTGCCTCATGAAGTCGGTAAGGTACAGCTCTCAACCACCAAGCCGATGCTTACTCTGGTCAGCTGCGTGCCACTGGGCCGTTCCGACAAGCGCCTTCTGGTCTTTGCCGAGCAAATCAGTCCTGATCCGCAGACTGCCAGCAATGCAACCGCTGATACCGGCGCACCGTCCAGCAGTCATATCCCGGGCAACCCTGCGCCATCACTCATTGAACGGCTATTCGGCGCTTAGGTCTTAGGGCAGGGTCATCGCCAAGCGGCGCAGTACCACCGAACCATCAGCGCGCCGCTGCCAGCCATACAGCCATTTACCATCAGCCGACAGCGCCGCAGTAAACTCCGGGCTGGCCTCTAGCAGCGGCTGTTCATTCATGCCGTCAAATTCCTGCATCACCATCATGCCAGCGGCATCAATATGCCACACATGAAACCCGTCCAGCCACGCCAGCGGCCGGCCGGCCGTCACCTTGACCTCGCGCGACACCGTCTGGCGCTCCAGATCATAACTGACAAACCCCGCCGCCTGGCGCGCCACCACAAACCGGCCGTTGCTACTAAATGACAGGTCGCTGACCGGTCGATTGATAGCTAGCTTTTTGGCTGAGGCTAGCAATGTCGAGAACGCTGTATCATCATCGTTCAACGCACCGTAATAGACCGTCACCATATCGCCCGCCGCCACTGCCACTGCGTCGCGATTGAAGTAGCGCGACACCCGAGCCTGCACGGGAATAGTCAACTGCTCAGCCCGCAGGCGCTGCACCATGCGTCCATTTGACCAACCCTTTTTCCACACGCCAACTACCCGCGACTGTTCGGTGCGCGCCACATAGACCAAGAGATCGTTATCGTGGAGCGCAAAAGACTCGACGTGCCGCACGATCGGACCGGAAATCGCCACACTACCAAGGTCGATATGGCGCAGCGAGCCATCAACCTGCAACCCGTACAGCTCTCGGCCGCTCGTCCCCACCAAGCGAACATCCTGGAGTCGCAGTCCGGTCAGCTTGGAGATATCAACCATCTCATCGGGCTTGTCCCGATCGAGCAGCAACCACTGCTGCGCCGCTGCGCCAGCCTGGGTATACTGATGCCGCAGCACCACATAGCGGCTGCCGCTATCCCACTGATGCAGCTGCCAGCGATGCGCCTGCGTCTCGCCATACGTATCCGCCACTGCCGTCTCCAACGGCTGCTGCCATACCTTGAACTCGGTCGTATCGCGCAGATCGCCCCATATCACCACCGGCTTGTCCTGTTGTATGCGTAGACCCACCACGCTGCGCCCATCTGGCGCAAACAGCGTCGCCGCCAGTCCGGTCGTCGTCCAGACATCAGTCACTCGACGTTCCGACGGCACCAGCCGCGCATAGTCCAAAAATGTCACCGTACCGCTCCGAATATCCAGCGTCTTTTGCCACGGCTCATAGCCCTTGAGCTTCATGCTGAACTGGCGCTGTCCAGGCGACGCCGTGGTCTTGGCATAGGTCGTCCCAATATCCTCGCCATCAACCGCCACGCGAGCGCCCTTTGGGAAAGAATCAAATTGCACTAGTCCGGTCTGTTCTACGGTACGCGTCGTCAAATCAAGCCGGTAGCCCATCACATTAAACATCACGGTTATTACCAAACCTATCATACTGAGCGTCATCACGGCATAGACCAGCGTCCGTCGCGCCAGCTCTTTTTTGCGATCTCGTTTTCGGTACATCGTGGGGCAAATTATACCACAAAAAGGCCCTTGCCAAAACCATAGCCGGTTTAGTATCATAGGGGGAGAATATGAGGGTAAGGGGATAGTGTGAAACAGAACTCTATTATGATCAATGGGCGAGCCTATAGCGCCGTGACTGGGTTGCCGCTGAAAGTAAGCGAGGCGAGCCCCGCTGCACTATCATCATCGGCCGCCGACGCCGCCGCACCGCGCCCATCACGCGGCGTACCAATCACGCAGCTACACGCACCAAGCACCCAGGCCTCAGCCATCCTAAAACGCCGCTATGTCTCTCAGCCAGCCAAGGCGCCGCTGGCCAGCCGCGCCAAACGCGTCAAGGTCGCCGTAGCCCGCACCGATGCCATCAGCAAATTCAACCCTGTTGCCGCACCCGCACCGACGCCGCGCCCGACCACTCCCGACCGACCAGCCGAGCCGCATCCTATGGTCGTCCGAGCTACCCGCCGCCAGCCGTTGGCCGATAAGCGGCCGTCTCGTCCGTCGCTGGCCACCCAGCCGAAACCGTCCCGTTCAGCGCCAAACGCCGCACTGGAAGTATCGCGTTCGCCGCACGCGCCGCGTTCTGCCGCACCCAAACCAGCCGCCGTACTCAAGCAAGAGGCTATCACTGAGGCGCTCAGCCGTACCATTGACACCCCGAAGCATCCGCATCGCGCCAAGCGCCAGCCAAAACGCCGCAGCTGGCTCAGTCTGGCTCCAGCCGGCCTGGCGGTTATGTTGCTAGGCGGTTATTTTACCTATCTGAGCATGCCAAACATCTCGGTGCGCGTCGCCGCCATCCAGTCTGGTATTGATGCCAGTTATCCCGGCTATCGACCAAGCGGCTACAGCCTGCGCGGGCCAATTCGCGTCCACACCGGCGAGGTCAGTATGCGCTTTGCCTATGCTGGCGGCGATCAGCATTTCACCATCACGCAGCAAAAAACCGACTGGGATACGGCCGCTGTCAAACAGTTTGTTGATCAAAAAACCAGCCACGCCGGCGTCTCGCTGGTCAATGGCTTGACAATTTACACCTATGATGGCAACGCTGCCTGGACGGATGGCGGCATCCTCTACCAAATCACCGGTAACGCGCCGCTTTCCAGCGACCAGCTGCAGCGCATCGCTACCAGCTTGTAGTCCTTGAATTTTCGTGCTATACTCACGGCCATAGTAACAAATGGCTCGGCGAGTGGGCGGATGGAGCAGAAGGGACAGGATATGACACTCAGGAATATATGGCGGGCAAGTGAGGCGCACTCAGGACGTCGGTACCCTGAGGGGGGCGATGCGAATAAACAGGAAGCCGACACACCAGAGGGAGAAACACCGGTAACGTTATCTGTGCTACAGCAGGGGATAAATCAGGTTCGTGCGGTTCAACGAAACGCCAACACTCTCGTCGAACAGGCAAGACAGGAACACCTTGGGCCATTCATAGAAGCCATAAAGGGCGTGTTAGAGAAACTCCCGAGCGACGAAGACATCGGGCGATGCTACTGGGGGGCTCGCGAGCGACTCGAAAGACTCCTTCGTGAGAAAGAGCTCAGCGGGAAAGCGCTTCGGGCATATAGAGAGTCTGAATACTGTACAGATGCTCTCGAGGACACCCCTATTACCGATGGACTCAACGCAAATGAACGCAAAGAATGCCAGCAAGCTATCGTAGCCGCCACTATAGACAACGCTATCCGTGATCAGCTGCTTTCCATCTTAGGAGTCTTAACGTCCAGCCCTCCAACCATAAGTTACGATCGTAAGTCAACCCCCGATGGAAAGCGCGTCAAGGAAATAAAGCGACCTGTCGCTTATGTTTATAGCAACACAACACCCGAGCACGTACACGGCCCTCTTATGGTGGAATTCAACCCCCAGCAGCCAGATTCTCATATTAAGGTAGACATGCTGGACCCAGCCACACGTCATGACAGCAAACAGACCGCTCAAGATCAGGACGGCATCGAACTGTCGCCCCTCGCAGTCGCACTGTGCGATAGAATACGCGAGCGGCTGAAGGAGCTTGGTGTTAATGGCTTGGTCAAAGTAAAGCTCGTGTCATATTACAAGGGCCCCAGTAGGGGCACTACGGATATCCTGCTATCAACTGAGCTGCCGACCGCTAATTCCGAGCAAGCTCCTAGCGGGCAACCCAGCCAGCTAGGGCAGGCGGCGCTGCGCGGCAGCGTGCATCCCTAGTCTGACACGGTAGAATGCGCTATACTAAACATAGCAATTAGCGGGTGGGGAAGAGGAGTATAAGGAGTTATGGCGAAGCAGAATCATGAAAAACATAGCGCCCATATGTATACTGAGGTCACTCAGCAAGAACAGGGAGAGCGTCCGGCGGACGAGAAAGCCATTAGGCAGAGACTGGGAGCGCTGGCTGCGAAAATTGCTTTACTAGAGGGCAATATAGCAGAAGTTAGGGAGGAGCAAGCACGGCTAGCGCAGCTCCAGCAAAACCGCGAGGAGAGTGGAGCGTCCGCTGGAGAGCTGCCAAATAAATACAAAAACAGGCTAGAGGAGCTAATGGAGATCGCACAAAAACCGCCAACTCCCGCCAGTAGAAATTTCCAGATTGATTGTGAGCTTGACCCATCGAAAGTGAAGGGTAAGACTGATCAAGAGTGGGCGAAGCTGAGGGAGGAAGGGGACCTTATTTTTGATACCCAGGTGATAGGGGGTATCGTGCCTACCCTCACTGTATTCCTTACAGGACTTGCCTCGCGCGACTCGAGCCCATCTGCGCATACATCATCTGGCTCAGTCAATTCAAAGGAGCAACCACTGTACCTAACACGCACCCTTGTACTAAGCAGCGACTGCCCTCGCAGCGGGGAGCAACTACCCAAATATCCGCACTTCTTCCCGAAAGAGGAGCTCAATCACCCTGAATTTGTCCTTGCAACTTTACGAGAAATCGTCAAAGAAACCTACCATCCTGAAGTCGTTAGACACCTATCCTTTGAGTCAATACAGCGCGGCGATAACCCTGTTTGTTACTTTATGCGCATACATGCCGAACCGGCCCCGGCGCCCGATGAAGTACGGTAAGGTTTCGCTCGCCGCTGTGCTATAATCACCTCATGACTATTCGCACTCGTTTCGCACCATCACCAACTGGCTATATTCACGTCGGCAATGTTCGGGCGGCGCTGTTTCCGTGGCTGCTGACGCGCCAGCAGGGCGGAACGTTCATCTTGCGTATTGAAGATACCGACCGAGCACGCTTTGTGCCAGGAGCCGAGGATCTCATCCTCGACACGCTGGAGTGGCTGGGTTTGGACTGGGACGAAGGGCCGCGCCGCGGTGGCGAGCATGGGCCGTATCATCAGTCGGAACGCCTGGCTATCTATCACCGCTGGGCCCAAAAACTCATCGACAAGGGCCTGGCCTACGCCGATCCGTACACGCCGGAGGAAGTGCAGGGTTTTCGCGAGGAGGCGCGCGCCGCCAAAAAGGCCTTTTTGTACCGTGATTATCGTCCTGCTAATCCGCCAGAATGGGATGGCACCCAGCCGCTGCGCTTTCGGGTGGCGGAACCAAAGCGCTATACCTGGCACGACCCAGTGATGGGTGAGCTATCGGCTGGGCCAGAGGCGCTGGACGATTTCATCCTTATCAAGGCCGACGGGTATCCGACGTATAATTTTGCCCATATCGTCGACGACGCCGAGATGGGCGTGACGCATGTCATCCGGGGCCTGGAGTATATTTCCAGCATCCCGCGCTACCTTAGTTTGTACGAGGCGCTGGAATTGACGCCGCCAGTGCTGGCGTGTCTGCCGCATATTATGGCGCCCGATGGCAAGAAAAAACTCGGTAAGCGCGACGGCGCCAAAAGCGTGACTGATTACCGGACCGACGGCATTTTGCCTGAAGCGATGCTGAATTTTTTGGCCTCCATGGGCTGGAATGACGGCACTGAGCAGGAGCTATTTAGCCGCCAGGAGTTGATTGAAAAGTTCAGTCTGGAGCGGGTGCAGCGTTCGGGCGCGCGTTTTGACGAAAAGCGCCTCTTGTGGATGAATGGGCAGTGGATTCGACGCCTAGAGCTTGATGATCTATTGCAGCGCGTAGCACAGTACTGGCCGGCGGCCGCCAGCGCTTATGATGAAGCCTATCGCCGCCAGGTGCTCGGCCTGGTGCAAGACCGCTTGAAAACCCTGGCCGAGCTGCCGATGATGAGCCGCTATTTCTTTGAGGAGCCCCAGACTCATCCAGCGCTGATCAGTGATAACAAGCAGCTGGCCAAGTTGACCGAAGAAGAACGGCGGCAGCTGCTGCGAACGACCCGCGAGGCGCTAGCGACCTTGGATAATTGGACACCCGAAACCATTCAGGATACGCTGAACCAACTACTTGAGACAACTGGTCAAAAACCAGGTATTCTGTTCAGCCTGATTCGCATCGTTACCACTTGGGCGCCGTTTAGTCCGCAACTGAATGACACGCTGGCGCTGCTTGGCCGCGAGCGTAGCCTGGCACGACTAGCGGCCGTTACCGACCCGAAAGCATAGCTCCAAAGATGGCGCTTATGGTATACTAACCTCATGAACACGCCAAAACCCTCGCTCACACCGCCTCTGTCAACCAAACCGCGCCGCCGCTTCTGGGCTTGGCTCCAGCGGCATCATGTGGCGCTGACGCTGGTGTGCGCCAGTGCGGTCATTGCTGGCATTTTCATCGTGGCGGTGACGTCGCTGCGTTTTAGCGATACACCGCTGACATTCCTACCCAAGAAAAAGCCAGCGGAGAAGTTTTATTCGCAGCTCACTGGTCTGGAGGTGGCTGATGCCGCTGCTCTCAAGCAGCCAGTCACCGCAGTGATGATCGAAAACAGCCCTGACGCGCGTCCGCAGTCTGGCCTGAAAGCGGCCGGCGTGGTTTACGAAGCAGTGGCCGAGGGCGGGATTACCCGCTTTATGGCGCTGTATCAAGGAGATAAGCCGCAGCTTATCGGGCCGGTGCGCAGCCTGCGTCTGTACTATCTGCAATGGGCGACGCCATATCAAGCGTCCATCGCCCACGTTGGCGGCAGCGGCAATGCCCTCAGCGAAGTCCGCAGCGGCCGCTACCGCGATATCGATCAGTTCTTCAATGCTGGCAGCTACTGGCGAGCGCGCGATCGCTATGCGCCGCACAATATGTATACATCAGGGGCCAAGCTTGACGAACTCAACCGCGCCAAAGGCTATACCGAATCCGTTTTCGCTGGCCCGCCGCGCACTGATGGCAAACCCGCCGAAACTCCAAACGCTACCAACATCACCGTCTCGTTTAGCAGCCCGCTGTACAGCACAGCGTATACGTACGACAAAGCATCAAACAGCTATCTGCGATCGCTGGCCGGCGCCGCGCATGCCGACCGCGAGGCTGGACGGCTGGCGCCAAACGTCGTCGCCGTCATTGAAGTCAGCGCTCATGGCCGCGGCGATGGCTACGAAGATCTCCGAACCACCGGCAGCGGCAAGGCGCACCTGTTCCAGAACGGCACCGTCATCGCTGCCACCTGGAAGAAAGCCTCGCCAACCAGCGCCCTTGAGTTTGTTGATAGCGACCAAAAGCCGATTCAGCTTCAGCGCGGACAGCTATGGGTCGCCGCCATCACTCCAGGGCGGGGGAGCGTGTCGTGGCAGTAGCCCACGGCAAGCAATTGCGTGATTTTCGCCGCTCCTATCGCCGAACGGCTGTGGCTGTCATTGTCGTCAGTCAACTGGCAGTCAGCTTGGGGCTGGGCGGCCTGTTACTATTGTTCCAGTTCAGCCATTGGCACGACCCGAGCTTTTGGCTGCTCACTATCGGGTTATGGGCGGGCGGCAGCGGACTGCTCCTGGCGCTGCTGCCACTGATTACCGAGCCAATGCTGGGCGTCCTGGCGGCCCTGGCACACAAAACCGGCGAGCCAACCACCCTAACACCGCCCAATCCCAATGCCAAGCGGCACGAAGCGACTGGCTACAAAACCGTCTTGCAAGCTATTTACGCCACCGAGCCAACCACCGCACCAACCGCTGAATCCAGCACCTTGCTGTCGCGGGCACTGAACCATACCAGCTGCGGTATCGTGGTTCTCAACCCCAAAAAGCAAATTATCTCGGCCAATACAGCAGCGCCCATTGCTAAACGCCCCGACGGCACGCTCTACCTGGCGCTGGATTTTCTGGACGACGTATCACTTGATGACTGGCTGGCGGAGATGGAAGCCAAAGCTATTAGCGGCGAGCGGCAGTGGCGACGCGTCAGTACCAGCCCGCACGCACCTCTAGAGCAAAAGCTGTACGACATCACCGCGTCGTATCAACGCGGCCAACCTGGCGAGACGGTTATCGTATTGTTTGATCGCTCGGCGCAGTATCTTCCCGAAGAAGAAGATCTCAATTTCATCGCTTTTGCAGCCCATGAACTGCGCGGCCCGATTACCGTGATTCGCGGCTATCTCGATGTATTGGAGCAAGAGCTGGCCGACCGCCTGCACGGTGATGAACATGAACTGATGGAACGGCTGACTGTTTCGGCCAATCGCTTGTCGAGCTATATCAACAATATTCTCAACGTCGCTCGCTTTGATCGGCATCATCTAAAGGTGCATCTAGTGGAGGATACGGTGGCGCATATTTATGCCTCAATTGCCGACGACATGCAGCTGCGCGCCCAGACTCAGCACCGCCTGCTTAGTGTGACCATTCCCGACAACTTGCCGACCGTGGCTGCCGATCGCGGTAGCATCGGCGAAGTTATCGCTAATCTGATTGACAATGCCATCAAATACAGCTTTGAAGGCGGCGTCATCACCGTCACCGCCGAGCAAAAAGGCGACTTCGTGGAAGTGGCCGTCAGCGACAACGGCGTCGGCATGCCAGCCAATGTGGTAGAAAATCTGTTTCGCAAATTTTACCGCTCGCATCGCAGCCGCGAAACCGTCGCCGGCACCGGCATCGGCCTCTATATCTGCAAAGCCTTTGTCGAAAGCCACGGCGGTAATATCACGGCGCGCAGCCGCGAACACGAGGGGTCAACCTTTTCGTTCACTCTTCCGATTTACGACACCGTCAAAGACAAGCTACTTGAGGACGGCCAGCTCAATCAGCGACTCATCCGCCACGGCGGCGGTTGGATTAAAAATCACGCAATGTATCGGGAATAGGAGGGGACGATGGCGATCAAGACGATTTTATGTGTTGAGGACGACCGATTTATCGGCGAAATGTATGTGCGCAGTCTGCAAAAGGCTGGCTATGATGTCACGTGGGTGGTGGACGGCAACGACGGGTTGGTGGCGGCGCGCAACCGGCAGTTCGACCTGATCATTCTTGACCTGATGCTTCCTGAGCAGCGCGGCGACCAGATTCTGGATGCACTGCGCAGCGCCGATACCGATCTGGTACCCAACAGTAAAATCCTCATCATGACGAATTTCGAGCAGGACGACGCAGCCAAATCGCTGATATTGCGGCGGGTTGACGGCTATCTCATTAAGGCCGACGTGACGCCGCGCAAACTCCTTGAGGTCATCCGTGCCATGGACGATGAAGCACTGGACAACGGCGAGAGTGCCGTGGTATAATAAGATCCGCTGGCCTCATCGTCTAGCGGTTAGGACACTGGGTTCTCATCCCAGCAACCGGGGTTCGATTCCCCGTGAGGTCACCATTTCATGTAAGTATAAAACCGCGCGGCATTAGTTTGGGGCAGCTAGGGGGAATGATGAAAGTATACGTGTTAGGCAGTACGGCATTTATGCATTCCATGGTTAAAGCAAGAGACCTCCTCAGGGATATTGGACTCGACGGCTGGATACACCGAGATTATGATCTGCTCGTCCAGGGCAAACTCCCCTCGCAACTTGTTCAATGTACCGCCGGGGAACGAGCCGCGGTCAAAAAGCAACATGATTATCTGCGATCTCATTATAAACACATCCTGGAGAGCGACGCGGTACTAATAGTGAACGAGACCAGGCATGGTATTGACAACTATATCGGCGGCAATGTTCTCATTGAAATGGGGCAGGCCTACGTGAATGATAAAAAGATTTTCTTTTTATACGGCATGCCAACCGACGTGCCATACCTTGACGAGATACTCGCCATTGAACCCATCTGCCTCCATGGCGACATTGCAGCAATCAAGGCATACACATCATAATCTCCTCCCTTGCATTTCGCCTGCCATTTCGGCATAATAGCAGTATATGAAAGGGGAGGCATAAGATGCTCGGGCGGACAATTTCCCGCTTTTGGCTGCGGCGGCTGTGCGAGGGGGCGCTGTTTGCCAGCGGCTCGGTTTTGGTGCTGTATGCCTGGGCCCGGTTCATTCCCACCGGCTACCGCTTGCCGGTCGGCGAGGCAGTCAGCGACCTCGCTGCCGCGGGGGCCGCTCTCACCAGCCTGATCACCTTTATCCTCTGCCTCTGGCTACCGCGTTGGCGGCCAACCCTCATCGCACTAGGCGTCTATCTCCTTCTCAGTCTCACCATCGGCATCTTGATTACCACCTCTGGCGGCCTCGCCTCGCCATTCGTCAGCGTCTGGATGCTACTGGCGGTCTTTGCTGGTCTGTTCGGCTGGCAGATTGTGCTGCTATTGACGATGGGCGTCGTGCTGGCCGTGATACTGGCCAATCCCGACGGTTTTAGTGTGCAGCGCACACTGTCCTGGCTGCTCTTCGGGGTGATGCCGCTGGTGCTGGGCCTGATTTTATGGCATCGCCAACCAAAGACTAACACTTCCTATTCCGACTTGGCGAACAAGCTGACGACTGTCGAGGGTAAGTCCGACGTGGTGATCAACACCATCGATGACGGCGTACTGGCTATTTCTCGCAGCGGTATTATCGAGCTGATCAATCCATCGGCCCAGACACTCATCGGTTGGCAGTCAGGCGACGCTCTGGGGTTGAGTTGGCAGAGCGTGCTCAAACTAGTTGACGGCGAGGGCAGGGAAGTGCCTGAGGCCGATCATCCAGTAGCTCAGGCGCTCAGCAGCAATCGGCCGACCCACAGCGACCAGTTCGCTATTTTGACTAGCTCAGAAAAGCGCCGCTTAGTATCCATCGTGTCATCACCGGTTGGGCAGCCAGCCGACGGTGTTATCGTGGTATTTCGCGACATTACCAAAGAAAAAGCCGAGGAGCGCGAACAAGCCGAATTTATCTCCACCGCCAGCCACGAAATGCGCACCCCGGTAGCCTCAATTGAGGGGTATCTGGGCCTGGCGCTCAATCCCGCCACTGCTCAGATTGACGAAAAAGCGCGAGATTTTATCACTAAAGCGCATGAGTCAGCGCAACATTTGGGCCGCCTGTTTCAGGACCTGCTGGACATCAGTAAAGCCGAAGACGGCCGGCTGAAAAGTAATCCGTCGGTGATCAATGTGACGGAGTTCGTCGGCACCATCTTTGATAGCCTAGCGCCAGCTGCCGCCGAAAAACAGCTGCTCTACGTGTTCCGGCCGCGAGGCGAGGAAGGCGACAGTAGCCCCAAAACCGTCCAGCCGATTTTTTACACCTTTGCCGACGCCGACCATTTCCGAGAAATTATCACTAATCTTATCGAGAACGCTATCAAATACACCGCCAGCGGCCAAGTGGTGGTCGATGTAGTCGGCGATGCCAAGCTAGTTACCATCAGCGTCAAGGACAGCGGCATCGGCATTCCCGCCGAGGACGTGCCGCACCTTTTCCAAAAGTTCTACCGCGTCGATAATTCCGATACGCGCGAAATTGGCGGTACTGGCCTCGGGCTGTATCTGTCGCGACGACTGGCTGAAAGCATGTCAGGCGTGCTGCGCGTTAGTAGCGAGTACAAAAAGGGCAGCACTTTTTTCCTCGACATGCCGCGGCTAGAGAGTGAAGAGGCGAGGCGTCGTCTTGAGCAAAATAGCGAACCGCCGGCCGCACCAGTCAGCGAACCGCCGGCCGCACCGGCCGCTGAGCAGCCAATTCCTGTTGCCGCCGTGGACATTGGCCCTCAGCCCGAGCCTGAACCGCCAACTCCCGCCGCTGTTGCTCCAACCGCACCAACCATCGCGCAACTGGAGCAGCAGCTAGGAGCGGATCAGCGACGAATCACCATCACCGTTCCTGACCGAAAATAACATAAGAAGTATGGTATTTTTTGCTAAGCTCGGGTATAGTAGAGGTAGGTATGGCAAAGATTTTACTTGTCGAGGATGATAAAAATCTCCGTGAAATTTACGGCGTGCGCCTGCTGGCCGAAGGTTATGATATTGTGTCGGCTGGCGACGGCGAAGAGGCGCTGGCCATGGCTATCAAGGAACGTCCAGCCCTCATTCTCAGCGATGTGATGATGCCGAAGATTTCTGGCTTTGACATGCTGGATATTCTGCGCTCGACTACCGAAACAAAAGATATCAAAGTGATTATGATGACGGCGTTGTCCTCGGAAGATCAGCGGCAACGAGGCGAGCAATTGGGCGCTGATCGCTATCTCGTCAAGTCGCAAGTCGGCATTGAGGATGTGGTGCGCACCGTGCATGAAGTGCTTGCTGACGTGCCAGGCATGGAGCATCTGACACGGGCGCAAGCAATGGAGGCCAGTGCGCCGCACCTACCGCCAACCGCTGGCACCTCCGGGCAAGCAGTTGCACGACCGAGTGTTGATCAATTATCGCCGCAACCGCAAGCACCGACGGTACCTACACCGCACGCTGCTGCCACGCCGCAGGCAACCCCAACCGCTCAACCGCAGCCAGTCCCGGCTGCACCGCCAACACCAGTCGCTCCGCCAGCCGCTGCACCGAGTGCACCAGCGGCCAATCCGATGCTTGGTCCGCAACTGCCGACTCCATCTAGTGGTCTACCGCAGCCAACGGCACCGTTTTCATCGAGTGCGCCGCGCCCTTCCAATTTGGGCGGCCGTGTTATTCAGCCGCTCAGTTCACCAGACGATGCGTCAAGTATTGACATGGCAGCCCAGATGGCACAGGCGCTGAGCGATACCTCTCAACCAGCAGCTCTATCTCAACCAGCCGTACAGCATATCCCAGTGCAGGCACAAGCACCAGCTGCACAACCAGCCGCCAGTACGCCGCAGCAGCCAACGCCAGCCGCACAACCAGCACCAACCGCCGCGCCGCATGCAGCGCCAGGCCAACCAACCGCTGCTCCGATACCAGCTAGCTCCAGCGCTATACCAATCCCTCAGCCTGCGCCTACTGCGCCAAGCATTGTAGTCGCTCCGCCAGCCGCACCTTCAACCCCGCCAACCCAACCTCCAGTGACGCCCACCGCCTAACACATGTCAGCCTCTATGCCATCATCTTCGCAGCGCCTCAATAAATTTATTGCTCAAGCGCTTGGCGTGTCGCGCCGAGCCGCCGACGAGCTGATTGCCCAAGGCGAGATAATGGTCAATGAGCAACCAGCACAACTGGGCCAGCACCTGAGCCCAGACGATGTGGTACGTCACCGAGGCCGCGTTTTGTCGCTGCGCCAGCGTCAGCTCATTATGCTACACAAGCCGACCGGCTACCTCTGTTCGCGCGCCTCGCAGGGCGGGGTACCGACTATTTACGCGCTCTTGCCGCCCGAGCTGCACCACCTGAAGCCTGTCGGGCGTCTGGACAGGGATAGCTCTGGGCTCATTTTGCTGACCAATGACGGCGATTTTGCCCACCAGATGACCCACCCGTCATTTACCAAGACCAAGCGCTACCTGGTGACGCTGGATACTAACCTACAGCCGCTGCACCGCCAGATGATCAGCGATTTTGGCATCAATCTCCCTGACGGGCGCAGCCAGCTTGGCCTTGAGCGGCAGCATGACGGCGACGAGCGGCGCTGGATCGTCCAGATGAGCGAAGGCCGCAACCGTCAAATCCGCCGTACCTTCGCAGCGCTCGGCTACACCGTGAAAAAGCTCCACCGCACCGATTTTGGAGTCTACACCTTAGGAAAACTACGACGCGGAGCGTGGCAGGTAGTTGATGTATCATAGTCTTAGCGCTTGCTTTATGATCAATTTGCGTGCTACACTGCAGCCATGTGTATGCCCGAAGTCTTTGCTGACGCGCCCGGTGTGCCGCACCATTGGCATGACCACTACCATGACGGGCAGCGGCCATTCCATCATCCGAGCGATTTTTTGGCCTACGTGGCAACTCCTGTGCGCACGCGTGTGTATTGCCTCTTTGATGAGCCAGCAACGTATATCGCTGAGCCGCACGTGATCCCCATCGGCCATCAGCCAAAATTCGGCATCAACCTTTACGCCCTTGGCCTCGAGCTACTTATCCTCGGTCTATTTATCGCGCCAATTGTTATCGGCCAACGCCGTATCAAAAAGAGCGACCAGCCACGCACCAAGCGCCTCTGGCGTACTGGGCAGATCATCGCCCTGATGCTGATGATCAGCTTTATAACGTTTATTATCTGGGTCACCTTGCGACGCCTTGGCGTATTCGGGACTGTTTAGAACCAGCTTACGCTCGCCGAACCGCCCGATTTTTGGTATAATTACCCCATATGTCTAAGAAATTACCCACCGTCGCCATCATCGGCCAGGCCAACGTCGGCAAGAGTTCGCTGTTCAACCGCCTGATGCGCTCGCGCACCGCCATCGTCGCACGCGAGGCCGGCACCACCCGCGACAGCGTGATGGGGAAGGTGAGCTACCGCCGTGACGGCGACGAGGCACATTTTTGGCTAATCGACACCGCCGGCCTCAAAACCGCCGAAGACAACTTCGAAGCCACCATTCAGGAGCAAATCGACGACGCCGTCCTGAGCGCCGACGTCATTCTTGTCATGGTCGACAGCACCCTGCATCCCACCGACTCCGACCGCCTGATCGCCAAAAAAGCCCTCAAAAGCCAGAAACCAGTTATCCTCATTACCAACAAAGTTGATCTCAAGGGCGCGCTGCCACTCGATGAGTTCAAGCGCCTGGGTATCAAGACCATTATCCGCACCTCAGCCGAACACAACAGCGGCATTTCCGAGCTACTAGACGCCCTGGCCGAACTCTTGCCGCCAGCCACTGAAACGCCAGACGACGACATCGTGCGCGTGGCACTGATCGGCCGGCCAAATGTCGGCAAAAGCCACCTATTTAACACCTTGGCGGGTAAGCAACAGGCCATCGTGGCCAACATCGCTGGTACCACTCGCGATGTGAACCGCGTGCAAATCCGCTACAAACAGCGCACCGTTGAACTCCTCGACACCGCCGGTATTCGCCGCCAGGGAAGGCAAGAAACTGGTATCGAAAAATTTTCCGTCATGCGCACCATGCAGGCCATCAACGAGGCTGATGTCTGCCTGCTACTGATGGATGTTAATGAGCTGAATGTCGGGCTGGACCAGCGACTGGCTGGTATTATCGACGAAGCAGGCAAGGGCTTGGTGTTAGTGGTCAGCAAATGGGATGCGGTAGAAGGCAAAGACGCCTTTACGCGCGACGCACTGGCGCCGCAAATTAGCTATCATTTCAAATTTACGCCGTATGCACCGCTGATTTTCACCAGTTCTGTTACTGGCCAGAATGTCACTAAGCTGTTTGATTTAGCACTCGATATTCACCAGCGCCGCCGCCAAGAAATCAAAACTCGGCAACTGAACGACCTCTTGCAGCGCGCCGTCACCGCCCATCCGCCAGCTGGCCTCAAAAACTCTCATCCAAAACTGCGCTACATGGTGCAAACTGATGTGGCACCGCCATGGTTCGTCATTTATGGCTCAAACCTAAAGTTCATTCACTGGAGCTATAAACGCTACCTGGAACGCACCCTGCGCGAAGCTTTCGACTTTGCTGGCACGCCGATTAAACTTTCTTTCCGCGACGAAAAGCAGCTGAAGAAAAACCGCGAACGCGCGGCGGCAGGGAAGGCGCCCGTCACCAAGGCGTATAAGCAGGCCAAAGAAGCAGAGAAGCGCGCCGCCCGCTAAATCACACTAGCCGAACATCGCCAGCATCGCCGCCAGCGTATCGTAATGAATCGCCTCAGCGCGTTCGCCGATCAGCACCAACTTCACGGCCTCATCCGACCGCCCGGCCGTAATGTCAAGCTGCGTCGGCGTTGCCTCCAAATGCCGCCGCGCGCCCGTCTCATCCACAAAACAACCCTTCATCCGCCTGAGGCCATATGACGCAAACAACTCCGGCCACAGCGCTTGATAGGCGGCCTCGCTGTTCCTCAGGCCCGACACGTCCACCACACTATACGACGGATTGTCCGGCACTGCCAGCTCGCCATCATACTCATCAAAAAACCGCAGCAGCCCCGACGGCGGTGTCATCAGACCAAGGTCAAACCGCCCGTACGGCGCACTCACAATCCGCCCGTAGGGCAGGGCAGCCCGCCGCGCCTCATACGCAGCGCGTTCATCATCCCGCAGCAAATCCTCTTTCGTCACCAGCACCATATCCGCCGCCTGTAGCTCCACTTCGTGCGCTGGCTCCACGCCGTGTAAAATCTCATGTGCATCAATCACATACCAACTTTGCATCAACTCATAGCGCTCAAACATCTTGGCGCTAATTAGCCGCTCCACCAAATTCATCGTCCGCGCCACGCCCGTCGCCTCGATGAACACCGGTGCCGCCGAATAACGACTAAAATCCATCAGCATTTTCGTCAGCGCGTCCTCCGACCCGCAGCACACACAGTCGCCGCTCAAAGTTGTCACCAAATCCGCCAGTCCCTCCAGTCGATAGCCGTCAACATTTTCATTGGCAAACTCATTTTCAATGACGCGCGCGCCCTGAAACGCTGGGCAGCGCAGCAAGTATTCCAAGACACTGGTTTTACCAGCCCCCAGCGACCCATTGAGCAAATACAGCGGCACTTTATCAACGATCGCTCGAGAATCATCGAACGCCGCATTCATGCTAAATTCCAGATCATCATCGCGCTTCGCCATGCATCTAGTATAGCAATTGATGCTATACTAAGGCTATGAAAATTATTTTTGCCTTTGGCAATCCTGGCGTAAATTATTCCAACACTCGGCACAATGTCGGGTTCATGGCGGTTGATCTGACGGCTCGCCGACACAACGCGCGCTTCGCCATTAAACACAAGTTCTTTTCTGAAATTGCCGAGCTTTCAGTTGATAACGAAAAGGTGCTACTCGTCAAACCAACTACCTACTACAACGAGGTTGGCAGGCCAGCCCGAGTATTGATGGACTTTTACAACGTGGCTCCGGATAATTTCTTGATCATTCATGATGATCTCGCGCTGCCGTTTGGCACGTTGCGCATTCGCCAAGGTGGACAACATGGCGGCAATAATGGCCTGAAGTCGCTCTCGGCGCATCTGCCGGCGGCGTTTTGGCGGCTACGCATCGGTATCTTGAGCGCCCAGCGCAACCAAATGCCAGACGCTGATTTCGTACTCGGCCGTTTTACACCCGACGAACAAACCACCCTGCAAACCTGTATCATGCCAGCGGCGCGTGACTACATTGATCATTTCATCAAGGGAACGATCCATGCCGACACCACCACAACCTGCTAACCCCACCGCACGCCGCCGACAACGCCGCGCATCCTTTCTTGGTCGACTGGGCCACCTCCGCCAGTTCGCCTGGCTACTCCCCATCGCACTGCCTCTTATCCTCGTCCTATTGTTTCAGCGCCCCCTGCAATTCTGGCTCTACGCTCATCCGCCGCACACCTGGGGGGCTTTTCTGGCAGCCACTGCACAAGATTTTCTCACCCTGACACTGAGCGTGATTGTTGAGGCCACGCCGTTTCTCATTCTCGGCATCGGCCTATCAGCACTCATCCGCCGCTTTGTGCCGCTACACCGCGTGTTGCCGCGCCTGCCAAAAAATGCTGTACTGCGCCGCCTTATTTTGTCCAGCCTGGGCTTAGCACTGCCAGTTTGCGAATGCGGTAATGTACCAGTAGCCCGCAGCCTGCTGCGCCACGGTCTCAGCCCAGCCGACACCATCAGCTTTTTGTTCGCGGCGCCCATTCTCAATCCCATCACCATCATCGCCACGGCCGCTGCGTTTAGCGGCACGCCGCACATAGTATGGTGGCGCGTGATCTTTGCGCTCGTCATCGTCCAAGTAGTGGCATTGATTGTCAGCCGGTTACGCTCCGAGCATATCCTACAGCCCGACTTTGCCGCTCACTGCCACGGGCCAGAAGACCGTTCGCTGGATGCTCTATTTAACTTTAGCCGCCAAGAGTTTTGGCAACTGTTTCGGATGCTAACCTTTGGCGCCATGCTGGCCGCCGCCACCCAAGTCTTCATCCCGCGCGACATTATCACCGCGGTGGGCGGCGATCTTATGCTCTCGGTTGTTGCCATGATTCTGCTGGGCTTTGTGGTATCAATTTGCTCCAGTGTCGACGCCTTTTTTGCGCTAGCCTACACCACAACCTTCCGCCAGGGCGCCCTCCTAGCGTTCTTACTGGCCGGGCCGATGATTGATATCAAGATGATCGCACTACTCAAAAGCACCTTTACTATGCGCTTTACGGCTATCGTTACGGCGCTGGTGTTTGGTCTTAGTTTACTGATTGGCGTGGGGGTAAACCTCTATGTGGGCTAATCTTGCCAAGACCAGCGCCATCGGCCTCATCAGCGGCTATCTCATCTGGCTCTCCGTCAGCGGCGGCCTCAACATCTACATCCATCCGCGCTACCATTCGTTCACGCTGATCATGGCCGTTCTGGCCGCTGGATTCACGCTCAGCGACTTGTGCTGGCAACTCTGGCGGCGCTATCGCAAGCGTAGCAGCCTTGCCTGGAGCCGTTCATTAGGCCGCCCCCAACTGCTCAGCCTGATTACTGTCGCTATTGTTTTATTGGGTATCAGCCTGCCGCCACGACCGCTGTCACTGCACGCCGTGAATCAGCGTGCGCCGGAGCAGCAAAGCTTTATCGCCGAGAGTAACTGCCATCCGCCCGAAACCAACGCGGCAGGACAAACCCTGCTGTATCGATGGCTTTCGGCCGTGCAAGCCTGCGAACAGCCCGCCGAACTGACTGGCCATAACCTGACGCTGATCGGTTTTATTACCGAACGACCGGACAAGCCGGACAGCTTCTGGCTGACCCGTTTTGTCGTCAGTTGCTGCGCGGTCGATTCGACACCTCTCCGTGTAGAAATTATCGCCCCGCAGTGGCGAGCACGCTATGCGCCAGGGCAATGGCTGCGCGTTAGCGGCACGACCGTCCGCCAGTCCGACGGCAGTATGGTCATCACTAGCGCCACCCTCACCCCCATCACCGAACCCGACACGCCATACGAATTTCTGGGCTCGCTTGAATAATATTGTCAGACACCAGGCGCGATATAGACATAGCTTCCTACGCCGCCATCCGCGCTAGGTCGCAAGCTTATTCATAGCTTATTCATCATCAGCATTCTGCCACTTTTTCACCGCGCCATTCTCCTGATAGTACTCGTGTCGACGCCACTCCTCCATCAAGGACGCGTCCTGCTCCAGCACCGCTAACTCGGCATACAGCTCCTCCAGCCTCATCTCATCAGGATACGCCCCGGTGTCAGAGAAGGGCGTGCGGCCGCGCCGTTGGCACCACTGATTGAGAAAGTGCAGCCGCTTGGTGCAAATATAGCCCGGCTTGGCACAGTGCAAGCGAAAATCATGCAGCGTCGCAATCGGCTGCGCTTCGTCGCGATAGGCCTCGCACTTGTACATCACCCAGATCAGCGGCGTAGCAAAGGTCATAGCGTCGCTAATCGTCTGTTGTTGAGTGCGCAGCGCGTCCAGCGTCGCTCGCGCCGTTGTCGTGTCGCTGCCAGCCAGCTTGGCGCGCATCAACGCACGCTCCGCCTGTGCCAGCTGTTCGCCAAGGCGCCGATACTCGCCATACATCCGAAGCAGGCGATCAACTGCCATCCGTGTCGACTCGCCGCTCATACTAATATCTCCTCAAGGGTTGCACGGTGTATCATATGCGCCGCCGTGCCGATGCAAACGAGTTGACACGGCTCATCGTCACTCGGCGTCACCATGCACTGCCGCGGCGTCGCCTCGACATGATACCGCTGCGTACCGTCCGTAAAGCCGCCCTTCAGCCGCCGTAGTCCGTGAGATACCTGCAACACCCGCCAAGCCTCCCGCACTTGCTGTGGACTGAGCGCCATATCCGCCACCTGTAGCACCGTATAATTCATATCCGTCTCAGCAAGCGGTGCCGCATCGATCATCAACACCGCCGCCAGCACCTGAGAAGGGCGATAGAGCGCGTTCACTCCGAACATCCCATGATCAGCCCACACCACGCTATCAACGCCGCTCGCCGCCAGCATGGCCGTCACCGCCCGACGCTGCTCAGTCGTGATGGCATCGCCCTTACTGACGATCACTAAGTCGGCTACCTGTAGTTCAGTGCGCATAGGAGGCGACACCAGCGCTGGCTCCGTCTCTAGTGCGTCCAGTACATACAACGATTGCGCTAACTCGTAACGCTCCAGAACATCACTCGCCGCCAATTTTTCGATCAGACGCACCGTATTAGCCACGCCGGTCGACTCGATAATCACCGGTCGATCGCTCTGCTGAGCAAACTCCTCCAGGAGCCGCACCAGTTCGTCGCCATCATGACAGCAAATACACGCCCCAGCGATGGTCGCCACCTCCTTAGCGCGAGCCGCCAAGGTCTGCGTATCAACGCTGACTGAGGCAAATTCATTCTCGATCACTCGCGCCTTCCGAAGAAACGGCTGCCGTAGCAAAAAGTCAACCACTGTCGTCTTGCCAGCCCCCAATGCACCATTTACTAGATAAAGCGACGGTTTTGCCATTAGGACTCCTCCTTGGCATATACGTATACCGAATTTATGATTTCATCGTGCGGATGATAGGCAACAAGCGGCCTAACCTGCCGCAAGTCGTCCACTGCTAGCGCCGGATAAAGGAGCGATTTGGCGCCAGTTGCCGCCCGTACCACCAGCCGCCCATCGGACTTCAGAGCCGGCAAGACGTTATCGATAATCCGCTGCTTGACGGCCCGATCACCGCCCGCCAGGCCTGCCACGTAGATCACATCATAAGCTTCAAGCGGCAGGGCGATAGTAGCGCCATCATCGGTCAGATTGGCGACTGTCCAGTCCAGTGCTTGAGCCAACGCCGCAGCCAAGTCGGTCGCCTCAGGATTGCTGTCAATCAGCGTCAATTGCGCTGCCGTCTGCTGCCACAAATACCAACCAGTGAGCGGCAGGGGACCGCTGCCAATCATAGCGACACGCGTCTCGGTCGTCAACTGTTTACCCGAACCGGCCAGCAGACCGACCTCGCGACGCACTAATTCCTGATAATGAGCGCCGTACCAAAATCGTGCCAGCTCTTTGCGAGGCTGCTTGGCGCTGATGATACGTCGCGCCCAATAGACCTCCATGGCCGCCTCGGAAGCGGCACAGCGGCACTGTACGTCGCGGCACAGCGACGCGTCACACCATGCCGGCAAATTTTGACATCGCACCACCGAGGCTACCAAAGCGGAAAATGCGGCATTCACTGCTGGCGAGGGCGCCACGTCAGGCAATGCCATTACCTTCATAATTGCTTGTTCCATGACGACCATCATGACAGACTGCCGTGCCTATTGCAAATTTGTTGCAATAATTGCTATACTTGCAGCATGCATCTGTCCGCTATTCTATCGGCGCACCACCTTCGCAACACCAAGCCGCGCCAAGCAGTGTTCGCTGCGCTACAGCGCGCCGCCGCGCCGCTCACCATCAGTCACCTTATCGCCCAATGTTCCACCATCGATCGCACCAGCATTTATCGCACCTTGCAGCTTTTCACTCGGCACGGCATCGTCTCGGTAGTACCTATCGGCTGGAAGCGCGCCTATGAGCTAGCCGAACCGTTCATGCCGCATCATCACCATCTACAGTGCACTCGCTGCCGCCGTCTCATCGATATTCAGACACCAGAACTTGAGCAGCTCATCGCTGCCATTAGCCAGCGGCATCATTTTCAGCCGACCGATCATCATTTCGAAATCAATGGCTTCTGCCGCTCGTGCCAGCACTCAACCACCAACTAAAAAAGCGCCAGGTAAGGGTGGGCATCACCTGGCGCTTATTTACCCTTCAACCCACCCGAGCTCACATTTCGCTAGTTGAAGCGTCTGCGGTCAAAAACTCCAAAAGACCGGCGCCTGACCAATGGTCAATACCCCTGAGGGTACTCCCGCGAAAAATGGTTCGCCTTTGAAAAAGGGCAGTTAAAGGGGTTAGTATGCGCGTAACGTTGAACTGCAGAAAGTGGAGGGTAAGAATACTTGCTGCCATTGCGCGCAACCTAACATATAGTTAGAATAGGGGGTATAAGGTGCGTTGGATTGAGCCTCAGCTCAACCAATCAGTGCCATTATAGCAAACATTTGACAAAGTGTCAACACTTTTTGCAATAAAAGTCATGGAAATCAATAGAATTTATCCAGATGAGCATCCTTTCACCCAGATATTGGCGACTATTGCTAAACCGCCAAAAAGCTTGTGCTTTATAGGAAACCTCCCAACAGAGCGGCCGCCTGTTGTCGCCATCGTTGGTTCGCGCAAGCCGACCAGCTACGGCCGCGAGGTTACCGAGCGCCTCAGTTACGACCTGGCGCAGGCCGGCTGTCTCATCGTCAGCGGGCTGGCGCTCGGTGTGGACGGTATCGCTCACCGAGCAGCGCTAGAAGCGGGCGGTCAAACCATTGGCATCGTCACCAATCAGCTACCGGATATTTCGCCGCGCTCGCATCGCCGGCTGGCTGAGGACATTATCAAGCAGGGCGGGGCCATTTTCAGCGAATGGGGCCCGGGCGACACGGCGGTGGTCAGCCGCTGGAGTTTTTTAGAGCGCAATCGGCTAGTGTCCGGCCTGGCTGATGCGGTGATTATTACCGAGGCAGCGGCCCGCAGCGGCACGTTAAATACCGCGGCCCACGCGCTGACTCAGGGACGCGACGTCTTTGTGGTGCCGGGCAATATCACTAGCCCGCTGTCGGCCGGCTGCAATGCGTTGTTGCATCAAGGCGCCAATCCGGTGTTAGCAGCAGCTGATGTACTGGCCGTAGTGGCGCCAGAGCAGCGTGCCCAACACGATACGCCGCTGCCGCTGGGCGCCTCGCCAGCCGAGGATAACATTATCAGGCTGCTCCAACAGGGCCTGCGCGACGGTGATCAGTTACAGCAGCAGTCCGGCCTGAGCCCGGCTGATTTTGCAACGGCGCTGACCATGCTGGAAATCAACGGCGTCGTCAAACCGCTGGGCGCCAACACTTGGAAATTATCGTAATATATGGTATAGTGGAGAAATGGAATTACCGGCTACACCCCGGCGCACCAGAGGCAGCCTCATTCGAGATGTATTCACCTGGCCGAATGTCATCAGCGCGATCGGCTATCGATTGGTGCACCGCGGCAGCCAACAACTCACAACACCCCGTGGTGTCGCCGAGGTGGCAGTCGGACGGGCACTAGATCTGGCAGATGGCGCCGTGGCGCGTGCCACTGGACAAGAAACCGACCTTGGTGCCGCAGTAGACGCCAGCCTAGACAAGCTCGGCATGGGCAAGATCCTCCTAGAAGCCTGGCGCACCAAGGCAGCGCCACGCCCATTATTGGCGGCAATCGCATTGTTTAATGTTACCAACGGTGTCGCCTCGCTGATTGCCTCGACACGCCACCCCGAGGAGTCATATCGCCCGCCGCGCTCCGGCAAACTCGCCATGGCTTTGAGTAATGCAGCGCTCCTGTCGCACTGTATCGGCACAGCCAGTGAGCACATTAGCGGTCGCGAAGCATCTCGCCGCAGCGAGCGGTGGCGACAACTCGGCACAGCCGCCTTCGCTGCTTATTTGCCGCTAGCCGTTCATGCCGCTGGGCACTACATACGACGAGCTGCCATGCCGCGGCGAGCGGATGACGCGCCATCAGCACACCGCTAATTTGGCATTTTTGGCGCAAGCGTTTATTATAAAAGAGATGAAGCACCTGGTTATTGTTGAGTCCCCAGCCAAGGCCAAGACGATTGAAAAGTACTTAGGTCGTGATTTTCATGTTCTGTCAAGCGTGGGGCACATTCGCTCAATTGTCAAAAAAACCAAAGACGGCACGCCGCCGATTGATGTGGCGAATGATTTTTATGCCCAGTACGAAGTTGATCCTGAAAAGAAAAAAGTCATCAGCGAGCTAAAAAAGGCCGTTAAAGCGGTCGGCAAAGACAATGTCTGGCTGGCAACCGATGAAGACCGCGAAGGAGAGGCGATTGCCTGGCACCTCTGTAAAGTGCTGGATTTGCCGATCGAAACTACCAAACGCATCGTCTTTCATGAGATTACCAAAGACGCCATCACTGCGGCCATTAAGCAGCCACGCACGGTGGATATGAATCTAGTGCAGGCGCAGCAGGCGCGACAGATCCTCGACCGACTGGTTGGGTTTGAGCTCAGTCCAGTGGTGTGGCAAAAAGTTCCCGGCGGCAAATCAGCCGGCCGCGTACAGAGTCCAGCGGTGCGGCTGATCGTTGAGCGCGAACGCGAAATTATGGCCTTTGAAGGAGCGGCGCAGTTTAAGGTAACGGCCGTATTCTTTGCTGACGGCCAAGAATTTAAGGCCGAACTGAACCAAAAGTTTGATACGGAGGATGACGCCCGCGCCTTCTTGGAAAGCCTGCGGGGCGCCCGCTTTACTGTCGGCGACATCACCAAAGCACCCGGCACGCGCAATTCATCGGCGCCATTCACCACCTCGACCTTACAACAGGAAGCCAACGCCCGCCTTGGCATGGGCTCTAAAGCTACTATGGCCGCCGCCCAAAAGCTATATCAAGCGGGTAAAATCACCTATATGCGAACCGACTCAGTCAACCTGAGCGGACAGGCCATCGCCAGCGCCACTGACTTTATCAAACGACTGTACGGGCCGGAATATTCCACGGTACGCAAATTCAAAACCAAGTCAGCCAGCGCCCAGGAAGCCCACGAGGCGATTCGTCCGACCGATATAACACTAGAGACCGCTTCATCTGACGACCGTGATCAGCGACTATACGACCTGATTCGCCGCCGCACGCTGGCATCACAGATGGCGCCGGCAAAACTGGAAAAAACTACCGTGACGGTTTGCATCGAAGGGGCGAGTGCGCCCGCGGAGCTTCTATTCGAAGCCAAAGGTGAAGTCATCACCTTTGACGGCTTTTTGCGCGTCTACGGCGGCGGCAAAGAGGCCTTCCTGCCGCAGCTCGCCAGCGGCGATGCCCTCAGTACCCACGATATTACCGCTCGCCAAACCTTCGCCCGGCCACCAGCCCGCTACACCGAAGGCTCACTGGTCAAAAAACTGGAAGACCTCGGCATTGGCCGACCAAGCACCTACGCCACCATCATCGACACCGTTCAGACCCGCGGTTATGTTGAAAAGGGCGACGGCGAAGGCCAACCGCGCGATGTTATTACGCTAACCTACAACGGCGAAACCGTGGAGCGCGATATTGTGCAGGAAAAAACTGGCTCTACCAAAGGGAAGTTGTTGCCAACACCAAGCGGGGAACTGATCGCTGACTTTTTGACCGATCACTTCACACAAATCGTTGACTATGATTTCACGGCCAATGTTGAGACTGAATTTGACCATATCGCCAGCGCTGAGCTCGCCAAAAGCGACATGCTGCACGGTTTTTACACACCGTTTCACAAGTTGATTGAACAATCAGGCGGCATCGACCGCAGCAAAGTCGGCGCCAGTCGCGAAGTCGGCACAGACCCAAAGACTGGCCAGCCGATCATCGCGCGCTTTGGCCGGTTTGGCCCAATGTTACAACTCGGCAGTACCGAAGGCGACACCAAGCCGCAGTTCGCGCCGCTACCAAAGGGCGCCAAAATCGAAACCGTCACCCTAAAAGAGGCTCTCAAGGCCTTTGAATTGCCACGCTTAGTGGGACAGACCGCAGACGGCCAAGACATCAAAGCCAATATCGGGCGTTTCGGCCCATACATTCAGATTGGTAAATTATTTGTTTCCATCAAGGACGATGATCCGCGCGAGATCACCGAAGCCCGCGCCCGCGAACTGTACGCCGCCAAGCTCAAAGCCGAGGCAGAAAAAAATATCGCCGATTTTGGCGACGGCATCAAAGTCCTGAACGGCCGCTTTGGCCCCTACATCACTGACGGCACAAAGAACATCAAAATCCCCAAAGACACGGACCCGAAATCAATTACCCATGAGCAGGCGCTTGAGCTCCTAAAAACCGCGCCTACCAAGGGCAGGGTACGACGCGCTCGCACCAAGACAATAGTAGAAAAGTCAGCCGTTCGTCGCAGCTCGAAGCCATAGGGCCGCCGCTTCTCAAAAGCTATAGCGTTTTACAGCACTTTATGATATAATAATATTCATGGATCGACGCCAGCGGACAGCTAGGGTAGTCCACGAAGTGACCAACTCCGCCTTTTGGCTTGGCAATGAAACCTTTATGCCAGATTATCCGCCCATGCGGCTGGCGCGCTTCGCCATGAAAGCCGCCGGCATCAACCCCTATGCGATCCTGCGCAACCTATTCTTCGACAAGAAAGTCATCGCCATCAACGGCGAATCAGTCGTCGTTACTGGCGAAGTCCCCAATACAATCGACAAGCACATGTTTCGCCGTCCGCACCATATGTCGCTCGAGCAGTTCCGCGGTAGCGTCGAACGCGAAATTAAGCTCTTGCAGCATTATTTGAGCGGCATTGCACTTGCCACCACCGTCGCCATCAAACCAGCGCACTGCTTTCGACCGCGCCGCCTTAATGGAATGCCAGCTGTTACGCAAACGCAGCCAAAACTCAACCTTGAACACCACGTAGCACTGAACTTGATGGACCTTGCCATTCCGCAATCGGGCAAACCTCGCCTCAGTGACGCTCTCGTGCGCAATCTCGAAGCCCTCCTGGTCGGCAGCGAGCTCCTTATGGAGGAGCAGGGGATGCTACCTGATATTTCAGGGCATTCGGGTAATCTTCGCATTGCCCCAGACGGGACGCTGACGCTCATCGATGTCATGCCACTCTACACGGGCGGCGGACGCCTGGTTGGCGACACTGTTTCCGACCCACTGCCTCATACCAAACGAAAGCTCGCTCACATCGAGACGCTCATCGGTCGCTACGGCGCTGATTAACTGTCATCATGCACCGCATCAACCTTCCTCTGTCCAGCGCTCATCCCACATTCTGCCGTATAAAAAAGTCTCATACCATTTCATTGCAAAAATTGTTAAATCCATGCTATAATTAAAGTGTCATACGACTTGCTTGACACTAAAATTTAATTGTTATATAATAGGCATAGTCATTATAGAAATAATAATTCCGCGGTGAGGCAGAGAGGATATACTACATCATGAGCGAGACGAAAGATAACGCACAGACACAGCTTGTAGAAGCGGTGAAGGCGGCTCTGTCTCACGTATCACAAGAACGCGAAAAAGAAATTATCAGCCGGCGCTTCGGCCTCTATGACCGTAAGGAAACGCTGGAGCAAATTGGCGACATGCTGGGCATCACTCGCGAACGGGTGCGCCAGCTGGAAAAGGCTATTCTGGTGCGTCTGCGGCTGTTGGCAGCCGACGGCCAGATGCCGCTGGTGGCTGCGGCCGAAAAAATGATTATCACCCACCTGTCGGAAATGGGCCGAGCCGCTCGAATGCAAGACCTGGCTGATCACCTCATCGGCCGTCTGGCTTCGGCTACTGAAAAATCGCATGTCGCTTTTCTCGCTGAATTGACACCAACGATTACCATCATCAATGAAAACGACGATTTCTATCAAGCGGCGGCTATTGACACGGTCGGTGATGAAAAATCAGTAAAAAAGCAGATCACCGACATCGCCAAAGCCATCAAAGCACACGGCGAGCCAATTACCGCCGAGCAATTGCATGCCAAGCTAAGCTACGAACACCCATCGCACATCGCGGCACTAGCCTCAATGAGCAAGAAGTTGGCCGAACTGAAAGGGAACTGGGGGCTGGTCAGCTGGCCGACCGTCAACCCCAAGACGATTCGCGACAAGATTTTCGTTATCCTGGACGACCGCGGCAAGCCGATGCACTTTTCCGACATCGCCAAAGCCATCAAGGACAGCGATTTCAAGCGCAAGAACGTCACTACCCAGGCAATTCATAATGAGCTGATCAAAGACAAGCGCTTCGTGCTGATTGGCCGAGGTATTTACGCCCTAAACACCTGGGGCTACAGCAGCGGCACGGTCGCTGAGACTATCGCCGAAGTGCTGAAAAAGGCCGGTCAACCGCTGCATCGCGATGAAATCGTTAAGCAGGTCATGAGCAGCCGCCAAGTCAAAGAGACCACGGTACTGCTCAATCTCCAGTCCAAACCGCAATTCCAGCGCGTCGCTAAGGCCACCTATATTTTCGCCGATCCGTCGCAGCCGCAATAAGACGCTTCTGCTTGCCAAATTAACAGAGGTATGGTACAATCAAGACAGATTGTATGGAAATTGTCGTGTCGTTGTTCAATTTTATTCTCCAGTGGTACGTCTGGATGCCTTTGGTGGCGATACTGTCATACCTGACCTGGCGTAATTACCAGCGGCTCGACGATGCACCATCGATCGAAAGCACGCTGATGATACTTGAAATACCGCGCGCTAATGACAAGAAGGAACTCGCCGCCGAGCAACTCTTTGCCAGCCTGCACGGTATTTTGCGCGACAAGAAGGAACTGAAACTTTCAGGCGGACGGCAAGAACACTTGAGCTTTGAGATCGCTTCTGTCAATGGCCAGATTCGGTTTTATGTCTGGGTACCAAAATCCCTCCAGCGATTCGTGGAGGGGCAAATCTATGCGCAGTATCCAACAGTGCAGATACACACTGCTGACGAAGATTACACCGAACATCAACGAGAGCACTCCGTCGTGTATACTTCAGAACTGACGGTAACGGCGCCAGAGTTCCTGCCGATTCGCACCTTTCAGACTTTCGAGGTCGATCCGCTCGCCGGCATCACAGGAACACTCGCGAAACTTGAGGCAACGGGAGAAGAGTTGTGGATTCAGGTCTTAGTGCGGCCGATTGCCGACGATTGGCATCAAGCAGCCGATCGCTGGATTGCCGGCCTCAAGCGAGGAAGGGCATCGTTGCTGCCGGGTCTTGGCGGTAGCCTGCAATGGCTCAGCGGCATTCTTGAGGCGCTATGGCGGCCGCCCGAGCAGGGGAGCAGCGGGGATCGCATTGAACTATCGGAGCGCGACAAAACTCGCATCGCCGAAGCTGAGAAGAAAACCACTAAACTGGGCTACGATGTCAAAATCCGCTTAGCTTATCTTGGCGACAGCCAAACCAATGCCAAGCTGCACATGCAAGCGCTGGTTGGCGCTTTCAAACAATTCAACTCGACCAATCTCAACGGTTTCAAGGCGACTAAGGCGGTGTTTGGCAGAGAATCGCTTGAGAAATATCGCCGACGCCTCTTTTACGGCGAGGGCTTTATTCTCAATATAGAAGAACTAGCCTCAGTATTCCATCTGCCGCATACGAATGTCGAGACACCAAACATCGTCTGGGCCAGCGCCAAAACCGCCGAACCGCCGGCCAAGCTGCCGGTTATTACTGGAAACGATACGACCGACGATCATATCTCGGCTTTTGGCGTTACCAATTTTCGCGGCATCAACCATCAGTTCGGCATGTTGCGCTATGACCGCTCGCGCCACGTCTATATCATCGGCCAAACCGGGGCAGGCAAGTCAGGGTTGCTCGAGCTGTTCGCGCTGTCGGATATTTTCCACAATCAAGGCTATGCCATCATCGACCCCCACGGCGATTTCGCCATCAACAACATGAAATTTATCCCCGGCTCTCGGCTGCAAGATGTCGTGTATTTTAATCCAGCCGACACCGCCTATCCACTCGGCTTTAACCCGCTAGAAGTGACCAACCCGAACCAAAAAACCAATATCTCCTCCGAGGTGATCGGCGTACTCAAACGCATGTTCGGCGACTCCTGGGGGCCGCGCCTGGAGTATATTTTGCGCTATACTATCCTGGCGCTACTAGATCGGCCAGAAACCACCATGCTCGATATTACTCGCATGCTCACCGATAAGTCTTTCCGCCAAGAAACGCTCGGCTACTGTAAGGATACGGTAGTTTTGCAATTTTGGAACGTTGAATTCGCCAGCTGGAATGATAAGTTCGTCGCCGAAGCCGTTGCGCCAGTGCTAAACAAGGTTGGCGCCTTTACTGCCAATCCGATCATCCGCAATATCGTCGGCCAGCCAAAATCAACCTTTAACATTCGACAGATCATGGACGAGGGCAAGATTCTGATCGTTAATCTATCCAAGGGCCTCATCGGCGAAGACAATGCCGCCATCCTTGGCTCGTTCCTAGTCACCAAAATCCAGCTGGCCGCCATGAGTCGGTCCGACATCCCGGATATTCGCGACCGCCGACCATTTTACCTCTACGTCGACGAATTTCAAAATTTCGCCACCGATTCCTTTGCCACCATTCTATCCGAAGCGAGGAAATACGGTCTTAATCTGACGGTCGCCAACCAATATATTTCACAAATGACCGAAACAGTGCGCGACGCGGTGTTCGGCAATGTCGGCACCATGATTTCCTTCCGCGTCTCGGCCGACGACGCGCCGATCTTGGCTAAACAGTTCGAGCCGAGCTTTGAGGCCATGGACTTGCTGCAGATGCACAATCGCAATTTCGTCATCAACATGGTAATTGGCGGTGAAAAAGCCCAGGCCTTCTCTGGACGCACCCTGGAACTGCCGCCGATTCAGGCTGATAACACCTTGCGCATCATTGAACAATCTCGCCGCTACTACGCGCGCGACCGCAGCGATATTGAGCAGGCGATCGCCCGCATTATCCAGCCACCAGCACCCGCCAAGCCAGCACTGCCAGCAGCCACTAAGCCAACAGCGGTGACGCAGCGACCAGCCGCAGCGCAGCCATCACACACCGATGCAGCCACGCCAACAACTGCGCTGCCGCCAGTTGTTCCCGACAGCGAAATCGTCCTGCGTATCGACCACCCAACGACCGACGACGGCTCTCAGCAAACCGCAGCCGATACCGACGCGGCCCCAGCCAAAAAACGACGCCGACGCCGACGCGCGGCTCGCTAGATCGGGCTTAGTAATAACGCCACTGGCGCATATCAGCCGTATAGACCTCGATGATGCGCGGATGCAGCAGGGAAGAGGTCGGGAGTCGCTCTAGCTGGTGCGACTCGGTGAGCACTGCATACTCCAACATCGACTTGCGGTAGTGGCGCAGGCCAGGCGGCAGCGGCTGCGCTAGCACTGCCTGGCGGCTGGGCGCCGACAGCACAAAGCCCCACTCGCCAAACGACGGCACATTGACACTAAACGGTATGACGTGGCGGCCGGGCTGAGCTGCCGCAACCGTACTAGCCACCGTCTGAAAAGCCCGCGGCGAAAAGTATGACGACGTCGCCTGGGTGAGCATCACCCCCTGCGGCCGTAATAGATGGGTAACCTGACGATATAACTGCTCGGAGTACAGTTTGGCCAGCCGCTCGTTGGATGGATCTACCAAATCGATCAGCACCGCGTCATAGCGCGCAGCGGTTTCAAAAGCATAGAGAAATGCGTCCTGATTGATAATGGACACCTTGGGACTGCGTAGCGCATCGCTATTAACCTCGCGCAACAAATGATGCTCCCGGCCCAGCGTCGTTACCTCGGCATCAATATCCACCAGGTCGATCCGCTCAACGCTATCATATTTCAACACCTCGCGCGCCAGCAGCCCATCGCCGCCGCCCATGATGAGCACCGTCTTGGGCGCCGCTACCGAGCTCAGCGCTACATGCGCCAGCGCCTCGTGATAGCGTGCTTCATCGAGGCTAGAAAATTGCAGATGATGGTTCAAAAACAGCCGTCGATCTTGACCATACTGCGTCATGACAATTTTTTGATAGGGCGATTGCCGATACAGCACCACTGGATCGCGGTAGGAGCGCGCGTCAATCGTCCGCTCTAGCCAGCTGGCAGCAAAAAACAGCCCTATGAGCAGCACCGCCGCCACACCGCCCGCTGCCAACACGCGCCGCGAGGCCTTCAGTTGCAACAAAATCATCACCGCCACCACAATATTAAGCGTGGCGATCAGATAGGCGCTGCGCATCAAACCCAAGTGGGGCAGGAGCAGCAGCGGAAATACCAGCGATGCCACCAACGCCCCAAAATAATCAATCGCCAGGATTTTACTCAATAGTTCAACCGACGATTTGCGGCCCAAAGCAGTAAACATCTTCACTAGCAGGGGAATTTCTAGCCCGATCAGCACCCCAATCAGCAGACTTATTAGCGAGAAAATCAGCCAGTGGAGCTTAGTGAAGCTAAAGCCCGCATACAGCAACAGTACCGAATTGCCGCCGATCAGGCCCAATAAAATTTCATTGACCGCAAAGCTAGTCGCCGGCCGCCAGCGAATAGCTCGCACCAAAAGCGACCCCACACCCATACCGAACAACGTAATGCCAGTCGCCAGACTAAAGCTCAGAATAGAATCGCCAATCAGATACGACGCAGCAGTGCCAAGAATCAACTCATAGACCAGACCACCAATGGCCACCAATAGCGCCGCTGCAAACAGCGCGGTATTCTCTCGAGACTGTGCCGTACGACTGCGTGCCACTAGCACCGCCGCTAACTCAGAATTGTCCCGGCGATAATGATAGCTATCGCAATAGCCACGCCGCCAACCGCCGCACCGAGACCAACATTATTGTCCTCCACCAGCTCTTTTCTAAGATCAAGCCGGAACAGCCGATTGATGACAGCCGCAAAAAGCATCAGCAGCACCATACCCAAGAAGGCATAGGCCACCGTCGCCAGGAACACCTCCAGCGACAAACCACTGGTCTCGCTTTTTTGTATCATAATGGTTGCTATTGTGTTCATACTTCCTCCTTTATCATTATTTTCCAACCCCGCTACTACCACCGCCATATATGCTGCGGCTCCCCGTGTTGTCCGAGGTATCGCTATCAAATATCGCTATCAGCAGCGCGATCACAAAGACAATAACATACAACCACCACGAGTCCTCCCAATTACGCTGTATCGGAACGATGCGTTTGCCGAACAGCGCCTTTTGCCGAGGGACCGACAGTCGTGTTTTTTGGTATACGTCGTATTCGCGATTATTGTATTTTTCAAGCGTTAAAAGGGTTTGTTTGCCATTGGCGCTGCTCGACAGCGTCGCATAGATCATCTCTTCGCCCTCGAATACCTGATAGGCATTTTTACCCTGTATTTTAACGATCGTTCCCCGACCGGCCTCATTAACCGTGACCTGCCGCGCCCGACCTGCTTCATCAGTCAACGTCATCGTCATGCCGACCCGCAGTTTCTCAGGATCAATTTTTTCAACAAAGTGCACTGGCTCATACAGCGCCGCCTTCTGAGTATCGTGATCGTATTCCACCCAACAGTCGTAATCATCAAAACCCGTTAGTTCCCATTCCTCCCAGTAATACCAGCGTGATTCTTTGGCGTCCCATTCCTTGAACAACAGACAGCCGACCACCCGTAAATTGGTCTTGTTGCCCCGCAACTGTTCGTTAATCTTCAATCGCGCCTTGGTTCTGGCTCGTATCATAGCAGCACCTCCTCAGTCACTGCTTGCTCGGCCAAAAACAGCTCTTGCGCTGCCATCGTCAAGTGCTGCCGCTGCGTCGAGGGCAGGGGACGGCAGGTGCTAAGCGTGAGATAGGCCACTCCTTGCTCTGGCCACGTATGAATGGCGATATGGGACTCCTCGAGGAGAAGGGCAGTACTTATCCCCTGTGGCATAAAGCGATGCGACACTGCTTCCAGGGGATGCAGCCCAGCAGCACGCACCAGCGCGGCGAGGCCAGCCTCTATGTGCGACTCATCGTCAAGCAGCTGCGACGAACCACCAGACAGCTTAATAGTGAGAGATTGGACACTGACCGCCTCAGACATACTGATCGTATTATAGCACAGAACTGCCCGCCGGGCCACACAACAACGCACCGGTATAAGACGAACAAAAAGCGAACTAAAGCTACGTCGTCACATCTTCGGGAGCATCATCCAATATATTCCGCGCATACCTAGCAACTGAAGCCGCGGCATGCCGCATTCGGGACGACGCCCAGGAGGGAAACGAGCGCGGAACCTAAAGCAGAGCGGCAACATAAAACGTACCGATAGACCTCAAACAAACCGCTCCATATGATAAAAGGGGTGTCCGTCCGGTTGATCCATCTTGTGTCGCACAATGTTTCTTTTACGTAATATAAAAAGCCGGCCCGGAAGGTATCAGCCAATCGTCCATACAGAGTGCTGACGGGTATACTTTCAACTATTAGCGGGGGAGTTTTGCCCTGATGCTAATCATCCCATAGGAGCTGCGCGCACTTTAACAACAAACCTAGTATCTCCTCATTAAGATCCCAGCACACCAGAGTCAGTCAAAATCCGCAGCTCTGCGACCGTCCAACGTCTGAGCTTCGTCATTTTTTACAACAACTAGCCGAAAAGCTTCTTAATTATCCACAAGCAACCCAGCTTGTTATGGCGACGATTATTTGACTTTTTCTCACTTTGTTTCCCTGCTCCCCTATTCTGCTATCACCCATTATTTGCTTTTTTGGTATTTTTATGAAATAAATATGTTTTTACCACTTACCAGAAATAGAACAAAAAGCGAACTAAAGGAGCAGAGTACTCCCCTCCTCGACTCCCTGCTAGCGGTAAAAGACCCGCTGATCAACCCTTACATCAATCGAGCGCGGCTGCTGACCAGCCTGCCTCATCCAAGCGAACGCCCGCACCGCCTGCTCCACCTGAGCTCGAGCTTCCCTGTCCTGGGTCATGATGATCACTGTTGGACTGTCTTTGATGCGAAATTGAATCTGACGAATCGCGCCCTGAGGCAATACGGCCTCCTGAACGGGCAGTCCCTGTTTGGCGAGTAGCGCCACGCTTTGGCCCAGAAAACTGAGAAAGCGGCGATTTACCACCTCTTGGCCGCCAGTTGTCGGCACCCCGCTTTCGTCTCGCACCACCACCGATGGAGCAGCAAAATAATTCTTTTCAAAAGTCACGCCATCTTCATCGACAAAATAGGTTTTCTGCGCCGACCACTGAGCGACTGGCTGACGAAATGTCAGCTTGAGTCGAGCCGACGCCAGACCGCCAGCCTCCAGGCGCACCGTCTTGACCTCAGGTGCTTGCTCCAGAAAATAAGCTGTTAGGGCAGTATGATCCAACAAGAAGCGCAGGCGCTCCGCTGGCCGTTGCTGAAAATACGCCCCCAAAACCACCCGATATGACTGGGCGGCACGACCACTGGCTGCATCGGGCGTCAACACCTCAGCTGTCACCGCCAGCTGCCATAACAGACTCAATATCGCCGCGACGCCCGCCAAACTCATCGCTAACCAACGCCCTAGTTGCTGCCGCCGCTGCACCAGCTGATGTGTCGCTAGGCGCTCGGAAGCCTCAGCTGGCGTTGCCGCTTGACGAGTGTTCAACGGCCGGTGGCGACGATAGGCCGCGGAAACACTGGCCGCTGGAGCTTGTTCTGCGACAGCCTGCTGTCGCCGCCGGGCAGCCTCTGCCCGACGAGTCGGTGGTGTATGGCGAAACAATTTCATCGACGCCTCCTCGAACGACGAGCTTCGGTCAAGATAATCTGCGCCATGTCCTGAGCTGCTTGCGGTTTGGCGTAGGCGGCAAACCGCCTGCTTAGATCACGACGGATGCGCGGTGCCTTGAGCAAATGATCAATTGTCTGCACGAGTAACTCAGGTCGTTCCAGTAGCGCTTCCTCTTCCAGTACGATCGCCGCTAGGGAATCCTGATACACCTTAGCATTTTTCAGCTGATGCCCAGCGGTCAGGCGGCCATTAGGTATAATAATTGTCGGCTTAGCCAGGGCCGCTAGCTCCAAAAGCGTCGTCGCTCCGGCTCGTGCTACCACGATATCGGCGGCGGCCAATACCATTGCCATATCCTTGTGAATAAAGGCCGCCAAACGCCACCCTTCCCTATCGTCCAGGCGCGATCGCAGCTCATCATACTGATGCGTGCCAGAAATGAGGAATACCGAGCCTCGCTCCAGTAGCTGATCACGGGTAGTGGCCACTGCCTCATTGATACGCATAGCGCCCAACCCTCCTCCGGTCACTACTACGAGCGGCCTGTTCTCGGGAAACTTTAATCGCTGTTTTAGGGCGCGACGCTCAGCCTCGCTATAAGGGCGAAACTCTGGCGCCACCGGGATGCCGACATACCGTGCTTTATCCTGAGGGTAGCGATAATACTCTAGCGGTGCGCCCGTGGCGATGCGCCGCGCGAACGGTGCCAGCAAGCGATTGGTCAAACCAGGATGCGCATCGGAATCATGCAACACCAGCGGAATATTGAGCAATCGAGCCGCATAGCCCACCGGTAAGCACACATAGCCGCCCTTGATAAAAATTACGTCTGGCCGCCAGCGTAGTAACTTGACGAAGCTCTGCACAAAGCCGAGCAGTACCTTTAAAAAATCGCGCAGGTTGGGCAGCAGAATGCTCGGCCTTAGTTGTTGCCAGGCCGACTGGCCATGATACCGGCGCAGCTTTCCCGCCACGATATACTCTACCGGTATCGAAGCGTCAAAGTGATGCACAATGCCTTTGGCTTTCGGCCCGAAACTGCGATCACACCAGAAGCGCAGCTCGTGCGCGCCGCTGGCCCGAATTTCCCTAAATACCGCCACGACTGGTGTGACGTGTCCGCCGGAGCCGCCGCCGACCGCCAAGATCTTTGCCATCACCCCCTCCTTCTCTTAGTGGTTTATGTGCTGTATAGGCCGACAGCTGAAACGCTAGGCCCAACGCCGCTGCAATAAACAACATGCTCGTGCCGCCATAGCTTAACAACGGCAGCGGGATACCAGTCAACGGCGCTAGGCCTGTCATAGCCGCCACATTCAGTACCACATGAGCTGCTACCCAGCCGAATACTCCTGCCACTACCAACCGTAATCGCATATCCTGCAATCGCGACGCGATATGTAGTAGCGTCAGTAGCAACCCGCTAAATAGCGCCAGAATGACTAATAGCCCAAAGAAGCCAAAAGTTTCGCCCATGATGGCAAAAATCGAGTCATTGATCGCTTCTGGAAGATAACCGGTCGCCTGAACGCTTTTGCCGATCCCGAGGCCAAACAGGCCGCCAGAACCGATGGCGATACGTGCTTGCGTGATGTGATATGTGTTGTCACTCTGTGTTGTTGCTGTATCGCCCTGAAGAAAGGTCTTGACTCGCTCAATCCGATGCGGCGACGACACCGTAAGCACGAGCGCTGCCACCACCAGGCCAACCGCAATCGCGCCTAGCCACTGCCACTTCATGCCGCTCACCACCAGCATAGCCGCCGCGATAGCCGCCAGCGATATGCCAGTACCGAGGTCTTTTTGGAGGACAATCACCACAAAAAGCGCCGCCGCCATAGCGATACCTAACGGCACCAGCGTCCGCTGACGATCATGCAGCAGCCCTTGCTGAACCCGCAGACCCAAAAAACCAGCCACAAACACCAGCGTACCAAACTTCAGCAGCTCGGCGGGCTGAAAGCTCCCCAAACCGCCAATATACAGCCAGCGATAAGCGCCATTTGTCGCCTCGGCCATCGGTAATTTCAAAACTGCGCCAGCAATCACCAGACCAACACAGGCCACTAAACCAACCGTAAACAGCCGCTTAGCCTGGCGCTCTAGAAGCCACTGATACGGTATCATGGCGCAGGCCGCAAAGGCTACCACGGCGATAATCACGCTGACCAGCTGCTTATGAAAGAAAAACGTCTCGCTGTACGAACTGCCAAAGGCATGATTTAACAGATTGGCGCGCTGCGGGCCAATCGCGTACATCACCACTAAGCCCAACAGCAGCAAGAGACCCATGTACAGCACCAGCTGATACAGCGGACGATGCCGACGCACCGATGAGGGAGCATCAGCCTTACGCAATGTGGCCTCCGGCCAACGCCAACAGAAACCCTAAGAACGCCGCGATACAGCCAATCACCCAAAAGCGCATCGTAATCTTAGTCTCTGGCCAACCCTTTGCCTCAAGATGATGATGAATCGGTGCCGACAAAAATACCTTACACCCCAGCAGCTTCTTGCTAAGAATCTGGATACTGCTTGAACCTGCTTCCACCACGAACAGCAACCCGATAACTGGTAATAGCAGCAATGTGTCGGTTAGCATCGCCACCACTCCTAAGCTTGTCCCGTAGGCAAAGCTGCCGACATCGCCCATAAAGAAGCGCGCTGGATGAATATTAAACCACAGATAGCTCAACAAGGCTCCCACCGCCGTGAAGCAAAACCCCGCCAGCAGCGTATTGCCCTGTAGCAGTGCAATAGCGCCGAAAGTCATGTAGCTGATTGATAACAAACCGCCCGCTAGCCCGTCCAGACCATCAGAAATATTCACCGCATTACCAGTCGCTACTACCGCAAAGGCAAACAGCGGCACGATAAGCCAGCCAATCGCCACATCACCGATGAATGGTACATGGAAGCTATCAATGCCTAATTTCGCAAAGAAAAACCAGCCCAGCCCAACACTAATAGCGCTAATGAGGGCAAATTTCACTGGACTACGCAGGCCTGCATCCTTACGATTGCTACCAAAGATATTGAGAACATCATCAATCAGCCCCACCACCGCGCCGCCCGCCAGGGCTGCCAGCGGCAGCCAGGTCTGTGCTCGATCCAAATTGAACAACAACGTCACCAGGCTGATCGCCGCTACGCCGATAATCCCGGCCATGGTCGGAATATGGCGCTGCAACTTTTTGGCATGAAGCTTGCTAAAGACCTGTAATTGCTCGCCCGTCACTGCCGCTGTCCGCTGGGTCTTCCAGAAGCGATAACGATAGGCAAAAAACGTATACAGCGGCGTCAGTGTCATCGCCAAAACAAAGGCGCCGACGCTCAGCAAAAAAGCGTGGGTTAGTTCGTGAGTCATATTTGAAAGCGCTGCTTGCATTGGTTAGCTCCTCGGTGCTAAATTCAAATAGCTAATCATCCAGTTAGATATATCAGTGAAAATCGGCGCGGCATGAGTACCTCCCTCAAGAGACACTCTCTTGCCCGGCGCCGCCACATAGACCATTATGACATATTTCGGCGTCTCCGTGCCACCATAGCCGATATAGGTGGCTGCTGTATCACGCTTGTTATACGCTCCGTCGACCAGCAACTCGGCTGTTCCTGTCTTGCCGCCAACCCCGTACCCCTGCTTGTCGTGCCGGCCGGCCGCCGTTGAGCGGCGCGCCACCTGGAGCATCTGGCGTACAGCCGTCGACGTCTCCGGACTCACTGTTCGACGGATCGGCGAAGAGGTCGCGGGAGTCAGCGCACCAGATTGCAGCGTACCTGCCACTACTGTTGGACGATAATACTGTCCGCCATTTACCACCGAACAAAAGGCCGCCGCTAGCTGAATCGAGGTCACGTTCATTCCCTGTCCGAACGTCATGTTCGCATAACGCACCTCGTCACCATCGCCAGCATCAGGCCCTCGTACAATACCGGCTACCTCTGGCAGCTCGATGCCCGTCTTTTGGCCGAACCCGAACTTCTGATAAAAATACTCGTGAATAGTTCGCCGCGCCTGGCCATTGATATGCGCCCCATCCCCCAGCTGCCGACCTACCGTCACTGTCCCGACATTGTACGAGTTCGTCAGCGCCTGTTGCATCGTCGTCGTTCCCGCGCGCCCTCTTATCACATTACAGATCTGCCGATCGCCAACCTGGGTACAGTCGCTGTTCTGATACGTCGACTGCGGACTGATCACCCCCTTATCAATGCCTACCGCCATAGTAAAAGTCTTGACGATTGAACCTGGCTCATAGGGTAGACTGGTCGTAGCATTGACAAATACTGCTGGATCTTGCTGCTTCGCAAACTCCGCTGGCGCGAAGGTCGGATAATTAGCCATCGCCAGCACCTTGCCGCTTGATGGCTCCATCACCAGGACATTGCCCTGCGCGGCCTGCGACCGCTCAATACCGCGACGCAGCGCTTCTTCGGCGTAATGCTGAATGTTCCGATCAATACTCAGCACTACCGTTTCGCCTGATTGCGGCTCAATGCGGACATTGTTTTTACCAACGGTGAGCGGCACATTGCGCACATCCGTCACCGAACGCAGGAGACCATCCCGGCCCCGCAACCGCTCATCCAGTCGCTCCTCGACACCATACTGCCCCTTGCCGTCAGCATTGACAAACCCGAGCAGCTGCGCCGCTAACTGGCCCTCTGGATAATTTCTCATCGCGCCAGGCTGCAATAAGATACCTTCAAACTGATGCTTGCGTAGCTGCTCTGCCTGAGCGCGGGTAATAGAGCGAGCTAATACCTCATAGCGTGATTTTTCCTTGCCTAGCCGCTCCGCCGCGTCCTTGACCATTTCGCCACCGGCTGTCTCGCGAAGCGCTGCCACAATAGCGCTACGCTGCTCCGGCTTCACCACGTGAGGATCAGCAATCACCGTGTAAACCGCCCGGTTTAACACTACTGGCACCGGCGTTCGACCATCCATCATAAAAATCTTCCCTCGCTCAGCCGGCAAGACAAAGCTACGCTGCTGACTGCGCTGCGCCATGGCGGTGTATTCATCATGCCGTATTACCTGCAAATAAAACAGCCGCGCCACAAACAGCAACATCACCGCCAGCAAGCTGACGGCGAGTATTCCAGTTCGTGTCGAGGCAAATCGATAGCGTGCCATGCTCACTCTAGTATACCGCGTTTCCCTCTCGGATGCTACCGAGCATACTGTACGCCGCTCGGCTGCGTCATAGCGCTCGCCACCGTACCGCCCTTGACCTGTTCCAGGGCGGTCAGGCGAGCATTCTGCACCTCCAGCTCGGATTTTTTGATGGCTAGTTCGCTCATCTCGCTATCAAGCGCCTGCGCCTCGTAGCTATAAGCCGAGGTTTTGATCGCCTGTGTCAGATAAATCAGCCCCAGTACCGCAATCATCAAGGCTACCAGTACCGTATGCGCCACCGGCCCCAAAGTAGCCCGAGACTGAAAACGAGTAGCGTTTTGATTGCGACGCAGCTGCGGGCCGGAGCGACGCGGCGTAAATGTGGTGGAAGGTCGTGCGTACATGTTATATAAAATAATTTCGTTTGATTTTGTGTTTTAAGCAGCCAAAAACAGCCGCCCAGCCCTCGCCCCGCCACAGGAGCGGAGCGAAGACTATCGGGTGATACCTTTTTCCAGAAAAACTTATCGCCTAGAGCAGCTTAGCTGCGGCGAACCGCAACTGCCTCAGCTGCGTCTGCATCCTGGAACTGAACTTTGATATGTACTGGCATAATGCCCTCCTTTTTGTTTATGTTTTCACGGCGTAGCGGAACTGAGCGCTCCGACTGCGCGGATTGTGAACGTCTGCGGTGCCCGAGCGTGGTTTCTTATCTGGAACAGCCAATTCGGCTTCATAACCTGCCGCTGCCTGCTCCTTAAAATACGTCTTCACCAAACGATCCTCCAGACTGTGAAAGCTAATGATACCAACCCGACCGCCCCTATTAAGGAGCCGAGGGAGTAGCGGCAATAGCGCCTCCACTTGCCGAAGCTCTTGGTTGACTTCGATTCTCAGGGCTTGAAAGGTGCGGGTCGCCGGGTGCTGCCTTAGGCCGCCGCGACCAAGTGTTCGCTCAATCAGTTCAGCCAGCTCGGCTGTCCTCGTCAACGGCCGCGCCCGCATGATCGCTGTTGCGATACGCTGCGCCCGGCCACGAGTCTCCTCGCCGTACAGGGTGATCAGCCGCATCAATTCATCCTTGGACGATGAATTGACAATATCGGCTGCCGTTCGTCCCGTCCGCCCGTCCATTCGCATATCTAATGGTCCGTCAAATCGGAACGAAAACCCCCTCTCTGCTCTGTCAAGCTGCGGTGACGACACCCCCAAATCAGCCAAAATAATGTCAAATGTCCGTCCTTCTCCGACGAGTTCTCGGGCTGCCGACACAAAATCTGTATGCATCAGCCTGACGCCCTTTCCCGCCAGGTCATCCAGCGCGGCAATCGCGTTATGATCACGATCAACCAATACTGAACCAAGGTAATTATCCGTCTTCTCAAGGAACGCCCTGGCATGACCGCCATATCCGGCTGTCAGATCCAGATACGCCTCGCCTCGCTGAGGCGCGAGCGCATCCAGGGTTGCCCCTAAGAGTACGGGAACATGAACCGGCGCATTTGCTGCTTCCGGCTGTGGTGGATGTTCTTTAATACTCATCATTTCCCTATTATACAATAATGCGGGAAATGCTCGAGATCACCTAACTGGATATTTGATGAGGACTGTTTCTGTGTGTGTTGTGTTTGTGTTTTGTCTTAAAGAGAAGGAAAACGGTGTTTTCCAAAAGAGACTTATGTGTGAGGTGGAGTTTTTTGGGAGGTGTTTAGGAAAGTACGTTGCCGTTTTTACGGTGGAGCAAATCGCCACCTGTCCGTTTTCAAACACCCAGATAGTTGATCTCGAGGGTTAGTTAATTGTTAAGGTACGCTCGGCCAATCACTCAGCTTTATCAGCGGCCATGACGCGGAAATAGGCACCCGCGCGGATGGCGACAATCTCACGGTCAATCCCGGCATAGTCCAGCAAGTGCTGTTCAATGGTCACTCGCCCCTGCTTTTGATCAAGGGTGGCGGCCGTTTTGCCGCGACGGAATTTGACATTGAGATCAGCGATGCGCTCGTCCAGGATATTCCCGGTCAATTGCGTTTCCATCTGCTCTTGCCACACGTCCTGCGGGTAGAGGTGCAGATAGTCGCCAAATCCCCTGGTCAGGACAACGCCGCTGGCAAACTCTTCCCTTAGCTCAGCTGGCATCGTCAAGCGTCGCTTGTCGTCCAACTTTCGCTCAAAGTAGTCTGTTTGCACGTTGCCCTTTCCGTGATAGCGTTGATTGGTTTTTTAAGTAGTGGATGTTTGTGTTTGTGCTTCCACTGGCCTCAGTATACTACCCACTTCTACCCACATGCAAGCCCTTTTTCCCACTTTTTACCCATTTTTCGCCCAAATGACACCTTTTCCACATTTCTGTGGAAAAGTCTAGTGTCGCCAGCCACTATCGCACCACTAGATAGGCTATTGTCAGCTAGCTACGCAGCTTTTTTACCACTGCACTAAACCACCGAGCGCTCGGCCGCACCGTGCGCTGCATGGTCGTCCAGTTGACCGCCACCAGGCCAAACCGCGGCCAATATCCCTTATCCCATTCAAAATTATCCAGCAAACTCCAGTGTAGATACCCTATCAACATCACCCCTCGGCCAAGCGCCGCATGCATTGCCTTCAGCGTCTCGCTCAGCCACCACTGGCGCTGCGTATCGGCGCCATCGGCCAGCCCGTTCTCAGTAATCAACACCGGCAAATTATAGCGCTCATACACTTCTTCCAGTAGCTCCGCCAACAGCTCCGGCTGCATGTCCCAGCCCATATCGCTCACCCGTTCATAGGGGCTGTGCGATCGATAGCCGTATATCCGATGTGCAAAATAGTAGTTAATCCCCAAGAAATCACTATAGCGGCGCACTCGCTTCAAGGTGTAATCATTCACCACATAGCGAGCCAGACGTGCGCTGGTGTCCGATAGCCATGCGTCATCACCCGGATAGATATAGCACAGATGATGCGCCATCGAAACTTTCCAGCGGCGGCGGCTGCGCGTCATGGCGTAGATCCGCCGATGCGCCGTGATCAGATGCCGCAGCACTCGCCAGGATTGCCATTTGCTTGTGCGGTTCGGCGGCCAGCCTCCCCGCAGATAGCTCTCGCCCACATAGACTGTTGGCTCATTGATGGTAATAATATACGACAGTTCACCACCCAGCTCATCAAGCACCTTTTGAGCATAGCGCGTAAAGTAGCGAATATTGCGGCGCTTCTCAAAGCCGCCCCGCTCAACGAACCATACTGGCAGCGTAAAATGAAACAGCGTCACCACTGGGGTTATACCACGCGCCTTGAGCGACTTGAGATAGGCCCGATAATGAGCGATCGCTTCAGCATCCCAACGCCCCTCCTCTGGCTCAATGCGCGCCCACTCAATACCAAAGCGAAAGGCATTGAAATGAAGCTGCTCTAACAGGTCAAAATCTTCCTCATAGCGCTGGTAGTGCTCAACACCGCGGCCCGAAATATAGGTATCGGGGCGCTGCGCCTCTTCGGCAACTTGCGGCCAGCTCGCTAGATCGCCAAACTGATAGGAAGCCTGCGCTGCTAACTTTTTGGCGTGTTCTTGTTCCCAGACGGTCCATTGATTATGCAGCCCACCCTCCACCTGATGCGCCGCCGTCGAAGCGCCCCACAAAAAGCGTTTTGGAAAGCGCAGAGTCGGTTTTTTCTCCCGATGCATACTTCTAGTATAGCACTTGTTGGCTGTGAGTACGCAGCGCCTGGTCAATCGCCAGCGCGTCAGGCGACACTTCAAGGGCCAAGCGGTTAATGCCGTATAAATAAAGGTGTTCCAAATCACGCACCCGGCTCAGCGCCACATAGCCCATGCCAGGTGTAAAGGCCTTCCTGAGATCAATTTTGGCCGCGTCCAGCGTCATACCCTGCGATTTATGCACCGTAATCGCCCAAGCCAAACGCAGCGGTACCTGCGAAATACTGGCGCGCTTGGTTTCACCGTCTCGCAGCTCCCAGGTGTCCGGAGTCATCGTTACCACCCGGCCACTGCGAAACTGCACCACTGGGTAATCGGTCAGCGGCTCGGTGTCCACCACGACGCCGATGCTGCCATTAGCGTATGACTTATCAGCAGCATTCTTCACCGCCATCACCAGCGCGCCTTTTTTCAGCCGCAAAATTTCTGGCGCCAAGACTGAGCGCCGCAGGCTTTCGACGTATATTTTTGAGCCGGTAGTCGTCTGTTGATACTCCAGCTCGTCACTCGGCAGCGCTGCCAGTTTGGCCGCATTGATGGAGTCAACGTCAACATTGGTGGCGTGAAGCTCCGTAATGTCCTCATCTGGCGGTGCAATTTCAGTGCGGGCCAGTAATGCTTCAGCGTGATGGCGCCTAATAGTCCCCTGGCGCAGCGCCGTCAAAATTTCCAGCAGCGCCTCATCGTGCTGCCGATACTGCCGCTCCAAATATAGCACTTCTGGTTGTAACTCCTGCCACGCCGCTGCATACACCACAAACCCGCCGCTCCGCGCTTCAGCCCGATTCACTGGCGGCAGCTGAAAAAAGTCGCCGCTCATCACCACCTGGATGCCGCCAAACGGCCGGTCATCCTCCCGTACCGTACGGCACACCTCATCCACCATGTCCAACCGAAAATCATGCAGCATGGAAATCTCATCAATGATGAGTGTATCGGTCTTCATGATCACCTCGCGGCGCGTCTTTGACAACCGTTCAAAAAAGTTATTCGGCATAGTGTCATTAATACCGATACCGCTCCAAGCGTGAATCGTAGTGCCGTTCAGATGCGTCGCCGCCAGGCCAGTCGTCGCCGTCACTGCTACCTTTCGCCCCTGTCCCCGCGCCTGAGTAATAAAATTGTTCAGCAGGTGCGTCTTGCCCGTACCGGCCGCGCCCGTCAGCAGCGCCGACCGCCCGCTCATCAGAATTGCCAGCGCCAGTTCCTGATCCATACGCTAACCTCGTGGCGGCTCACCCTCAGGCTCACCGAGCAGTTTTTTGGATTTGATTTCGTAGCGCTTGCCAGTAATTTTGCTCTCAATGTAGTCTTCGTTAATCAGGTTGACGAACATATCCAGATCATTGCCATCCATGATAATGATCGCGCCGTTATCATCGCTCATCAGCTCCAGCTGCATCTCGTCGGCATATTCCAGCACCTGCTCTTGCTTTACCTCGCCAATCTCCAGCTTCTGCAGCTTATTGATGGTCTTTTTGCGCTCCTTGACCAGCGCGTTCAAGTCCAGCCCCTCCGGAAAACTGAGCTTATACTGCCGCTCAATCTCTGCCACTTTCTTGTCAGCAATCACCTGCTTCTTATATTCATAGCCAAACATGCGCTCAAACTTTGACGGACTGAACGCAAAAATATCCTGCCCGATGATTAACACCTGATTATCATCCGGCACCTTAAAGCCAACCTCAGCACTAAACTGCCCGAACTTGCCGTCTTTAAACTCCCATGCCAGCGCACTCTTCAGCGTCTGCCCCTGAGCAATCAATTTCACACTATAAAACACCTTCTTTGGATCCGCCGGATCGGTAAAACGCGCCAGCACACCCTTCATGCGCTTAAATTCATGCTCGGTTTCTGAGAACTCCACGATCTCATCGCGTTCATGCTCAATCAAATGAATCAAGGTCTCGGCCCGACCCACTTTCTCTAGCTCAGTGCGCAGCAACACATTGTCCTCGCCCTCACTCATCTCATAATCTCGCACGTTCAGGCCCGTACCCGCGCCCAGGTTCACGAAATTGATATAGTCAAATAAAAATAGCGGCCGCAGCTGCTGCTCCACCTCGCCCTTTAGCGGCATACTGTATGGCGTGTAGTTTCTATTAAACAAAAATAGTTCTATCAGTAGGTCGTTTTTGCGCGCATCGGTCTGATTCACCCACAAAAAAATATCAGTCGTTTCCCTCTCTTGTTCCATAGGGGTATTATAGCAAATCACCAAGCAAAACTCTACCGTCCATGCCTCATCGCTCCATACTTTGCTAATTGAAAATCCTCTTGCCGATAGTTCTCTTATACGACGTTAATAGCGGCCGGCCAAACACAAGATTCGAAGGATCATTCAGTTTAGACAGACTGCTATATGGCATAGCCAATAATCTACCTAAAGCCAGGGCGGACATTTCAAGGCAAATTCGCGTCTTTTCATTAGGTAAATCCACGCCTTTTCTATCACCTCTCACGCCACAGATGATACCGAGTGCCTCGATCGACTCAAGACTGCTGTCATACCAGCCACTGATGATCGCCCGCTCATGTGACAATCCACCAGAGAGTATCGCTTCACGCCCACTAGTACCCTTTATTCTCTCCATAAGAGCAGTGTGCTGCCCTGTATCGCCAACCCCAAGCCGTACTTGTAGCTCACTACCCCCCCCGACAAGCTCAATGTCCGAAACAACACCGATCCTCACCAAAGAAGTGCACTCAGGATGGTCAAAAAACATTCCCGCATCGACCCTTAGTAGGTCGGGAGCACAAGAAGCGAAGCGGGTCATGGCAGGCGCTCCCCCATCCGCGCCCGATTCGCCCATTCATCGGCCATTTCATTGCCCGCGTCGCCCTCGTGGCCGCGCACCCAGCGCAGCTCCGCACAAGACTGCGTATACAGCGCAAACAGCTCCCGGACAATATCGAGATTTTTGATCTCCCCGCCCTTTTTAGTCCAGCCGCGCGCTCGCCAACCCGGCGCCCATTTGGTCACCACATTGATCCAAAATTCACTGTCAGTATAAATCGTACACGGCGCACCATCAGCATCCCGCAGCGCCGCGATTAAGGCTTTGCCTTCCATACGAATATTGGTCGTCTCGCCATCCTCTGAGCCCAAAATGTGCGGCTTGAGGTCCTTGATCACCGCAAACCCGCCCGGACCGGGGTTGGGACTGGCAGAACCGTCAGTGTAGTATGTTATCATCGTTTCTATCATACCATGGCCCTATCTACGCAGCCAGCGCCTCGTCGTTCGGTTGATACTTCACAAGTCGCTCCAGAAAGTCCCGACACGTCGCCTCTGAGCGCTCATTCACCCCTAGCGATCCCGTGCTCATCATCATCCGCCGTCTGTGTACATTTTTCAGGACATTCTTAGCGCTATCGATAATCGTTCGCCGTTCCTCTCTTGTTAGTTTTCTTTCCAAAATACGCTCCTGCTGCCTGATGAACTTATAAATGATGTGCGCCACCGCACCAGTACGCGAGCGTTCTCGTTCCGCTCTGGTGACAAACTGCGCCTCAACCGGCACCTCCACTATATTGCCAGCCTCATCTTCAATCTTCATCTTGAAGGTAACCTTTGCTACTTCGTACTGGCGATATTCACCAGAGCGATCATCGTCAGTCCTGCCCTCATCACTATCTTCTTCTATCAATTCCCCGCTCATACCACGCTCCTCAAGTGCTCGCCTCATTGCGGCCTTATACTCAGGCGAACCTTGAATATAGATGGCGCACCGCTTACTCGGCGCTGGGCACAGTTGGTAATCCCCCGCGTCAAACGGCGTATCTGACCCAACCCCCAGATGACTCGTCAGATAATCGGCAAAATCCTGCGCCGACTGCGCAGTATCTTCAGAAATGATCGTTAGGCCAAGCACATCCATCGACTCGCCCTGACGACTGTCAAGCTTGGCGGCCAGTGACCCCTCAGTTTTGAGGCGCCAATTACCGGCCACCGTCATGCCGTCATCTTTAATAAGGGCAAATTCTCCGATGTGCACTGGATATTCGCCAGTGCTGTCGTCTTTCTCAACCACCCGCGAGATACAAGGTCCGCCCACGCCGCCAACTGCTTTCTCCAGCACCGCCTCTAGCCCGACAGAGGTAATGCGGCGCAGCTTTTCTTGCGCTTCCCTTACCTGGCGACCCTTGCCTTGTTGGGTTAAGCGTATTGTGTGCGCCTGACTCCTCAGCGCCATGGCCAGACCATCAAAGCCTATCACCTCGCAGAGCGGCGCATAAAACGATTCCGCTTCCAGCACATCCTGGAGCCATGCCGACTGCCGCTCGGAAGAGGGGTGCTGCATATTAACCAGCAGCTCTGCCGCCTTCACCAGCATCGCCTCCAAGTTGGTATCCTTAGCAAATTCCCCCATCTGAGCAAAATCAAGCAGTGGCGATACCGTCTTCCAAACCTCTGGCGGAATATCACCTTCGTAATGATCAGCGATCATCTTGATCACCTCATCTGACACCTTACCATGGCCGTTTTGCACTGATTCCTTTGCCATATCCTTGCGATGCTTACCCGAATACTGCTCAGTCTTCACCATATCCGCTAGGATATGCGCCGAAAACTTCACAACTTCAGAGTCCAGCGCTGGATCAGTCAGCAAATCCAGCAACTGCCAGTATGCTGCCTCGGCCTTGGCGGACGTATACTTAGCGCTTCTCTCGTCAAAACGGTCAATGATGTCATGATACCACACCGCTGCAAAGACCGCTGGATGTACTTTATCGCCAGCAAAAGCTCTTAGCACACTCTCAACCGCCTGATTGTGCTCAATAAGATCAGGGCGCTCGCCGTCCGCCTGGCGGAGATACGCTTCAGCCGCTTCTTTGGCCTTAGCATGGAGGTGCGCCAGCGACTCCGCGCTGCGGGCTTGTTCTAGGCTTTCTGGGGCTCTTGGTGCTGCTTCAACTGTCATAGTAGTGTAGTGCCTGCTTTTTAATGCCAAGACTCAGGCACATCACTATCTATTATACCACGTAGAGCGATAAAAAGCAAGACCTCTACCTCTGTTGCTCAATGATGGCCGAAATGTCAGCCAGCGTCGTTGCCACTGGCCAGGCTGCCCCATCTGGCACTGGCAGCGCATTGTATCCCGCTGCTTGGATAAAACGCACACCGGCCGGCAGTTCATCGCCAATCGGCTTATCATCAACCATCCACACCTCCCCTTCAAGCGTCAGCTCGTAAAAATATTCGTGCTTTGGCCGCAAGGTGGTTACCACTGTTACCTCCCGCAGCGATGGACAAAGCGCCGCCTTCAGGCGCTGATACTCATCTGGCCCATAGGTCAATACCGTCACCTCGCCCTGCTGCTGTGCCCAAGCAATTAGCTGGGCCGTACCCTCATACTCCAACCGACCATCGGCCAGAGGCGACTGTCGCAGTCGCGCCAACACCGCCGGTGCATCGAGCCCTAACGCCTGCAAATGCGCCACGCAGTCATAAGCATACAGCTCACCGCTGTGAAGAAAAAACTCATACTGACGGGGCTGCTCCCGCTCGGCCGAAACCACCCCGGGGAACCACTGCTCTAGCAGCTGCCAGCGCTGCTGATCAAACTCAGTAGTACGAAACAGCGTCCGATCTAGGTCGATAAATAAGTGCCGACTCATGAAAAATATATCCTCATCAGCTCGCGCGCCACTCGGTCGGCATCATGGCGAATCAGGCTGCGCTGAGCGGCCAGCGGATCGGCTGCGGCATTTTGGTTCACCCACACCGTTTCGGCAATCAAACGCTTACCCGAAGCATGATAGTGCTTCTTGGCCAGGGCCGCTTCATCCCACTCCACCAACATTTCACCGTCGCGAGCATATCTATCAATCAGCTTCTGATTTGGACGATGGTTATTATACAACACATAATCAAGCTTTACGCCCGAAAAACGCTCGATTTCGTCGGCATACTCTATCACGGTAAAATCATCGGTCTGACCTGGCTTATTCACCAGATTACACACATAAACTTTCTTGGCGCTGGTTTCAGCAAGCGCCCGCGTTACACCGCGCACCAATAGCGCCGGCGCCAAACTGCCATACAGCAGCCCTGGGGCTACTACCACCAAATCAGCATCCAAAATAGCCTGACGCGCCCGCGGATTGATGCTGGCCGGCGGACTCAGTTCCAGCCACGGCCGCTGTCCCTTGGGGATAACCAGCGACTCGGCAGCATGCTGTCCATTTACCACCGTGCCGTCCTCCAGACGAATCGACATAGTGGTATTGTCAAGCGTAATCGGATGCACCCGGCCATAAATACCTAGCACCTCGCCAGCAGTCTCTACTGCATCAGCAAAACTGCCTGTCATCTTCTCCAGGGCCGCCATAAACAAATTACCAAAGGCATGACCCTTCATGCTTCCCTCGTCAAATCGGTAGTTGAACAGGTCGCGCACTTTCGGCGAGCTGCTCAGCGCCACCAGGCACTGCCGAACATCGCCCGCCGGCAAGACGCCCAATTCGTCGCGTAATACGCCAGTTGACCCGCCATCGTCCACCATATTCACTAGTGCCGTAATATGATGAGTGTACTTTTTGAGTCCACCCAGCAAGGTAAAGCTGCCCGTGCCGCCGCCAATCACCACGACATTGACGCCAAACCTTTCATCAGTGTTCGTCATCGCCATAAACTCATTATACCGCTCTTGCTAGCCCTAGAGCAAGGTGCCCTTGGGCAGCGCCCACTCCAAAAAGGGCTGTTGTTGCTGCCGCGTGGCATCAAGGATATGCGCCGCAACCTTGACTGGATCATTGAACAGTGCATAGTCGCTTGGCTCGCGACCCCGCCAAAACGGCGTCTTCATGGCACCCGGCAGAAATAATGCCACCTTGACCGATAATCGTTGTTCCTCGGCCTGCAAGCCTAGGCTGCGCGCCAAACCAGCCTGAGCGTGCTTGGTGGCCACATAGACCGCCTCGTCAGCCCGCGCCTTGACGCTGCTAGTTGAGCCGATAATGGTGAGCGTCGAGGGTGCATCCTGGGTAATCATACGCTGCCAGGCCCACTGTATCAGCGGCAGCGGCCCCGCAAAATTCACCTCCGCCATGGCCCGCACGTCAGTCTGCGCCTCAAAATCGCCGCGCCAGCCATAGCCTGCCGCCCAGATGAACTGTTCGATTCTTTCATCGCCCAAAAGCCGCTCAATCGCCTCGGGCGCCGCTGCAACCTGTTCTGGATAGTAGACATCAAGTGCCAGACCTTCACCGTGCTGCGTTGGCACATGCGTCTTGCCCAGCACCACCACTCGCTGCCCTGCCGCCCGCAGCTGCTGCGCCATCTCCCAGCCAAGCCCGCTCGTCCCGCCAAGAATAATATGCATATGCTTAGTATACCACGTTTAGGAGCGCTGTTTTGCAGCGGGCGACGAAGCCGCCGGGGTTGACTGCCGAAGATAATCCACCGCGTCATTGATCAAAAACAGACTGACATCGTCGCGCGTTTTACCAGCCTTATGAAACGGCTTACTGATAACATGAATCAAGATGAGCATATATACTAGTGTAAAGGTGATAGTACCGACAATGGCAAGACCAGCATAAAATGGATCAATGTCAGTAAACACCAATAAGATAATCAGCGCCGCCACGATGGAACGCGCCAAAATGGTAGCCGACGGCACGAATGTAATACGCTGAATGTAATTCACCCGATGCCGCGCCCGCAGCAACACACCCTGTTGCTGCTTCAGCTTGACGATAAAGTTCGGCGGCACCTTGCCCCGCTCCATCTCTGAAAAATAACCTCCTAGAGCGCGAATATCCTGGCGGGCATCATAGGACCGCTTGCGCGCATCATCGACGAAACCACGCGCCACTACGCACAACTGCTTGCGAAAGCCGTTAAGGTCAAACACTGGATAGCTGGCGTGAATCTGGGCTGCGTCGTCATACATATCCTCAATCTGCGCCGCAAACTCGGCCGGTATGCGCTCTGACTCCTTGTAGTCGGCGATAGTCGCCGACAGCAAAAAACCAATCACAAACACCACGCTAGACACCACGCTGTTGTGCAGCGAACTCTGCGGGATGAGCTCTAGGTGATACTGGCGCAAGATGTACTTCACCGCCACAATGGCAATAGCTATAAGCGCCGCTTGCCAAAATATTTTGAACAGTCTTCCTTGTTGGATGATCTTCTTTCGGGATTGTTGCATAAGAGTGATTATACTACACCTAACCTTGTTCAGCTTTTTTAATAATGTCTTTATAAAAATTGAGTAGCCTATGGGTACCAAACGGCTCGCCTACACAATCATGGAGCATATTCCACGAGACAAACCGCATCGTATCTGCCCTTCTCTGGTCAAAGAGTCCAAGAGCACCAATGGTAGGAGACAGGACAGCAGGTGATATGGTGGTAATTTTTATAGGCCGATCAAGCGCTTTGAAGGCACAGCCAGCAAGTTCTTCCCAGGTAAAGACCTCGGGGCCTCCCACATCCCATGTCCCCTCCTCGCCATCAATTAAGCGATTGACGCAGAACTGCGCAAGATCGACGCCATGAATAGGATTAATCCTGGCATCCGGACGAAAGAGAAAGACGCGACCCCTTCTGGCCATTTGAAGAACCTGGACCATATCGGAGAAGTATCCAGGAGGATTGATAATCTGACTCGATATCTGGGATGCGGCCAGCTCTTGGACAAAAGCGGTCTTTGCTTGGGTCAAGCGTGCTGGGCATCGATCGCCTCCGATGACGTTGACGAAGCAGAATTGCTTGACACCGTGCTTTTCAGCGGAGCGAAGGATGGCAAGATTGGCCCGGAAATCGATGTCCCAAGGGTTAGCTTTCTGCCTAGTTACCCCCAGGGTGGATATAACACTGTCAATTCCCTTTGCAACATCAACGATAAATGCAGGATCTGTAACCTCTCCGACAGCCCAATCATCAACAAGACCCTCCAATGCGGGAGAATCCCACTGGCCTGGAGAGGCAGCCCGCTCGCGACTGCGGGTAATCGCACGTACCTTATACCCACGACGATGCAGTTCAGCAACGACGAAACGTCCGAGGTAGCCTGTAGCTCCAGCGACGAGGATTGTTCTATTCCTTTTCATACGCCCGCCCTATAGTTTCCGTAGCGATCAACAAATGCCCGCAAAATCTTGACTGGTTCAGTGACGACTTCTTGACGCGCCGCAGCAATCAACTCATCTGCTTCATTTGGCGCAAAATACCCAGCATGTTTATAGATGCCAATCCTGAACACCAGGCCCTCGGCATCTAGCTCGGGATGAAACTGCGCGGCATAGACATGCCGACCAACCCGCAGCATCTGCGCGCACGTCGCCGAACGCGCCAGCACCACACAGCCAGCGGGTGGCTGTAACACACCCTCTTTGTGTCCGACAAAACCCCGAAAACAGTCTGGTAACCCCGCCAAAAGCGGATCCCCCCTGCCTTCCGTCGTTAGTCGTATCTCCACCGCGCCGACCGCCTCAGGATAGTCAAAACTCATCTGCCCGCCCATGGCTGTCACTACGGCACCAACTCCCAGGCAAGCGCCCAAAAAGGGCTTGTCCTGAGCAATAATACGCCGCATCAGCGGCAATACGACCACCTCAAACTGTCGTTGCTCGGGCGATTTTTCATACTCTTGGTAAGCAAAGTTAGCCGGGCCGCCACCCATGATAATGCCCGCGTAGTCGTCTAACTGCACCGTCGGTAGCTGGCCCGTCTCCAACCGTAATCGCACCAGCTGTTCGGATGTTAGTCCGCCAAACCGCAGAAACGCCTGATATTCATCATCCGAAGCAGCCGCCTCCGGGCGGGATTGTAAGAGTAAAAATGGCTTCGCGGCGCTCATCGCGTCTCCTTTCGTTTAATTTGGCAATATCAGATCAAGCAGTAGCCAACTGGGGTTATTGTCTCGTATGCTTATGATAGCCAGCCCTATCGACGACACGGCAGCCAGACCCAGCGCCAACGACCACCAGCCAAAAAACTCAGCAAAAATAACCGCCAGGAGGAGCAACGCCGCGTTTAGTGCGATAAGTATGCCAGCCACCACGACAAGCAGCCAGTTGCCGGCGGCGATAGCGTTTTGAGCAGGCTGATTTTTCTTGCTCATAGCACTTATTATACCACTTCGGTATGCCGCCGCAGCCACTGCGCAATATCAGCGACCGACGGACGATTCGTAGCGACGATAACGGCAAAATCCTCTATTTCACCCTTCCGTGCGACGATCCGCTGGCCATTGAGCTCCAAAAATACCATAGAGGCCAGCATGGCGGTTCGTTTATTGCCATCAACAAACGGATGATCGGCGATAATCCCCCGCAACAGTGCTGCCGCCTTCTCATGCAATGTCGGATACAATTCTCGGCCAAACACCTCTTGATGCTGCGTAGCGACAACAGCTTCCAGCCGACCAATGTCGCGAACAGTACTCGCCCCGCCGAATTTCACCGTGACGAGTGCGTGCAGCTGTAAAATATGCGCCAAGGTTAAAAACCGCATCTACCGCTCCGCAAGATGACGAAAGTCGTCCTCATACCGCTCGAGCAGCGACTGCGCCATTTCAAGCACTTTTGCATCCTCGGCGTGGGCGGTTTTCTTGCGCACCACCAACTCGACTTCATCGCCCGCCTCGACGCCCAGCGCCCGTAAGTCTCGAGCCGGCAGCGTCACACCCCTACTGGAGCCGATTTTGATAACTTTTTGGATAGTGGTGATGGTCATAATGGTTTTATTATAACAAAATTATAATATTATTGCAATATATATGACTATTTCAACACTCGCGGCTTCACAACACCCTTGCATTCAGTCGTAATAAGATGATGCACCGCATCGAGTACATCCTCTTGGTTGAAATTAATCCCTGACTGTTTTTTAATTTTCAGACGAACTGCACGAATCACATCGTCCGTATAGATTGTTTTGATGAGACTATCCGTTGTCAGCGCATCAAATCGCTTCCAGTACAGCTCCAGTTCGCCCTTCTCCACACTCCGCTTTGCCAGATTAATGAAATCCTTTGATGCCGCACGCATAATTGACAGATCAGACAAATCATAATCAAACACCAAATGCGTCTTGATCGGCTTACCAAAAATAACTCGGTACAACTGAATCTGCCGGCCGTTGAACAGCAAAATCCAGTCAATTCCCTCGTTTGACGCATATGCTAGCGCCTGACGCAGATGCCGCTCGCTGAGGTCAATCTCCATAGCCTTGACTTCAACCACAAAGTGCTTTTTGCGCTTCAGCTGAATCACATAATCAGCATACTCGCCCTTGATGGCGTATTCGGTCTTGATTTCGTCGCCAAACGCATAGCCAAGCACATCCTGCAAAAATTCGTTGACACTAATGCGCGTCCCCGACTCGTTCATGTCGGTTGGCTTGTTTTTACCGAGATATTTTTTACGATATTCCCGCAATTGTTTTTCAAGTTGTGCGCGCTGATGTTCTGTCGCCATGTTAACCTCACTTAGTCATCTACTTAATAGTTCATCTGTCTGTAAATTATAGTCTCTTAGTTTTGGCTTATCAAGGAGTATCTCTTTCAGTAGATAACTATACTAAACTAATCAGACGGAGCTGTCTCCAATGTCTTAATTTGCGCCAGGGTATTTATGATAATGCCAACAGAGTATATTAGATATTCAGCCTCGACAGCCCCCTGCGTAATGGAGCCGTGCTTAGACCCTTCGTTGTAGTGTTTGTCCAATGTCGTAATTTGATTGATAATTGAGTTACGAAAATGATCAGCAGTAACACCGCCCTTAAGAAGGGCTCCCAGTCTTTTAATATTAGTCGACAACCCTGCTTGATTATCCAGATATTGCCGTAAGTACTCCTCAAGGGCGCGTCGAGTGTTGTTTGAGGCATCATTCCACTTCCCTGAAGCATATGCCTTTAGTGCTTTTGTATACTCGCCTGCACTTTTGCCATCCAGGCACAATAAAGTGCGCTCTACGACTTTCTCATCTAACATGGTCTCGCCTTGAGGATAGGTTATATAATCGCCTTTCTCATTCTTGCCAAACCTAACGTCCAAAGGTTCTCTGTTGACGATAACCGAAATACTATCCTTCTCATCGCTAGTAAGGATATTGCTTTTTAGCAAATCCTCTATCCTTTGAGCTAACTCAACAGGCTGTCTAGCTTCATGAAAATACTTTGCCGCATCAAAATAACTAACACCATAATATCGATTACTTCGATACGTATACGCAGGCGTTCCCGCAATGTACGCGAGATGGCGTAATTTGTCCTCACTGGTCTCTATTTCCTCACCCAAGAATGCAAGGATACGGTAGATCGTCTTTTCAAACCTTTTCTCAGACGGCTCTTCAGGCAGCCCCCATCGTCGGCGAAAATCACTACTCATATCAACATAACTCCGTGACATCAACCCGCCGCTGCTCCGTCGTATCCCGCTCACGCACGGTTACTGTGCCGTCCTCCAGTGTCTGGAAGTCGACCACCACGCAGTGCGGCGTGCCGATTTCGTCTTGGCGACGGTAGCGTTTGCCGATGTTGCCGTTGTCGTCCCACATCACGGCGCCGTGCTTTTTCTTCAGCATGCGGTAGACTTCGCGGGCCTTTTCAACCAATTCTGGCTTGTTCTTTAGCAGTGGCGACACGGCAAACTTCACTGGTGCCAAGTGCTCTGGCAAGCGAAGGTACACACGCTTCTCGCCGTTCACTTCGTCCTCGGTATACGCCGCCGATAGCACCGCCATCACGGCTCGTTCCACGCCAAAGCTTGGCTCAATCACATGTGGCACAAACTTTTCGTTCGTCCCCTTCACCTGATATTCCATGCTCTTTTTGCTGACGCGCTGAATATTACCAAGGTCAAAATCCGTGCGGTACGCAATGCCCATTAGCTCCTCTTCGCCAATCGGGTAATCATACTCAATGTCGATAGTCTTTTTACTGTAGTGCGCGCGGTCTTCAGCTGGTACATCAAGTTCGTGAATATGCTCTGGCGCTAGACCAAGTTTGCCTAGAAATTCGTGCGTACTGGCCAGCAATTCATCAAACGCTGCCTGCCACTCATCTGGGTGAACAAAATATTCGATTTCCATTTGCTCAAACTCGCGCGAACGAAAGATAAAGTCGCGCGGCGCAATTTCGTTACGAAACGCCTTGCCCATTTGCGCGAGGCCAAATGGCAGGTTTGGATAGAACGTGTCGACAACGTTTTTGAAATTAGTGAAAATACCTTGAGCAGTTTCGGGGCGAAGATACGAAATTGAGACGTCGTCAGCCGTTGGGCCAACGTGCGTTTTGAACATCATATTGAAGGTGCGCGACTTGCTGAGAGGATTACCATCTGGGCTTTTAATGCCGTGCTCGACAATCGCCGCATCCATCTGCTCCATCGTCATGCCATCTGGACTGACGCCATTATCCTTCAAAATATGATCGGTGCGGTAGCGGCGTTTATTGACCGTGTCTTCACACAGCGGATCGACAAAGGTATCCACATGCCCACTCGCCTGCCAGACTTTTTGGTTCATCAAAATGGCCGCGTCAATGCCGTACATATCGTCGCGCTCATCAACAAAATGCTGCCACCACAGGTTCATAATATTGCGCTTTAAGGCCACGCCCAGCGGGCCGTAATCCCACGTGCCGCTCAGGCCGCCATAGACATCCGACCCCTGGTAAATAAACCCGCGGCGCTTACACAAACTCACCAAATCTTCCATTTTCGCCTGACTCACGAATACTTTCCTTTCTCCATGTTGGCAACATGGCGATTGTCATCAATATTGCTCTTAGTATAGCATATTTGACACGCTGCGGATTATCATGGTACGATAAAAATAAGAAGTTTCAGGGGAAGCACAAACATGGGTGAAAAATGTATACAACAAAGTTCCACTATCGAACATCCCGTAGACACCCCTGATTTTGGCAAAATAACTGTTGGCAATCTGGCTCAGCGACTAAAAGAAATTGCCGACAACTCCAAGCTGCCTCCCGAACAAAAGCTAACCAGTTTTTGGGAAAATTTTAACACTCTTACCGACTATCCGCCAGGGCTGGATAATCGTTTCTATTGGCTGATGGACATCCAAAAGCTGCTGATTGGCGCCAATTCTCTCGAAAAGCTCCTCGAGAACAGCACCGATCAGGTCGACCCCGAGCATACCACGCCAGAGGTGCTGCGAAACTGCGCCGCTCTCGCCTTCGAACAATACCGCGCATCGTTTGATGGTATCGCGCCAGATAGCCCAGACAACCCGCAGCTCCCCTCCTCTCGGGTGTTTGAAAAAGCGTGGCATGCCGCGAAAGAGTTGCAGCCCGAACCTGCCAAGCCTGCTGACATATGCATCACACCAGTTCTGCTACTAGTAACCAGCCAGGAAGGCATCAGGAAATTTGAAGATTTTGATAAGCTACTGCCCGCACTATCACCAGAGGCCTCAGCTATCCAGGAGAAGTTCTATGACGCCCATCAACTAAAGGATAGTGATGAGCGAAAAACAGCGCTCCTGTCAGTTGTCGGCGAGGATATCGCCAAACTATCGGCCTCTCTTGAAGCTTCTCAGGATTCTGAGACCACCCTTTTCACCGCCTTTCTCAAACTGCGGGCTGCTCAAATTACCCACGACTTAGCTAAGCTTGGTTATTATGGCCAGGAAGTGGAAAACATCCGCCAGCGAGCCGTCGCTATTAAGGAGCTATCAGAACTTATCACTAGCCTTGAAAACGATACGCGATATAATACTGAAGATCCCGACAAAGCGCAAAACCTACACACACTAGCGAAGTATTTTCATTGGCTGTACGGCAAGGAACAGAAGGTGTTAAAAAAGGAACAGAAGGCGTTAGAAACTACACCGCCAACCAACCCAGCAGATCACCTAGGCGCGGTCGCCGTTAGCGATACCACTACACTCCAGCATGCTGCCTAGCCGCCAGCCAGCAGTCTGCCAGCACCGCACCAACACCACCCACCTGAGCCGCCGTCGCCAAAGGAGTGACGGCCAGCAGCCTGAGCAGCTTGATATGCGCCGCCGTCAAGTCGCCCTGCTCGCTGGGACGCAACCCCTTTTCGCCAACATCGTACATATAGGACTTGTCAGCGCTGAGCGGACGACCCATTACATCCGTCCTGAGATTGAGCTCATCACCCAGCAGCTCGGCATAACGCACATAAAACCACGCCTCCACCAACTGTTGCGGCGTCGCACGTACGTCCAACTGCTCCAGCGTCTGCTGCAATAGCGTAAACCAGGCTGGCTCGTCGATTGTTTCAGTGGCCTGAGCTACCAACTTAAGCGCCGCATAGGCAAACTGCATCCGTTCATAGTCCTCTAGAATATGGCGGTAAAACGCGCTGAGTCGCGCGCTAGTGAGCAACCCTAGCTCGCCCCGCCCCGAACGAATCACCACATCGCACACCGCAAACAGCTCAATGCCGCCAGCCAGCTTGGAGCGTTCGCGACGCACACCCTTGGCGATCACCGCTCGCCGACCCTGGGGAGTTAGTAGCTGCACCACCCGATCAGCCTCGGCATAGTCAGTGCGCCGCAGCACAATCGCTTTCAGCCGCTCGCCGTCTTTCATGCCGCCGCCTCCGCAAATACTCGCCGCACCTCGGCCGGCGTCATCCGCGACTTATCCAGCACCGCCCACACCCCGAATGGCCGCAGCAGCGCGGCATCGAGCGGCACATTGCTGCACACCACCACTGGCAGCGCCGCCAGATCGTCATGACTGCGCAGCTCATTCAGTAGCGCCATCCCTGTCTCGCCCGCCAGCAGCATATCCAAACAGAGGGCATGCGGCGACCAATCATCCACCGCCTCGATAGCCTGGGCTGGCGACACCACCACTCGCGTCGTCAAGCCGACCGCCGCAGCATAGCGCGCTAACACTTCCGCCCATATCGGATCATCCTCGATAATCAACAGCCGCTTTTTCATAGCAGGCTCAATTGCTCGCTGAGCGGCATATCAATATAAAAGGTCAGCCCGTCGCGATGGCGAATCAGCCCGATGCGTCCGCCCATGGCCCGTGCAAACTGCGCCGCGATGTAGACGCCCAGGCCGCTACTTTCTGGCCTGGTGCGCACCGTTTTGCGCTGCTCCAGCGTATCGAGCAAACGCCGATATTCCTGCCGACTCATCATTGGCCCAAAATCGCGCACGCTCAGCCGCATCGCCTGGCCCCGTGATGCCACGCGCACCTCAATAGCCGCCGATTCCTCAGTATAGCGCAGTGCATTGTCCAAAAAATTCATCATTACTCGGCCGAGCAGCACTTGATTTGCTACCACCAAACGGCTGCGGCGCATCGACCCCGAGGGCCAGCTAATTCGCCGCTGATACAGCGCCATCATCGGCGCCATCTCTTGCATCAGCTGTCGACACACCGCCAGCGGATTGACCGGCTCCAGCGGAAACAAACTGGGAGTCAGCTGGGCCGTCTGCGACAAATCAGTCACAGTACGCAAAGCTCGTTCCGCCGTCAAGCGCACCTGCCGCTGCAAGGCCTGCGCTTCGGCGGCCGATAGCTCACCATCTTCCAATAGCAAACTCAGCTGGCGCACCAGCGCCAAAGGCGCTTTCAACTCATGCGCCGCCACGAGAACACTCGGTAGCGCCGCATATTCATCACTCCACTTGTCCGCCATACTGTCAGTATAGCAAATGCGGCGTCTACTGAACAAACTTAACCGTTGTCATCACCGTATTAAAATCTGGCTTGAAGGTGTCGGCATCAGCCGAAAAACGAATTGTTTTATCGCGCACCCGCATTAACACTGCCACGCCGCGCAGCTCCTTGGTAAACGAGCCTTCAATCCTGGTTGCCGCATTGCCATTGTATTCAACGCTGCTTGATACCAACTCGCCCTTTTTGAGCTGCGACGCATACTGACCGAGCACCCTGTCAAAATCCATATTCAAAATCTCCAAACGCATCGCAAAACGACTGGCCTTGCCAGCAACCGGCGGCACGCTCATCGGGTGAAAATAGGCCCGAAAATCACCGCGATCGCTGCCGTCCTTGTCAACATAGGCGCTCCAGGTCTTCGGATACATGAACGAAACGCGGCCGTACTCGCTCGGCCCAACAAACTCAATGCGGGGGTTTTTGAAATCCTCGGCAAATTTTTTCTGATCAGCTTCGGCCTGTTCGCGCTTGGCTTCGGCCACCGCTAGTGCCACCTTGGCGTCAACACTGGTCTTTTGCTGACTATAGGCCATATAGGCCCAGATCGCCAGGGCGCCAGCAACGACAAACAGAGTCAGTCCAGCAATTGCCGCCACCATCCAGCCGTTCACCCAGCCTCGCTCATATCTCATCTGTTTCATACTGATCAGTATAGCTTATGTTTTTTTGCTTGTAAAGCTTGCTTCGGGCTGCACTTCAATCTCGTGTTTCATCACTAGCAGCCGCCGCTCAATCTCAGCTGCCAGTTGACGAAGCGCCACAAACCGCTGCTGCGCTTCCTCCAGCCGAAACGACTCGCCATGAAACCACGCCATCTCCTCGTCCAACCGCGCCAACAATTGATCAATCGGTGTCTCGTCCGCTGATAGTTTTTTCACCTTTGTCATCACCCCTCTCCTTTCTCTTTCCTTGCCTGTCGCTCAATAATCTTGGCGCGCAGCTGGGCCGTTTCGGTTATAATCCGCACCACCTGGCCAACCTCCAGCGCTCCTTCAATCATGGCATAGCCACGCCGCAATGCCAGTGCTGGATCGTACTCGGCAATCCGCGCCTGCATGAGCTGCAACCGCTCGAGCTCCCCGTCAACACGGGATCGCCACGCCGCCAAGGCCTGCGTGCTGACCGCTTGCACTTGTTCCAGTGCCTGCTGCGCCGCGCGCTGCACCACCGCACCAGCCGTCTGCACCTGCAACTGCACTGTTCGCAGCACTTCGTGTTTGTCCGGCAAGAGCAGCTGCGCCGCGTTGCTTGGCGTGGCTGCGCGGACATCGGCCGCCAAATCACACAAGCTCTCATCGGTTTCATGCCCAATACCGGTCAGCACCGGCACGCGGCTGGCCGCCACAGCCCTCACCAGCAGCTCATCATTAAAAGCGCCCAGATCGTCGGCGCTGCCGCCGCCGCGAATCAGCACAATTACCTCTGGCAACTCGGTCAGTTGCTGCGCTCGTTCCAGGGCGGCAATCATCTGGTCGGCCGCGCCTGCCCCCTGCACTGCCACCGGAAACACCACAAAACGCCCGCCGCCCCAGCGTTCAGCGGCAATTTTCATAAAATCAGCATAGCCTGCCGCCTGTAGACTAGAGATCACCGCCACTCGCCCAGGCAGCCGCGGCAGCGGACGCTTGCGCGACTCGTCAAACAGCCCCTCAGCCGCCAATCGCCGCTTCAGCAGCTCAAAACTGCGCCTTAGCTGACCCTCGCCAACAGGCGTGATGCCTTGTACCGTCAGACTAAACTTCCCCCATGCCGTCAGCTTAGGCGTAGCACGCACCACCACGCGCATCCCATCCTCGACCGCCAACCGCAGCTGCCAAGCCATCATAAAGCAGCTGATCGTCCCGCTCTCATCCTTGAGGTCAAAAAAGACATATTTCTGCTGGTTAATCTTAAAGCTGGCTACCTCGCCTTCAATTTCCATTGGCCCCAGCGACGCCTCCAGCACCTGATTGGCGATGGCCAGAAAATCGCTGACGCTAACTCTCGGAACCACGCGGCGTTCCATATTTTAGCAATGCGTGCTGATAGAACAGATAGCCAAACACGATGGTGCCAGTCAGCAAAATAGCGCGGGTCAAGACAATCCCAGCGATCGCTGCCCCTGGATCGACGCCCGATAATTGCAAAAACAAGATCATAATCGTCTCATGCACCCCAGCACCACCTGGCGTAAACGCCACCAAGCCAGCCAGACCAGCCACCCCGTAGCCGATCATCAACACCGCTGGATCGACAGTGATGCCTAACGAATGGAAGGTCACCACGAACATCAGCACATCAATCGACGAATACACCAAACCCCACAGAAATGGCCGAATCACCAGCGACTTCTCGCCTGATAGCTCGCCAAAATCATCGTGCATCTCCAAAAAGAACGCCTCCACCTTGGCCGCCACCACCATCTGCTTCACCTTGCCAAAACTCGCCGCCCGCGCCAGCCGGTTCAACCAACGCGCAATCACCTGCGCCGCCCGATGCATTCGCTGCTTGGATTTGAACATATGCACCACCAAAGCCGACAGCCCCAAAAGCACACAGATCAACCCCACGCCGCCCAGCATCACCCAAGTGTTCAGATGATCAGCAATACCGAGCACAATCAGGCTCACCGCCATCAGCACCACGTAAGCCACAAACCCCATCACATAGCGCACCACCTGCGCAAACGTCGAACGCGCTGGCGGCACCCCCAGTTTGTGCAGCCGCCAGGCCACGTAGGACATGCCGCTTGCCCCGCCCGACGGAAAGAGGTGATTAACCAAATTCAACTCCAAATCAATGCGTGTCTGTGTGAGGCGCGAAATATGACGGATCAGTTTTTTGCCCCGCAAATACGAAAACACCATCTCGCCGCCAGCAAAATAGACGATGAACTGCAAGGGGATGAGCAGCAGCAGCATCCTAATGTCAGCCTGTCCCAGCAACTCCCAGGCCCGCACCAACTGATGCCGCGAAGCATAAATAATAACCCCCAGGACGATCAGCGTAATGCCGCTCATAATCATCCGCGGTGACTTGAGCGCACGTAAAAGACGTCGAATCCCCTTCGATAACATGAGCTCATTATATCATGCCATTTTTGCTATAATCAAATCATGATAATCGCCCTGCTTGGACGCCAGCCAGAATTATCCCTTGCCGAACTAGCGGCCGTCTTTGGCGCGGCGCAGGTACGCCACCTTGGGTCAAGCGCCGAAGTAGCTACCGAGGACTTCCCCATCGATTCGCTGGGCGGCACCCTCACCTGCGGCTCTATCGTTCATCGCCTACCCGCCAGCGGCACTGACCAGGCCTGTCTGGCGGCGGCCTCCCGCTACATCACCACGCACTACGCTGCACAGTGGCACACTCAACCAGCCAAGCTGACGCTCGGCATCAGCGCCCACGGCCTGGATGTCTCGCCGCGAGCAGTACAGGCCATCGGCCTCCGGCTCAAAACTACGCTCAAAAAATCATCGGTCAGCCTTCGTCTTATTCCTAACCAGACCGCTGCCCTGTCCACCGCCACGGCGCACCACAACAAGCTCGGCCGCAGCCCGCGCCGCATTGAACTCCTGATCATCCGCGCCGGCCGGCAGCTCATCATCGCCGAAAGCCGCGGCACCCAAAATATCAGCGCCTATGCCTTTCGCGACCGACGCCGACCGCGCCGCGACGCTTTTGTCGGCATGCTACCGCCTAAGCTCGCCCAGCTCATGATCAATCTCGCCCTGGGGCCGCGCGCACTAGCCAGCAACGATTCTCCTTGCGTGCTTGACCCGTTCTGCGGCACTGGCACCGTCCTTCAGGAGGCGCTACTAAAAGGCTGCGCAGTGCTCGGTTCTGACCTGAACCATAAAATGATTGATTACACTGTCGAAAATCTTGATTGGCTGCAAGCCACGCACCGCCCCGCTGGCAAGGTGCTTGAGGTGAAACAGGGCGACGCCATGACTACGCAGTGGCCGACGACTCCTCCGATTGATGCCGTCGTTTGCGAAACCTATCTGGGCCAGCCCTTTTCCGCACCGCCTCGGCCCGAAAAGCTCGCCGAGGTCGTTGGCAACTGCAATCATATCATCACCGAATTTTTGCGCAACCTCCACCCCCAGCTCCGCCCCGGCACGCCTCTCTGTATCGCCGTACCAGCCTGGGCCGATGCCGCGGGGCGCTTCACACACCTACCACTCATCCGCCAGCTGGAAAAGCTGGGCTATCAGTTAACCCAGCCTCAGCCGCTCATCTATCATCGCCCCGGCCAGGTCGTTGCCCGCCAGCTGCTGGTACTGCGCCGCCGATAACCTAGCTCTTTAAGGCGCTGGCGGCTTGACTTTTCACTCGTCATGCCTTACAATGATACGGATTGTTTATAGAAATCATAAGGAGTGAAGAGATGTCAAAAGTCAAAGCTGGCGGCTCAAGCAAAAACGTCCATAACAACCCCGGTCAGCGCCTGGGCGTCAAGCGTTTCGGCGGCCAAAAAGTCAATGCTGGCGAAGTGTTAGTACGCCAGACCGGCGCCACCAAAATCGCTGGCGAAGGTGCCTACATGAGCCGCAACTATACCATTCATGCGGCCAAAGACGGCGTGGTGAGCTTTAAGCGCGTCAAAAAGACCCGCTTCACCGGCAAAACCGAGCGCCGCACCGAAGTGTGCGTGGGATAATACCTTCCGTATATGCGACGTAAGCATTCAAAAACAGCCCTCTGGGGCTGTTTTTAGTTGAAGACGCCAGTCACCATCGACTTAACTGGCCATAAAGTGCCTGCTGCATATTCGTTACAGTCGCCTCCGCGCCTGGCAGTCTGTTACAGTGTCTCGTTAGATGGCCAATAAAACAAGCACTCAGGACAGACCGCACCTTTTCACTCACCATCCCGGCAGCGGCACCAATTCCCCGAGAAAGCTCTTCGCTTCTCACTTTTAGTCTCTGAGGGTCGCCTTGCTCTATGGCGGCGATATCAAGCTGTTCTTTCACACCAGCCAGTACAGAATCAAGTACAGAATCGAAATACTCTTTACCAGGTTCTCTATTCAACGGCCGTAGTGCACCCGAAAGCTCCTGCCACAACTCATAGGTATCTTTTCCACCCAGCGCACCCAGATAAAGCGCAGCGGTGTGCAAGTCAACGGCCCCAATCTCAGTACCTTCGGTCAACAATCGCTGGGCCTCATCTATGAACAGGGACTGATCATTCGGATTGTGTCGAATAGCCTTTTGCGCCCAATCGAAAGGCCAAACGACACGCTTAGCCCCTTCGCCCTTATCGGGCTCCTGCGACCACTCTTTAGGTACTGCCAACGATGGCAACTCGGGCTGGGCATTGCCGACGTTGCTATCACTGCCGCTGCCGCCTTGCGGCAACAACCGCGTTATATCTAACGGCTGCTGAACCGCCAGTCTATTAAGGTAGTCGTCCAAGTGTGGATCCGGCACAACACCCTCCACCCGCGGCCTCCCAAGACCAAGATTTGGGTCGCCCAAATCAACAGAGCTCTGAACACCGCACTCCTCAGCTGAAGCGATGAAAGGTTCTAGCGCTGTAAACGGTATCTTTAACTCACCACCCTTAGGGCATCGGAGTATTGATGTAATAGCAGCCTCGCCAAGCTTATTATTAGATGACTCGCCGTCTACCCGCTCGCCGCCATCAATCCGTTGTGCTACCTCAACGTAGAATGTATCCTCGCCGTCTCGCCAGAAAGGAATAGCCGGCGTTCGTGTTGTTTCTAGTGCAGCCTTATTACTCATGTTGCAATTATACCAAACCACAAGCGAAATGTCAAGCTATGAGAGCTATTTTCTGCTAGTTTGGCAATAGCGCAAGAAGTGCAGAGCTAAGCCGCCATGCCTAAATGATGCTTGACGCGCGCTACCACGTCACCGATGACAACTTGCGATTTGACCATGTACTCATCAACCCCCAGGCCTTCGGCGCGCTCCTTGTCTTTCGGCTGGCTAAGCGCCGTCAGCATAATGATTCGCACATTGGCCGTCTCAGGCGTATTGCGCAAAATGTCCAGTACGTCAAAGCCGCTGATCTTGGGCATCATGGCATCAAGTAAAATCAGATCTGGGTGATAAGCGATTGTGGCCGACAACGCCTCCTCGCCGTTATGCACTTCGCGCACCTCAAAGCCCTCCAACTCCAGGCGAGTACGGTATACTGCCGACAACGCAACGTCATCTTCTACCAATAAAATCTTCTTCTTTGCATCCATATCTTTCATTCTACCCGCTTGGCGATGAAAACACAAGCATTATCACTGCCGCGCCCGGTCCAGCTGCGGATCGCGTCCAGCGTTGACATCATCAGCGCTGAGTTCGACCACCTCGTCGGGCTGAATGCCCTGGCCGTCAATACTAACCCCCTTGGCAGTAAACCAGCGGGCCTCGGTTACTTTCAGCTTGCCACCGCCGCTCAGATTGATCAGTTGCTGCACGCTTCCCTTACCATAACTCTTCTCGCCGATCAGGCGGGCCTTGCCGTGGTCACGCAGCGCCCCAGCCACGATTTCCGACGCGCTAGCGCTGCCGTTGTTGATCAGCACCACCGTTGGCATCTCGGCTAATAGCGGGCGGCCAGTGGAGCGCACTGTCTTGATAACGCGGTCGCCTCGTCGCTCGGTCATCACCACTTGATCATCCAGCCACAGGCCAGCCAGCGCCTGAGCGGCCGCCACGGTGCCGCCTGGATTATAGCGCAGGTCGAGAATCACCCGCTTGACACCAGCATGACGAAACTCCTCAGCGGCCCGTCGTGCCAACTGGGCCGTGTCGCCGTTAAAACGCGCCACTTTCATAATGCCGTGCTCGCCGCTTACTTCCCACTCGACTGTCGGCGCGGTGATGTGCTGGCGAGTAATGCTCAGCTCGCGGCGCTCTCGCCCCTGTAGGAGCGTCAGCTTTACCGTACTACCCACCTCGCCGCGGATTTTGGCCACCACCTGATCAACTGTCTGGGCCAAGACAACCTCGTCGTTAATTTTGACGATCACATCGCCAGCCCGCACTCCCGAGCGCTCCGCCGGGCTGCCCTTGAGCGGCCTGACGATGGTCGGCCGGTCATTGCGCAGGCCGATTTCAGCACCAATGCCGCCGCCGATGCTACCGCTCATCGATTTTTCAAACTCCGCCACGTCCTGCTGGTTGAGATAGCTGGTGTGTGCATCGCCAGCAGCTGCCACCAGCCCGCGCTTGGCACCATCAATCAATGCTTGGTCGTCCAGCGATCCGTCGTAGTGCGCCTTTAGCTGCCGATATGTCTCCTGAACGCTACTCATGTCCAGCGCACCAGTCGGCACTCGCAGTCCCAGGGCCGACCCAGCAGCTGCCACCAACTGCTCGGCCCGCGTCCCGGCAACAAAACTCACCAGCGCAATGAGCACCGCCCACGCCACTAACCAACCTGTTCGTCGTTTCCCCTGTTCCATTCCTCCAGTATAGCACGAACGGCATAAAAATAGCGCCGACTGGCGGTGCTATTAGCGTCTCTCTGGGCTAGAAGTAGATATACGTCAAATTACGCGCCGCAGCATCGCCAGCACTAATCTTGTAGTGACGATAACGGCCATCCCATGCGAGATTATAGTCGCTCACCGTCAGCGAGCCGTCGCCGTGCACTGCCTCGACATACATCACATGACCATAGTAGCCGACCTTCCACACCGCCACCGAACCAGCTTTTGGCGTTTTGCCATTAGGGATACCGTGCCGCGAAGTAGTAGCCGGCCACTGGTAGGCGTGCCCCTGTCCAGCGAAGTGCGGTACATATCGGCCAGTGCTGTGCACCTTCCATGCTGCATAGCTCACACATTCACGAGTGTAAAGTCCCCAGTTATCCACGTAGGCATCCAGTGGTGCATTCTGCCATATAGCCGGATAGCCTCCGCCGCCCGCGCTTGGTGGCGGCACCGCCGCCCCGCCGCCGCCATTGCGCCGTTGCTCGGCCGCCAGGGCCGCCGCAATAGCTGCTCGCTGCTGCTCACGGAGCTTGGTGATGTCGGCATTATGCTTGGCCGCCAATTGCGCGTAGGCGTTCTGGTCATTTTTAGTATCGGCCACCAGTTTCGCCTGTTCCGCCTGCTTGGCCGCTAGTTGCGTCCGCTGCGACTGCTGATCTTTCAGCACCTTAGCTACTTCTTGTTTGGTGGTTTCTAGTTTTTTCTGCAACTCGCGAATCTCGGCAATTTTATCGGTCAGCCCCTGGCGCAGGCTGCTACGATGCTCTTGCTGATCGATGAAGTCGCCAATGTTTTTGCTGCTAGCCAGCATTTCCAAAGGTGAGATCTGGTCGTCCAGATAAATGTCCGACAGAATATCGCCCAACGCTTCGCGATTCTCCTCGATACGACGCTGGTTTTCGGCGATCTGCGCCGTCAGTTCATCGTGCTTCTTTTGGCTAGTGTCAATTTGCGCCTGAATATCGGCTGCTTGGCGATTTAATACGTCCAGCTGCCCCTGAAGTGTCGATGCCATCTCCCCCAGACGAGCCGCTTCGGCGCTCGCTTGATCGGATTCGCGCTGCTTGGCCCGAATTTCCGCTTCATAATTTCTGGCAATAACCTGGCTTCCCAGTTGTTGCAGGCCGACTCCCGCCATCAATACCGCCACAGCGATGATGCTCGCCCGGCGGGCTAATGAGGCGGAAACTGGTGTGGTGGACCGTTGTTTCATGCCTCCATTATAGCATAAGCACATTGGCCGCGTCAAGCTAAATCTTGAGATATTTGCGAGTGGCAACAAACGACGAGAGTGCGCCAATCAGCGCGCCGAGCACCACCATCGCCAACACCACTAGACCGACATACAACACCAAATTATCAATCATCGCTTGCATCGGCAGCCCAGCCTGAGTCATCGGCTCTCGCGCGGCAAACAATAGCCCATAACCAGCACCAGTCGCGATCAGCGCCGCGATAAAGCCGTACATCATCGACTCAATGATAAATGGCCCGCGAATAAAACCGCGTTCCGCCCCGATTAGCTTCATCATCTGAATCTCATCCTTACGATTAAAGATTGCCATACGAATAGTGTTGAACACCACTAACGCCGAGATAATGATAAATACCACCGTAGTCACCGCCCCGACAATACTGGCCGTGTCTATCCATTCGGTAATTTTCTTGATGCTCTCACGGCGCTTGCCGGCGAAGGACGGCTCCCGGGCAGGGTCGCGCAGCCGCCGATACAGCTCGTCATTCTTGATAAATTCTTCAAGCGGCGTTGTATTATTAACATCATGCAAATTCACCCTCAAAGTAGCCGGAAAACGATTGACGGCCTCTTTGATAGCCTCCAGCACCCCGCTATCGCGCTTATTCTGCTCGATATAATTCTGGCGCGCCTCATCTGGCGATACATAATGCACCGCCTTGACATTCGGCCGCTCCGCCAGGCGCTGCGATAACTGATTGATCTCGTCGCGTTGACTGCTCCCCTTGAGGTAGATGGAGTAATCGACTGTTTCACTAAGATTGTCCACCGTCATCGACAGCACCTGGCGCGCCGACACGGTGACAAAAATAATGAGCAGCGTCACGCTCATCACGGCGGTAGCCGCCACCGTCAACCAAGCGTTACGGCTAAAGTTGTGCACGCCATAACGGCACATCCGCCACAATGTCAGCGTCCGGCGGCGGCGGCGCTTCATGCGTTGCAAAGCTTTGTGATTGGTTTTCTTGGTCATTGCTTGTAACTCCCCCGGGCTTGGTCGGAGATGATCTTGCCGTGGTCAATGGTGATCACCCGCCGCTTGAGCTTGTTGACAATTTCGACATTATGCGTGGTCAATAACACCGTGGTACCGTATTTGTTAATCTTTTCTAGCAGGCGCACGATATCCCACGAATGCTTGGGGTCGAGGTTGCCTGTCGGCTCGTCGGCAATCAGGATTTTCGGCTGGCGCACGATGGCCCGAGCGATAGCGACGCGCTGACGCTCGCCGCCAGATAGCTGATGCGGAAAATTCTTTTCCTTCCCCTTGAGACCCACCAAATCAATTACCTTCGGTACCGTCGATTTGATCTCGCGATTGGTCATGCCGGCAATTTCTAGCGCAAAGGCCACGTTCTCGAACACCGTGCGATTTGGCAGCAGCTTAAAATCCTGAAACACCACGCCAATCTTGCGCCTGAGCAGCGGGATGTGCTTGTCTTTGAGCGTATCATAATCGATGCCGCCAACGACAATCTTGCCGCTGGATGGCTTTTCCTCGCGCGTCAGTAGCTTGAGCAAGGTTGACTTACCAGCTCCTGACGTTCCCACCAAAATCACGAACTCGCCAGCCTTGACATGCACGCTAACGCGGTTGAGCGCTGGCTTGCCCTCCTTGCCATAATTCTTGGTTACCCTATCTAGCAAAATCATACGTAGTTAGTGTAACAGATTTTTGCAAAAAGCGCGAGCAATTTGCTGCTGTGCTATACTGGTGTCCATAAGGAGGTGTTATGAATACAGCACGATCACTCACTCGCCTCAGCATCCTCTTGCTGGGCGCCAACCTTATCGGTGTCAGCCTGATTGCCTTGAGTCAAAGCAGCCAGCTACTACCCGACACCTTCGATCCCTCGCGGCCGCACGAAACGTGGTGGTGCTGTATGAACCCGCCCGAAACCGCCAATCCGTGGCGCTGGCCGCTATTTATCACTGGTAGCCTCATACTGCTACTCAGCGCCGCCTGGGGAAGTTTTTATGCGCATCGCGGGCTACGCCGGATGGTGGCACACACGCCGCCTACTCAGCAGTCAACGCACGCTGCCCGGCAGCGATTGCTTGAATGGCTCCTGCGCGCCCTACCGCTGACGCTAGTAATACTGACGATAGGCGGAGGTATTCTCATTGGTACACCGTTGGTTGATGCAATGCAGTCGGTAGTATTCAGCTTTCTAGCTGCACTACTGTTTTACAGCTCCCTATGGCTGGGACTGGTCGTCGGCTGCCTGGCAGTACCGCTGCTACTGGTGGTCGCCGTGAAACGCTGGCGGGCCGGTCAGCTGACAACACAGCACTGGTCTCGCTGCAACGCGGTTGTCGGCACCTGGCTGATAGCAGGAACGCTGCTATTTCTACCGATGTCCTGGCTGCTGATGGAGTGGATTGCGCCGAATCTCCACATCACCACCACAGCACGCGGCTACTATCCTCTTGATCTCTTGCTTTTCAATCGACTACCAGGGGCAGTCACGCTCTTTATTATGCCGTTGCTTTTACTGATCTATGGTCTCTCGCTATACATTGTCGCTCGGCGACTCACTCGCCCGACGCAGTCCGCTACACCGACAGCTGGAGATACGCCGTCATAAACTCATCCAGCTTGCCATCTAGCACCCCTTGAGCGTCGCGATCCTCGTGCTTGGTGCGGGTGTCCTTCACCAGCGTGTACGGATGCAACACGTAGTTACGAATCTGGCTGCCCCAGTTGGCCGACTCGCCCGCTCTCAGATCAGCAATTGAGCTGGCATGCTGCTCCAGCTGCATGGCCAGCAGCTTGGAGCGGAGGATTTTCAGCGCTGTCTCTTTGTTTTGGATCTGGCTGCGCTCGTTTTGGATAGCCACGGTAATACCGGTCGGTAGGTGCGTCACCCGCACCGCCGAATCAGTGGTGTTCACGCTCTGGCCGCCCTTGCCGCCACTGCGGTAGACGTCGATTTTCAGATCTGCCGGGTCAATGTCTACTTCATCCGGCGCATCAATTTTCGGTAGCACTTCCACCAGCGCAAAGCTAGTCTGGCGCAAATTATCAGCGTTAAACGGACTAAGGCGCACCAGTCGATGCACGCCGTTTTCCGAGCGAAGTTTCCCGTAGGCGAACGGCCCCGATACTTCCAACACCACGGTTTTTAGCCCGCCATCGTCATTGGTCGAGCGCTCCAGTACCTCTGTTTTCATGCCAGATTTTTCTGCCCAGCGTAGATACATCCGCTCCAGCATCTGCGCAAAATCCTGCGCGTCCAGCCCGCCCACGCCCGCCGAGATACGCACCACCGCCTCGCGGTTATCGTACTGCCCGCTAAACAGCAGATCGGTCTTGCGCCTGGCAAATTCTGCCTCCAATGCCGCCACTTGCGCCTCAAACTCTGGCAGCAGGTCATCATCGCCTAGCTCCAGCAACTCCAATAGATCAGCCAGCTGCACCCCCAGCGTCTGCCAGGGCTGCACCGTCTGGCGCAGACTAGCCGCCTTTTTGGCCACCGCTTGGGCGTGCTCGGGATTATGCCAAATCTCTGGCTGGTTCAGCTGCTCGTCCAGCGCCGCCATATCCGCAGACAGCGCATCAAACTGGAGCGCCACCTTAGCCTGGGCCACCTCCTCACGAAGCATCTGAATACGTTTTTTGAGCGGTTGCATATAGTTTATTATACCAGTTACAATGGAAGGATGAATAATGATATTGAAAAAGTACTCTGCTCTACCGAGGAGATCCGTCAAGTAGTGAGTCGGCTGGGCGCACAGCTGACCGAGGAATATCAAGATAAAAACCCGCTAGTAGTCGGTATTTTGCGCGGCTCGGCGCCGTTTATGATGGATTTGGTGCGAGCGATGGACTGTTATTTGGAAATTGATTTTATGGATGTGTCGAGCTATGGCGATGAGCTGGAGTCGTCAGGCAATGTGCGCATTCTCAAAGACCTCGACACCGATGTAACGGGGCGACACGTGCTGTTGGTAGAAGATATTGTTGATTCGGGCCGAACGTTAGCAAAACTACTAGAATTGTTTACTGCCCGCCATGCTGCCTCTGTCAAGGTTTGCACCCTACTTGACAAACCCGAGCGCCGCGTCGTCGATGTCCAGGCAGATTATGTCGGCCTCACCGTACCGAACGAATTTGTCGTCGGTTATGGTCTGGACTACCGCCAGCAGTACCGCAATCTGCCATATGTGGGAGTACTGAAAGCAGAAGTGTATAACAACTAGACCTACTTACCCACATCCATAGATCATGGCTGAAATATGGCTAGCGAGGCTCTACGAACCCTTCCGGGGAAATAGTCTTGAATTTAGGGTGCTGAGTATTTCATGTCGATATACTCTCCTTTTTAATTTTCCAAGGAGTCGACTATCCATCCCGTGTATCCCCCCAATCATGACGCGCGCATAATGCCTGGCGTCTCCTAGTAGCGTAATCCGACCAAAATTTTCCGGCGACGCATACCGCTCATAGAACTTTTCCGATACATCCAAAACTGCACCGATCTCTCGCGGCCATACCACATTTTTAGGAGGAGAATCAAGACTAATAAGGAAGACCTCGCCGCCGATTCTTTCTGGGAACACAAGACGGCCCCTAACGCGCCAAAGATATACGAGATCGAGGTTGCCGCCGACCTCTCGCGGCAAGACCAGGTCTTTAGCAGATTGAAGGTAGTAGAGATTGAGGTCGCCGCCGATTCTTTCTGGTAATTTCAGACCATCGACAAATCCGAGGCCCGAAAGATCGAGGTCGCCAGCGATACTTTTTGGCAAGACCAGGTCTTTAGTGGATTTGATGCGACACAGGTCGAGGCTGCCCTCGCAGTGCTCATACCCTCCGTCGCCAAATAGCCTTTTCAGATCTTCTGGCAGATTGCGCCGGCATCTAATCTTTAGCAATCTCAGATCCCGCCTTCCTCCAAATCCCTGCACCCTGCTCTCGACTTCGTATAGCCTCGCTAAATCATCCATCGAAAGCTCCATGTTCTCTTCGTCCCCCAGAGCAAGATGCCGATCATACAGCGCAGTCAGCCACTTCATATCAGCAACTTTTTTGTAGTACTCAGCACCCCCTGGAAGCGTCTTTAGCTTCTCGGCAACTATATCAAGCATGGCAGGCTCTACTTCTTGGCCTGGCTCAATACCCCGCACTTCAGTAACAGCGCCATCCTCCATACGGATTGCAATACGCGGAATTGTATTATCGCCCTTCTCATCCTGAGTATAATACACATAAAAATCACCCTTTGATAATTGATGCGCCGCTGTCCGCGTTCCTGCCGTACACCAGCCCGTACCCATGCTGCGCAATGAATCAGTGAGCGCAATCACCGTAGAATTATCAACGAATGCATCATCAGTAAATTCACCATTAGCCCGCTGATAGTTCGGTGCATACCTTCCTTCGATCTGATCATATTTTACCCATGAACCCTTTGTTATCTCGCGCAGTTCGAGTGAGCCGCCAACGCCAACCTCAGTGATCGCGTGAGCATATAGTTTTGCAAAATTACCCGCTTTCAAAAGTTGTTGCAGCCGGCCCTCAGACGGCTCACCTCTAATAACACCTGTATCAATAGCGTCATATACATATGCCAGCGCCTCGGCATTCAACTCTGGCCATGGCGCGGTGGTTGATTTTGTGCGTTTCTTAAATTCACCCTTTTCTTTATCAAAATCACCCATCTTCCTGAGAGATTCCCAGACGTACACTTTAAACCAATCAGGGTAGACGTGGCCGTTCTCCTCGCTACGTAAATAATCAGCCCATTCGTTCAGACTCTCGGCCTGATCATTCCGCAGCCTTACAATCGCTTCATCTTTAGCGTCTTTAGTGAGTGCAATATCGCCGTGCCCGCGTTCCCTAGCAATGCGCTGTTGTAGTTGGAAGTGGGAATCAGGAACATTTTTTTCGTCAATAACTAGCCTGTCAATCTCCGCCCTGATAAAATCAGGATTACTGCTGGCAATACCAAAGTAGCCGCTCTCTAGCGCCTCGGCAACTTTTGCTTCATTATTCCCTAGTTTACGAAGCTGCTGCGCTTCGCCGTTAATCGCGATAAGGCGCAGCACCCCCCCCCGCGAGGTTTTTGTCGAGAACGTCACCATAAAGCCGCTCACCAACTGGCGACTGAGCAATGAATTTTTCTGCGGTTGTTGGCTTTGGTGTGGATATTTCTGTCCGTACAATTAACTTACTCATGTACTGACATGATAGCATACTAAGGCTAAAAAGTCAAATCTACTTCCGCTGCGCGCTGCCAACAGCCTGAACACAGACCCCTCGGGCTGTATCGTTCCTCAAAATCAAATGGGGGCTATCCAAAGATAGAAACCTATAGCGCTGCTACCGCCGCCACAAACTGCTCGCCGCGGTCAGTGTAGTTATTATACTGGTCAAAACTAGCGGCAGCAGGGCTGAGAATGACAACATCCCCAGGCTGAGCCAGATCGACAGCCGCGTGAACAGCCCCTGTCATGGAGATAGGGCCCTTTTGGACCATCGCTGCCTCCGGCAGCCCAGCCCGCCGCAGTAGCGCTGCAAGACGTGCAGCATTACTACCCACCAGCACCACACCCCTGAGTGAGTCAGACGCCACAAGTTCCTGGGCCAATTCGCTATAGTCCGCCCCTTTATCGTGTCCGCCCAAAATCAGTACTTTTGGCTGATCAAACGCCCGCAGAGCAGCAATCGCACTGCCTGGCGTGGTTGAAATGCTATCGTCATAAAACGCCACACCTTGCTTCTCGGCGACAAATTTCAGCCGATGCGACAAACCCGTAAAGGCGCCTAGCCCCTGCGCCACCGCCTCATTACTCACCGATTCATCCAGCGCATACACCGCACTGATGGCCGCACACGCGTTCTCGATATTGTGCTGGCCCGCTATGCGTAGCGTATCGACCCCGCATATAGCGCGGCCCTGAACAAAAAAAGTATTCGCTTGCACATACGCCGCACCATCATCCGCCACCCCGTAGCGCTGCTGCCGGGATGCACTGGACTGAGCGATCTGCGCCGCATATTGATTTGTCGGGTGATATACCACCGCGTCCTCTGGTCCCTGGTGCTGCACGATATGCTGCTTTGCTGCTACGTATTCCCCAAAGTCAGTATGCACATCCAGATGGTCAGGCTCGATCATCAGCACCACCGCGATGTGCGGCGAGGCCTCCAGATCCCACAGCTGAAAGCTACTCAGTTCATACACCACCACATCCTCTGGCCGAATCTGATCCAGTACATCCAGCGCCGGCACACCGATATTACCCACCAAATGAACCGTCCGACCAGCCGCCCGCAGGATACTGGCGATCAGGCTGCAGGTCGTCCCCTTACCCTTCGTCCCAGTCACGCCGATAATAGGCGCTGGACAGCGGGCAAAAAACTCGTTCGTAGCCGACCAGATCTTGCCTTTGGTGCGAATTTCCCGCGGCGGCAGACCCGCTGTTCGCACCACCAGATCGGCATCATCCAGCTGAGCAAACACCCGCTCACCCGTTAGTACCGTCACACCGTCTGGTGCGTCAGCTACCGGCCGCTGATCAGCAATACGCAGTGTTGCCTCAGGAAAACGACGCCGAAAATATGCTAGGTTTGATCGACCTTCGACCCCATACCCCGCGATGACGATATTCATCAGAACAGCACTTCCAGTTTATCCTGCAGCCGCAACAACAGTTCCTTGTCGCCGCAGCTCACCCCAGCCAGCGCCCAGGTATTAGCCTGGAAAAACTCGCGCGCAGTCCGCACAATCTGCTCATCCGTCACCGCCAAAATAGCCGTCGGCACCCCGTGATAATCGCGCACCACGTCATCAGCAAAGTAGCGACCAGTGTAAAAACCGCTGATCTGGGCCACGGTCTGCGCCCCCATCTGATAGCGCCCCAGAGCGTACGATTTGGCATTTTCCAAGTCCTCAGCACTGATGGTACCAGCCAGCACTCGCTTGAGCTCCCGCACGATGATATCAAATAGCGCCTCGGCAGTCTCCAGATTCACCTGACCGCCAAAGTCCCACGCTGAATCAAAAAAGCCAGTTGTTTCATCACTGAATACGCCGTACGCCAGACCCTTCTTGCGCGCCGCCCCGAAGATACGCGAGCTCATGGTGCCAGTCAGGATATGATTGAGACACGACATAGCATCGCCCTCGGCATCGGTCATTTCGCGCGGCAAAATCATCGACCAGCCAAAGATCAGATTGGAACATTCCTTGCGCCGAATAAGCAGCGGCTTAGCGCTGGCGAGCGTCTCGTGCGGAATCGCAAAGCGCTCGCCCTCTGGCAACTCCCACTGATCCAGCATCTCCTTAATCTGCCCCTTGCGCCCAGTCAGCTTGCCGGCAATGATAAAGCGCATATTGTGCGAGGTGTGCGTCCGCTTGTGATGTTCGCGAATATCCTTCAGTGAAATCGCCTCAATCGTCGCCAGGCGCTGCTTATCTGTCCAGATATCCTCGCCCAGCGCCTGCTGCATCCGCGACCACAGCACTCGGTTATGATTATTCAAATAACCGGTCAGCTCAGAGCGGACATTGCCCTTTTCCGCTTCCAGTTCCTCGGCGTTAAAACGCGGCATAGTAATAGCCAAACGCTGCAAATCCAAAATTCGATCCCATTCAAAGTCAGCGCAGGCCGCTTCATACACCATGGAATAATCAGAGGTATAGGCGTTGTGATAGGCGCCATTCTTCGTAAATTCCTGCTCGTAGGCATGATCGGAACGGTATTTTTCATTAGCCCCGAATGCCATATGCTCCATGATATGCGCCGTCTCATAGATGGCCTTGTCGCGCACATAGCGATTGCCGGCCCGAAACTGAAATTGAGTGCTCATCACGGTAGCATCCGGCACATCAATCAGCAGGCCGCGGGCACCGTTCTTGAGGGTGATTTCTTCGACTGTATGTTTCATCGCTCAGCTCTTTCTATCTGCGGTTCTTTTTGCGATTTTGCCGCTGGGCTTTTTTCTTCTTGCGAGCAGCGTTCTTGGCCCGGTTAGCATCACTGGTCGAAACGGCCTTTTTGACCGTGAAATCATCATCGCGATTAGCCTCGCCAGCCCCTAGTTCATTGACACCCCGCTCAACCGCTGACTCAGCCAACCGAGTCAGCTCGGTGTCGTATTCATCGTCCTGCGACTGCCGTACCACAGCGTCAGTCTTATGAATGTGAAAAATTGTGTTCAATACTTCGTTGCGCAAATTTTGCTGAAGACTGTCGAACAACTTTTGCGACTCAGCGCGGTATTCCACCAGCGGATCGCGCTGCCCGACACCGCGCCAGTGAATACCCTCGCGCAGGTGCTGCATGTTCTCCAAATGTTGCATCCACAGCGTGTCCAGCACCGCCATGTAGACCTCGCGCTCCACGCCGCGTAGATCGTCCGCGCCAATTTCCTGCTCCTTGGCCGCATAAGCCTTTTCAGCCAGCGCCAACCCCTGGGCCAGGCGCGTTCGATCGCGCTTTTCCAGGCCAACCTTTTCGACATCGGTAGTGTCAACCGGGAACGTCATCTGAAACTCCTCAACAAAGCGCGGATTATTCTTGGTCGGCAGCGCCGTCAATTCCTTTACTTTTTCGTTCAAAAGACGCTGAATCTCTGGCCGAATCGTGTCGCCCTCCAAAATCTTGCGGCGCATCGTATAGACCACGCGGCGATGCCGGTTAATCACGTTGTCATATTGCACCACGCTTTTGCGGGTGTCGAAGTGATAGCCCTCGACCCGCTTCTGGGCTGCTTCCAGCGTCTTTGAGACGGCGCGGTTTTGAATCGGCGTATCCTCGTCAACGCCTAGTCGATCCATCAAGGCGGCGATACGCTCGCCCTGGAAAATCCGCATCAAATCATCCTCAGTCGAGACATAGAACTGCGTCTCGCCTGGATCGCCCTGCCGACCGCCGCGGCCGCGCAGCTGATTGTCGATACGGCGCGACTCATGCCGCTCCGAGCCAATCACTACCAGGCCGCCCAGCTCTTTGACGCCCGGCCCCAGCTTGATGTCGGTACCACGACCAGCGATATTGGTCGCCAGCGTAATCGCGCCCTTTTCACCCGCTTTGGCGATGATGGCCGCTTCGCGCTCGTTATTCTTGGCGTTCAAAATCTCGAAAGCGATGCCCTCTTTCTCAAGATAAGCAGCGATGAGCTCATTCTTGGCGATTGAACCCGAACCGACCAGTACTGGCCGGCCCTGCTTGTGGTACTCCTTGATGGCCTCGGCTACCGCCCGCAACTTAGCTTTTTCGGTCTTGAAAATCAAATCTTCCTTATCTTCGCGAATCACTGGCTTGTTCGGCGGAATTTGAATTACATCCAACGAGTAAATTTGCTGGAATTCCTCGGCCTCAGTAAATGCCGTACCAGTCATACCACTCAGCTTCTTGTACAAACGAAAATAATTTTGGAAGGACACGGTGGCCAGCGTCATGCTCTCTTGCAATACCGGGACGCCCTCTTTGGCTTCAATGGCCTGATGGAGCCCTTCGTTATAGCGCCGACCCTGCATCAGGCGGCCAGTGTGCTCGTCAACGATAATCACTTCGCCGTCATTCGTCACCACATAATCCTTGTCGCGCTTGAACAACGTTTGAGCGCGCAGCGCTTGGTCCATGTGATAGACACTACGCACGTGATCAGGGGTGTATAAATTTTTTATTCCCAGTAGCTTTTGTACCTTCTCAACGCCTTGGTCAGTCAGCGCCACTTGGCGGCGCTTTTCTTCCAGCGCATAATCATCCGGGGTCAGCTTGGCGGCAATTTTAGCAAAGGTGTAGTAATTATCAGGATTTTCTGCTGCTGGCGCCGAGATAATCAGTGGCGTGCGGGCCTCATCAATCAGAATTGAATCCACCTCGTCGACAATAGCAAAGTTCAGCTCGCGCTGGCGCAGCAAATCGACATCATTCACCATGTTGTCGCGCAGATAATCAAAGCCGAACTCATTGTTGGTGCCGTAGGTAATATCAGCCGCGTAGGCCTCCTTGCGCGTCACTGGGCGAAGCTGGCGCATCCGCGGGTCGTCATGCGCTTCGTTGTTGTACTCTTTGTCATAGATAAATGACGCTTCGTTGATAATCACACCGACGCTGAGACCGAGAAAATCAAACATCGCGCCATTCCACCCAGCGTCGCGCTGTGCCAGATAATCATTCACCGTCACCACGTGGACGCCCTTGCCCTCCAGGGCATTGAGGTAACTTGGCAGCGTCGCCACCAGGGTTTTTCCCTCGCCGGTTTTCATCTCAGCCACATTGCCGTCATGCAGCGCCATGCCGCCAATTAACTGCACGTCAAACGGGCGCATCCCGAGTGTGCGATCAGCCGCCTCGCGCACCAGCGCAAAGGCATCTGGCAAAATGGTGTCTAGTGTGACGCCCTTTTTCTGGAGGCGCTTTTTGAGCACCGCGGTCTGAGCTGCCAGCTCCTCGTCGGACATTTTTTTGTAAGTCTCGGCCAAAGCATTGATCGCCTCAACTCGTTTTTGCAGGCGTTTAAGCAGCTTTTTCTGCGGATCGCCAAACACTTTACTCAGTGCTTTTTGTTGTGACATAGCCATATCGTTACCATCCCCTCGCTTTCGGACAATTTGCAAAACTGTAGTCAATTATACCGCGAAAAGCGAGAAAATTAAAGGGTTTTAGCCGTACAATTGACTGTGCGTGCCGATGAACGCAAAAATTACCAAATTGTCACCATCCCAACGATACAGCGCTCGCAGGTCGCCGTTGACGTTCATACTCCAGTAGCCAATAAATTTTCCCTTTAGCGGATGAACTCTCAACTGTGGCGAGGTTGGATCAAGCATAAATAGCCGCAGCCGGTCATCAAATTGCCGCTGAAACTTTGCTGGCAGCAACTTGTACTGTTTTTTGAATGATTTTAGGTAGCGAATACGCATACCAAACTACCTCTTGAGACCTGCCAAGAAATCATCGGCCGAAGTAAACTCCGGACTAATATCACCAGCCGCAATTTCTGCCTCCAACCTGGCGACCAGCTGCTCCATCTGCGGCGTCATCGGCTCGGGCGCAAACAGTTCAATGCGCCGCGTTGCCACCACCTGCGTTAAATAGCTATTGATTAGCCCGCTCAGTGTCAAACCAGCACTTTTAGCAACCTCTTGCGCTTGACGCTTAACATCAGCATCTAGTTTTATACTTGTCGTAACATTCATACTACAAAGTATATATTATGTAGTATTTTATGTCAAGCCTACACCAAAAAATGACAGTTTTCGCCGCTGCGCACCCATCATCGCTCGATAACTAGCATAATTTTCGTGGTTTAGCCGCGTTTTTATCCGTCCGCGCATCCGCCCGTCCAACCTATGCCCGTCTGGCCAGAACTCTATGCCTAACATGTGTAGCTTCTTATGCGCCGGCGAAAGTTGATAAACTTTTGGATTTAGGCGCAACTTTAGCTGACGCAACATAAATTCCTCGCCCAAAATCGCTGCCTGTCTGCTTGCCTGCCGCCGCTTGTCGCTAGTCTGTCACCGCAACATTCCAGCGTATCTCCGCTCTACTACCGCTCGCGCATAAAACTGCGCTTAAAGCGTGCCAGGACACCACGGCTGCGGCCAACATGCGCCAGTGTATCGTCCTTATAACGGCGCAGCTGGCCATTCAGCTTGGCCTCGACAATATCCACCGCCGCCAGCACATTCATGGTCGAATCTTTGGCGGTAATTTTCTTGTCTGGCACATTGATAATCACCTCAACTTCATACTTGTTGCCGCTTGGATTGTCAATCTGTTTAATCTTGACATCAGCCGTGGCACTCTTGCGGGCGTGGCGCGGCAAAAAGCGGCCCAAGGCGCCAATTTTTTTCTCAACATACTGTTTCGTCTTGTCGGTCAGTTCGTACTTGACGCCAGTAATTGTCATGTGTTTAATCATAGTTCCTCCTTTTTACTGTGCCAATGTTATATTTTTCTTCTTCGCCATCTTCAATAATTCTTCGTGCATAATCATGATCTTGTCCTCATCGCCCAACCGACGGAAGCTTTCGCTCACCAGCGTGCGGTTCGGCTTTTTATAAATCGCTGCGTATATCTCTCTGATGTCGTTGGTCAAAGCCTCAACCTGCCAATCAAGCCTCTCTAGATGATCCTTGACATCGCGCATGTCAGATTCGAGCGCGGTTAGCCTCGACTCAACAGAGGTGAGCCTATTTTCAATCAAATCCAGCCTGCCCTCGACAGCGTCAAGTCTACCCTCAACAGCGTCCAGCTTGCCCTCGACCGAATCAAGCCTACCTTCGACAGAATCCAATCTCTTTTCGATTGCGTCGAACCGTTTATCATGTTCATCAAGCCGCGGCAAAACAATCGTCTCAAGCGCCTCGACCACACCATCGGTGATCGCGCCTTTGATCCATTGCCTGTCGTCATTTGTCAGTGCCATTATAAAGCCCTCCTATCCTCCATTATATCACTTCGCGGCCGTTCATGTATGGCCTGAGAACTTCTGGGACGGTCAGCGTGCCGTCCTCGTTTTGGAAGTTTTCTAGGATGACAACTAGGCTGCGCGCCAGGCTCACTGCCGTGCCATTGAGTGTATGTGCTGCTTCAACCGTACCATCTTTACGGCGAACGCGGATATTGAGGCCATTCGCTTGATAATCGGTGCAATTTGAGCAGCTAGTCAGCTCGCGGAAGGTACCATCAACCGGCGACCAATACTCGATGTCGTATTTTTTAGCAGCGGGCGCACCCAAATCACCAGCAGCAATATTCACTACGTGATATGAAATGCCGATTTTTTGCCACAAAGCTTCTTCCACCGCCAAAATCTTTTCATGAATGTCGAGCGATTGTTCCGGCAAACAAAATGCATACATTTCCAGCTTGTTAAACTGGTGCACACGGAACAAACCACGGGTGTGTTTGCCGTAGGTGCCAGCTTCTTTGCGGTAACACGGGCTATAGCCGGTGTATAGCAGCGGCAAATCATCCTCATTCAATATCTCATCAGCGTGATATCCAGTCAGCGGCATTTCAGCGGTGCCGATCAGCGTCAAATCCTCGCCCTCAACCACATATTCGTTGCTGCCCTCGCCTTTTGGCGTAAAACCAGCGCCCTCGGCAGTGCGCAGATTGACCATATGCGGCACCGTCATAAAGGTGAAGCCCTGTCTGGTGACATAATCAAGCGCAAACTGCGTGATGGCGTTTTCCAACAGCGCCAAATCGCCCTTCAGATAGTAAAATTTGGCACCCGCCACCTTGGCGCCGCGCTCAAAATCCACCCAGCCGCGCTTCACGGCATAATCCAGATGATCCATGGCGCCCGTTTTTTGCTCGCCCCAGCGCTTGACCTCAACACTATCTTCCTCGCCACCCAGCGGCACATCCTCAAAGGTGATGTTTGGCACGTTTTTAAGCAGCGCATTGACCTGCTCTTCGGCAGATTTCAGCTCGGTTTCCAGTGCCGCCAACTGCTCCTTGATTGTCTTGCCCTGCTCGATCAAGCTCGGCTCCGGCTTGCCGCCTTTCATCTGCGCTGCGATGTCGTTGCGCTGCTGGCGTAACGCGTCTACTTCTTGCTGAAGTTCGCGGCGACGGTCGTCTAGCCGCAGCAGCTCGACGATGGATACGTTGTAGCCCTTCTGGCGCGCCGCTTCCTGGACACGCTCAGCGTTTTCTCTGATAAAGCGAATATCTAACATAGCTTCATTGTACTACACATAACAAAACGCCGCCACTTGCCAGCGACGGCGTTCGCTCCCACTAGGACGCAAACCGGCTATTCGGTGCGTAGCGCCTCGATCGGGTCAAGTTTAGCTGCCTTGCGGCTCGGCAGTAGCCCAGCGGTGATCGCTACCAGCATCAGCACTGCCACAACTACAATCGCCCAAAGCGGCTGAAAGACCAGCAGGTGATGTTCGCCCAGGCCAATACTCTTAGAGATCCACGGATTGAGCACTATACCGGCCACGCCCGCACCCAACACACCGAGTACACCGCCCAAAAAGCCGACCCACGCCGCCTCATAGCGGAACAGGCGGCCAATATCGCGCTTTGAGGCGCCCAGGGACTTCATCAGTCCAATCTGTTGCGTACGCTCCAGCACCGAGATGTACATAGTATTAACAATACCGAACACGCTCACCACCAGAGCCAACACCCCAAAGCCCAGGACAATCCATTGCAGCATATTCACGAAGGTGAATAACAGCCCTTGAATGTCTTTTGAGGTAAGCGCCGAAAAGCCCAGCTCGTCTTTCAAGGCTTTTTTCACCGCTTCAGGGTCTTTGCCGTCAGCTACTGTCGCCATCGCACTGGCGTATTTTTGATAGCGATCAGTACCGAGGGTCGCAAAATCGGTCAATTCCTTGGCCGCCGACGGGCTAATGTAGGTATTTGGCGTATTCGTCATTTGATCTGGTGATTTCTTTGAGACCGCCACGATGGTAAACTCTTTTTCGATCGTCTTGGCGCGAGTCAGCTCATGCAGCCCAGCCTCGCCCTGTTCTCGATAGACTTTCTCGATTTGCTGCTGGCTTAGTTCTTGCGGCGTCTGAGCGACCGTCAGCGTTAGCTTGCTCCCCACCAGCGCTTCTGTGGACAGTCCCAGCTCCTCGGCATAGGCCTGCGGCACAACTGCTTCGTTATCGGCCAATTGGACACCTTTGTTCATCGCCTTACCGCTGGCGGTCTCGAGGCGAATAGCACTATCGCGCATCATAACATCAGCGACATATTTTTTATCCGGTGTAGCGCTGAGGACAAAAAACTTTGGCTGTAGCTGATAAAATGGCTCAACATCTTTAAGATCGCTCCGCGCGCGCAGCTTGGTAATATCTTCAGCAGTGACCGAGGTAAATTCCCGGCCAAAATAGGTTGCTACGTCAGGTTTGTATTCTTTGAGCACTTTTTTGCTGGCACCGCCAACCGAAAGTGTCCCCTCATCGCGCGAAATCATCAACCCATTGGCGTTAATATTACTGGTGAGAATGCGGTCAACGTACTGGCGCGCGCCCTCGCCCGCCATCAGGCTCGCCATGATAGCGAAGCCGCCGACGGCAATCGCAACGCTAGTGAGGAAGGTGCGCATTTTGGCGCGCTTCAGATTACGTCCGGCGCGGCGGATAATATCGGTAGTTCTCATGATACCGCCCCCTTTCGCGCCTTTCGGGTTGATGATGAGCTACCGCCTGTCACCTCTACCACCTCGCCATCCCTGATGCGCACCGTCATCTGACAACGCGCCGCTAGTTCCTCGTCATGCGTCACAATAATCAGCGTCGCTTTTTTGCGCTGCTGATAGTCAAATAGTAGATCTTCGACGATCTTTGATGTGGCCGAATCAAGATTGCCGGTCGGCTCATCAGCAAACAAAATCGGCGGTTCACCGACGATGGCCCGCGCAATCGCCAATCGCTGCTTTTGACCGCCCGACAGATCCTTAGCGCGCGATCTCACCTTATCAGACAGATCAACTGCTTTCAGGGCTTTTACGATGCGCGCCTTGCGCTGGTGCCGCGGCACGCCAGCGGTCTCTAGCGACAAACTGACGTTATCGTAACAGGTCTCGCCGCCCTCGACAAAAAAGCTCTGGAAAATAAAGCCCATTTCTCGAGCCCGAAACTTATCAGTGGCGTGCGGTTTCAGCTGCAAAATATCCTCGCCATTGACCAGCACCTGGCCTTCTTGGGGCTTGTCCAGGCCCGAAATAGCATGCATCAGGGTTGATTTACCCGAGCCAGATTTGCCCAAGATGGCTACCGAGGTGTTGTCTGGAATTTCCAGACTAACCTGTTTGAGTGCCGTAAAGGCGTTTTTCTTCTTGCCGTACACTTTGGTAATGCGTTTTACCTCAATCATACGCGCTCCTTTCTATACTGCGGACAGTGTGCCGCTTAGTAACAATCCAATGATCACCCCGCCGAGGCCGAGACGATACCAAATAAACAATGAAAATGTGTTGCTGGCGACAAATTTGAGCAGCCAAGCAATTGACATATATCCCACCACAAAGGACACTGCGGTCGCCAATATAGTCGCGCTCCACCCTACGCCGCCAGCGATATGATGATACTGTGTCGCCGCTTGCAGCAGGCCAGCAGCCACCAGTGCCGGAATACCGAGGAAAAAGCTCAATTTCGTCACCGTCACCCGGTCAAATCCGCGCAGCAAGCCTACCGAGATGGTCGCGCCCGATCGACTGACCCCTGGGATGAGCGACAAACACTGCCCCGCGCCGATAATCAGCGTGTCTTTCCAGGTCGTTTCCCGCTCGCCGCGTTTCGCCGTAGCATACTTGTCCGCCAGCCACATCACGCCGCTCCATACAATCAACGCTCCAGCCACAAACCACAGACTGCGTAGCACCGTCTCGATTTCGTCTTTGAAAACGAGACCGATGATGGCAATTGGCACTGACCCAATAATAATCGCCCAGCCATAGTGATAATCAAACGAACGTCGCGCCCGCTGCCACCACAAGCCACGCCACCAGGCGACAAGCACCCGCCAAATATCCTGCCAAAAGTAGAGGATGGCCGCCAGAATGGCGCCAATCTGGATAATGGCTGTAAAGGCAATCAAGCTCCTGTCATCTAAAGGCATCCCCATCAACTTCTCGGCAATGGTCAAATGCCCAGTACTCGAAATCGGCAAAAATTCGGTAATGCCCTCAATAATCCCCAGAATGATCGCCTGCCACCACTGCACGTATCTGTCCTTTCATTTCTTCCATCGTACCACCAGCTTCCAGGCTATGGCAAGCTCGGTAGCAGCCGATAGCGATGATAGTATCGCCCGCTATCGCCATTATCTATCAGCGAGCCGCCATAGATAATCACCCGCGGCATCATGCTGTAGCAGCTAATTCGCGAGAACAGCCAGCGCGACCGGCAATGGGTGTCGCCCTGCACCACCAAGTTATCACCTCGTCGAACAATCTGTAGCTGCGGCGCTTCATCACCAATCGCCAAATAGCGCACCTCGGCCCGCATCGGCTGGCTACTTTGGCGCAGCTCCACATCAAGATACGGCATCGTTGTCTCAACAAATTTTGCCTGCGCAGCATCAGCTGGCAGCGGCAGTTCAACCACCCGCGACAGCCGCTGTTCATCGCGCGGCAACTCCCGCGCCATTTGCGCCCCAAAGATAACAATGCCCGACATGCTCAACGCCCCGACTACCAAGCTAATGATAATCGTCACCAATGCCGCTCGACCAAATCGCCACTTGATAGCGCCGGCCATGAGCGCACCAGACAGCATCGCTGCTGCCACGCCACCCACGATGAGCGATGTCAGCAGGCCCCACGCCCACGGTTGTGCCGCAAAACCGTTCATCAGTGCCACTACGCTCACGCCCATAAAGGTACCAATCATCAGGGCGATAATCAGCCCCAACGTCGCAAACAATAAACAGAAAACCAAGCAGACTTGCATAATCTTGACCGCCAGACGCTTAGTGCGAACCTTCGTATCATCACTGACAGAAAACTGTTTCAAGGCATCGAATGTCACTGCTTCGCCGCGCATCTGTAGCTTTTCAGCAGCCGTCCGTGCTTCTGGCACACTGATCCACAAGATGATATAGATCAGCAGTGAAGTACCTAGTGTAATAAACGGCGAAAGAATAAACAGTAGCCGAATCCATAGCGGGTTGATACCGAGGTAGGCTGCGATACCAGCACACACGCCAGCCAGAACAGCCTTGTCCGGGTCGCGCATCAGTCGCTTCGGCGGTTTATTACCAACTTCACCTGTCGCCGTTTCAGCCGCCTCGCCGCTAGAAAACTCCTTCGGCTCGCCCATTTGAGTACGCAGCGCAGCGACGTCTGCTGCCGTAATCACGCCGCCAGCAGCCACTCCTCGCTCGCCCAATAGCTCGACCATGCGTGCCTCAATTTCATACATAGCCTCTTCCGAGCCCATCATGCGCTCGATGTCTCGCAGATAGCCCTCCAGAGATTTTTTAGCATCGACCTCTATATCATAGCCGGTCTTTGCCAAATGCACTCGTACAATTTCTTTCACTTTCCCGCTCCTTTCTCTAGCGTCTTTAGTGTTGCGTGCAAGGTGTTCATGTGCATTCGAAGTTCCGCTGCCACCGCGCGTCCCAGATCAGTTGCGCAGTAATATTTACGCGGCGGCCCCTGTTCCGACTCGCGCCATTCATAACTCAACAGACCGTCCTTGTGCAGCCGATTGAGCAAAGGATAAATCGTCCCTTCGACCACCACCATCATTGCTTCGCTCAACCGACGAACAATATCGCCAGTGTAATGCGCCTGGTTGCTGCACATCAGCAGCACGCAGTAGGCCATAAAACCCTTACGTAGCTGCGTTGCCAGACCATCCGCGTAGTGTTTGGCGTCCATCAGTTTCTCCTATTCCGTCCTCAATGCTTCTATCGGATCAAGCTTTGCCGCTCGACGACTCGGCAGCCAACCCGACAGCACCGCCAAACACACCAACCCTGCCAGCAGTAGCGCAATCGGCAGCGGCGTCAGCACCAACAGCTGTGTTCCCGCCTCAAGCTCTAAAAACTGCGCGATCATCGGATTGAACAGCGTCACCACCATCGCACCGGCCACGCCAATCACCCCGCCGAGCAGCCCCACCCAGGCCGCCTCATAGCGAAACAGCCGGCCAATATCGCGTCCTGACGCGCCGAGTGCTTTCATCAAGCCGATCTGCTGCGTCCGCTCCAGCACCGAAATATACATTGTATTGATAATACCAAACACGCTGGCCAGCAGCGCCAGCGCGCCAAAGCCCATCAGTCCGTATTGCGCCGTACTCACCATCGTCAGCAGCGTTGAACGCATATCCTGTAGTGAAAATGCTTCATAGTGCTTCTTTAGCTCGTCCTGAAGCGCCGCAACATGACTTGCGTCGTCGGCAAACACATTCACACTGTGATATTCATGCGGTGCGTCGCTCGGCCGGCCCACTTCATACACCGTCCGCGCGTCCGCCGAGGAAATGCGCACCGCAGGTTTATAGTACACCAGTGTGTCCGACTTCTTATCGACCGCTGCAATCGTTAGCGGTATATCTTTCGCCGCTCCAACGCTCTGGACGTGCAGCGTAATAGTCTGACCGATAGCGCTGGCCGCATCAGCAAAGCCAAATTGCGCCAAAAAATCCTCAGCCATCACCGCCTGACCAGGCGCTGGCATTTGCTGCTCCAGCGACCCCGCTGCCAACTCCACCCGCGTCTTGTCATGCTTGACCTTCACTGGTGCCATGATTTTCTTGCCATTGGCTCCACTTTGTACATACTGGACGCTATCAGTCGAATACGCCGGCACCACGCGCGCAACATGCGGCAATCGCCGTATACCCGCCAGATCCTCATCAGTCAGCACCCTCTTATCGACAGCAATATCCGACTGTTTCGTAGTATCGTGTTCCGTGTTATATTCGGGCAGCTCTTCCTTGCCGCCATCAGGGTGCTTTGGCGCCACAATAATCATCTCGCGATCACCCGATCCGCTCACCAGATTTTCGGTGTAGCGTCGACCACCCTCGCCCGCTGCCATCGCTAAAGCGATTGTCAACGCCCCAACGCTAATCGCCAGCGCCGTCAGCACCGTTCGCCCCTTGGCGCGCCGCAGATTACGCATTGCCCGCCGCACAATATCACGCCGCTTCATACTTGCTCCTTTCGCTATTCATACTACTATGTTATACAAGGTAGTTTGAAAAGTCAAGTATCAGATTTCGTCAAACTCGTCCTCAATCTCTTGGTTTAAGATTTCTTCGATAACATCCTCCAGGGTAATAATCCCCACTTCTCGGTCGCCGTCCATCACCACGAACAGATGGCTGCGGGTCTGAATGCAGCGGCTCAGCACCGTGTCCAGCCGCGAGCGAGCATCAATATCGTGCAGCTTGTCGCGATACAGCTGGCTAATTGGCAGCGGCAGCTCGCGTCCTACCACGTCTTTCATAAACAGCACGCCAACCAACCTGCCCTGATGGCGCACCGGAATCCGCGAATGATGGCCGCCACGCTTGATCTGAGCCAACAAGGCCGCATTCAGCTCATCGCTCAGCGCCACCGTCTGCACGTCGGCCAGCGGCGTGGCCACATCGCCAGCCGTCTTTTTACTAAACCGCAGCGCTCCTGCTGCGATACGGCTTTCGTCATAATCGACCGGGCTACTGGCGCTGGCGGCATGTTCGTGAAGCAGCTGCTCCAATTCCTGATGAGTGTACAGCTGCGGCGGTTCTTTGCCAACCCAGCGCGCCAATAGCCGCGACACTGGCAGCGCCAGCGGCCACAACACCACATATAGCACATCCAGCAGCCAGAAAAAATGCCGCGTAAAGCGATAACCTCGCTGGCTAAACACCGCTTGCGGCAAAATCTCGCCAAACGTGGTAATCAGCACCGTCGCCAAGATACCGCCCACCAGGCCGCTAGTGATGCTGCCAAGTAAAATCGACATCGCGGTATTGACGCCAACATTACCAAGGAGAATACAAAATATCAGATAGTGCCCGTCGCGGCGATAGCGATAGACTCGCGCAGCAATCGCATCACCCTGGCGTGCTTTGCGGCGCAAATCATCAGGGTGCGCCATCATCATACCAATATTCAGCCCCGAGAAAATCCCGCTCAAACACAGCAGCACGGCCGCTATGGCCAACATGAGTCCGCTTTCCATCCGAATCTACCAGCCGCCTCCGCCGCCGCCACCTCCGCCGCCGCCAGAGAAGCCGCCGCCCGACGAGCCGCCCATGGACGAGGATTCGCTACTGACACTGCTTGCCATACTGGAGAGACCACCGATGCCAGCGGCAAATGATGCTGCGCTAAAGCCCGCCTGGCCATCATACCAATCTGGCTGCGTCTGCGCTTGCTGATAATACTGTCCCAGCTGCGCCGTCCAGCCCTTTTCCTGGCCGAACAATACCGCATAAGGCAAAGCTCTCTCGTACAATGTCACCAACTGCCGATTGTCATGCGTATCAACCTTGACCTTCTGCGCCCCCTCAGGACTTTGCAGTATCGCCAGCCGCTCAGTTTCGGCCAGCCCGATGTACAACTTCAGCCCCGCCAAGTAGCGCCGCAGCTTCAGCCCATCGTCCGTCAATGACCAACTTAACGACAGCAGCAACACCACCAGTGCCGCCACCAGCATAAAGGGCGACAGCGACAGTAGCGCCACCAGACACAGCCACAGCGACCAGCGACGCATCGTCCGCCGATGCGTCTGATTGCGCTCGCACAGCCCGTACTCCTCGCGCGCCAGCTCCTGTAATTTTCTCGCGTCATCGCTCACCCTGCGAGCATAAGCAGTACTGTTTTTCAGCTGCTTAATATCCAGCCGCTCACCAACCTGCGGCAGCGCACCGCCGAACATATCTTTGATAATCTCCTGCTCTTCAATCCGTAAATCGCCTAGCTCCTTGATAATTTCAATTTCGTACTGCGCCGAGCTAAATCGCGAGGCCTGCTTGGTCTCGTACAGCTTGAGGTAGTGCCGCACCGCCAGGTCTATTAGCTGAGCCGCCATCGGCGAACCCTTGCAGCGATCATACTGCTGCAATAGATACCCTGACATCGACACACTGGACTGAGATGGCGGAATATACTCTGGCGCAATCGGCTCCAGCTCAGCACTCCGACCAGTCAGCCGGCGATGACGCCTCAGTAGCCACATCACCGCCCCGAATGCCAGAATTGTCGCTGGCAACTGCACCCACAACCACACCTCCAACAGCTGCTCCATAAGCGTTTTTTGATACGACATAAACGTCCCTGGCGCGAAACCCAGCGCAACCGTGATCCCCTTTTTGCGTCCCAGATTGTCCAGGGTGGCGCTCACAAGGGCGCCTCCATCCTGAAGCGAACAGCGCTCCGGCGACCCCTTAGCGCCGTAGTAGCAAAACGCCTCGCCCTGCCGCCGCTGCACCAGAGAGTCGTCTAATTCCACGGTCACCCGCGCCTGCGCAATCGGCACCGACCAATCAACGCCGATCACGTCCCAGTAAAACTCATCGCGATCGGTGTTCTGGTAGTAGCGCGTCACATCGCGCTGGGTATATTTAATAATATACGTTTTCAGCCCAGTAATCTGCACATCTTTCTTGCCGATGCGCAGCTCATTGCCGTTACGCCAATGATACTCCTGGGGCGTACCGTCCTCATCGGTGACCGACACCAGCTGAAAATTCGTCGAACGACCCTCGTAGTCTTTGACAAAGATTGGTGCGATACCATGGTGCGGCCGAGAAGCGAAATCAGCCGTAATCCGCCACGTCGCCTCCAAAGTCGAGCGCTGCTCGCCGTCCCGCCCCAGACGATATTCCGCCTCAAACTGAGTGATCGTAAAATCATGAGCCGCCCGAGCCGGCGGCGCGCCGCCTAGTAACAACAATCCACTTACTATCAGCCCAAAGAATATGCGTTTCATAGACTCTATTATATCACCAGCCCAAAGTACGCATTATACTTTACGAGTCCAGCTCCACGCCCGAATAGATAGCCCGCGTCGTCTCGTCAATCTCATGCCGCAGCTGCGGAAATGGCACGCCTTCACGCGCGCTGACGCCCTCAAAAATCCAGAACACCCGCTCGCTAAAACCATAGCCGCAGGTCGGCGGCATGCCGTATTCCAGCATCTCCACAAAATCAATATCCAGCATCATCGCCTCGTCGTCGCCAGCGTCGCGCATCTGTTGTTGCTCGACAAAGCGCTCCAGCTGATCAAGCGGATCATTCAGCTCCGAATAGCCATTGCCAAGCTCTGACCCGGCGATCACCGGCTGGAACCGCTCCACCACCCGCGGATCCTGCGGATTGGTCTTGGCCAGCGGCGAAATAAACTTTGGCGTATTCACCAGCCATACCGGCCCCGCCACGTCTTTACGGATATTCTTCCACAATTTATCAATCCCGCGCGGGATAGAGTCGGTCTTTTCGACCTCCAGGCCGTGCTCCTTCAGCTTGGCCGCCACCTCATCAATCGTCGCAGTGTAGACATCAATTCCATAATGCTTTTTGATCACCTCCGCGTAATCCCACACTTCCCACTGGCCACTCATATCCACCTCAAAGCCACGCACCGTGAACTGCAGCGTCCCAAAGGTCTGCTCCAGGACGTACTTGTACATCTCCTCCATGAAGCGCATACCTTCTCGCCAGTCCCAGTACGCCGCGTACCACTCCATCGCGATGTGCTCTGGCAGATGCTCGTCAGTATAATTTTCATTACGAAAACGCGGGCCCAGGTCGTAGACCTTCTCAAAACCAGCACCAATCAAACGCTTCAGCGGCAACTCGTGCGAGATACGCAAATAAAACTGCTGATCATCCAGTGCATCCATATGGGTCACAAACGGATTGGCATCCGCGCCACCGGTCGTATGCTCCAGCACCGGCACATTCACCTCTGAAAAGCCATGGTTATTGAGGAAATCACGCGTCGCCTGCCAAAACTTGCTGCGGCGGATAAACCGCTGGCGCACCTCGGGATTAACATTCATGTCCACATAGCGGCGGCGAAAGCGTTCTTCTTTGTTCTCCAGTTTTTCCGGCATTGGGCGCAGTGCTTTGGTCAGTAGGCGCAGTTGACGCACGCCAACTGATTTTTCACCGGTCTGCGTCGTGGTCATCACACCGCGCGCCTCGACAAAATCACCAGTATCGAGTAATTTCAGCTGCTTCATGCCTAGCACGCCGCGGCTCGGCTCCAGCTCCGCCACATCATCGCGCTGCAAATACAATTGCACCTCGCCCGACTGATCGCGCAGCTTCAAAAACGCCAGCTTGCCGAAACTCCGCACCGATACCACGCGGCCAGCCACCACGACCTCTTGGCCTGCCAGCTCATCAAACCGCTCCAACACCTCGCTACAGGTATGCGTCCGCTCAGCCCGCGCTGGAAACGGATCAATACCTAGCTCTTTAAGCGCGGTCAGTTTTCGTAATCGTTCATTTCGGTAGTCGTGTAGTGTGGCCATATGCGGTCAATTATAACAAAGGCCACCTCGTCACTCAACCGTATCACCCTCTGGCGCCTGTTCCAGCGTATAAGATATGTCCCCATGAATACCATCAGTCTCGGCTGTTACTATCTGATATGTCCCAGAGACTGGTGTTTCAGTCCCAGCACGGAGTTCTGTTAGTACTAGTGCCGTTTTACCAACGGTACCCACAACCTGCGCACATGGCCGCCAACCTTCCTTCGTCTCAGTCAACACCTTGGGAAATAACGGCTGCTGGTGACGCTTATTAGCCCTCTCCCGAAAAGTCGGCAGCGTTGATCCTGCCTTTTATCTCTGGAGGTAGCTCGTTCATTATGATATAGCACTCACCACGTAAGTCGTTGTTACTTTCGGCGTCGAAATCACCACCTCATCACCGACGGCCTTGCCAAGCAGCGCTTGACCGATTGGCGATTCATTCGAAATCTTGCCCTCTAGCGGATTTGCCTCCACTGGCCCTACTACCGTATAGACCACGGTTTTGGCGTCGCTTCGCAGCTCCACCGTGCTACCCAGCTCAACCACCGAGGTGCCCGAACTTTGGATAATCGACGCATACTGCAAGATTTCCTCAATTTCGGCAATCCGCGTTTCAAGCAGCCCTTGTTCCTCGCGCGCTGCATCATATTCGGCGTTTTCGCTTAGATCGCCAAAGCCGCGCGCCTCAGCGATCTTGTCGGCAATCTCGCCCCGCTGGCTCTTGAGGCGAAGCAACTCCGCTTCGAGCTCTTCTTTGCCTGACTGTGTAATCTGATATGTCTTATTCATTCTCTACTCCTTACATCTAGCGTTACCAACGAAAAACACACGCTACATATAGTGTTTTTTACAATAATTCCCGCTAAGCTACCCGAGTATAGCAAGCGCCTCCTCGGCTGTCAATAGCCGAGTCTCGCCGTCGCGCCGCCCAGTTAGCTCCACCTGCCCCGTTGCCTGCAAGCGATCCGACACCGTGAGGCGATACGGCATCCCCATCAGTTCGGCGTCAGCAAACTTCACGCCCGGCCGCACTTCGCGATCATCATACAGCACCGCCACGCCTCGCTCAATCAGCTGCCGATACAGCGTCTCGGCCTGCGTCCGCCCAGCATCGCCAATCGCCACCAACTGCACTGCAAACGGCGCGATGGCTTCGGGCCACACCAGGCCCCTATCATCAGCGAACTTCTCAACGATCACCCCCATGACGCGGGTGATCCCGATGCCGTACGACCCCAGATAAATCGACGCCTGCTTACCGTCTGGCCCGGTCAGATACAGCCCCATATCGTCAGTTTTTTGCGCGCCAAAATTAAAGATATTGCCCACCTCGGCGGTCTTGACTTTTTCCAGCTCTTCGCGGGCCACGCCCAGTTCCTGTACCGCCTCATCAATCACTTCTTCGTTAATTGCTAGCTGCTTCTCGCGATGCAGATAAATCACATCCTCGCCAGCATCACAAATTGTCTGGAACTCGTGGCTGAACGCCGTAAACGAACCGCCGCTCGCAAAGGTCATATAAGTGTCCTCGCCGATCCCCAGCCGATCATAGGTGCGCCGATAGGCCGCAATCACCTGCTCATAGTACTGCGCCAAATCATCCGCTGATGCATGGAACGAATACATATCTTTCATAATAAATTCCCGCCCGCGCATGATGCCAGACTTGGCCCGCAGCTCGTTACGCAACTTGGTCTGGAACTGATACAGGCTGATCGGCGCGTCTTTGTAGCTTTTGAGGAAATGCCGCATCATATCAATAATCGGCTCTTCGTGCGTCCAACCAAACCCAATAGGTGTACCGTCCTGCAACGCCGATTTGAACCACACATCAACCGCCGCATCATCCCAGCGGCCGCTGGATTCCCATAGTTCCTTGCGCTGCAAGGTGGTCATCACCAGCTCGGTGCTGCCAATAGCATTCATCTCTTCGCGAACGATGGCCTTGATATTCTCCAGCACCGCAAGTCCCAGCGGCAAATAGGCATAGGCTCCAGCCATTTCCTTGTATACATAGCCGGCCCGTATCAAGAGCTGAGCATTCTTAGCCACCTCGTCACCAGGTACTTCTTTGAGCGTTTTTGTCCATAGTTGACTCATGCGCATCGCTATTTCCTCCTCTTCCTTACCAGCTCACGCGTCCTTACTGTATCATTATAGGATATACAAAAAGCAGACAAAACGCTAGGCCGTTCTTGAGCATATGCATGCCAACACTCGTCCAAATAGCGCCAGTTTTTTCTCGAGCCAAACACAAAAATACGCTCAGCATCGCCGTATCGATCGCCACCAGCCACTGCAAATTAGCCAGTGATCCGCCCACCCACAGATGAGCCAGCCCAAAAGTTAGGCTTGTGGCTATGATAGTCGGCAGTAGTCGAAACCGCGCTCGCAGCTTGCCGTATAGATATCCTCGAAACAGCACTTCCTCGCCTAACGGCGCCAACACCACCATAGTCAGAAAGGCCAGAATATATTGCCAGGTGCCAGTCAGCATCTCCTGCGAAAACGGCAACTGCTGCGGCTGTTGTATATCAATCGGCAGCAATGCATGGACAATCGATACCGTCAGAACAGTCGCTCCAAAATACAGCACCGTTCCTACCGGTGTCAACAGTACATCCAGCCAAGTTGGCCGATCGCTGATACCCAGCTCCTGACGAGTGGTTGTCTGCCCCCACAGCCGCCGCGGCAGCCAGATGACCAGCGCGATGGTCACGCCATAGGTTGCGAGCGCAAAAAGTGCACCGAACAGCACTGGATGCGCCGCCAGCAGCGACTGCTCGCCCAGTAATAATACGCTTGCTAGCAGCCCCACCGCCACGCCGAGCGCCAACTGCACCGCAAGCAAGGTGCCGTACACCCACGCCGGCAACGCTACCAATAGCCATGCCGAACGCGCTTTTTTAGGAGAAGAATTTACTGATGTCATTCCACGTTACCACCACTGTTAAGAGAAGTATTAGTAAAAAGCCAGTCGCCTGAATGGTCTCTTCGCGCTCTTTGGTGAGCGGCCGCTTGCTCAGGCGAAACAGCGTCATCACCAACCAGCGCCCCCCATCCAGCGCCGGGATCGGCAGCAAGTTCATCACTGCCAAGGTCAGCGAAATAATTGCCGCCAGCAGCAGCACCGACCATGGGCCCGAACTGACGACCATCGGGAATAAAGTCCCCAAGATACCAACTGGGCCAGCCACGCTACTACCAGCTGCCGCCAAATCACGCGCTGCTGTCTGGCGATCCGCTTCCGAAGTAGCGAACTGCCCGATGAGCCCGCCAACCGCCTTGGCGATAATATCGCCAATACCCTTGACCGTCTCGATAGTCAGCTGCGCAGTGGTTACTAGGCCAACCAAAGGCGCCGACCAGGTGCTGCGGATTTTCTCCGACTGGCCACTGGTTACCCCTAGGTAGCCGCCGTTTGTCGCACCGTCTTGCGGCCGCAACGCCACTTGAGTCGTCAGCTGTCGGCCATCGCGCACCAGCGACACCGCCACCGTTTGCCCAGCCTGCGCCGCAGTTGCCGCCGACAGGTCCGTCGTCGTGGCGACAGTATGTTCGCCGACCCGTATGATCTGATCGCCCCGCTGCAAAGCCGCCTGCGCTGCTGGCGAGTCCTGCACCACGTCAACCACTGTTACCGGTGAGCGCTCCACCGTAGCATCAAAGGGCAACACCGCCTGCTGCGGCACCAGTTTCGGCAACCCAACCACCGCGAGAACGCTAAAGAGCAGCGCCGCCACTAGCCAGTTCATCGCCACGCCAGCCAACAAAATACGCGTCTTAGCCCAGTAGCTCGCCGCACCATACGTCCTTGGGCCAGTCGCCGCATCATGTTCGCCCTTGAGCCGCACAAACCCCCCTAGCGGCAGCCAGTTGAGACTAAACTGCACCTTTTCGCCCAAAAAGCTTTGCTGCGGCCGCCACGCCTTGGCCCGCGGCGGAAAACCGATACCAAACTCCTCGACATCAACGCCATTGCGCCGCGCCACGATAGCGTGACCAAGCTCATGCAGCGCCACTAGCACCACAAGTACCACCAATCCAACAATAATTCCCAGTACTACCATTTACTCTCCAAACCTCCGGTGGCGCCGCGCATACTCATCGATGATCATCGTCACATCATCAACGATCATATCTGGCCACTTTTTATCCAGAAACAACAATTCACTGTACGCCGCTCGCCACAACATAAAGTTACTCAGACGCTGTTCGCCGCTGGTGCGAACGATCAAATCACACGGCGGCACATCTGGTGCATAAAGTTGCTCGGCAATCAGCTCTGGCGTTACCGCATCAGCTGCCACACCAGACTGAACAATTTTTTTAACCGCATCGGCGATCTCCAAGTGACCGCCGTAATTGAGGCAAAGCAACAAATCGCCGCCAGTTAGACCCTTGGTCTTTTCCTCTGCTCGCTCAATAGCCCCGATAACAGCATCAGACAACCCGTCGCGCGACCCAATCACTCGCAGCCGCACATTATGCTCCAGAAAAATCGGCACATCCGACTCGAGCACTTTTAGCAACAGGCCCATCAAATGCCCCACCTCCTCCTGCGACCGCTTCCAGTTTTCGGTACTGAACACATAGGCGCTGGCGTATTTAACACCGCGCCGCAGAGTCTCAAGCAGCACATCTTTCAGGCTATTATAACCCGCCAGATGACCCTCGTATACCGGCAGTCCGTGTTCCTTCGCCCAGCGGCGATTACCGTCAACAATAAATCCAATATGTTGTGGGATATCTTTTGACTCGCTCATCCTTTTGCTTCTGACTCCTTTCGATATGCATCAATCAGCGCGACGTCCCGCAGATCTTTTTCGCGGCCGCGCCACAGTTTCCAACGCCGAACCCTCTCTAACGACACAAATGCCACCCCGTCAATCACCACTGCATCACGCAATAGCTCCTCGACAGACCAATCGCCGCTTGGCGCAGGATTCCAGTCCCGCCACACTTCAATCACTCCATCGCTGCTCATCAGGCGCAGGCCATGCCCAGTATCTTCCTCCGTCCACTCACGCGACTCTGCCGCCAGCATTTCGTAAGTTGCGCCGTCCGCCGCCAGATCAATATCACTGGTCTGGCGAATGCCTAGCGCCGCCAAAATCCCGCTCCCGATGACGACAAAACTCCCCTGAGGCAACCCCAGCGCTTTGATGCGCCCTATCACTGCATCGCCCGATAAGTTCATCAGACTGTCAGCACGTCCTTTTCTTTAGCCTTAAATGCCTCGTCAATTTGCGCCTGGATCTTGCTCATCAGATTGTCAATCTCCTTCTCTACCCGCTTCAGGTCGTCTTCGCTCAGCTCCTTGGCGTCCTTCATGCGCTTGGCGTCCTTCAGTGCATCCTGGCGAATGGTACGCATGGCGATACGCGCGTCTTCCACCTTTTCGCTCACCTGCTTGACCAGCTGATGGCGCCGCTCTTCGGTGAGTGCCGGCACTGGCACCCGTACCACCCGACCATCATCTGACGGATTAAAACCCAGCGCCTGATTGTCGCGAATCGCAGCGGTGATAGCCGTAATATTGCTTGGGTCAAATGGTGTCACCAGCAGCATTTGCGCCTCTGGCGCTGTCACATTCGCCACCTGGTTGAGTGGCATCTTGGCGCCGTAAGCCTCGACCATCACGCCCTCCAACATACCAGCGTGGGCCCGACCAGTCCGCACCTTTTTCAGCTCATCCTCAAAATGCCCGAACGCCTGCGCCATTTTATCTTCATAGGGTTTTGTATCAAACATAGTTCCTCCAATTAGTTCTGTCCCATTATAGCAAGCCTCTCCCTATCGCGCCAGCCAACATGCTACAATATGAGCAGTGATTTCGAGGATAAAACTGTATAATTTTCGCTCCTACGAGTTGTTCGAGACCGAACTCGGGCCGAACGGTACGGTCATTGTCGGGCCGAACGGTACCGGTAAAACCAACCTGCTGGAGGCGATTTACGTGGGGCTGCGCGGCGCCAGTTTTCGCGGCTCGCTGAGCGACTGCATGCGTCACCAGACGACCCACACTGTCGTCCATCTTGACGCCAGCGACCATACGCGCCGTGTACAGCTATTGCAGGCGGCAAGCGGCATTACCTCTAAAGAGTTTACGATTGACGATGCTCGCAGCAAGCTACTGAGCCGACGGCAGCGCCTGCCAGTGGTGCTATTTGAGCCCAATGAACTGCGGCTCATTACCTCGTCGCCGCAACGTCGCCGCGAATTTATCGATGGGCTGCTGTCACGGCTGGATGCTACGTACGATACACAGCTGCGCGCCTTTCAGCGAACCCTATTACAGCGCAATGAACTGCTCAAGCGCCATGCCGACACTAACAGTTGGCGCGATCATTTGTTTGCGTGGGATATCAAATGCGTACAGGCCGCTGCTGCCGTAGCGGCCGCTCGCGCTCACTTTTTATACCAGCACGAGGCCCGTCTGGGTGGACTTTATGCCTCGCTCGCCGGCCAATCGACCGCTTTCGCTGTCGAATACCTCCCGTCGGTGCCGCTGGAAAGCTATGAACAGTCGCTGCTTGATCGCCTGGCACGCGCCCGAGAATACGAAATCGCCACTGGACACACCTCGGCCGGCCCGCACCGCGAGGATTTTCTGATCTCTCTCCATACCCGCCCCGCCAGCAAAGTCGCCTCGCGCGGCGAACTGCGCACCATTATGCTGGCATTCAAACTGCTCGAACTGGAATTACAAACCGAACAGGCCAAAAGCCGGCCGCTGATTTTGATGGACGATGTTTTTTCCGAACTGGACGCCACACGAGAGCAACTACTTCAGGAAACCATCAGAGACCATCAATTCATCGTCACCACCACCGACGCACGGCACCAAAAGGATGATTGCGTGGTGATCGCGACTACATAAAAACCGCCCTCGCGGCGAGGAGGCGGCTTTCTTGTATACACTACTACTGCGTTTGAATGGCGTCAGAATTTTCGACCAATTCTCCGATTACGATAGTCACATTATCTTCAATGATTTCATCATACTCCGGCACACGCTCGCGAATCCATGCGTCAATTTGCTCTGCCGGCGCATCGCCATTCTGTAGTGCCACCAGCTCCTCGAGCTGCGCGTCATCTAGCGAATCAATAATCTCTTCGCTAATCCGCTCATTCACCGTCTCTTCCACGTGCTGAATCAGCGCCTGCATCTGATCGTCTGGTAGCTGAATACCCACCGAATTCAGCTGCTGCTTAGTGACAATTGCTGCTTGAAGGTTTATTTGTGTATTGTTGTCATTGTTCATAATGATATGATAGCCTTTCTATGTTGTATAGTCAAATTACTGCTTGCTAGTTCTGGACTTTCACTGGAACCGCCTGCGGCGCCTTTTGAGCGGCTGCCTCTCGCCACCCCTCTGCAAAACCGCGGCCCGCCGAAACGAGACCATCGACGACTTTCCGCGCAAGCTTACCAGAAGCTATAGCTGCCTTTGCGCCAAACCGCTTCAGCCAGTTAGGATCATTATTTGCAATCCGCATAATCCTATCTTTCGCCGATTCCCATTTGTCGCCGCGCGCTTCTCGACGCGCCGCAGCACGCTCAGCCTTGCGCGTTTCGGCCTGCTGACGACGAGATTCTATACGCTCCTGGGCGCTTTCTGCGGTCTTTGCAGTGCGCTCAGCCTTTGCTGCAAGCCGACTAGCCGCAGCCTCCAGATTCTGAACCCTCAGCGATACGCGCTTCAACTTAGCATTCGCCGCCGTGCTCAGCCCAGCTTTCTCCTCGGCAATAAGTCGCAATTCCTCATCTTCTGGGTTTTGATCCGCCCTAGCCATAGCCTCTTCAGCTGCCCGTGCGGCCCCCTCTGCCTCAGCGCGCGCTTCATGTTCCTCTCGCGCAGCTTCAGCCAGCTGTTTATTGGTCTCATTAAGCTTGCGGCCTGCCTCAGCTACTACTTCTTGAGCCCGCTCAACCAACTTCCCAGCCTGCCTATCGGCCGCCTCCGCAGCAATGTCCTGTCCCGCGCGAAGCTCCTTCATATACTGACGGGCTTGTTCTCTGTCGGTGCGCTCGGCTTGGCGGCTATCTAATTCAGCTATTCGTTCCTGACGCTTTGCCAGCCGTGCGGCCTTGCGCCCACGCGCATTTTCTGCCTGCTGCGCAATAAAATCGCGACCCTTATTAAATAACTCTGAAGTTTTTGCCTTTGCGGCAGCCCACGCATTGCCAGCCGCCTCTTTTGCCTCGGCACCTTTTTCCGCAAGCTGGCCCGACAGCTCAGCGCCCCGGCTTACGCTGATATAGAAGTGGTCTTTCAAACCCTGCATTATCTTGCCCAGGCCATCCCTAGCCCGACTCTTCAGTGCGTCAACCCTTTCCTGGCCGTCAGCAATACGCTTCTCACGAGTCATGCCGCCAACTTCTTGCGCCAGACGGCTGGGGACAATAAGGCCGCTCTCTAGCTGGCTCCATCCGCCAGCAGACCCAGAGGCTTCACCGACATTTTCGTTCGGCGATACAGGAGCTGTGTTCATATTACTACTCATAGTTTTCCTTTTTATGTCCGTTACTTTAATCTGTTATTATGCTAGCACAGATTTGCTATTTTGTCAATACGCTTATGCAAAATGCCGCCGCATATCTAGGGCTCTCGCGTCCACTACAACACTCTCACAGCCGCCTAGGCTCTGTGGATACTTAATAGACGCCGCAAAAGAATGATTACTCAATTATCTCGGCTAATAATCTGTGATATACGCATCTGACGCGCCTATACCAAGGGCGTCGAAATCCTGTACTGTTTCGACATTACTGGGCCCCTTGTTGCTGCAATATGGTGATATATCGTGATTATCAGCAGCGTACGGATTAGCAAAGTCTGGGCTGCCCAGCTTTGCTTGATCGAAATCTAGCGGATTAGTATCACCCACCCCACCCCCCCCGATTTGCCCATTACTTCCTTCCATATTTTCCATGCCTCTTCAACCTTTCATGATTACTAGATAATCTATATTATACACACATACGAAAGTATTGTCAAATAAATAGCTCAGCAAAATAATATCAGCCGCATCACTACGGCTGATACTGCATATTCAACTGCGCGCTCTACTCGCTCACACCCAGCTCAATGCGGCGGAACTGGCGCACCACGATGTTTTCGCCTAACTTCGCGATAGCTTCTTTGATATGCTGTTCAACTGTCTTAGCATCATCCAAAATATACGCCTGAGCAAGCAGCACCTGCTCAGCAAAGTGCTTTTTCAGCTGGCCTTCGACGATTTTTTCCTGCATGTCGGCCGGCTTATTCTTCAGCGCGTCTGACGCCAGCAGCTCAGCCTTCACGCGATCCAACTCCTCGGCCGGAATATCTGCTTCAGACACGTATTTCGGGCTCATCGCAGCGATCTGCATAGCCACTTCATGCGCCAGCGTCTTAAAATCATCCAGCCGCGCCACAAAATCAGTTTCGCAGTTCACCTCAACGATCACGCCGATGCGGCCAGAGTGCACATAGCTTTCAATCAACCCTTCGCGCGCTTCGCGGTCGCCCTTCTTCTCAGCCTTGGTCAGACCCTTCTTGCGCATTGCCTCCAGCGCCTTATCAAAGTCACCCTCAGCCTCCACCAGTGCCTGCTTGGCATCAGTCAGACCAACACCGGTCAGTTCACGCAGCTTTTTAATATCATCAACTGAAACGCCCATCCTATTTCTCCTCTTTTTTCACTGGTTTTTCTTCAGCCTTCACACTGCCGGCGCCCTCGGCCACTGCCGCAGTCAAATAATCCAGCAGCAGCTGGATGCCCTTGATCGCATCGTCATTGCCTGGAATCACATAGTCAATGCCTGTTGGATTGACATTAGTATCAACCACGGCAAATACCGGAATGCCTAGTGTCTGCGCCTCGCGCACCGCGTTAGCATCGGTCAGCGCGTCAACCACCACAATCGCGCCTGGCTTACCCATCAAATCCTTGATGCCGCCGTATTTCAGATTGAGACTGTCAATTTCCTCTTGGAAGCGCTGCACCTCCAGCTTGTTGTAGCGCTTTTCCAGGTCGCCTGACGCCATCCGCTTTTCCAAGTTCTTCAGCTTCTTGATCTGCTGCGTCACTGTTGCGGCGTTGGTCAGCATGCCGCCAATCCAGCGTTCAACCACATATGGCTGGCTGATCTTTTCTGCTGCCTGGCGCACCGCGTCCTTGGCTTGCTTCTTCGTGCCGACAAACAGCACCTTGCGGCCACTGGCTGCGATCTTGGTCAGCTCTGGCAGCGCCTTATCCAGCGCCTCGACAGTCTTCACCAAGTCGATGATGTGGCTATCCTGCCTTTTAGAGTGAATATATGGCGCCATCTTTGGGTGCCACCGGCTGGTCTTGTGTCCAAAATGAACACCGGCCTCCAGCAAAGCCTTAATGTCTACCGTTACAGACATCGCTTTCTCCTTTTGCCTCATCTGCCCGCCAATCTAGGAGCGCGAACAGATTGTGTCGTTAAAATTAGTTACTTGACTATTATAGCAAATTTTGTCCTCTCCAGCAACCCTTTACAATCGTCCGTAAATTGTGTACAATTGAACGGTTATGAAAAGCAGTATTCACCCACAGAACTATCGCCCGGTCGTATTTAGCGACGATCAAGCGGGCTTTGCGTTCTTGACGCAGTCAACAGCGCAGTCGGATGATACGATCGTTTGGGAAGACGGCAACACCTACCCATTGATTAAAGTCCACATCTCATCAGCTTCTCACCCGTACTTTACTGGTGAGGAAAAGATCATCGACACCGAAGGCCGCGTTGATCGCTTTAAGGCTCGCCAAGCAGCTGCCGAGGCGCGGCGCGCCGCTCTGGCCAATAAAGCTAAGAAGGCGAATGCCAAGAAGGTTGCCAAGGCCGAGCCAAAGACCGAACCGAAGAAAAAACCCACAAAGAAAGCCGCCTAGTCTCCTATTCTGAAAAACCGCCGTAATACCCCGGCGGTTTTTAGTAATGATTATTATTTCTACCAGATACCAAGCTAGCGGACGCCAAGCTTTCTCAGTATCCAGTCAGCAATAGCATTCCCATAACCCCGTTTTATTGAGGCCGCTTCCTGCCGCCTTCGCTCCTCCTCTTGCTCATGATTAAAGGAGCTTCAATCCAATGCTCTAGGCGCCGCAACGCTTTAACATACCCTTCATGGTCCCCGGTGAGGCTATATTGATGAATCGTATCGTAGTCTTCATTGCCCTTTTCACCGTTGCCCTGCATTATAGTCCGGAGGCGTAAAGTGCCGTCTTCTGGGTTGTTAGGGTCGTAGGTCAGAGTTGCAAAATCAATATACTTATTTGGGTTATTCATCGGACCGCCAATATGCAAATGACACCAGCCAATTCGACGCGTCCCATCTGGCGCCTCCTGCATAAAAGGACTTCTTAGCCCATCAAGCATTCTAATACCAGATAGGTCATCAGAAGAGAGTCCATAACTCTCGACAATCACCCTACCAGCTAAATCAGGGTGCCGCAGTTCTTCTATTGGCTTAGGTGAATACTTATCAGACGAGACCATACCCCATAACTTTTCCGCTATCTGTAGTGGTGATTCAGATTCTTTTGAAGGAAGTTTGTTGTGATTTATAGTGGAATCCATTATACACTATAAAATTTACTTTGTCAATAGCGCAACCTAACCCAACCGCCAGTCAACCGCTCCGCGCCCGTGTTCCGCCAAAAAAGTATTAGCGCGTGAAAACGGTTTACTGCCAAAAAAGCCGCGATTTGCCGAAAACGGCGACGGATGGGCGCTGGCGATTTTCAGATGACACGGGTTGGTAATGACCTGCCCGACTTTTTGGGCGTGAGCACCCCAGAGAATAAACACCAGGGGCTGCTCGTAGTCATTCAGCAGCTGCAGCACATGCTCCGAAAACTCCGCCCAGCCATAGTCGGCATGGCTGCCCGCCTGCCCGCGCCGCACGCTCCAGGCGGTGTTCATCAGCAGCACGCCCCGGCTCGCCCATGGTTCCAAAAAGCCGCTAGTCGGCGCCTCGACACCGATGTCATCGTGTAATTCCTTAAAAATATTTTGCAAACTTGGCGGCAACTTTACGCCGGGCCGCACCGAAAAACTCATCCCATGCGCCTGCCCCGGCCCGTGATACGGGTCTTGGCCGATAATGACCACCTTTACCGCGTCCAGCGGACAATACCGAAAACACGAAAACATATCAGGGCGCGGCGGATAGACATCGTACTGCCCTCGCTCAGCATCAACCCGGTGCATGAGTTGACGAAAATAGGGCTGCTCGGCTTCTGCTTCGACAAATTCGCGCCACGATGCATACTTCATGGCACTATTTAAGCACCCTTTTCGCTCGCAAACAACTCTACAAATTCGGCAATCGTCACCGCTGTAGCATCAGGACAAGTCAGAATATCCTGATCGCCCGTCACGATGATCGCACCATATTGCAGCGCCAGGCGGACAATCGGCTCATCTTTAACATCGCGCACCACTACCGCGCGATCATCATTCACCGGCAAAGCAAGTTCGTTTAGGCCATGCTCTAGCGCCACTAGAAACTTTCGCGGTGTTTTTGGCGCCAGGCGCTTAATATGCCAGATCACCTCATGGGTAATCGCGTCCGTGCTAATAAGCCGAGCATGCGCACGGGCCAGCCGCAATGCCCATTCAGCCTGCCCGCCAAATAGCAATCCGCTCAGCCAGACATTACTGTCCAGCACAACTGGCTGGTCTCGCCACTCGCCGTGCGGCTCGTCGCCGCTGCACAACCAGCTGAGCCACTGCTTCCTCTGAGAGCTGCTCAGCATCCGCCCCGATGCGCTTCCCCTCATCTAACACATACTCCCACAGTCGCTCCCGCCGAATATAGTCAAGCGCTGCTTGGCGTAGAAAATCACTCCGGCTGCCGAACTGACGCCTGGCGATCGTATCGATCTGCTCAACTAACTCGCGCGGAAACGAGATATTAAATGTTTGTGAACTCATGCCTTAGATTGTATATAAATTGTATAAGAAAGTCAATCACCGGCAACCGCTTCAGATTCCTCTTCTGGCTGGCGCGATGCGATAAACTTCCGTAGTTCTAGCAATAATTCACTGTACTCAGGGGAGCTGGGTGAAAAATAATCAAAAGTTATACTCTCCTCGCCCGGCCTCACAACGCGCGCATCAACGACCTCACCACTCTCCTCTGTCGAGTCTCTGCGGCGCAGCTCTTGCTCAACCTTATCGCCAGCAACCTTTGCAAACCGGAAAAACCGTACCTGCCGTGTTCGTCCGTCTATAACGCCGCCGCATACGCAGTTGTCGGTTGGCGATAAGTCATCCACGCCCAGCGGGGCGCTATCCTCTCCTACCAAATTCATATCCATCCTAAATAACACGACGGTCTTTTCATCCTGAAGAGGCAGCGCGATGAGCGAGGTGGTTGCCTCGAAACCAGGAAGGTCATCGATACCCACCGTGTCGTGCGGCCGAAAGAACTGAAACTCAAAGCAATAATGATACGAGGTGGGAGCGCCCGCACCTCCGGTCCGAGGAATGAGCCCGCCAGAGGACAGTGCTTTCGCCAATGCGGGCAGCTCGCCAGGCAGCTGGTTAGGGGTGAGTGCATATAGTACTTGCGTGCTATCTGGGTCTGACAGCGCCTCTAACGCCCCCCCTGTTAGCTCGCGAGACTCCTGGCGAAGATACGCCCCACTCGCCAACCCGTCGATATTATACCTGCTAAAAATACTTGGTTGTATACCTTTATCCATAGTGGTCTTGATTATACACCATTTTTCTATATATGTCAAATAAATTATTTCCTTACTTGTGGTATACTTAAAGAGTATGACCAAAATCTCTCTCGACATCACCGCCCTGAGGGCTGAGCACGCTGAGCTGGAGGCGTTTTTGGCGCGCCCTGATGCGTATAATGCGCCTGATTTTATGACCAAAAATAAGCGCTTTACTGAACTGGAAACGCTTATTGCTAAAGCAACAGAGCGCCAGACCCTGGAGCAACACCTAGCTGAAGCGCGTGAGCTAGCGGCGGGCGGCGATGAATTGGCGGAGCTAGCCAAGGCGGAAATGACCGAGACCGAGGAGCGGCTGGCGGCGCTCGAGGAGGAATTATTCATCTTACTGACACCCAAAGACCCGAATGACGAGAAAAACATCATCATGGAAATCCGCGCTGGGGCGGGCGGCGATGAAGCCAGCCTGTTTGCGGCGGAACTGTACCGCATGTATCTGCGTTGGTGCGAGGCGCACGGCTACCGCACCGAGTTGATCAACGAGTCGGCTAATGATTCGGGCGGCTACAAAGAGGTAATTTTTAGTGTCAAGGGCGATGCGCCGTATGCCCAGCTGAAGTTTGAAGGCGGCGTCCACCGGGTGCAACGCGTGCCGACCACCGAAAGCCAGGGGCGGATTCACACCAGTACCGTCACCGTGGCGGTGCTGCCAGAGGCTGAAGAAGCCGACATTGACATTCACGCCAACGATCTGCGCGTCGACGTGTTCCGCTCGGGCGGGCACGGCGGCCAATCGGTCAACACCACTGATTCGGCGGTACGGATCACTCACCTGCCGACTGGCCTAGTAGTAACCAATCAAGACGAGAAATCGCAGATCAAGAACCGCGAAAAGGCCATGAGCGTACTGCGTTCGCGCCTGCTTCAGATGAAAATTGACGAGGAAAATGCCAAATTGACCGCCGAGCGCCGCTCGCTGGTCGGCACTGGTGATCGCTCAGAAAAAATCCGCACTTACAATTTTCCGCAAGATCGCATTACCGACCACCGCATCCACTACAGCCGCAGCAACATCCCCGCCGCGATGGACGGGGATATCGACGATATTATCGAGCACCTGCAGCGCTTTGAGCGGGAGCTGAAGGCGAAGAATGCGGAGAGATAGCGCACCTCCGAACCGCGGGCTCCGATTTCAGTACAATCACAACTTTTCCAGCTTTTTGCAAGCACCGTCACTTTACTCACCCCTAAGTTTGTCGTATAATTAACAACATGAACATTTCCGCCTGGCTGATGCAAGCAACCAAACGGCTGAAGGCCATCGGGATCACGTCGGCGCGGCTAGATGCCGAGCTACTACTAGCTGAAACGCTGCGCCGGCCCCGCACCTACCTCCACGCTCATCTGGACGAGCCGATTGACCCCCGTCGCCATGACATCGCCGAAGCACGGCTGGATCTGCGGCTGGATCGCGTGCCGCTGGCGTATATTCTAGGCTATAAGGAGTTCTACGGCCGGCGTTTTAGCGTGACGCCGCAGGTGCTGATTCCCCGCCCCGAGTCGGAGGCGATGATTGAGCTGCTCCTGGAACTCAGCGGCAGCGATGTCACCCCGAAAACACTACTGGATGTCGGCACTGGCTCGGGCTGTTTGGGCATCACCGCCAAGTTAGAGCGGCCGCTGCTGCGCGTGGTACTGTCTGATACCAGCAACCGGGCGCTGGCAGTGGCAGCCAAAAACGCCGACACGCTGGGCGCCGAGGTTACTCTGCAAACTCAGTCGCTGCTCAGCGGCCAATTGGAGCCGCTGGATTATATGTTAGCCAATCTGCCCTATGTCGATCGCAGTTGGCAGCAGTCGCCCGAACTACAGCACGAGCCTGAACAGGCGCTCTATGCTTCCGACCACGGTCTGGCGCTTATCAAGAAGCTGCTGGAGCAGACTCCACGCCACCTGACTTCAGACGGCTATCTCCTACTAGAAGCTGACCAGCGCCAGCACAGCACACTGATTACCCATGCCGCCCGCCAGGGCCTGGCGCACGTCACCACCCGAGGGCTGATTGTGGCGCTACGACCGATAGCTACCCAAGGTTAGCGACACCTCGTGTTCTTTGTCGCCTCTGAGAACAGTCAGCCGAATCGTCTCGCCTGGCAAAAATTCAGCTATCAGACTACCCAAACCGCCGTGCTCGCCGACAATTTTTTGATTGATCTTGGTGATAATATCGCCCTGCTTGAGGCCGGCCTTGTCTGCGGGGCCGCCTGGCTGCACTGGATTGCCACGCTGGCCGCCGACAAAGGCGCCGCGAGCACTGCTGCGTAATTGATGTTGTGCGCGAATTTCTGGCGTAATTGCCACATAGCGCACCCCGACAAAGGCCTTTTTGACCGTGCCGTCGGCCAGTACGCCGCGTACCATTCCCTTGGTCGCGTTGATCGGGATAGCAAAGCCAATGCTCTGCGCATCCGAAACGATAGCAGTATTGATGCCGATCACCCGCCCTTGCATATCAATCAGAGGGCCGCCAGAATTGCCAGGATTGATCGCCGCATCGGTCTGCAAAAGATCGGTCAGATGTTCCACTTCAAAGCCCTTATCATCCAGCGCGGCACTGATCGGCCGCCCCTTGCCAGAGATAACACCACTGGTGACAGTATTCTGATATTGCCCAAGGGAATTACCGATTGCCACCACGCGCTGCCCTACTGCCACCGAGCCAGAATCGCCCAGCTGCACCGCCGGCAGACCTTGAGCGCCATTGATTTTGACGAATGCCACGTCATTGAGCGGGTCAACCCCCACCAAGCGCACGTCGCTAAAGCGCTCGCCTGCGCTAGTGATGATGGTGATTGCCCGAGCGCCGTTCACCACATGTTTATTGGTTAAAATGTAGCCATCAGCGCTGATAATCATCCCCGTGCCAGCTCCGGCCTGCTGACGGGCTGACTGCGGATTGGACTGCTCGACAATGATCGAGACTACACTCGGCGAAACCCGCTGCGCAACTTCTGCAACATCGGATAGCGGACGGTCTGGCAATCGCTGCGATGAAGTCGTATCAGCCGCTGTCCCCGCCGGCCGCTGCGCCGTTACTAGCCATGCGCCCAGCGCACCAGCACCGACCGTCAGCCACAAAAAACCAATCGCCAGTACAATCTGCCAACCCAGGCGCCGTCTGGATGGTACTGTGCCGTCCATTAGATCACCACCGAATTAAATACTATCAACATTGCCGCTATCAGCCCGAATGCAAAGAGCACTGGCGCAAACATTTCAGCCGTCTGCACTTCGCCGTGTTTGCGCCACGAAGTGTAGATGCGCTCACCGACAAACGACAGCAGCAGTAGGATGATCGTCATCTGCGGCAGTCGTAAGGCTGTCGCCAGCGCGCCAGGCAACCCATAACTGAAAGTCCAAAAATGCGCCAGCCACCCCATCTCGGCGTAAATCACTCCCCAAATGAGACTAAGCTGCACCATGTGTTCATCATCGTGGCTATACAAAAAATGCCGCGCCACGCTGTAGCCGATGATAAACATACCAGCTGCCACGGACAGCACTGGCCATTCGTATGACACCATCAAGAGCGCCGCGCTTCCCACTACCAATGCAATGACCGCCTGCAATACCATCTGCCAACGCTTAGACAGAGGTTTGATCACGACCAACCAAAGCGCATAAGCGGCTGCTAGGCCAGCTTGTGGATACAGCGTCATGCCCGGCGCATACATCAAGGCTACGACGCCAAGGCCGACAATCACATCGACCATATTGGCCTGAATATTCGCCCACCAATACCGCGGTCGCACCGCTAGAACACGCCATTTACTGAGCAGTACCAGCACCGTAGCGATAACCGGCGACTGAATGGTTTGCGACAGTACGAACAAGGCCGCCACCAGGCCAATATTGAGGCCCTGATAGACCACCTCGCTCCAGAATGTCCTGCGCTTAACCGTCTTTAACAACTCCATAGCCATCTCATTATACCAAATCTAGCGCCCCAGCACCACGACAAAATCAGCAGCCGGCAGCGACCCGAGCGGCGGGCGATCTGAACTGATAGCGCCATACCGTTCAGTAAGCGCTGTCTTTGCCTGAGGCTTCGTATCATCCCCCAGCTGGTAGGTCGAGCGCCCCGCCTGCTCCTTAGGCGCATTCCCCACCGAAACAATAGTAAACCCAAGCTCCGTCAGCTCATCAGCCTCGCGCTGCGCCGCACCACTAGCCGCACCGGCGTTAAGCACCACCACCCGCGCTTTTTCCTTGGCTAGGGCGCTGCCGAATAGCTCTGTTTTGAGAAAGGCTCGGATCTTTGAGTAGTCATACAGGCCAGCCGCTGGACGCACAATACTGGCGCCACCAATGCTGCCATTTATCATCAGGACATTCCCTTCTTCGATAAAGCTGAGGCTGTGAATATGAGCCACGTCAATTTTTGAAGCAACATCCATAATAGTACGCACCTCCTTGGCATCAATATTCGTCCGCAGATTTTTACCCATAGCGTCAATCAGTCCTGTTACTTTGCCAAAATCAGTCAACGTACCAGAGGAGGTTGCCTTGTCTTTGAGGGCTTTGATGACCAACTGTTGGTTTTTTTCGCGAGCAAAATTTGAGCCTGCCAGACCATAGGAGCCGCCGAATGCCCCGCGCGCTCGCGCGAACCACAACGCCTTGTCGCCGTCCATTTCCACCGGGCCGTTCTTAAAATCGATGAAGTGCCCGGTCGGGCATCGCTGCTTGCGCTGGGCGGCAGTCAGCCCCTTTTCATAGCACATCCAATCAATACTTGGATCGAACACGCCGCGAGGATCATCGCTTTGTACCTGTACCGTCACCCCGCCAACTGCGTTCACGGCATCGCGCAGCACATTGGAATTGACATGGGCTGCATACTGGATGTCCATACCAAACAACTTGCCCATGAACTGACGAGTGGCGTCAAGGCGCTGGCGCTCGGCCTCATCACTCTGACCAGTTGCTGAACAAGCAAAGTATTCATTTATCTTACCAGCATAGCCCGAACTACACGCTCGGCCGTACTGTACGTACAGATCCCTCGGCACACTGAACATATAGGCGTTATGCTTCTTTTGATCGACACTCAGTACCAAAATAGAATCGGCCAAGGCTGCCCCCGGGCGATTCGGATCCTCATCGGTCGTACCGATAATTAGCAAATTGCTCCGACCATGCTGATCCATTTTCAGCGGCTGCATCTGAAATAGATCTAGCAACGTGCCGCCACTGAACACCTTACCGGTCGCTACCCACGCCTTATAGAGCAGCGTACCGCCGAATGCCAAGCCTGCTAGCACCACCACCAATATAATCAGTCGGACAATTCGTCGCTTCTTGCGAGAGCTACGTCGTTTTTGGCGCGGCGACGCCACTGGCTGCGCATCGATTGCCTTGAGCGACTGACTAATGTTTTCTTTCAGACTGCTGCGCTGCTGTTCATGTTGATCGGCATGGTGCAGGCGCAACGCTTGCTTACCATCGCCAGTATGCAACTGATTGGTGCCATCCAGCTCTTGCCCGCCGAGCCGTCCTAGGGTGTTCTGCGGCTTAGATTCGTATTGCGAACGCATCAGCGACCGCTGCGGACGCCTGGGAACAAATCCATCCATATGTTGCTTCTGTCGTTTCACTTCGATCCATTATAGCATTATCATTTGCCCGCTGCCACTATTTCGCTTATAATAGCGTGAGTGGACGCAACATTTTTCGATCGCCATCCAAAGCTCAAAGACAGCCTCGGGCTGATTCTTTTCGTGGTTGGCGTTGTCGTCGGCACTATTTTCATCAATTCATTCATTTTCCGCAGCTTTACTGTTCAAGGCCCTAGCATGGAGCCAACTATGGTCACTGGAGACCGGTTAATTGTCAATCGCCTGCCTGTCACTATCGCCCAGCTGCAAAACAAACCATATCTACCCGAACGGGGTCAGATTATTGTATTCAAAAATCCCCGCTACAACCCCAGTTTGGGACGGGAAGAGTACATCGTTAAGCGCGTCATCGCCTTCACCGGGGAGCGCGTCACAGTCAAAGACGGCAAGGTTACCGTCTATACAGCAGATAAGCCAGAAGGGTTCAATCCAGACGCGACGGTGAACCGCAACGAGCCTGGACAACCAACCTCTGGCGATGTTGACACCACCGTCGCCGAAGGCACGCTATTCGTGATGGGCGATCACCGCGAAGGGACGTTTTCGTGCGATTCACGCGATTGCATGGGTACTATCCCGCTGTTTGACGTGGTTGGGCCAGTCGCCGTACGCCTCTGGCCGCTAACGGCGATGCGTAGTTTTTAGCTAGCGATTCAGCAGCGACTGAATGCGCTCAAAATCCAGCCCGTTTTTGAACGGAATGATGATTTTGCCGGCACCGCGAGTATTGGTCTGAATCGAAATCTTGGTCTTAAGGCGATTGCTCAGCCGTTCGGCGGCCTCGGCATGAGGCGACTCCTCAACCGGTCGCTCGCTACAGCGAGTCCGCGCCTGCTTCATCAACACCAGCATCTGCTCCATACGCCGCACGCTCCAACCCTCGCGCACTGCGCGCTCCGCCAGTTCGGTCGCCACCTCGTCGTCCAGGCCGATCAGTGGCCGCGCCAAGCCCTCGCTTAGCTGATCATTAAAAATCAACTCTTGTACTGGTTTTGGCAGTTTGAGCAGCCGCATGGTATTACTGATGGCACTGGTAGACTTGCCGCCCACCCGCTGACCGATTTCCTCCAGGGTCAGATTAAACTGGTCACGCAGCTTGGTATAGGCCGTGGCAGTCTCCAGTGGATTGAGGTCGCGCCGCTGTAAGTTTTCAATCAGCGAAATCTCCAAACGATGCTGTCCACTCAGCGTGCGCACCAAGGCCGGAACCTCTGTCAAGCCCGCCAGCTTGGCCGCTCGCCAGCGCCGCTCGCCAGCCACGATCATATAGCCGTCACCGCGCGCCGTTACCACCAGCGGTTGGACAACGCCGTGCTCCCTAATCGAGACCGCCAACTCCTCCAGCGCTTCCTCGTCAAACACCCGCCGCGGCTGCTCAGGATCAGGCATGAGCTGTGCCAGCGGCAGTAGTTTCAGCTGGCTCAGCTGGCCATCCTGTGCCGCTGTCGGATCAAACGTCTCGTCAATCAGATTGGTTGGAATCAGCGCCTCAAAGCCGCGCCCTAGGCCTTTTTTCATTGCTCTACCCTCTCCATGATTTCTTTAGTCAACGCCTTATAAGCCCGCGAGCCTTTCGAAAAACGATCATACGCACCGACTGGCAACCCATGACTGGGCGCCTCCGCCAGGCGAATGTTGCGCGGAATAGTTGTCTTGAACAACTGTTTCGGAAAATGCTTGGCAATTTCGGCATGCACCTGCCCCGACAGCGTGGTACGCGAGTCCATCATCGTCGGCAGCACCCCCAGTAGCTGGAGTGACGGGTTTAACCCTTTTCGCACCAGCTTCATTGTCTCTAGTAACTGCCCTAGTCCCTCCAGGGCATAGAACTCGGCCTGCACTGGCAACAGCACATACTGCGCCGCAATGAGCCCGTTGACTGTCAGCAGGCTCAGGCTCGGCGGCGAATCAATAATAATATAGTCGTACTCCGTACCCTCCAGCGCTTGCCGCAGCCGCACAAACCGACCCTCAGCCTGCGCGAGTTCCACTTCAGTATTAGCCAAGTGCGGCGTCGATGGCGCCAAGAAAAGGTTTTTGTGCTCGGTCGGCCGCACCACATCCTTAAGCTCAATTTGGCGCATAATCACCTCTGTCATGGTGGCACCCAACTCCTGCTTGTCAACGCCCAGGCCGCTGGTGGCATTGCCCTGCGGATCAAAATCAACCAGCAGCGTCTTCTTGCCGGCTTTCGCCAAAAAATACGCTACATTTACACTGGTCGTCGTCTTACCAACGCCGCCTTTTTGATTCGTCACCGCGATAATCTTCGTCATAGTTCCCCTTTTTGCTTTCTCCAGTATAGCATGAGCGGCGTCCGATTGCCATCATAGCCTAAATAAAAAACCGCCCCAGAGACGGAGCGGTCATAGAGAAGCCTATGATTACTTAATCGAGGTAATCTGAATGCGGCTATGCTTTTGGCGATGGCCCATTTCTTTATGAACCCGCTTTTTTGACTTGTAGCGAATAACGCGAATCTTATCGCCCTTCACTTCGTCTTCCAGAACAGTCGCCTTGACGACCACGCCTTTGACGGTTGGCGTACCGACCTGGGTCTTGTCGCCATTCACGATCATCAGCGCGTCGAGGGCGAGTTCTTTTGTACCTTCAGGGAGGAGATCCACCAAGAGGGACTCTTTTTCACTAACAAGATACTGCTTGCCAGAGATTGTTACGACTGCTTTCATTTCGTTCCTTATAAATTTAATCAATACCTCTGGGTATTGTACCAAAGATGATAGTAAAACACAAGTCCGCTGGCAGCTACTGTCCGCACACCACCCGATTGGCGTGCAGCCAGCCCTCGACATTACCGCCGTCAAGATGCTGTCCAACCGCTGGCACTACTTTGACGATACCACCCGCCTTGGCATAATTACTCACCGCATCGGTCAGTTCATACTCGCCGCGCGGCGACATGGCCACGTCAGCACAGGACTGAATGACCTCTTTGGTGAGCACGTATTTACCGATATTCGCAAAGTGGCTCGGCGCTTCTTCTGGTTTTGGCTTTTCGATAATCTCCTTGAAATTGCCGTCTTCAATGACGATGGCGCCGTAGCGGCTGATGTCGTCGCCTGGCACCTCCTTGGCCAGCAAACTACACTCGCCCTCTGGTGTTGCCGCCAGCAGCCGCGCCACCTCGCTTGAGCCATCGGGATTATACATAAAATCATCACCCATGAGCACCACGGCTGATTCGCCATCAGCCAAATAGTCTGCCGCCAAGGCTACTGGTACCGCCGTACCGTATTTGCCATAGCTCGGCTGCGTGATGAAGTGCAGCTTGGCTTTGATCGGCGCCACCAACGGCAGCAAATCCTCTTTGCCCTTGCGACGCAAGTAGTCATTCAAATGAATATTGCTGCGGTAAAAACTCTCTAGCTGCGTGCTGTTCTCGCTGGTAACAAAAATCAGCTCAGTGATGCCCGCCGCCAGACAGTCCTGTACCACAAAATCAATCAAGGGGCGATTGCCGATCGGCAGCATACACTTCTCGATTGACTTAGTAATCGGCAGCATCCGCGTCCCCCAGCCTGCCACGGGAATGATTGCTTTGGTGATAGTCGTCATACTGTACCTCCGTTCGTTTCTCGGCGATTATCGATGGGCGCGCCAGCTCAAAACCTAGCGCCATCACCCATTATAAGCCATTAGCCCATCAAGAGCCACTATCAACGCGGTCAACGCCATGTATATCGCGCTCAACGCGCCGCCAAAAGCGCTGAATATCGTCGCTGTCATCGCCATCAAGTTGAATCGCCTCCGACTCGCGGCGCTCCAGCTCGATCGCCTCTCCCAGGCCGTCCGCTAGCGGATCAACTGGTTGAAAGCCGAACGATTTGCCGAATAGTGCTTGTATGATACGTTTCATAAGGTGTTTATGTTGAATACTGTACTCTTTTATTGTATCATACAGTATCTAAAAAGTCAAGCCGACGCCAATCGCTTCTCGACTTGGTGCTGGTTAATACCGTTGGTGACATTCGTAAAGCCAGCGTCTTTCAGAAACATACTACAGGTATTGGAGCGTGCGCCGCTGATACAGTACAAAATAATCGGCGTATCTGCGGCGACATCTTTTAGCGCCTCCTTGAACGCGCCGCTCATAAAATCAGCGGGCGGAATATTGATGGCGCCAGCAACATGGCTGCGCTGGTACTCTTCAGGTTCGCGGGTGTCGATAATTAGCGTTTGTGCAGGCATATGGTGAGCTCCTTTTTCTCAATGGTTACGTTGGTTTGGTTGTTGGCGGTTTCGGCGAAAGTCGCCAGGGTTTCAGCGGCAATCACCTCAGCATGTTCGTTGATGGCTTGCTGTAACTCATCGTCGCTGGTTTGCAGATGTAGCGTAATGCGGTCGTCCACCTGAAGGCTAGCATTTTTGCGTGCTGCTTGGACATGGCGGATGACTTCGCGCATCAGGCCTTCGCGTTTCAATTCGGGGGTAATGGTTTTGTTTATCTCCACCCACTGCTCGACCCGAATGTCGCCTTCGGCCAGGTCGTAATCAGCCAAATGTTCTGGCAAATTCTCAATATGGCGAATCTCTTTGACATTGAGCTCCTCGGCCATGATTTGCTCATAATATGCCGCAAGTTTTTCGCCAGCATATGACGCAGACTGCAGCGGCTGGCGCACCTTGATGGACTCCTGATGTTCGTCCTTTTGCATGCGCAGGCTTAGACCGCTATTGATCAGCTCGCGAGTGCGCGCCATGTCGTCTAGCACCTCTTGGTCGACCGTGGCATTGCCCGGCCAGTTGAGCAGGTGTACCGACTCATCGCTACCCGTTATATTGTGGTACAATTCCTCGGCCAAAAACGGCGTAAATGGCGCGAGTAGGACACTGAGCTTCAGCAGCACGTAGTGCAGCGTGCGGTAGGCGTCGTTTTTGTCGCCATCATCTTCTGATTTCCAGAAGCGGCGGCGGCTGCGGCGCACGTACCAGTTACTGGCGTCATCGAGAAATGGCAAAATCGGGTTCATCGCATCGGGGATATTGTAGTCGTCCATATTCCGCGTGATTTCCTCGTTGAGCTGGTGAACACGGCTGACGATCCATTTGTCCAGCGGATTGGTGAGGTCGTCAGGGTTGAGCGTAAATGGCTTGGTCGGGTCAAATTCCCAACCATCGACCTCCGCGTACATCGTGAAAAAGTCGTACATATTCCAGATCATACCAAGCTTGCGTGCCACATCACCCACATCCTTGTCGTGCAGCGCAAAGTCCTCACCATTCAGCAGCGGACTAGAGAGCAGTAGAAATCGCAAACTATCGGCAGAGAACTTATCCATCAGCTCGTTTGGATCGGTAAAGTTGCCCAAAGATTTACTCATCTTGCGGCCGTCGTTGCCAGCCACCACACCAGTGGTAATCACATTGTTGAAGGCGTTTTTTTGCTTACAATCCGCACCAAAAGCGCCAATTTCGGCCAGCGCTACATTCACCGCATGCACATAGTAAAACCACGCCCGCACCTGCCCCACGTACTCAACGATGAAATCGGCTGGGTAGTTTTTCTCGAACTTTTCGCGATTTTCAAACGGATAATGCAGCTGCGCAAACGGCATCGAGCCTGATTCAAACCAGCAGTCCAGCACTTTGTCGACGCGCGTGAATTTCTCGCCATCAATCTCAAAGGTGATATCATCCACCCACGGACGGTGGTAATCCTCCAGCTCCACACCGCTGAGTTCTTTGAGTTCAGCGTAGCTACCGACCACCTTCACCGTGCCGCGGTCGCCCTTCCAGACCGGCATGGCGGTTGCCCAAAAACGGTCGCGGCTGAGGTTCCAGTCTGGGGCTTGCTCGATATTTTTGGCGAATCGCCCGTGTTTCAGGTGGCCTGGGAACCAATTGATATGCTCGTTTTCTGTGAGCATCAGCGGTTTTTGGCCTTGGATGGCAAAGAACCATGATGGGATTGCCCGGTACATGATGCGCTGCTTTGAGCGTGGATTGAACGGATATTCGTGGCGAATGTACTCAATCTTCCAAGCGATGCCCTTTTCTTTCAGGTCTTTGGCGATAAATTTGTTGTTGTCCCACACCTCTTTGCCCTGGTAAATCGTGTCGGTGTAGTAGCCGTTATCGTCGATCACGTGAAAGGCCGCCACGCCATTCGCCCGCGCCAGCTCGAAGTCATCCTCACCGTACGCCGGCGCGATATGAACAATTCCCGTGCCTGATTCATGGCTGACGAAGTCCGCCGCATAGACATGGTGAATTTTGTCGCTTTCCGGCCACGTCGAACCCGTGTCGAGCGGTTGATAGGCCTTGCCGACCAGCTCGCTACCTGGGAATTTGCGGAGGATTTCGTATTGTAATGGCTGACGCTTTTCATCCACCAATACGCGCTCCAGTGCCTCCTCGGCGATGATCAATTTCTCACCATCAACCAACACTTCACAGTACGTTAGATCTGGGCTGACCGCCAGCATCAGGTTGGCCGGCAGCGTCCACGGGGTGGTCGTCCAGGCGAGAACATAAGTATCATCAGAACCATTGTTTATACTCGAAAGATCAACGTCAAGTTGTTCTTCCGGAATATTGAATTTCCGCCCATACGACTTATACTCTTCAACGTCATTTTCGTCCTCAATCTTGATAATCTTGTTGCGGAATACAACATAGTTTGACGTCCCCATGCTATCCGCATACCACGTCCCACCGTCAAATTGATTTCTCTCAAGCAAGTTTCGAGACAGAAATTCGAGAAAAGCTTGTAAATTCTCCTCAGTAACTGCAACAGAGAAGAATCTGCCCCATTCTTGATGATTTTTCTCAACAACAACTGTGCCAAAACTATCCAGCTGGTTAGCTGCCCCACTTGCCAAGCTTTTTTCAATTATTAAAAACTTCGACTGTGTGTTAACACCTTTAAACTTGAATTTCACAAACACACTCGGATCCGTCACCGTCTGGTACGCGTCGTTGTCCATCGTCACCTCGGCCTTGCTGACCGGCGTGGCAAATTTGGTATCGTACATCAGAACTTTTTCGCCCTCGTAGATTTTGCCGGCTTCATAGAGCTGCTTAAACGCCCACCACACGCTCTCCATAAAATCCTTGTCCATGGTGCGGTACGCGCCCGTAAAGTCCACCCAGCGGCCAATCCGATCGATCACGCCCTCCCATGTTTCGCTATTTGCCACCATCGACTCGCGGGCTTTGTTGATGTAGGTCTCGAGGCTGATAGTCGGCAGTGGCTGACCGTCTTTATCAAGCGGCGGCGTGCAGTCACTACAAGTGACAATCTGCCGGCGATCGGTGATATTCAATTGTTTTTCGACGAAATTCTCCGCTGGCAACCCGTGACAGTCCCAGCCCCAGACCCGCTCGACACGCTTGCCCTTCATCGTCCAGTAGCGCGGCACAGCGTCCTTCACGATAGAGCTCAGCAAGGTGCCATGGTGTGGCACACCGGTAATAAACGGCGGCCCATCATAAAACACATAGGCGTTATCCACACTCCGGTGCTCCACTGATTGTTCAAACGTTTTGTTCGCTTTCCAGCGCTCCGCCCAGTCCTTTTCGTACTGCAGCGCGCGCCGACGTGTGCCGTGTTTGAATTTCATGATTTTTCCTCCTTCTCTATCTTGATAATCTCATATTGTTCAGGGTTAAACGGTGGCGTACAGGGCATAGCGATCGTCATATCACCATCCCAGGCGAAGAGCGTCCCCGGCGGAATAGACACGCCGTCACCCGGTTTTAACCCATGCCATGCGCCGTCTATGGCGACACGCCCCACCCCTCTAGCGACCACTACAAACTCGTAACACTCACGGTTAAGCGCCCAGCTTCCCGCTTCTGGATACCGCCCAGTGATAGTGATTATCGCCATGTCACTCGGCGCGCCCTTGGCGACATATGCCTCGCCGCGACAGGTATCGCTATTTTGAAATGGTTCACCGACTAATCTCATCGCATACCCTCCCTGATTCTCTTGATAATTTCATCGTGCACAATTCCATTACTCACTACTGCTCCACGAATGTCTCGGTCATAACGTTGTTCATCACCAAATATATCGGTTACTTTGCCGCCAGCTTCTTCAACAATCACTTTTGCCGCGGCGATATCAACATTCTTTCCCTTCACACCAGGAAAGAGTGATGCAACATACTCGCCGCGTGCCACTAACATTGCTGCATGCGTCGTACTACCTGGCGATAACACATACACTCCTGTCTTGCAGGCAAGATCGTGAGCCACCTGCATAACATCCCACTCAGCATCACGCCACCAATCAACGTTCATGACCGCGCCTCGCTCGAGCACTTTCTCATTTACCTGTATCGGCTGATCGTTCATAAACGCGCCGCCACCGCGCACTGCATGATATAGCTGATTAGCGAACGGTGCATACACCACACCTATCTCTGGCTGGCCATCAATCACCAGCGCGAGCGAAAAGACCGATACCGGCAGCTCCATTGCAAACGGCGCCGTCCCATCTATCGGGTCACACACCCATATATACTGCGAGCCGCGACAGTCACTCGCCTCCTCGCCATCAATATCATGATCGGGATAAGACGCCCTGACGCGATTGACCACCAACTGATTAACCTCCTCATCAGCAATCGTCACGATCGTATTATCGGCCTTAAGGTGCGCGCCTGGCTTTGTGCCAAAATATTGCCGCATCACCTCTCCCGCCTCAAGCGCTAAGCCCTTAGCAAATGTCAGATATTCCTGCTTTTGCTGATCCGTCATACGCAAACCTCCTTCCTTAGTTGCTCAAAAATCGGCACATTCCCCTTGTAGCTGCGCGGTGAAATTGGCGACGGATGAAACATCGGCACGACCGTCACACCTTCAATATAAAATCGCTGCCCAACAACCTCACTCAGGCGACGAAACGACCGACCCAGTACTGCCCGCGTCGGTATATCACCCAGCGTTAACACGACTTTCGGTTGCAATATAGCCAATCGCCGTAGCAGTGTCGGACGATATAACTCCGCCAATCTACCGAGATACTTGCGATCAGCCGGAAAACACTGAATCGCCTCCAAGAAAGTTGTCGCCAGCAGCTCACGATCAACAAAGCGCAACAGTTTCTGCATCACTACGCCACTTGGCAGTAATTTCCCCTGCGGATCATGCCATGCCACGCCACTCTTCAGCCAGCCATTGCGCGCCGGCGCTTCACCGACCAGCACAATATCATTATCCTCGCCAAACCAAATGGACTGCCCCTCCAAATGCGCGACACCCATCCCTCCATAATCAACCGCTGCCTCTTGTTGCGCAATGGCCTCCAGGTCGCCGAAAAAATCTTCAACCTTAGCCTTCAATAATTCATAGCGGCGGCGAGTATCGTTGTAACGCAGAATCTCGCCCTTTGTTTTAACTCGAGACGCAGCATAATCAATATCGAAAGGCCCAAACTGTCCAGTCGTTATATCAAGCACTGCGCCCTCAACGACATTAAAATAATGCACAATGCCGTTAACAACACACTTCTTGATCTCACCACCAAGATAGTCCTGCACTATAATCGCCGAAACGGCACACTGCCCAGCGCTTGGATGTTGCAAATGCCAATTATCTAGCGATGACGTCTCGGCACACCAGCTGGTGCGCAGTGCATTCATGGTTCGCCTCATGTCAGCCTGCTGTGTCATGGCTCTGGGCCTCCTTTCGTAATTATAAAACAAAAATCACCTCTCTTGACTTCGAGAATCCGCGGGTGAAAAAGCGGACGGTACCATCTCGATTCCAAAAGAAGTGATTCTTTTAGCGCTTGATTTGCTCGCTTTGTCGCAGCGAATCACGACGGGGTCTAGTTAGCACACGCTTTTCTTCCCGCAGCGCAAAGTCTCGTTAAAAAACTTTTCGTGGGTGATAGCCACTCAAACGCCTTATCCTCAATTATAGCAAAAAGCCGCTCATTGCCCAAGCCCTAGCTCACTACTGTTCTATCCAGCATAACCATATCATATACTTTCGCTTCACCGTTGCCCATCGGCGAAATACGCATATTTCCTCGCCATGGCAGCTGCCGGGCATAGGCATAGAACGCGTGCGACACGCCGCCATGCGCCACTACCAAAATTGTCTGGCCATCATAATCGGTGATCAACCGGTCAATACAATCATAGACTCGCGTAAAAAATGTCTTCACGTCCTCACCGCCATGCTGTGGATTTTTCGGCGGTAGATTTCGCTCCATATCGAACATCGCATGCCAGTCATCTCCGGCCACACCGCCAACCGACCGTTCGCGTAGCTCTGGGTCGATGATAATAGGTAGCCGCTGCCGCTCATTAATGATTTCGGCCGTTCGTCGAGCACGCATCAACGGCGACGAAATAATGGCGTCAAATGCATAGCTCGCTAACTCATCACGCACCTGCTGCGCCTGCTGAATACCGGTCTGATTCAGCGGCACATCATCCTCGTGCACCGCAGCCCCAGCCTGCATCGCCACGTTCTGGTCAGTCTGTCCGTGGCGCACGAACACGATAGTTGCCCGCTTCATACTACAATCATACACTATTGGCCAGCAGAAAGCTAGATACCGAACTTACCGATAATCAGCACCACGCTCAAGGCAACAAGGCCAAACAACACCGCTTGTCAAACTGCTTTTCAGCCATTCGCCGCAACCACGGCCAGTTAATGACGCCCGATAGCACATTGTGAATGCCTTATTTACATTATACTTACATAAAAACGCTATAACTAGACAATAGCACCAGACATAACGCTATCTTCTACAGTTTAGCTAGCTATCAAGCCTATTTGATTTCCAGCCCTCCCAGTATACATTCACCACGCAGATGCAAAGTTTTTTTGGCGCCTTTCTTTGGTGAGGTTTTGTCCTCACTGCCGCCAAGTATACCCCGAACTTCGTTGTTGATAATTACATCATCTGGCGTGTTTACCTCAATACCACCGCAGAACGCAAACACCTCAATAACGGCACCATCTTTGACAGTAGCCTGCCGCAGATCGAGTTCAACGCCGCCAAATACCGCACTCACGCTACCACCATCGTAGTCACCTTTTGGCCGCAGCTCTTCGCCATAGAAAATAGCTACTTTTTCGCGTGATGCATCATCCGATTTTTTAGTCTTTGATCGATTGGGTTTGAATAAAATACCAAGGCCGACACCAATCAAAATTGCCGGCCATACGATCTTCCAGATACTCACATCAAGGACGTTAAAAGCCTTCAGGCCAATCACCGCACCGATCGTCATGAGCAATGTACCCCAAATCCACGTGCGACGACTGCATAACGCAGATAGCCCCACCAGAAGGAATAGCCCGCTCCAAAATATAGCCCAATTGATAGTGATGATTCCGAGGTTATGTGCTAACAGCACCCCGCCGAACACTACGACTACAATGCCGAATAGTGCTCTAAAGCCTAGATTTCTCTTCATACTACAATCATACACCTCTGGCCAATAAAAAGCTAGAACATACCGAAGTTGCCGATAATTAGCGCCACCCCCAAGGCAACAAGGCCAAACAACGCCGCTGTATCAAATTGCTTCTCAACCATTCGCCGCAACCACGGCCAAGTGACAACCCCAGACAACACGTTATAGCGCGTCATCCCGTAAACCATGAGCAGCATAGCAACATCCGTCACCAAACACCACGGGCAAAGCACCTGGATAACACTAAGGCTCATGTAAAACATCCATCCCGCGAATAGTAGTCCCGCGAGGACGCCATACTGCGCCGCCCGCATAAACCAACGCGGAAATTTCACGCCCGCCAGCAATGCCACGCCAATCGTTACCACAACAGGCAAAGTCGCTAGGCCGATAAGACTATTGGGAAAGCCAAGTAATTTGGCCGACCAGTGGCTGGCGACCGCCGAGCAGCTCAACACGGCATTGATATCGCAACTCAAGACCACATCGCTCCGGCCGGCCGCCACCAACGCCTCAACGGACAGTACGAAGGCCGCCAATAGGCCGATCAAGGCGCCCGTCAGTAACACCAGCGCCGCCAGGCGTTCTTTTTTAACACTGACACGGCGCCAGTTACGCATTGCCCGCCACATAAAAACTCACCTCGCTAATCGTCGGCAATGGTCGACCGCGCCACAAGTGCTGTAGCTGGCCGTCACTGCTCAGGGCAACGATAGTCGGATACTCCACAATATCATACGCTCGACAAAAGCCGCCCCCTTCTGGAGAATCGGGGTTCAACTCTTCTAGTACGTGCCCCGTTTGCTTGCCAAAATCCCTCAAAAAGCTCATCACCTCGCGGGCATGATCGCTTTCTGCTCGATACACTACAACAACTCGCATCAATTCTCCTGCTTTTGTCGTCGTTGCTCTAGGATTTTCACGAAGTCGTCCAGAGTTTCGAATTTGTGAAACACGCTAGCAAAACGCACATAGGCTACCTCGTTGCGCCGTGCTAGCTCATCCAACACAAACTCGCCAACCTGCCGCGACGGCACTTCTGAAACGCCCAGCGCATACAGCGCGTCCTCTACCGCTGTAATAATTGCTTCAACCTCTTCATCAGAACGCAAAAACTTACCGACTGATTGGCGCACCCCATTCGTCAGCTTTATGCGGTCAAACAGTTCACGGCTATTGTTTCGCTTGATCACCACCAGATTCGGTTTCTCGATGCGCTCATAGGTGGTGAAACGCCGACCATCGGGCGTCTCGCGACGGCGACGAATCGCCGCACCATCCGAGACTTCTCGCGATTCCACAACCCGGCTATCGCCGATATTGATTCCGCTCATTATTCCTCCTTTTGCTTCTTGCGCCGCCTCAGGAATGCCGGCGTATCGTCCTCGTCATCCTCGTCTTCTTTGACCGACTGTTCCCAAATATTGTGACTCTCTTCCCGGGCAAACTGCTCAGCGGCTTCGTCGCGATCAAGTTCAAGATCAATCGTCTTGACCATTTCCTCGTCAACTTCGGTTTCATGTGTCGACGACTGAGCACCTGGCAGGGCAACATCACGGTCGTGGAAACTCTCGCTATCAAACCCCGTGGCGATCACCGTGATAATCAACTCGTCCTCTAATTCCGGCTTGAGCGTTGCGCCAAAGATAATATTCGCATCGGGGCTAACCGCGCTGGTAATCACCTCAGCGGCGTCCTGGATTTCCGCCATGCTCATGTCGTAACCGCCAGTAACATTGAAGAGTACGCCCTTCGCACCATCAATTGACACCTCGATCAGCGGACTCTCGATAGCCTGCTGTGCTGCCTGCACCGCCCGATTTTCCCCGCTGGCCCGACCGATACCCATCAGCGACGAACCCGCATTGCTCATAATCGCCTTGACGTCAGCAAAGTCGAGGTTAATCAGCCCGTGCTCGGTAATGAGCTCGGAAATACCCTGCACGCCCTGGCGCAGCACATCGTCGGCAATCTTAAAGGTCTCTAAAAGCGGCGTCCGGCGATCAATGGTTTGTAGCAAGCGATCATTGGGAATGGTAATCAAGGTATCGACCTGCCGCCCGAGATGAGTGATCGCCCACTCGGCATTGACACGCCGCTTTTCGCCCTCAAAACTGAATGGCCGCGTCGCCACACCGACCACCAAGATTCCCAGCTCGCGGGCAATTTCCGCCACCACATGACCTGCGCCCGAACCAGTGCCGCCACCAGCACCGATGGTGACAAACACCATATCAGCGCCCTCTAGCGCCTGGCGGATCTCGTCGCGCGACTCATTGGCTGCCGCCTCGCCAACCGCTGGATCGGCTCCAGCCCCCAGGCCGTTGGTTATGGTGTGGCCTAAGTGGATTTTTACATCTGCTTTGGAATTGTGCAGCGCCTGAGCGTCGGTGTTCATAGCAATAAACTGCACCCCGCTGAGGCCGGCGTCTTTCATACGATTCACCGCCGAACCGCCGGCACCGCCGACGCCGACGACCTTGATGCTAGCAAAGGCTTGGATATCACTTGGTTGTATCTGCGGCATTCTTTTCTCCCCTATCTCTTCTGATCAAAGTATAACACTTTTATGCTCATTTAGTGAAATTTGGCCCATAGTTTACCGAGAAAGCCCTTGGCTTTTTTGGCGGCAGTCCCGGCACGCGTTGCTGAAGAAGTTTCGCCGTATTCGCTCTCCGCGTCAATCAGCATCAAGCCGACCGCTGCCGCAAAAGCTGGATCCTTGGCTTCATCGCTGACACCAGCATAGCCAGCTGGCATCCCCAGCTTGGCCGCCAATCCCAGCGACCGCTTGGCAAACTCCACCATGCCGCGAACTTTGGCGCCGCCGCCGACCAGCACCACGCCGCTCGGCATCCGCCCAATACCACCAGCTCGCTTCAGCTCCTTGGCCACTAGCTCGCACAGCTCCTCGTAGCGCGCCTCAACAATTTCATCCAGCTCGGACTGCTCAGCCGTTACCGTCTGCTCCTGATGGGTTAGCTCAAAGCTACCGCTATCCGCCGCGTCCAGCTGCGCATGGGCCAATTTGACCATCTCCGCCAGCTCTGGATCAATCTTCAGTCCAATGGCCACATCATTCGTCACATGCTGCGCTCCCATCGGAATAACGGCCACATGTTGCAAATCGCCCTCCTCAAACACGGCTACTCCCGTGGTGCTGGCACCGATATCAACAATGGCGACGCCATTTTCACGCTGCGCCTCAGTCAGCACCGCTTGCGCCGCCGCCAGCACCGCTGGCACCAAGCGCGAGGCCTCGACCTGCGCCATCTCGGCCGTCTTGCGTACATTCGCCAAGTACGGCACCAACCCTGACACGACATTAGCCTTCAGCTCCAGCCTCGTGCCGCTCATCCCCACCGGGTGCTTAATACCATCCTGCCCATCCAAACGATAGGCGTGCGGCACCACCTCAAGCACCTGGCGATTTGCCGGCACCTTGCCCGTTGTCGCTACTTCTTCGAGCCGCAGTACATCGTCTGTCGTGACCTCGCCATCCTGAGCAGTCACTGCAATCATGCCGTCAGCCTTGGTGCTCAACAGATGTTGACCGTTAACACTTAGCGTCGCTCGATCAACTTGATGACCGCTCATTCGCTCCGCCACTTCCAGCGCCGCATCAATCGCCGCCGCTGGCCCGGTCAAGTGCGATACCACGCCCTTACGCATACCGCTATTCGGCGCCTGACCGATCCCGATGATATTCGGCGCGCCAGACGAACCATCGCTATGCCCCACCACGCAGCGCACCGTCCGGGTACCAATATCAATTCCTACCGCATATTGAGATTGTTCTTGCATATGCTTAGTATATAGGAAAACGTCCCCTTTTGGCAAGCGAGCCACTTGCGCACGCCAGGCGGGGGCTGCTACACTACGTAGTATGAAAAGCACAACCGGATTCACGCTTGTCGAGCTACTTATCGTCATTGTTGTCATCGCTATCTTGGCTGCACTTGGCGTTGCTGGCTATCAGACCATCCGCCAGCGAGCCTACGACGCCAAAGTCGATGCCACGCTTGAACAAGTCGAGAAAGCTTTTCGCTCCTACGCCATCAAAGAAGGGCGTGTCCGCTTGCGTCACTATTCCTATAATGATTTTTATGCCGCTCCTGGCGGCGGCTTCAGTGATCATGGCGTCACGGCCTTTAGCGGCGGTGGTATCGGCCGAGAAATGGCCAACCGCGGCTATCTTCCCCGCGACCTCGTAGCCTCGCTCAAAGGCGGCCCGACAAAAGATCTATCTCTCAAGGGCGGCATTAAATTCGTCACCTGCGGCAATAAAAAATTCTTCTTCGCCATCGAAAGCTACAAGGGTATATCCGAGGGCGATTTTCGCGACAAACTCAGCTCGCTCCACTGCGACAATAAAAACTACACCGACTGGGCCGCCGAGCATGGCATCACTCTCAGCGCTTGGGGGACAGCCAGCGGTACGTACCGCGATCAGCCGAACTACAAAATTGCCGAAATCGACATCTTACAGTAACAATATCAACCTACAGCACGGTTAGTATCTCGGCACCCTCGGTCGTAATCAGCACTGTATGCTCAAAATGCGCCCCCAGGCTGCCGTCTTTCATACTAATCGTCCAGCCATCATCTTCGGTGATAATCGCCTCGCCGCCCAGCGCCGCCATCGGCTCAATCGCGATGGTATCGCCCGCCTGAAGTACCGGCCCGCTGCCGCGCCGACCCCAGTTTGGCACTTCTGGCGGCATGTGCATTTCCAGCCCCACGCCATGCCCCACCAGCTCGCGGATGATGCCCAGTTTCGCCTTGGCCAGCACCGCTTCAATCGCCGCCGAAATATCGCCCACTCGCGTACCAGCGCCGTGAATCGCATCAATGCCAGCATACAGGCTCTGCTCAGTAGCGCGCAGCAAATGCTTGGTAGCGCCCTTTGGCTCCTCGCCCACCACCATGGTAAAGGCGCTGTCAGTTTTCATCCCCTGATAGGCAATCACCAGGTCAAAACTCACCACATCGCCCATCTCAAACACGTAGTCAGTTGGCGGCGAATGCACCAGCTGCTCATTGGTTGACACGCAAATCACCCCAGGAAATTTCACCTCGTCGGTTAAATAGGTCGCCTCAGCACCGAAATCTTTGATGCGTCCCGCCACATAGTCGTTGACGTCCAGCTCGCTCATACCTGGTACCACGCGGGCACGCAGCTCATCATATATTGTCGCCAGCATCTTGCCGCACTGGCGCATCGCAGCCAATTGCTGCGGTGTTTTTTCACCGGTGATTAAAGCTGACACGCGTGCGCCACCTCATCATAAATCCGATCATGCACCTCACCGGCCGTACCTACGCCGTCCAAGTGAACGATACGCACCCCGGCCTCGGCAAAAATACCCAACACAGGATACATTTTCTGACGATAAATTGTCATACGGCGGGCAATCGCCTCTGGCGAGTCCTCCAGCCGAGCGCGCTTTTCCAGGCGCTTCATAATTTCCGACTCTGGCACTTCCAGCGAAATCACCGTATCAATCGTCTCGCCCATCCGTGTCATATAGGCATCCAGCCACGCCGCCTGCTCCTTCGTGCGCGGAAAGCCGTCAACGATAATGTTGGCATACTGCTTGTCGCGCGCTTCCTGCACTGCCCGCTCAAACATTTGATAAATCAGCTCATCACTCACGAGCTCGCCAGCTTTCAGAACGGCGATAATTGCTGGATCATCACTCTGGCGCAGCAACTCGCCAGTTGATAGCCATTTCCACCCCTGCCGCGCCGCCATCATCTTGCCCTGCACGCTTTTGCCAGCCCCAGGCGGGCCAAATAATAAAATCATCGTTGCTCCTCTACTTGTTTAGTGTTTCTTTGACAATATTTGCGATCATCGCGCCATCAGCTGCGTTGCCAACCTTGGCTTTCACCGCACCAATCACCTGCCCCATCTGCTGCATGGATACCTCGCCCATGGTGTCAATCACCTGCTGGACAAGTGCTCGCAGTTCGGCTTCGCTCAGCTGCTGCGGCAAAAACTCCCGCAGCACCGCTGCTTCTTGCTCCTCGGGCTCTGCCAGCTCGGCACGACCATTCGCTCGGTATAGCTCGGCTGACTCCAGACGCTTTTTCACCTCTCGGGCCAGCACCTTCTCCACCTCGGCATCTTCCAAGCCAGCCTCTCGCTTACCCAGCGCCACTTCCTCATTCAACAGCGCTGCCTTGAGGTTGCGCAGCACCTCGCCGCGAAAACGATCGCCGCCCAAAAGAGCGGCTTTCATTTCCTCAGCAATACGCGCCGCCAGCGCTGGCATTAGCGCACCCCGAGGCGAATCTTGGCGGTTTTTTCCGCACGACGCTCACGACGAATAATCGCCTTCTTGCGACGCTCGGTCTTTGACAGCGGCTTCGCAAACCGCATCACTGCTTTTGCATTCGCTAGGACACCGCTTTGCAGCACCTTGCGATTGAAACGACGAATGATATTCTCGTTCGCTTCCTTCTGATCTTTCCGTGTGACTTGTACCATAGGGTTTCATTATAACAGATGGGGCTGATTTTGCAAAGAAAATCCCCGCCGAGATAATGGCGGGGATTACCCTCCTCGCAAGAGTTAACCTAGAAGTATGCTTCGTCGTAGGGTTCAAAGCCCAATTCAACACCAAATTTATTATAAAAGACCTCCACGCCATCACCCGCTGCCGAATATGCCTCATCGCGGTCTCCAAGCGCCAGCTCCATGACCAGCTCGACTTGCGCCAAGTACTTCAGCTTTTCATCCATGGTTAGCCCATCAAATGACACATCAAGCTCACTACCCTTGGTCAACGCATTATTTTCGTGACTCAACCGTGTACCGTGCACAGCGCTTGCCATCTCAAGAGCCTCTTCCGTGTATTCACCCTGCTCGTCCTTTACCTTCCAGTCAGTACCTCGTCGCCACAACTCCTTAACCAGCACCCGAGCGGTATCCTCGTACTCCTGCCTCCAGTCTTGCGGCAGGTCTTGAAACGCAGTGTTCGCGATATCCACCGTATTGGTGCCACGCTCGGCAATCCACGCCTCGTCAGTTGTGGTTTTTTGGTACGTCTCATAAGTTCCATCCTCCAGCAGATGCGACGCGCGCCAAGCGCCATGCAGCCGCGAGCCGATCTCTTGAGCCGCCATTTCTTTTGCCTCAGTCTCTGCGCGGTACAGTCGCTGGCCCTCAGTGAGCGTTTGCCACTCCTCTGCGTGAGGATTTGGCGCGCCCTGTGTTGTCGTGGTGTTTTCGTAGTCGTGGGCCATACATGCTCCTTCTTGCTTTTCAGCAAATTTATGTTATGGACCTATATTACTCTCTCTATCTCGATTTGTCAAGATGCTACAGCATTTTTATGCCAAAATTGCAAAGCTTAGCGCAATGAATGATGTCTATTTCACAACAAAAAATCGCCCGCTTGGGCGAAATGAGGGTTCCTTTTCCTTAAAATTAACGACTAGAGCCTGCGATACGTCTCGGCAAAAGGACGCGGCTCGATAAGATACCTGTCGCCGTTCACTTGGCTCTCGACAATCCAGCAATCAGCACTACCCGCCTGCTCCTCGCCCCACGGAGCAATAATTACGACTTCCCGACCAGTGGGATTCGGCAATCGTTTGACGATATTTTTCGCTAAAAACTTCCCAGGCACCACCGCGCCATCTTCAGTAGTGAGCGGCTCGTATAGCTTATCAAAATCATCTCTTTTTACTACGCAACGCTCACCAGTCGGCCCCGTAACAATCGCGTCTCCCGGCTGCGCTGTATTTACCGTCTCGTCCCGCCTCACTCCATTATGATCGGTCACGACAGTCTTTACTCGCATCGCCCGCTGAACAAACTCGGGGCAGACTGCCTTGTTGCGATCCTGAATTTTGCAATACCTCTCCTCAACCTGCGAAAAATCAAAGCTAGAAAGATCCAGACGCAGCGGACCGACCGCAGTCTTGTCGTCGCACTCGTGGTGCATCTTTACACCCCTCCAGCTTCGTAATTATTCAAATGCAGCAACCTCCCCTCCACCGTGCGCGCGCCCTGCCATTCGTTCACCGTAGGCTGAAACCACGCCGCCACCTCATCGCCTGGCTGACGGAAAAATTCCTCCGGCGCATTAAAAGCCAACATCTGTAGCACGACGCCATTTTGATCGCGCAGCGCCAGTTTCACATGCTGCCCCTCAGCACCCATGCGTCGCACGCTCAGCACCGTTGCTCGGGTGATTTTCAATACCGGCTCAGGATTGCCATTGCCAAACGGCTCCATCGTCGCAATATCCGCCACCAACTGCTCGTTTACCTCAGCAAAATCATCAATCACCACATCAGCTCGCGGCAATAAATACCGCTCCTGCGCCGTCAGCTGCAGCGAATCATAAAATTCATTCACCCGCTGGCGAAAGGCCGGAATCTGCTTTGGCTCCAAAGTCACGCCAGCCGCCGCACCGTGCCCGCCGCCGCGCAAAATCAAATCGTCAGCCGCCCGCACTGCGTCCGCCGCCGAAAAATCGCCGAAACTGCGCGCCGACCCTGTCGCCTCGTCGCCCCGCTCGCCGATGATAAATACCGGTTTTTTATATTTCTCCACCAGCTTTGATGCCACAATGCCAATGACGCCGTGATTCCACCCCGGACTCGACACCACCAACACACGGTCATCCAACATCTCATCCGCCTGCTGACAGGCTTCGGCAAAAATATCATCCTGTATGCCGCGCCGTTTTTGGTTCAGCTCCTCCAATTTTTCACTGGCCGCCAACGCCGCCAAACCATCGCTCGCCACCAACATATCCAGCGCGTGCTGCGCCGTCTCCAGCCTGCCCGCTGCATTCATGCGCGGTCCCAGCCCGAACCCCAAACTGCGCGCATTCACCTTCTCCGGCTCCACGCCGCTCACCGCCATCAAGGCTTTTAGTCCGGTGCGCCGCTGTTTTTTCAGTACCTCCAGACCCCAGTAGACATTGGCCCGATTTTCCCCCTCAAGTTTTACGATATCGCAAACCGTCCCCAGCGCCACCAAATCCAGCAGCCACTTTTCGTGTCCATCTGGCAAGCCATCCAGCTCGGTTTGCAGCGCCTGCACCAGTTTGAACGCCACGCCTGCCCCGCACAAATCCCGAAATGGATAGTTATGACCTGAAAACTTTGGATTAACACTGGCGACCGCCGGCGGCGGCGTCTCGGCCACGTTATGATGATCCGTCACCACCGTATCAATTCCCAAGGAAGACGCATATTCAATCTCCGCGTGACACAAACTGCCGCAGTCCACCGTCACGATCAGCTCCGCGCCCATCGCCGCCACCTTATCCACCGCGCCCTTCGTCATGCCATACCCCTCAACAAACCGATTCGGAATAAACGCCTCTACGCCCGCAAACCCAAAGCTGGAAAACGCATCGAGCAGCAAGGCAGTGGCGCTCAAGCCATCAATGTCATAATCGCCGTAAATGACGATTTTTTCGCTATTCTCACGCGCCTGCACCAACCGCGCCACCGCCCGCTCCATGTCCGGCAGCAAGTACGGATCGTGCTGCGCCGCCGCATACTCAGGCTGCAAAAACGCCTGGCGCGCCGCCCGAGTCGTCAGACCTCGCGCCCGCAAAATTTGCTCAAATAAACTCACGGTCACCTCTAGTCGCCGTGACGCTTCGACCGAGCCGCATTCTGCTGCGACTTAATTACCATGCCTTGTAGTTCTTTGAAGATGGGGAACTGCTTATTGGTTGCATAGGTACGAGAATTGCCCTTTTTCTCGCTGATCAAAAACCCGACTTTTTCCAGCCGCTTGAGTTCGCGTTGAATATTGCCCGGATCTTCCTTGATCAGCTTGGCCAGCCCGCGCACATGAGTGTGAAAATCAGGATACTTGGCATATACTACCACAATCTTGCGCCTCACCCGTGATGTAATAAAAATGTCGAGCATTTCCTCCCTAATTCCCTTTCACTATCCCCCAGTGTAGCACAATTTTACAACAACCCGCAAGCTAAAACAGCCGCCAATTCAGCACTATCTGATTTATCTTGATAATCGTCTCCTCGCGGCTCGGGAGCGTGTTGTTTTCAAAGTAGTGGTCGACCCCCATAAAATTCTCTTTGACGTCCAAAATATGCAGCTCGTCCACCGCCACATGCAGCCGATCAATCGCCGCCACGCTCGCTGTCGGCGCCACCGCCACAATACGCTCCGTCCTGACCGACTTAAGAAAGTGCAGTGCCACATCCAGGTTCGAGAGGTCATTACTAAAACCATCGCTCACCAGCACCACCGTGCGATCACGCAGCATGTCTTTGTCCACCAGCCCGCCGTCGCCCAGCAGGCGATTGATGCGCTGATGCGCTTGGCGCTTTTGTTCTTCAAGATAATGATGAAACTCGCTGGTGTAGCCATCAATCTGCCCTTCGGTAAACTGGCTATTGTAGGTGAACTGCCCGCCTTCTGATATAGCACCAAAGCTCACGCCTTCTCCTGGCACCTCAATACTCTCGCTTAGTAGCAGCATCAACACACAGTGCAGCCGCCAGGCAATCTGCTCGCCAACTAGCACCGCTCCGTCGCTGAGCGCCAACACCGCACAGTTTTCATAGCGATACCGTTCCAGCAACTGCTCGGCCAGCAGCGCACCGGCATGTGAACGACTTTCAAAATACATATGCTTATTGTAACATCTTGTCCGCGGTATAATAAGAGGGTGCTGTATTATGAAATCTCACCCACCGCTATTGTTCGCGCTGATCAGACGACCTTTACCTATGCATCCGAAATCGAGCTGCCAGTCGGTGCAATCGTCATCATTCCTGTTGGCACTAAGCAACTGACTGGCGTGGTCATGTACCAGGTTCAGCAGCCCAGTTACGCTACCAAGCCAATCACCAGCGTCTTACCGCAACCACCGCTACCTTTGCCACTGATTGCCACTGCGCAATGGATGAGCCACTATTATGCTACCCATCTGGCAACGGTCTGGCAAACGCTGCTACCGCGCGGTCTGACCAAAAAGCGTCGTTCGGCCACCATAACTAGCGTCGCCACCCCAGATATAGCGCCACAACGAACACATTTTTTGTTCACTCCAGAGCAGCAGCGAGCCATTGACGCCATCACCGACATGCAGCCTGGCACCGCTCTACTACACGGTGTCACTGGCTCGGGCAAAACCGCTGTCTATATTGCCGCGGCAGAACGAGCAATGCAGGACGGTCTTTCCAGTATCATCCTAGTGCCAGAAATTGCCCTGACCTCACAGCTGGTGGCTGAGTTTTCACAGCATTTCCCGCACATTATCCTGACGCATTCACGCCAGACTGAAGCCGAGCGGCATCGATTGTGGCTGGAGGCGCTCAGTTCCAGCGAGCCAGTGATCGTCATCGGCCCGCGCTCAGCCTTGTTCATGCCAGTGCAGCAACTGGGGCTGATCGTGATTGACGAGTGCCATGAGCCGAGCTTCAAGCAAGAACAATCGCCGCGCTACTCCGCCCTGCGCGTTGGCTCGATCTTAGCGCAGCAGCACGAGGCAGTGCTGGTACTAGGTAGCGCCACGCCGTCCATCGCTGATTACTACATGGCCGAGCATGCCAAGCGGCCTATCCTGACCATGCCGCGCCCGGCCCGCGCCGACACCATCAAGCCAGCCGTCGAGCTCGTTGATATGACCAAACGCCAACATTTTGTGCGGCACCACTTTCTATCTGACCAACTGCTAGGAGCACTGGAGGAGACTTTTGCCGCTGGCAACCAAGCACTGATTTTTCATAATCGCCGCGGCACCGCCAGCGTCACCCTGTGTGAAAACTGCGGCTGGAGCGCCGGCTGTCCGCGCTGCTTTGTGCCGCTCACCCTGCATGCCGACCATCATCATCTGTCCTGCCACATCTGCGCCGCGCAGCTGCGCGTGCCTACTAGCTGCCCAGAGTGCCAAGCGGCTGACATCATCCATAAAGGCATCGGCACCAAACGCATTGAGGCCGAGCTACGCCGCATCTTTCCGAACAAAAAACTTGCCCGCTTTGATGCTGATACCGCAGCTAACGCCAGCGTCGATCAGCGTTATGACGAGCTCAAATCTGGCGCTATTGACCTGATTATCGGTACGCAGGTTATTGCTAAGGGACTCGACCTACCACAGCTGCGCACCGTCGGTGTTGTCCAGGCTGACGCTGGATTAAATCTGCCTGACTTTTCTGCTGCCGAACGTACCTTTCAGCTACTGGCCCAGGTGGTTGGCCGGGTCGGCCGTTCCCGCCACGCCACGCGCGTCATCATCCAAACCTTCCAGCCCAACCACCCAGCCATCACCGATGGCCTGGCGCAGGCCTACGGCGATTTTTATAAGCGCACCATCGCCCAGCGCCGCGCCACTGACTTCCCCCCCTTTGTGCATCTCCTAAAACTCACCTGTACTTACAAAACCGAGGTGGCGGCCATTCGTAACGCCACGTCCCTGGCTGCCACGCTACGACAACACGCGGCCGCACAGGTAGAAATTCTCGGCCCCGCGCCCGCCTTTTACGAACGAGTGCGCGACACCTACCGCTGGCAACTTACCATCAAAAGCCCGCGCCGCCACGATCTCGTTGCCCTATTAACCCATCTGCCGCCGCGCCACTGGCACTATGAACTCGACCCGACCAGCCTCCTCTGATATAATACTTCCAATGACCAAAGACGACATTATCACTCTACCCAACCCTCATCTGCGCCACAAATCAGCCCGCATACATGTTATTACTGACGAAGTTCAGCAGCTGTCAGACGACATGATCGCAGCAGCGCTGGACTGGGAAGATTCTCGCCCGCATGAAATCAGCGCCGCTCTGGCCGCGGTGCAAGTTGACCGCCTGGAGCGCGTAGTAATCGTACGGGCTGACTTTGACAAAAAAGCCACTCGTGAATTCATGACGCTGATTAATCCCGAGATCGTCAAATACGAAGGCGATCTGGTGGCTGATTTTGAGGGCTGCCTGAGCGTCAAGCATGTCTACGGCAAGGTGCCACGCCACAGCAAAATTCGCGTCAAGGCCCTGGATTTAGAGGGCAATGAGGTTCGCTTCAAAGCCGAGGGTTTTCTGGCGCGCGTCATCCAGCACGAAATAGACCACACCAACGGCATCGTGTTTATCGATCATATCCGCGATGACGAAACTGCTTTTTATACCCTGGACGATCGCGGCGAGCTACAGCCGCTTGACTACGCCGCCCATATCAAAGACAACGCCAAACTCTGGGGGTAATAATATGCCGCCAATCGTCTTTTTCGGCACCGAACAACATAGCCTTATCGCTCTAGAGGCGCTTTATAGGGCACAGCTACCCGTTGCCGCCGTCGTTACCAAACCTGACGCACCAAAAGGCCGCGGCAAGACCCTGACTGCACCAGCCGTCAAACACTTCGCTAACACCCACGGCATCCCCGTCTGGCAGCCGAGCAAGCTGAGCGAGCTCACTGACGCCATCGCTGCGCTCAACTCGCCCATCGGCGTTTTGGTTAGCTACGGCAAAATCATTCCTCAGTCAATCATCGACCTTTTTACTCCTGGCATCATCAATCTCCATCCCTCGTTGCTGCCGCGCTATCGCGGCCCGTCGCCGATTGAGGCGGCCATGACCAACCTTGATGACGAAACCGGCATTTCTATTATGCAGCTTGACGCTCAGATGGATGCCGGCCCTCTGTACTATCAGGAACGTATCGCCCTTACTGGCCGCGAAACTCGCGCCGAACTATACGATCGGCTCTTTACTCTCGGCTCGGCTCGATTAGTCGAGCTACTGCCCCGCATCGCTAATGGCGACCTCCTACCGACGCCACAACAACACACCAACGCCACCTACTGCGCGCTGCTTTCCAAACAGAACGCCCCGCTCGATCCGACAACACTCAACGCCGCTCAGGCTGAGGCACGAGTGCGCGCCTATCTCGGCTTTCCTCGCACCACGCTTTATTACGAAAACGACCGGCTGATCATCACCGCCGCTCACGTCGCCGACTCGCCCAGTACCGAGCTTGATCAGCGCTGTAGCGACGGCCGCTACCTAGTCATCGATGAACTGATTGCCCCCAGCGGCAAACACATGAACGCGGCGGCCTTTTTACGCGGCCGCCGACCCTAACTGGCTCGTCACCGATGACTATAAGCTATGCTGCCAGATCAAAATCAGACTGCTTGTTTTGCGGCGCTGCGCTATTACTAATACTACCCAAAATCACATCGCGGTTGGCGATAATTTCCTTCTTCAACTCTTCCATCACCGCCGTCACTACCTCGCGATAGTCTGGGCGATTGACTTCCAGCCATTTCGTAGCAGCAAACTCATCCTTGAACCGCGGGTCATTTGGCGAAACCCCTGGGTTAGTCGCCAACACCGCCTGTACCAACCGCTGATACATCGGATCTTCGGTATAATTTGGCGCAAACTTGGCCAAAAACGCATCAACTGCGCCAGCCGCCTTATCAATAATCTGCGCAAATTCATTCAACTGCGCATCACTCATCCCTTGGCTGAGGCGCTCGCCGACCCGCAGCTCCAACTCGCTATAAATATGCTGCAAAAATGGCTTGCGCTGCTCTTCGGGCAGCTGGTCAAGGCCTAATTCTTTCAGAAAATCGTCATTGAGTTGAAACATATGGTCTCCTTATGTCGCTTATACCTTCCCCTAAATTATAGCAGCATCCTGGGTAGGATGCTACTATATTGCACACGAAAGCATATCTTTTGAAAATACTATTCGCTCACCCGCGCGTGGATATTTTGCAAACTTATCAACACGCTTTCCATGGCATTTTTAATAACAGCAGCAATATCGATGTTGTGTTTCTTAAACCAGGCGAGCTTAATATATTCTACAAGTATATCATCGTCGCTGGCACCAGCTCGACGACCCAAATCCTGCATGGCGATAAACTCGGGAAGTTGGCGATAGTCACCATCTATTCGTGAAGCGATGTTGCGGATCGCTTCCATATCACCGTCCATGACCTGTTCCAGCTCTCCAGCCTCTTCTTCGCTGATCCGCATCGCTACTGCCTCCATAACACGCTCCCGTACCGAGTCAGTAATTTCCTGCCGAGCATCCTCCTTGTGAGCGCCCAGTAAAGCGCCGAGGCCAGCCTTTTCTAGAAATTCATCGGTAATTTTAAACATATGTGCTCCTCCTTGTGCCAGCCGCCTTTAATTGAGTTGTACCCGTCTATTGTAACACAACAACTATAGTATATAACCAAGGGCCTCAAGCGCCTTTTTCGCCTCGACTGTCAGTTCAAGCGACAAGTTATTATTCCATGTCGTAAATCCATGGCCAATCTTGCCGCCATAATTCGTAATATCGACTGGGTTGCCAAAACTATCTACAAACAAGTTGTCCATGTTGAAACTGGTATTCTGCAATTCAGCCATAAGGGCGTCAGCCTGTCCTGGAGACAGCTTTAATAAATCCTGTAGCGCATGTTCTGGGCCATGAATATTGGTATTAATCTCGACAAATCTAGCTATATCTTCACCGCCAGTTGTACCGCCGCCCTCACTCCCAGTAGGGGCGCCGCCTTCGCCACCAGTTACACCGCTTGTTGGATTACTGGTCGGACTACCCTCACTCCCAGTAGGGGCGCCGCCTTCGCCACCAGTTACACCGCTTGTTGAGCCCTGCACCAGTTGCGAACTCTGAGCGCCAACAATACTACCGATCGCAAAACCAGCAGCATACTTACCCATTGTCCCGCGCACTTTCTTGCGCAGTTCATCCTGCCGCAGCCTACTATCCTCTGTACTTGCTCCATATGCTCGCTCAGCAATTTCACGCAGGCGTGCATCTACATCCTCCGCACCGACGCCAGCGTTAAGCATTTCGAGCCAGCCACTCACCTGTGCTTCATCGTCGCCAATACGCTCCTCGCCAGCGCGCTCCTGTAAGGCGGCCTGCTTTGATACTGCACCAACGAGGGTCGATGATCCGATACCAACGACTGCCGTGATCGGCCATGCAGCAACGAACCCTGTTGAGACACCGACACCGAAACCAACACCCAAAGGCTTCAACCACTCAGTAAACTTACCGCCAGTCATGAAAAAGCTACCGACCTTCGCCATGGCCTTCTTGAAGCCCGAACGCTCTTCTAGCATCTGATCGTACCTTCGAGCTGCCCCATTTTCGACATCTTTGATTTGCTTAAAGACATACATGGTCATTAGGCTATTGATCGCCTGCTGCTCTTCGGCAGCACCTTTCCTGTTTCCCGCCATCTCCTCACGGATACGATCAATTTCTGACCGCAACTGGAACTTTGCTACCTCCACCTCAAGCGCAGCTACCGCCGCCCGAGCAGCGTCTAGTCGCTCATGCCGTCTGATGCCATCAACCCACTTCTTGAAGAAACTTGACTCAACAGCCACCTTTGCCTCTATAAATTCCCCGCGCGCAATCTTTAGCTTTGCAATAAGGTCTTTCTGCTCCTGAGTATGCTCGCGAGCACTAGAGCCACTCTTTTTTGGCGGTTCGGGGCCGCCATGCTCATCTTTTTCAGAGGCGGGCGGCCTAGCAGCTGGTCCAGTGCCGTTAGCGTGATTCTCGAAATTATCAGCTTCTGCTCCCTTACCAGGCTGAAGCACCCCTTCGCTTTTATTGGGGTTCTGCTTAGGATTATCGTCGTCCATACCGTCGTCCGGGCTGTCGCCCCGCACTGGCTCAGGGGTATCATCAGGAGCATCTTCAC
>JAUMYN010000003.1 GCA_030528625.1 Candidatus Saccharimonadota bacterium
GCCGTTTTTCAACCGCCGCCCTGACGCTGATTCGTGGCTTGAAAGACCCAGTGGAGCAGGAGCATTATTTACAAGTTGTCGCTCGGACAACGGGTGTGAGTATGACGGCGCTACAGGCCAAGCTCAGCGGAGTGACTGTCGAACGGCCTCAGCTAAAACTCCCAAAAACCGCCAAGGTATCGCCGCAGCCTGCTCAGGACGAGACCGAAGAACGGATTATCGGCCTGGCGCTACGTCACCCCGAGCTGCGTCGCTGGGTAGCCGCGCTGCCGACGGCGGCTATGGCAACTCCGCTACTTCAGCAACTACTGGAAGCGCTGCGTCAGCCAGCTCAGCCGGGGATATCGTATAAGCAGCTATTGCAAAATAATGAGCAGTATGTAAAAATAGTACAGTTAAAAATTGACAATTGGTATGCCAACTGGGAGGAGTCAGACCTCGACAAGGAAATGGCACGATTGGTCAAGAAAGCAGTAACCAAACACCGCGAACAACACCTACAACACCTAGTAGCTCGCCTGCGAGACGCCGAGGCGGCGGGTGATGAAGCGAGCGCCGCACCGCTGCGCCGCCAAATAAATGCACTAATCAAGGAGAAAACGTGACCGATAGCAGCCAACCTTATACTAACGACGATTTTATTGAACCGGACTTTACCGGCGATGAATATGATGACGCCGAAGACCTCGAGGCGTTGAATAATACGCAATATCTGGACGATATTTCTGACGACTCGGTGCGGCTTTACCTGCGTGAAATCGGGAAAATTCCGCTGCTGAGCGCCGATGAAGAGATGGAGCTAGCGCAGCGAGTACTGAAAGGCGACAAGAAAGCCAAAGACAAGATGGCCGAGGCGAATATGCGCCTGGTGGTATCGATTGCTAAGCGCTACTCGGGCCGCGGCCTTGATTTTTTGGATTTGATTCAAGAGGGCAATACTGGTCTGCTGCGCGCTGTAGAGAAGTTTGATCCGGACAAGGGCTTCAAGTTTTCAACCTATGCCACCTGGTGGATTCGCCAGGCAATCACCCGCGCCATTGCTGATCAGGCGCGCACTATTCGTATCCCGGTGCATATGGTGGAGACCATCAACAAGCTGCTGCGTACCCAGCGGCGGATGACCCAGGAGCTCAACCGCGAGCCAACCATTGAGGAGCTGGCAAAAGAGCTCGAGATGGAGCCGGAAAAAATCGAATATGTGATGAAAATCAAGCAGGATATTTCATCACTGGACGCTGGGGTAGGGCGTGACGGCGACGAAGAAGACTCGGTCTTGGGTGATTTTATCGAAGACGAGGAGACGATTTCACCGGAAGATTCGGCAACCAACCAGCTGCTAAAAGAACAGGTCAATGAGGTGCTGTCAAGCTTGAGTGATCGCGAACAGAAGATCATTCGGATGCGCTTCGGGCTGGACAATGGGAAGAGTCATACGCTGGAAGAAGTAGGTCAGCAGTTTGCGGTGACGCGCGAGCGGATTCGCCAGATTGAAGCCAAAGCGCTGGCCAAGCTGCGCCGCCACAGGGATGCTAAAAAGCTGTACGAATATCTTAGCTAAGCGCCGCCGCTCATTTGACAAAATATATTTTCTGTGCTACAATTAAAGACGTTGGATAATCTAACACAAACAACCAAAAGCATGCTACAATAGAGTTACAACCATTTGAATCTCGCGAAAGGAGGTCGTATGCAAGATATGCACACCGTTGTCATTCTCCTGTCGGTACTGGTCGGGCTCTTGTCGATACTATCACTCATTATGATGGGGGTGATCATCGCCCTACTCGTCAAGGTTCGTCGTATCGCGCACAAAGTCGATACCATCACTGGTAATATTGCGCGCGCTACCGAGTGGCTGTCGCCTGCCAAGGTGTTTGGAGAGATTCGTCAACTGTTCCATAAATAAGTAAAGGAGGACTATTATGAAAAAAGTTATCGCTGCCGTAGGTGCTATCGCCGCTGGATTTGCCGCTGGTGTACTATTAGCGCCAAAGAGTGGTAAAGAAACTCGCCAGGACCTGAAGCGCAAGGTGGCCGAGTTGAAGAAAAAGGCCGACAAGACTGCCAAGCAGGCCAAGGCCGCAGCCAAGGACAGCCTGGGTGCTCTCAAGACCGGTGCGCAAAAAGTCGGTGATGTCGCTGCTGAAACCGCCCGCGATGTCAAGGGTAATGTCGAAAAGCGCTTTAAATAATCGCTGGTGAGCTACCATAGTCAACACCCCGTCAAGTAGGCGGGGTGTTTGCTGCGGGGCGGCGTTGCCCAGGGGTGTCATCTGGTATATACTACAAGAGAAGACGAGCAGAACTAAGCCGAAGGAGTAAAGATGGCAGGACATAGTAAGTGGGCCAAAATTAAACGAGACAAGGGTGCGAATGATGCCAAGCGAGGCGCGATATTTACCAAACTAGGCAACCAAATCGCGGTGGCGGCGCGCGGCGGCACCGATCCGACGCTGAACTCGGCGCTAGCGCTAGCGATTGAAAAGGCCAAGGCCGCTAATATGCCGGGGGCCAATATTCAGCGGGCGATAGACCGGGTGGCGGATAAAAACGCCGCGGCGCTGGAAGAAATTACCTATGAGGGTTATGGGCCGGGCGGGGTTGGCCTGATTATCGAGACGGCAACAGACAACCGCAACCGTACTTTCCCAGAGGTCAAGACGGCTCTAGTAAAAAACGGCGGCCGGATCGCTGATGCTGGCAGCGTGGCCTTTCAGTTTACTCGAAAGGGCGTGATTACGGTTGAGGGTACGGGCGAGGAATTACTGCTGCAGATTCTTGAGGCCGGCGCAGAGGACGCGACGGAAGAAGACGGCGAGATGATTGTCTACACCGATCAAAAAGATCTAGCGGCGGTGCGGACAGCATTAGTCGAGCAGGGCTTGCGCGTCAAGGACGCCGAGCTGCAATATGTGGCCAATACGCCGGTTGAGGTGGCAGACGCTGAGACGGCACAGAAGCTGCTAAAGGTCATGGACGCATTGGATGATCTGGACGATGTAGTGAACGTCCATACCAACGCCGACATTACAGCTGATATTTAGAGCGCTAGAGTAGTCGACACCGCTCGTTTGGTCGGGTGGTGTTTTATGGTACACTGGAAGTGACAAGCATAAGCAGGAGTGAGCATGGGGTGGATGCGCAGAGGGCTACTTATGGTACTGATCGCGGTGCTGGTTGTGCCGACGCCGTTGGCTGGTGCCAGTGCTCCGCTGGGTGCGGATCACGAGCCGCTATCGACTGCGGAGACGGCATCGTCCGCAACTGAACTAGCAAATCCGCCGACAGAGATAGAGCCAGCGTCAAAGCAGCCGCTCGTAGCCGACGATGCATCGTCCGCGGCACGCACTGCACCACCGACAGCGCCAGCGGGAGTAATTGAGCCGCCAGCCGCTAGCACGCCAGCGAATGTAGCGGAGGCCCCAAATGCACCTACCGCGCCGCCAGCTACTTCAGTACCGCCGACCGAAACGGCAGCAAACGCAACGGCGACCACCTCTGCGCCGTTTTTTCCGCCGCCAGCGCCATCACCCTCTAAGCCAGTAGCAACCACGCCGGATATTGCTATAACGGCGTTTGTTGGTGGTGTGCGGCTGGAGTTGGTTGAGCTGTACAATCAGAGCGATCATCATATCGACATGAGCGCCGTGTCGCTACGAGCGGTAAGTCAACAGGGTGAGGCGCAGCAGCTGTCGTTTGGTGCTGGCTACCTCCTGCGCGGTCGCTTCCTTAGCTATGGTGCCGAACAGAATACCTTTCGCCCTTTTGCGCAGCTACCGCGGGAGTTTAGTAAGGATATTTCTCGAATAGAGTTGCTGTATAGAGGCGCCGTCATCCAAGTCATCGCTGATATTCCGGTAGGGCTGTCGGCTCAGGTAGCCATTCATAAACAGCGCGGCAGCAAGTACGTCAAGCAAACCGGCGAGCTCGAGAAAGATTTTCAGCTGGCGCACCCCCAGGGCGTGTCGTTTTATGATGACGAGCTATACATCCCACCCGTCAATACTGCTGGCCTGACGATCACCGAGATACTCACCAATCCGCGCCACTGTTTGGTGGACGAGCCAGAGCTGGGTGCCTGCGCAGATTTTATAGAGGTGGCAAATCGGGGAACGCAGCCAATTGATCTTGGTAAGTATCGACTGCGGTTTGGTATATACGGCGACACGCCAAGTATCGCCAACACCTTTCACTGGGAGCATGATCCAGCTCTTGAGGCTGAGATTATACTACAGCCCCAGGAAGTGTTGGTGGTGTGGCGTCGTGATGACGGGAAAGCATTGAGCCTTGCGGCGGAGGATCGGTCGGTGTGGCTAGAGGACGCCAAGGGCCTTGCGAGATACCAAACGGTGGCGGTGCGAGAAACTGGTCGAGCGTCGCGTCGAGGGGCGTCATGGGCGCTGTTTGACAATGGGTGGCACTGGGCAGTGCCGACGCCAGGGACCCGGGCAAATCTTCGCCTGCCTGAAGCAGGTCGAGGAGCCAGCGCACCCGAGGGCCTGGCGCCTTGTCCCGCTGGGCAGTATCGGCATCCTGAGACTAAGCGTTGCCGCAAGATTGTGGCGGCCAAAACGCCAGCACCGTGTCGCGAGGGGTATTATCGTTCGGAAATCACCGGCCGTTGTCGTTCTATTGCTGCTGCGGCGGCTAAGACGCTCAAACCCTGTGCCGATGGCTATTTTCGCAATCCCGCAACGGGGCGCTGCAAGAAAATTGCTGCCGATAGCGAAGTGCTCAAGGAATGCCCCGAAGGATTTGAACGTAACCCGGTAACCAATCGCTGCCGTAAAATCAAAGCCGCTAGTATGCCGCTGGCCGAATTCGCGCCCGAGCAGGTACAGCAGGTGGCTGGTGCTGCGTGGGGCTGGTGGGTGTTTGGCGGTGTTGGCTTGCTAGCGGCGGGCTACGGCGTCTGGCAGTGGCGCTGGGAGTTGGGACGGCTGCTGCGGCGCATGGGCGCAGTGTTCACCTCAGGCAGAAAATAGCGTATCATAGAGCCATGAGGATTATCGGTATTGATCCGGGGACGGGGATTTTGGGCTTTGGCGTGATTGATGTTGCGCGCGGTAGCTACAAACTAGTGACAGCGGGAGTGGTGCGGACGCCGGCGCATACGCCGCTGGACGAGCGGTTGGAAGAGATTTTTGATAGCCTGACAGAGATTATTACTGAGACGAAGCCGCAGGTGATGTCAATTGAAAAACTGTTTTTTGCCCGCAATGTTACGACAGCGATAAGCGTATCGCATGCCCGCGGCGTGGCAATGCTGGCGGGGCGAAAGGCGGGCTTGGAGATTGCTGAATATACCCCGCTGCAAATCAAACAGACATTGACGGGCTATGGCAAGGCCGATAAAAAGCAGGTCCAGGAAATGGTGCGGCTGAACCTGGGCCTCAGCGAGGTGCCAAAGCCTGACGACTGTGCTGATGCGCTGGCCGCAGCGGTGACGCATGCGGCGATGAATCGAGGAGGACGATAATGGGCGGAACGTTTGCTTTGGGTAATCCGCTGTATAGCGAAGTTCCCGGCTGGAAGCCTGGCGGTTGGCGCGAGATGCCGCAAATTATCCAGAATGAAAAAATGATCAAAGGTTTTTTCGGCGACTATCGGTGGCTGAGTAGTTTTGGCCGGGCGCATCTGGAGCTAGACGGCGCTCAGTACCCCAATGTTGAGGTGGCGTACCAAGCGGCCAAGTGGCGGCCAGAAGATCGACGGGTGTTTCAGGGTATGACTGGCGAGCAGGCGATTACCTACAATCGTCAACATGTGCCGAATCGCTATACGGCTGATGAATGGGACGCAGTAAAGTTGGCAGTGATGGCGCAGTTGGTGGGTCAGAAATTTTGCCCGGTCGATAACCCGGAGAACGCTGAACGATTGTTAGCGACGGGCGATAGGTATCTTGAAGAAACCAACTGGTGGGGCGATACGTTTTGGGGTAAAAATTTGCGCGGCGAGGGTGAGAATAACCTTGGCGAGATCTTAATGGCGGTGCGGTGGACGCTGCGAGAGGTGTCGAGCAAGCATTGCCTATGCGGCGAAGTTTTGGGTATACTTGAGACATGATAGCACATGTTTCGGGAGTAGTGGCGGAAAAATTTAATGGCGCACTGGTGATTGATGTTGCTGGAATTGGCTATGAGGTGAGCGTGCCGGCGGGTGATTTTGACGGCCCGGCGCTGGGCGATGAGCTGAAGCTATACACCTATCATCACATTCGCGAGCAAGCGGAAGAGCTGTTTGGTTTTTCAACTTTGGCGGCGAAAAAGTTGTTTGAGCTGCTGATTACGGTGCAGGGCGTCGGGCCAAAGGCAGCTCTGGCGATTCTCAGCCTGGGCGACGTTGAGGCGGTGCGTAATGCTATTGCTAACGCCGACGCAGCGTTTATACAAAAAGCGGCCGGTGTGGGCAAAAAAACCGCCGAGCGCGTAGTGGTTGATCTGAGTGATAAAGTAGGCCTGCCAACACAGTACGGCCGTAGGGATGTGTCGGTGCAGACGGAGCTAGATACCGCCGATGAAGCACTAGAGGCGCTGATGGCGCTGGGCTACACCTTGGCGGATGCAACGAAAGCGCTGGAAGGTGTTGATCCGAGCCTGCCGACAGCGCAGCGGGTGACGGAGGCGTTGCGCGGATGAATCGCTCGGTGGAAAAACGGACGGTTATTATCACTGGGGCGAGCGACGGGCTGGGTGCGGCAATACAAGAGACAGCTCGGCGCGCCGGTTTCCAGACAGTTAATATCGCACGCCGCCCACATCCGCAGGCGACGCACAATATTCAGGCCGATTTATCAACGGTCGAAGGTGTTTTTCAGGCGGTCGCTGATCTACAAAAGCTCAATTGCACGCCCGCAGCTATCATTTTTAATGCTGGCGTGTTGAGCGTTGAGCCGATTGCGCATATTTCTGTTAGCGAATATGAACGAGTGATGAACCTGAACCTTCGGGCGCCGCTGTTGATGGCGAGTCGGCTCTATGATTGGTTGCGTGAGCACGGTGCGGATATTGTAATGATGAACGCCATCTCTGCCCAGCGAGCTTACACAGGCCAGGCGGTATATGATGTTTCGAAATGGGCGCTGCGCGGGCTGACGGAAGACTTGCGGCTGGAGCTGGCCGGAACACTATGCAGGGTGATTGGGGTCTATCCTGGGATGCTTGATACTAATATGGCGACGAAAATGCCTTCGCCGCTCCCCAATAGTACATCGCCAACCATTCCGGCGCAGGAATTGGCGGAAATGATTATCAACGCGATTCAGCTACCGAAGCAGATGGCGGTGGAGGACATCATTATTGATAGGCGAAAATTCCCGAAGCGAAAGGATGGTGATGAATAGCCGACCAAGCGTTCTACTGTACAAGGAGATGCTAAAGGCATGAAAGTGCTGGCGCGTGATATGTGGCGCAAGGAGTATGCGCTAGAGGTGAAGGCTATAGCGTGGCGCCCCAGCGTATATGGGGTGCTGATTGAACATGACCATGTGTTGGTGGTGCCTCTTTATGATAGCGGGTACGGGCTGCCGGGCGGCGGGGTGGAGCTTGATGAGTCATTTGAGCAGGCTTTGGTGCGAGAGATGAAAGAGGAAACGGGCTTGACGGTTAAGCCCGTACGGATGGTTGAATGTCGGGATGATTTTTTTGTCTGGAAGCCAGGGGAACCGGATCAGGAGGTTTATCATACGGTATTGGCGTTTTATGAATGTCGGCGCGTGGCGGGCGAGCTGTCGAGCGATGGCCTGACCAGTGCCGAGCAGGGGTACATGCAGCAGGCAAAATGGGTGCCTCTGTCGGAGGTTGATACTATGCCGCAGTTCGGGTCGGTGGATATTGCGCCGGTGATTCATATGGTCGCAAGAAAGGAGAATAAAGATGAGTAATAATTGCCACATCTGCCCATTTCTCGTCGGGCAAACGGCAGCTGACGAAAATGTCATAGTGCAAACAGAGCGTTGGGTAGCCGTGCTTGACAGTAACCAGAGTTACTTAGGGAAATCATTTGTTACCCTGCGCCAGCACAAAGCAACATTGTCTGATCTGGATGACGCGGACTGGCGCGAACTACACAAAGTCATCCGCCAGATGGAGTACGCTGTCAAAACAGCCTTTGGTGCTGACGTGTGCAATTGGGAATGCCTGATGAATAATGCTGTGATGAATGGCGAGCCGACTCACGTGCATTGGCACCTCTACCCGCGTTATCGGGGGGGGGCGAGCTTCGCTGGAGAGGAGTTTCCTGATGAAAAATGGCCGCGTCACGCCGAAGGGATCAAGCATCCAGTGTCTGACGAGGTGTTTACTCAAATTGCCAGCGCTCTGCGCCAACAGCTGACGTGCGATTCGTAATTAAGGAGTGAACACAGCGCTAGCAGCAACGCCGTACAAGATAGCTAGCATCATGGGGAATGCTACCATACCCCATTCACGACGCTTGAAGCCAATAGCGGTATCGCCCAGCTGCGCGAGAGCCGCGGCGCTAAGAATGAGCTGCAGGGCAAGGCCCTGAAGAGTAAATGGTGCAGCCGCCGCCAGAAGCCCTAACGGAATGGCGCGCGAGGCGTACATCATGGCATAGAACTGCTCGCCAGAGCTGACCTGCTGCGATTTGCTCATTATGGTCGGTCGCACGACAGCGATGATTCCTGCCGCCACTGTTGCGAGAGAGAAGAGTGTCACTAGGACAGCCATGACTACATGCATAGTCCCAGTATATCATGCGCCATGACGCGGTGGTGCTATAATACCTAATATGGCAATTGAACGAATTGTTGATACCAGCGCCCATGTTGATGATGCGGCTGAGCAAGCGGTTGAAGTTAGTTTGCGACCGCAACGGTTTGATGAATATGTTGGGCAGGAACGGCTGAAGCGCAATTTGCGCCTAGCGATTGAAGCGGCCAAAAAGCGCGGCGAGTCGCTGGATCATATTTTATTGTACGGGCCGCCGGGTCTTGGCAAGACCACCATGGCGACGGTGATCGCTAATGAAATGGGGGCGAATATTCGGATTACGGCGGGGCCAGCCATTGAAAAAGCGGGCGATTTGGCGTCAATCTTAACGAATTTACAGGACGGCGATATTTTGTTTATTGACGAGATTCATCGCCTGAGTCGAGCGGTTGAGGAGGTGCTGTATTCGGCGATGGAGGATTTTAAGCTGGATATTGTGATTGGCAAAGGTCCAGCGGCGCGATCGATCCGGTTGGATGTGCCGCGTTTTACGGTGATTGGTGCGACGACACGGACGGGTAGCTTGGCGGCGCCGCTGCGCGACCGGTTTGGGCATGTCTATCGGCTGGAGTTTTACACTCCGGCGGAGATTGCACTGATTATTCAGCGAGCGGCCGGTATTTTACAGTCGTCAATTCATGATGAGTCAGCAGAGCTACTGTCGACGCGGGCGCGTTTGACGCCGCGCATTGCAAATCGCCTGCTCAAGCGAGTGCGGGATTATGCTGATGTCAACGGCGATGGTATTATTGATGTAGAAATGACAACAAAAGCGCTGGCGATGTTGGAGGTTGATGAACTGGGGTTGGACGCAGCAGACCGTCACTTGCTGTCGTCAATGCTTGAACATTATGGCGATAATCCAGTAGGGTTGACGACCATTGCCGCCCTGACTGGTGACGAAGCAACGACCATTGAGGATTTTTACGAGCCGTATCTGCTGCAAATCGGCTTTATTGAGCGTACACCGCGCGGCCGGCGCATCACTCCGAAAGCCCGGCAGCACTTGCGGCGCTAAGCCTGGCGGCATAACTAGAGAAACTGGCAGATAGTGGCGCTGGTTCGCACGTGTGGTATAATAAAGCCATGAATTCACGGGAGCCGCAACACCAGGGGCCGCCACAACCAGTGGCCTATGACGCTGAGGGCCGGCCGCTATACCATCATCCGCCTGCGCCCATGCCGTCTCCTGAACCACCTCAGGTGTCCGAGGCTCCAGCAGTTAAGGCCTCGCATGTCACGGCCCGCCCAGATGTAATCGAGGGGCAGAATTTCGATCCGCGCATCCGCAGTCAGTACGCTAATGAACCAGACGTGGTACATGCGGCGCGCCGTCCAGAACCAGCACCATTTACGATCAGTGATGAGTTGAGACGCAAGCATGATGCGTCGGTGTTGCGCTATCCTCACCTTAATCTTAGTGAAGCGGAATATGTGATTCTTGATATCAAGCGCCATCCTATCGGCATGCTTATCCCCGTTAGTATCACGATGGTACTGATCGTCGCTATTTTTGCTTTTGCGGCGATTTATCCGTCGCTCACCTCGTCTGCTACGCCGTTCATGCCTTCGTTTGAAAGTGTTTTGATTATCTCAATGGTGCTTTCTGTGCTGGTGGCGCTGGGCGGCGCGGCGGCGCTGTGGGTGTATCTGCAAAATCAGTTTTTTATGACTAACGAAAGTGTTATTCAGGAAATCCAAGAAAGCCTGTTTTCGCGGCGCGAGCAAACGGTCAGCCTTGGTAGTATTGAGGATGCTAGTTTTCGTCAGGCGGGTATTTTACAGATGGTGTTTGACTATGGCACAATTCGACTGAGTACTGAAGGCGAGGAGACGACCTACATTTTTCGCTATGTGACCAACCCCAAGCGGCAAATTGCCATTCTGAACAATGCGATTGAGGCATTCAAAAACGGTCGTCCAGTGTGCGACGACTAGAACAGTATGGTTTTGGAAATCAACGCTGGCGATTGGTTTTGACAAAATCATCTTCGCCAGCTAAGGTAGCGCGCAGCGTATAGGAGCGGCAGCGGCCATCGCGGCAGTCGGTGGCTTCGTAGCGATAGGCACTGGCAGTTTCGCCAATTGGGTGGCCAGCAGGGTCTTTTAGGAGGGCTTGATCCATGGTAGGCAGCACCCCTTCACGGAGCTGCTCAGGATAGTGGCCGTGGCGCTTATAAAAATCCTCTTCCAGACTGAAGTACATGGCGTTGATGGCGGTGCGCTTTTTGTCGTTCAGCGTCTTGGTGTTGATAGCCTGTAGTTGCGACAGCGCAACCAGGCTGGCCGCAGCTAGAAAGGCGATGGCGACCAATAATTCAATAACAGTAAACCCTCGGTAGCGAGTCATGGAGGTATTATAGCAAATTTTCCCGATTGACGGTATACTGGAAGTAGTAAATAAGGGGGAGTTATGGCCAAAACCGACGACAAAAAAGCAACCACGAACGCTGTAGCCGACGCGCCGGCTGACAAGAAAGTTGACGAGGGCAAATTAAAAGCCCTGGGGTTGGCGATGGAGCAGATTACCAAGCAATTTGGTGATGGCTCGATTATGAAGCTGGGCGAATTTCATCAGGCCGATGTCGAGGTCATTCCGTCGGGTGCGCTGAGTTTGGATTTGGCGCTGGGCGGCGGCTATCCAAAGGGCCGCATTATTGAAATTTACGGGCCGGAGTCCAGCGGTAAGACCACGCTAACGCTGCACGCTATTGCCGAAATCCAGAAGCAGGGCGGTACGGCGGCTTTTGTGGATGCGGAGCACGCGCTGGATCCAAGCTACGCCAAGAAACTGGGCGTTGATACTGATAATCTACTGGTGGCGCAGCCCGATAACGGCGAGCAGGCGCTGGAAATCACCGAAACTTTGGTGCGCTCCAACGCGGTGGATCTCATCGTGGTGGACTCGGTGGCGGCGCTGACGCCGCAGGCGGAAATTGACGGTGACATGGGTGACTCGCACATGGGCCTCCAGGCGCGGCTGATGAGCCAGGCGCTGCGTAAATTGACCGGCATTATCAACAAGTCAAAAGCGACGGTGATTTTTATCAACCAAATCCGCATGAAGATTGGCGTGATGTTTGGTAATCCTGAGACAACCACCGGCGGTAACGCGCTGAAGTTTTACGCCTCGCAGCGGGTGGATATTCGCCGCATCGGCCAGATTAAGGTTGGCGAGGATATTGTTGGCAATCGCACCAAGATTAAGGTGGTGAAGAATAAGATTGCGCCGCCGTTTCGTACCGCGGAGTTTGACATTATGTACAATGAGGGGATTTCCCGGACGGGCGATCTGCTTGATTTGGCAGCGCAGCATGGCGTGGTGGAAAAATCTGGCGCGTTTTATAAATACGGCGGCGAGACTATCGGCCAGGGCCGCGACAAAGCCAAGGCATATCTGAAGGAACATCCAGAGGTGCTGGCTGACATCGATGCCAAAGTGCGCCAGAAGGTGAAAGAGGCGGAAAGCTAGATGCCAGAGCAAACAACCCTACGTGACGCGTGGGGAAATTTGGCGGTGACGTTATCGTGTAAAGCAATTGTGCGCGATGGCGACGCTATTTGGCTACGCAAGAATGAGCGTGGCGACTGGGAGCTGCCCGGCGGGCGGCTGGACGAGGGTGAGCAGCCTGAGCAGACGATTGTTCGTGAAATCCGTGAAGAGCTGGGGCTCGAGCTTGTCTCGCCGCGACTGGTAGACATGTATATTTGGAAGAAGGACTTTGGCACCACAACTCACGTGGGTATCGTGACCTTTATGGGGGGGCGGGCGCTCGCACGGGCGCGTTTGAATTACAGGGCGAGGCTGGCAGTGCGACGTTTCAGAAATACACTATTCATGATGCTTTGGCGTTGGACAATTTGCCAGAGGTCTACAAGCGAGCGATTCGAAAACAAGCGATGCTAAAGCCCTTCGCTTCACAGTAGCAAGGCATGATACGACCACGTATTCGTTTGTGGGATGGCGGTAAATTATAACCCCAGTTCTGCTATACTAAGCATAAGAATAGTTAGCGATGGTGGATATGCAGTTCGATAACGATAAGCAAATAGAGGCGTTTCTCTCCCTGTTTGATGGGGATATTGCTGCGGCGCACACCGCGCTGAGCGAGTATGCTCAGCGACGGACTCGTCCTGTCGTAGCGGCTACCAGTGCAGCCCAACAGGTTCAGCTGGCTGGAGACGACCTAATCTCCCTTCGGCACGTTTCCAAACAATATCGACTTGGCGGGCAAACGGTGAACGCCCTACAGGACATCACGCTCTCTATACGAAAGGGTGAGTTTGTGGCTATTACAGGCGCTAGCGGCAGCGGTAAAAGTACACTCCTACAGCTGATTGGGTGCCTGGACAAGCCAACCTCGGGAGAGGTGATGGTTGAGGGAAGATCTACGACTAAGCTGGGCGATGCTCAGCTTAGTGAGCTGCGCCAGAGCGCCATCGGCTTCATTTTCCAGTCGTTTTATCTACAGCCATTTTTGCAGCTAAAGGATAACCTTGCCGTGCCTGCTATGTTTACCAATCAAAAGAAGGAGCATATAAACACAAAAGTAGACGAACTACTTCAGCGTGTGGGCCTCGATGATCGCGCCAAGCATTTTCCTAAAGAATTGTCTGGCGGGCAAATGCAGCGTGCCGCGATTGCCCGGGCGCTGGTTAACAATCCGCGGATCATTCTGGCCGATGAACCAACTGGTAATCTTGATTCAGCAAACAGTGCATCCATTCTTGATTTATTTCGTGGTATCCGTGATACGCTTGGTGCGACTGTTGTGGTGGTGACGCATGATGCGGAGATTGCTCGTCGGGCGGATCGTGTCATTGTGCTGAAAGATGGAGGTGTTGTGTGATTCGACCGTCGTATGCCCTGAAGCTTGCTCGTACCAAACTACACTCGAAGCGAGGAGTGTTGATAACATCCATCTTGGTGGCCAGTCTCTTGTTCGCCGCCCTTATCGCTCTGGTCATTGTGTTCACTGGAGCGGAAAAGAGCGCCCTCGTCTTTAGTAAAAAAGCTGGCAATGACACCTATCTTGTGAAGACGCAGCCCAACCTGCCGTATGAAAAAATAAGCTTTCTCCTCACGCCGTCGCTTGATGAAATTCGTGAAATAAAGGCGTTTGAAAAGCGGTATTATCAGGAGCTTAGAGAGAAGTACAAGTCGCTTGGAATTGAGTATGATGCATCATCTGAGGTGTCCGCTTTGGAGCCATATGCCTATGCTGACAAAAAACTGCCCGAAGAGCAGCGTGTGAGGGTGAATTTCTCATCGCCTGTTGTTGCAGCGATGAATGAGAAGAAGTTTGAGGAATATATCAAGACTGCGACGAATAAACTGAGCGACCTGAGGGCGATCGGCCGACAGTATGGCGCGCGCGGCTACACCATCGCCAGCAAGCCAAGCCCGCTTCCGATGCTTCCGCAGGCTCGTCTTATTCAAAACGGCAAGGAGGACTTTGGTGTTTCCGAGCCGCGGACTGGCGGAGATTTTGGCAGTTACGGCTTCTTTACGAACGCTATATATAACAGCGCCTATCATTTTACCGACCAAAAGAATGTTTCTCGCTATATGCTTCTTACTGATACATCAAACCTCAAGGGTATCCCGGTCATTGTATCTGCTCAAGAGGCGGCTGCGCTGTTTGGTGAAAAGGTCGGCATCGGCAAGGAACCTGAGTCTGCTGGCGAAAAGAAGCGGTGGCTCAGGGATATACAAACCAAGCTAAAGGGGCAAACCTACCAGGTCTGCTATCGTAATTCGGTAGAACAGAAGATGCTTGAAAAAATCCAACGCGACTACGCTGAGATCAAGAATAATGAACAGAACAAGGAATATCGAAAACCGAGCCTTCTCTATGACTATCCCGTCGAGCCGTGCGGTGATATTGTTGTAAAACAAGACTCGCGCACCGCTACCGAGAAACAGGCCGACACCAAGCTGGAGGCGGCGCAGAGGAAGCTCGGCACCTATGTTGCACCGAGCCATACGCTGCTTACCTTCCAAATTGTCGGCATTAAATATGCACAGCCGCACCTTGATCACACCAAAGGCGTGCAGGAATATGTGAAGAGCCTGCTTGCTCCGCAGGGCGACGCCTTGTCTATAGACATACCAATACAGCTGTATGACGCCTTGTCAGATAGTCTGAAGCTAGAGGCTATCCAGAAGCAGGACGAGCCAAGTGCGGTGTTGTCAAAGGCGTTCGCGACCGAGGATTTCGCTCCTAGGATACTAGAATTTCCTACTGTGGAAGACGCTCGTTCGTTTTTGAAGCAGGAAACTTGCCCGACTTCGGACACTAATTGCGACAAGAAATTCTTGGCCGACCCTTACGGCTCAAACTATCTTATCCTTGATGAGATCGGCGCCTTGTTTCATAACGTTGCTGTCATCGCCTTTCCGGTCGCCCTTGGGCTAGCGGCTCTTATCATCTGGTTTACCATTTCTCGTATTATGATGGAGAACCGCAAAGAAACGGCCGTATATCGCGCGATGGGGGCGAAGCGCCGTGATGTGGCGAGTATCTATCTTGTGTATGTCTTGCTAATCGCGCTACAGATAGTAGTGGTATCGGCGATGCTTGGTGTTGCTGCTGCCTTCGCGGTCGATTATGCTCTTGGGCGCACGCTAACCGATGTCGCCGCGACAGCCTTTGGCATCATAGACGCCGCGCCAGCCTTTCGTTTGTTTGCCCTTGAGTCCCCGTTACTGCTCATGATCACGGGTTCGATAGTTGGTGTTAGTATTGTCGCGAGCATTCAGCCGCTCATTCGCAACGTGCGCCGCAGCCCAATCCGCGATATGCGTGAGGAGTAGGGGCCGAGGCGGAAGCGGTGTGCGTACAGCTCGGTATTATGTGTGCGGTTGGTGGTTCGTTTCGTTGAGTGCAGCAAAATTCGCTGAAGGGATAATAAAAGAATAGCCATCCTAATCCTACGGACGGGGGTGAGCGCAGTTAAAGGGTTCTTCGCGATTAACCCCCCACCCTGTCTCCCTGGGTGATATTTAGAACTTATCTTCTAAGACGCCCTATGACTTACGGATTAGTAATATTTACATTGTTACTACAGTGACGTAAACTCATACATGGGCAGCTGAGCATTATACGTGTTTAAGTAGTCCATGGAAGTTTCAATGATGCACAGTGAAAAACCTGATCGGAACATCCTTTCGCTTGCTTGTATCGTCACTAGTCTTCTGACTACCTATTGGTCAGTCAACTTGGGAATAGATAGAGCATTGGCCGACAAACCAGCACTTGTCTGGCTGCATATTGCTGCATTTTTTGTGGCTGTCGGATTGGTATTGATGGGTGTAGTCTTAAACTTGAAGAACAAAAAATAAAATCCTGACAGTGATGGAAGGGCCTGGCTTATTTATGGTTTTGCGTTCTTATTGGGTCTTTTTGAGACAGGGGGTCAATGTCCATAATCTATCGGCAGCGCCAGTTATAGAGACTACTTGAATCATTGTTTATCAGATAGGCTCTCGACGACGTGCCGTACTGCTTTTTGCAAGCATGGTTCATGTCGATATCAAGGTTCTTGGTAAAGATGACGTTCCATCTCACTTGACAGCGCCAAGAGTAGGCGTTACTGCCAACCGTAACTGCTTTGCCGTAAGCGCCAGCATACTGAGTTGAGCAGTACCACTGAACATCAATGCCGCGAACAGCAGCGTAAGCTGGTGTCGAACTTAGGGTGTTGGCGATCATGGGCACCGCCAGCACGAGAGCGACGACCGACAGTTTGATATTAGAAGTTGCCCTGCGAAATAGTACCATTTCTATACCCTCCTTCTACGTTATAGGGCCATTGTATCATAATGGATAAATATTACAAAGAAGCACCTGTTCAGGCTATTTGAACTGACCTACCCTTTTCGATACAATGAGAATATATGAACATCCCGACGTGGTCTTATCTACTAAATAATCAGCCACTGGCTGGAGTATCGTGTCTGGCGTTGCAGGATATCGTCGGGACGTTGCGCGTGTGGGTGTGCCGAAGTGCTGCTTATGGGTCAGTTGACATTTCGTCCCAGAGGCGGACTGAGGATGCCAGGGGAAAAATTCTCCCAGTAATTGATAGATGGTGGATCTTATGGAGCAGCTGAACAAGCCACTCTTGCCACTCAGCGTAACTCGCACATCCTACGGCCATGGGTTGAGCGACGAGTCACTGCTGGTGCTCGATGGTGGGGTTGTTGAGCTTCGCTGGGCGTTCCTGGACGGGCTTCCGTACACGATTGATGAATCACCGACATTACTGTTTGTGCTGCGTTTGATGGCTCGCCTTACGACGGTGGCAGGACATAGGCGAGGTTTGTTGTGAAAATCACCGACATTTCCCTCCAGGCCCGTGATAAAAATCGCGTCAATGTCAGCGTTGACGGGGTGTATCGCTTTAGCTTGGATGTGTTTCAAGTGGGCGAGCTGGGGCTGAAAGTCGGGCGCGAGTACACTGAGGCCGAGCTAGCGGCACTGGAAGATGAAAGCCAATTTGGCAAGCTCTACGCCCGCGCCATGGATTACTGCCTGATGCGGCCGCGAGCGGTGCGCGAGGTGCGCGATTACCTGTGGCGTAAGACGCGTCCGACCAAAAAACGCTCGTCCAAGACCGGCGAAATCATCGAAAAATCAGGCATCAAGCCAGAGCTCGCCGACCGGGTGCTGCAACGGCTGATAGACAAAAACTATTTGAACGACGAAAAATTCGCTCGCTTTTGGTTTGAGCACCGCTTTGTGCAAAAAGGCACTAGCCTGCGCCGCCTGAAGCTCGAGCTCAGTCAAAAAGGTATCGACCGCGAGCTGATCGACCAGCTCATCGCCGAAAATATCCGCTCCGACGAAGAAGAGCTGGCGAAAATCATCACCAAAAAGCGCCATAAATATCCTGACGACCAAAAATTCGTCGCCTACCTAGCGCGACAGGGGTTTTCTTATGATGATATTCGTCAGGCACTGGGGGTCGATGATTGACAGCTGCCCCGAGAGCTGAAACAATAGAAGTATGCGTCGTCTCATACAAAAAAGCAGTATCATGATGATCATCGGCCTGCTGGTGCTGCCGACCTCGGCTGCCGCTCAGGCGCTGCAGCCAACTGGTGCCACGCCGGTGGATCGCCTCCAGGCGCGCTGCGATACGATTCGACCGTTGGTGCGCCGTCTTCACACCAGCGACGCCTTGCTGCGGGTGAATATTGGGCAGGCTTACAATAGCATGTCGCAGCGGCTGATGGCTCGATTGAACAGTCGTTTGGCGCTCAGTCGGCTGGATAGTGCCCAGCTGGTGGCCATCACGGCCCGCTTTGAAACGGCGCGGACGGCTTTTGGTGCCGCCTATGATGAATACGAGCAGGCGCTGTCGGCGCTGACCAAGATTGATTGCCGTCAAAAACCAACTGATTTTTATCAACAATTACTGATGGCGCGCGATGCCAGGCATAAGGTATCAAAGAACGTCCAAAACCTGAACGATATTATCAACGATTATCGAGTGGCAGTTGAGACCTTGCAACAATCAATGAGGAGTAAAGATGCGCCCCGCTAAACAGCTCATTCAGCAGTACCGATTGCCATCCTTTATTGTGGGAGTGATTGTATTGGCGATGCTAATGATGGTGGTTTCGATGTCGATTTACTATCTGTCGGGCGCTTATCGGCTAGATCTGAGCCGGCCAGAATACACCGCGCTGCGCTCGCAGATTCGCCAGGACGCAACAACGGTCGAGGAGTTCCCAGCCCAGGGAGCGGTTGACGGAGCGGTTTTGGAGGATTTTTTGCTGCGCTATAAAAAAGAAGCCGATGGGCTGATTGAATTGAAAGCCTTTTCGATTGATGTGCTGAGTGATGAAAATCTCGGCATATAGTATCATTTCTTGGGAGTATTGGGTGTGGGTAGCGTGGCAAGGAGAATATTGCGTTTTTCAAATTCGACAAACAGGCGGCGGCGCATCTCTGAGGTGACGGCCCACTGATCCGACGGCTGCACCTTGCCAGCAACAATCATCTCGACTGAGCGGCCAGTAATATCGCCGACGGCCACGAACTGCGGCGGATCGATAATTTTAGCCTGCCACTTCTTCTCCTTGGCCAGCTTGAGGCCAGCGGCATTAATTAAATCGGTCACCTGGGCAATATCAGCACTTGGGTCGAGCTGTAACACAAACCTCGCCACGCTATAGCCCATGGTTTTATTGATAACATGCTGAATGGTGCCGTTGGGAATATAGTGTACATTGCCATCGACGTCGCGCACCACAGTCGAGCGGGTGCCGACGCGCTCCACGGTGCCGCTTGCACCCATGATGTCCACCACGTCGCCGACGCGGTACTGGTTTTCGGCGATGATAAAAATGCCGCTCAAAAAATCCTTCACCAGCGACTGTGCACCAAATCCGAGCGCCACTCCGATAATACCGGCGCTAGCAAACAGCGGCGAGAGGTCGAACAGAAAGAGCTTGTTGGCGGTCATGGCAACCGCATAGCCGATCATGGCAATATACCAAAACCCTCGCAGCATTTGCACCAGGGTGTTTTCGCGCTTCTCGATATCCTTGCGGTGCCAAGAGCGATGCTTGGCGGTAGAGCGGATAATGCGCCGCACGCCCCACTCGATAAACAGCCGCCCGAGATAGTACGCCAGCAGCGCGCCGAGCAGGACGCTGATCGTCTCGGCCACCCGCGGGCTGGCCAGCCAACCCAATCCATGGGCCGCGAGCCACTCATCAACCTGAGAGTGAGTAAACCAATAGTGTATGAGCGCGTCCATTATCAATTTAGTATAATAAACCGTATGAGTTTTGTCGATCCAGAGCAGTTTATTATCACCCGCAAGCGCAAGAAGTATAAGTTTGCCCTGTTTCATAATTCACCGCTGTGTTTTGAGTATGACGAGTGGCAGGCGGCCCAGGCCGAGGCGGCCATGCCAGTTGATGTGCTGGAAGTTGGGGCGGGCAACGGCATGTTCAGCGTCGAGCTGGCGGCGCGCCGTCCTGAGCAGGTGTTTCTGGCGCTGGACGTCAAGGGTGATCGCCTGCAAAAGGGCGCGCGCGAAGCTGAGGCGCGCGGTCTCGCAAACGTGTGGTTTGTGCGGGCGCGAGCCGATCAGGCGGAGGAACTGGTGGCGCCGGGGTCGCTCCGCGGCATTTGGCTCACTTTTTCCGATCCATTTCCGCGGCGGCGTTCGGCGGGGCGGCGCCTGACACATCCAGGTTTTTTGGCGCGCTACGCTCGGGTGCTAGCCCCTGGCGGCTCGCTGCTGCTCAAGCATGACAACCGTGATTTTTTCTGCTGGAGCCTGGAGCAATTGGTGGCTAGCGGCTGGCGTATTGACGAGCTAAGCTTTGATCTGCACCAATCTGACCTATCAGAAGACTACAGACTTCTCACTGCCTATGAACAGCGCTGGCTGGGCGAGGGGAGGGTGACGCAGTGTGTCAAGGCTAGTCGCCCAGACTGACAAAGTTGAGGTCGGTTCTGTTAGCAAGCGAGTGGTTTTTGAAGCGCTTGTCTTCGCTGATATCCTTGCCAAACCATGCCGGCGCTTTAAAGGTGTTTGCTTGCACTAGTGCATCTGCTTCACGGCCGCTAAATTCGATCTCTGCGGTTGCTAGACCTTCGAGGTGGCCGTGATAGATGTCAAGTTCGATAGTAAGCTCCCTACCATGTTCATCCTTGAGTGGTATATAGTAGCGCGTCTTCTCAATGCGACTACCCTCAGTCAATGGCCATAGTGCTTCGAACGCCTCTTTCGTCAATTTAATAGTTTGCTCACCGCGGACAATGGTGCCATCGCTCTTCATTGTCAACTCAAAGCGTTTGTCGTCCCCAAAGCTGCGGATGCGCACTTCTGACCCGTCACCGCCAGTCGCGAGGTAGCCTTGTTTTAGTTCTGCGCACCGCATCTCGCCTAGCGCAAAGGGTATATTCTCTGGATTAATGCGCCATTTGCGCTCCACTTCAGTCAGTTGCTGGGGACGTTCTGGGAGGCGAGCTTTCCGCGCTTGACGTTCAAGTTCGTACTTGTTTTCGAAGAGGTAGGCGAGTACTGCGTAGGCTTGCTCCACTTCGAGAGGGAACTCGTTTTCGAACATCGTGCGTAGCTTGGCTGCTAGCTTATCATGCGACGCACGCAACTCTTCAACGCTTGATGTGCCAAAGTCTTCCTCTACCACACGAGTGCCTTGGCCGGTAAAATCTAGAACGGTCGGTAATAGTTTATCAACCATACGCACAAAGCGCGCCTCGGGGGTGTCCTGCCTCTCGTATGTCTCCAGGGCTTCTGCCTCAAGTATAGGTAGTCTCTTGCATAGTTTTTTGAGGGCCGCCTTTTCGCGTCGCTCTTTCTCTTTTTGCTCCTCGGGCGAGACGTTAAAGGTCGCAACGTCGCCGGTTTCTATCTCGAGCGCATCATGCACCAGGCCAAAGTGGCGCATCAAATTGAGATCAAGCTTCAGCCCAAGAGCATGCGCAATGTTTGGCGCAAGTGTTGCCAGTTTAAAGCTGTGTATAACGTTATTTTCGCGCTCCCCATTTTTTCGTCTAGGTATTCTTGTAACGTCGGCAAGGTCTTCTACATAAGAGTCCGTCTGGAGTGCGAGGCGCCCGATCGCTAAAGTCCTGGTGGGATTAGCATTGCGCCGCTCCAGGGCCTGGCTAATGTCCGGGTTCTCAATGTCTGGCGTCGGTACACCCTCTCGCAATGCATCGAGTAGCTGCTTAGGTTGATATTCGCCCCCCCCGTGTCGTTCGTTCTAGCGCGTTGGCCATATATCCTCCTTATGATGATACGTTTAGTGTAGCACAGCATTACTATATCGTGCTATTATGAGTTCGTATAGCAAGTATAATTTGACTCAAATATGGTTGATCAATTCATCCCCGAACATCACATCCAAAAGCACATTATCAGCGTGCTGATGCATCAACAGTACGCTCGATTTCGCGATATGCGGCCGCCAAAAGTCGACACAAATCTTTATAGCTACCACTTAAAATTACTACAAAAGCGCCAGATGGTGCAAAAGACCGACAAAGGGTATTGCCTGGACAAGGCGGGACTGCTCTATGTTGATCGGGTCAGCCTAAAATCGCTCAATATTCGTACTCAGCCAAAAATTATTACCATGATTGTACTGCAAAACGCAGAAGGTGACGTGCTACTTCAGAAACGCACCAAGCAACCCCACATTGATACCTGGACGCTGCCATATGGCAAACTACACATCGATGACCCGTCAGTTCAGGCAGCGGCCCAGCGCGAGGCGTGCGAAAAGCTGGGTATTGAGCAGCTGGACGCGCAGCACGCCGGCGATTGCTATATCCGTATCTGGCAACATGACGAGTTGCTGTCGACTACCTTGGCGCATGTGTTTTATGCCGAGACCGATGGCATTGTCTTGAATGACGAACTCAGGTGGGCTCGGCCGCATCGCCTGGGCCAGTACTGCTTAGCGCCAGCCGTCGAACAGATCGTGGCGCGGACCTTTTTTCGCGACCCCTTCTTTTTTGAAGAGTTCGTGGTGGAGCTGGTATAATGGTGCCTATGAAGATTGATGATTATGCGCAGAAGGCACTGTCTACCCTGATGGGCACCCATGAATATGGCGACATTACGCCGCAGCTAATGGCCCAGGTGCTGGGCCTGGCGGGCGAGTCAGGCGAGGTGATGGAGAAGCTCAAAAAGCTGATGCGTGACCAGCAAGGCCGCCTGAGCGATGAGGCGAAAATGGAGCTACTGAAAGAGCTGGGCGATATTTTGTGGTATATCAATGCTGTGGCGTATTTGCTCGGCTCCAGTCTAGAGGAAGTAGCGCGGCTCAACAACGACAAGCTCGCCAGCCGCCGTCAGCGCCAGCAGCTGCATGGCAGCGGCGATAACCGCTAGGCATTAGGGGCGGCCGAGGCGTGATGCCTGACCCAGCTATCAATTGAGCCAGCACCCATGCAAAGGACGAGTTTGCCAGCACGCCGCGCTGCCGTAATAGTCTCCCACAGCGCGTCGTTAAGCTCGGCGTGATGCACGACGGTATCGTTCAGCTGCTGGGTCAACTGCTGCGGCGCTAGCACGGCCAGCGACGGATCTTCGCGCGTGAGGTGGGTCGACAGCCAATAGACCTCATCGGCGGCGGCGAACAAGTCGTCGGTGTATTGCTCATGCACCTGGTGCTGGCGGGTGTTTTGGTGCGGCTGGTAGACCAGCACCACTTGATCATTCAGTTCGCGCGCCAGCTGCAACGTAGCCCTGATCTCCGCTGGATGATGCCCATAGTCGCTATACAAATGCCCGGCCAGGCGCTCAAACCGCCGCCCTGTGCCGGGAAAGGCATTGATGGCATCGAAGAGCTTATCGGCGTCCGTCGCAGCCTCGTTGACGGAAGATAACTCACCCATCACGCGCTCCGCTGCCCGCAGCACCAGCGTGGCGTTGCGTCGATTGTGCTGGCCGGCCAGCGTGATGCGCGAATCAATCGCTTCAATCACCGTCAGATTGCCGGGTGCAAACGCGGCTGCGTCCTCACGCCAAGCCAGCACCTGCTCTGACTGCGCCCCAAACTGCCGAAAAGCCGCCAGATATTCCTCCTCGGTGGGGTAGGTGTCAGGATGATCATAGCCGACAGACGTAATCACGCTGAGCCAGGGCCGAAAATGGAGGAAATTACGATCAAACTCATCACATTCGTAGATAAACAACTGACTTTCGGTGTCAAATCGGCCGCTGGGCCCAAAGCTCAGGGTTGAGCCCACCGAATAACTCACTGGCACACCCAGGCGTTGTAGTATCCAGACTAACATACCAGTTGTGGTCGTCTTGCCATGGGTGCCAGCAACCGCGACCAGCTTCAGGCCGGTAGTTTCCAGGAGGTGCGCCAAAAACTCATCACGCTTGCCGGTGCGGATGCCTAGGGCTCGGGCCGCCGCCAGCTCTGGATGGTCAGCCGGCAGGGCCGCGGTGTGTACCAGCCAGTCAAAGGGCTGAGCCGCGTGCTGCTGGCGCAAAAATGCCCCTGATTGATCAAACGACACCATCAGGCCGCGCTGCTCGAGCGCCGCCGTCATCAGACCCGCTTCGCGATCCGACCCGCAGACCGTGTGGCCCGCATCAGCCGCAATTTCCGCCAGCGGTCCGATAGCAACCCCGCCAATACCCGAAAAATAAACTCTCATAAAACGTATTATACCACCCCCGTCGTCCAGAGAAGACATATACTTGTAAAAATATAAAATATGTGCTACAGTAAGAAATACGACCGTAACAAATACAAACACCATATGATACAGCGATTGATTCACACCATTCTCAAGCGTCGCCACTTCTGGCGCTACGCCACCTTTTCAGAAGTGGCCGAAATATATATGGCGAGTATTTTGCGTACCATTGCCATTAGCCTGGGTGCGGTGTTTATGTCGGTCTATCTATTTAAGGCTGGTTATAGTATTGTTAGTATTTCGCTGTTTTGGGCGGCGTATTTTGCCGCTAAGTCGTTGGTGATTTTGCCGCTGGCCCAGTTGGTGGCGTTGATTGGCATCAAACGCTCAATTCTTATCTCTAATTTACTCTATATTCCATCAATCGCTTGTTTTATGGTACTGGGCGAGCTGGGTTGGTGGGCGCTGATCGGGACGGCGTTGTTTCAGTCGGTATCGGCTGGCCTGTATGACGTTGCCTACCTAGTAGGCTTTTCCCGCGTCAAGAGCCTGGAGTGTGCTGGTCGCCAGGTCGCAACCATGCAAATGTTTGAAAAACTGGCGCGCGGCATCTCCCCGCTAGTGGCTGGTATGCTCGCATTGTGGATTGATCCATTGGCGCCGATTGCGCTATCAGCGGTGTTTCTGGCGTTTGGCGCCTGGCCGCTGCTGAGGAGCGCCGAGACGATGACGACCGGCTTTTGGCTGGCACCCAAGGGCTTTCCGTGGTCGACGGCGCTGCGTTCGCTGCTGGTGCAGCTGCCGCTCGGTATTGATCTGTATGCGTCTGATCGGGCTTGGTCGCTATTTTTGGTGAGCTTGATCTTTGTGGCCGAAGACAATCAGGCCTATGTTGCTATTGGCGCACTAGCCTCTTTGGTGCTGTTGATCTCGCTGGCGGCGGCCCGAATGTTTGGCCAGTTGATTGATCGTCGGGCGGGCAATCAACTGCTGCTGTGGATGGCGCTGGGCGATGCGGCGGTACATCTGGCCCGAGCGCTGACTCATACACCGATGATGGCCATTGGCACCAATGCAGCGGGAGAGGTGGTGCGTACTGGCTACGGCATGGCGTTTATGCGAGGCATGTTTGATGTGGCGGACCGTTCGGGGTATCGGGTGCTCTATATCGGCCTGTCGCAACTATTGCTGAATGTCGGCGTGGCGCTCGCTGCGCTGCTGTTGGCTGGCTTGATGCTGCTGCTAGATAGCCACTATGGTTTTAGTGCGTTTTATCTTTTGGTCGCTGGTCTGGTCATATTCTTGTCGCTGGCGCGCTTCCGGGTATACGCGCCCCGCTAATTATGCTATACTTACCCCATATGAAAGGGGTGGCATCACAGCATCAGCGGCAGTTGCGGCGGGGCATTCGGCGGCTAGAACGCGTTAAGACCTGGCAGCTGGTGGTGCTGCTAGTGATGGTTGGTTTTGTGGCGGCAACTTTTTTACGCCTCAATAATATCGGCATGATTGAGCGGCGGGCGGCGGTGGAGGCGGCCGATCGCGAGGGTGATCGAGTCAATTTGGAGGCCAGGCTGTATGATTTGCAGCGCTACGTCAGCTCGCATATGAACGCCGATCCGGGGCGGATTGCGCTAGATCAGACCTACCAGCGCGACAACCAGCGGCATAAGGATGACTACGCCAAGCGTATTGCTGGTCGGCCAGAAAGCGATGTGTTTCAGCAGGCTGAGGCAGTGTGCGGTCCGCAGGCTAGGGCGCAGGGGTGGCGCTGGCCAGATATTCGCTATGCGCAGTGCATGGACGCCGAGCTAGCCAAGCATCCAGCTGGCGTGGCGGTGTCGCAACAATTTCGTCCCTTACCGCCGGAGCCTTATTATCAAACCTTTTCTTCGCCGCTGTGGTCGCCTGATTTTGCCGGCTGGAGCGTCCTGTTAACAGGGGTGATTGCCGGGCTCATCGTCCTGCGGCTAGCGACCAGCGCCCTCCTTCGCCTACTACTCTATCGCCACTATCGACGGATTCGGGCTTGACAGAGGTGTACAGGGGTAGTACGCTATAGGGGTAAAGCACTAATAGGAGGTACAACCACATGGCTTACAAACACACTAACTCGAAGGGCGTGACATACTACTTGCACAAGACCGATGTAACATTGCGCGGCGGCAAGACGCAGACCATCTACTTCTTCGCTAAGGTAGAGAAGAATGACAAGGGTACGCCATGCGACCTGCCAGCAGACCGTATCGTCAAGGAAAATCCACGCAACGGCTTCCTGACAATCTCAAAGAAGAAATAAGCACTTGCATTATGCACTGATTGGGCGTATAGTAGACCCAAACAAACAGGTGCCTTATCCCCTCCCTCGGGAGGGGATTTTTGTGGTCTGAAGCAGCCGCGGGGAGGGTGTAAATAATACAATGATAATCGCTTGACACACGCTATATATCGGGTGTACAGTGAGACGTAAGCACTAGATATGGTGTTTTCAGCACATAAATAACGGTATACAAGAAACGGGCCTCATAGACAAGGAGGCTGGTTTGATGATACGTCAAAAAGGAGGGGGTATGTATCAGTCAATCAAAAAACGAGACGGCCGACGGGTAAAATTTCAGGCGGAAAAAATTACCGCGGCGATTGAGAAGGCTGGGGCTGCCACCGGTGAATTTGGCCGCAAAGAAGCGGAAAAGCTGACCACAAAAGTGCTGGCGCGCCTGGAGCAGCGCGGCGGCCGAGCGGTGCCGGGAGTTGAGGATATTCAGGACATTGTCGAGGATGTATTGATTGATTCGAAGTTCAAAAAGACCGCCAAGGCCTACATCATCTACCGCGACCAGCACCAGAAAATTCGCGAGATTACCTCGGCGGCGCATGTCGATTTGGTCGATCAGTACCTTGGCAAGCTTGACTGGAAAATTAAAGAGAACTCCAACATGGGTTATAGTCTGCAGGGCCTCAACAACTACATTTCGGCTGAGGTGAGCAAGACGTACTGGCTAGATAAAATCTATACCCCAGAGATGGCGGTAGCGCACAAATCGGGCGACCTACACATGCACGACCTGAACCTCATCAGCGTGTACTGCGTGGGCTGGGACTTGCTGGATCTGCTGCGCGAAGGGTTCACCGGTGTGCAGGGCAAAGTCGCCTCAAAGCCCGCCAAGCACTTTCGTTCGGCGCTCGGCCAGGTGGTTAATTTCTTTTACACCCTTCAGGGCGAGGCGGCGGGCGCGCAGGCCTTTTCGAACTTTGATACGCTGCTGGCGCCATTCATTCGTCACGACAATTTGAGCTACGCCGAGGTTAAGCAGGCGCTGCAAGAATTCGTCTTTAATGTCAATGTGCCGACCCGGGTGGGCTTTCAGACGCCGTTTACCAATATTACGCTGGACCTCGAGTGCCCCAAGCACATGGCGGGCAATCCTGTCATTATCGGCGGCGAGATTCAAGACACTAACTACGGCGATTATCAGTCAGAGATGAACACCTTTAACAAGGCATTGCTGGAAGTGCTGAGTGAGGGTGACGCGTCAGGCCGAGTCTTTACCTTCCCGATTCCGACCTATAACATTACCAAGGATTTTAATTGGGATAATCCCGTCATCGAAAATCTTTGGGAGGCCAGCGCTAAATACGGCATTCCGTACTTTTCGAATTTCGTCAATTCCGACATGGACCCAGAAGATGCGCGCTCGATGTGCTGTCGGCTGAGGATCGATAATCGGCAATTGGAATATCGCGGCGGCGGGCTGTTTGGCTCCAATCCAATGACCGGCTCGGTCGGCGTGGTGACGATCAATTTGCCGCGGCTGGCGCTGAAATCGAAAGACGAGGCGGCGTTCCGCGAGGGGCTGGCGCGGCTGATGGATATGGCGCGTGACAGCCTGGAAACCAAGCGCAAGGTGCTGGAGCGCTTGACTGAAGCCAACCTCTACCCATACACCAAGTTCTACCTGCGCGATATCAAAAAACGTTTCAATGAATACTGGAAAAATCACTTTTCAACCATTGGGCTGATCGGCATGAATGAGGCGGCGCTGAACTTGCTAGGGGTGGATATTGGCTCTGAGGAAGGCAGGGCGTTTGCTGAGCGGACGATGGATTTTATGCGCGATCGTTTGGTTGAGTACCAGAAGAACACCGGCAATAACTACAACCTCGAGGCCACGCCAGCCGAGGGCACAACCTATCGATTGGCGCAAATTGACCGCAAGGACTTTGGGGCGCGGGCGCATTTTGCCAATGGTCGCGGTGATGAGGACATTGAGCCGTTTTACACCAACTCAACCCATCTACCGGTCAATTACACGGACGATTTGTTTGAACTGCTGGAGCTGCAAGACACGCTGCAAACCAAGTATACCGGCGGCACCGTGATTCACTTTTTCCTCGGCGAGCGGATGAGCGATCCCGAAACGCTGAAGCAGTTGGTGAAAAATATCTGTACCAATTATCATCTGCCGTACTTTACCTTTAGCCCGAGTTTTAGCGTTTGTCGCAATCACGGCTATTTGGCGGGCGAGCATCAAGTCTGTCCGAACTGTGGCGGTGAGACTGAAATTTACTCGCGCGTTGTTGGCTTCCTGAGGCCGGTGTCGCACTGGAACAAGGGAAAACAGGCTGAATTTGTGATGCGCGAACATTATGATGGAGCGGCGCACGATGCCAGGCTCGCAGTGGCAGCCGCCTAAAAACTGGCCAAAGGTGCCGGTCGGTGGCGTGCAGAAATTGACCTTGGTGGACTATCCAGGGCACGTGGCGGCAGCGCTGTTCACCGCGGGGTGTAATATGCGCTGCGGCTATTGCCACAACCCCGAGCTAGTGTTGCCGGAGCGCCTGGCGCCGTCGATCCCGCTGGACGATATCTTCGTCTTTTTGGAAAAGCGGCGCGGGCGGCTGAACGGCGTGGTAGTGAGCGGCGGTGAGCCGACGGTGCATGAGGAGCTGCCGGAGCTGTGTCGGCTGATCAAGTCGCTCGGCTATGATGTTAAGCTAGATAGTAATGGTACGCATCCGGCGATGCTGCGGGAGATGATCGAAAAGGGCTGGATCGATTTTGTGTCGATGGACATTAAGGGGCCGCTGGAAAAGTACATCGAGATTGCGGCGCGGCCGATTGACTTGGCGGCGATTCGGGAGAGTATTCGCCTGCTGATTGACTCTGGGGTGGGGCATGAGTTTCGCACCACGGTGGTGCGCCAGCAACTGGCGGTGGAGGATTTTGAGAAGATTGGCCAGTTGGTGCGTGGTGCCGAGCGGTTTGCGCTGCAACATTTTCGACCAGGCAAAACCATCAGTCCGCAGTTTGCCGAGTTTGACACTTTTGCGGAAGAAGAGTTTGCGGCGGCGCAGAAAATTATGGAAAGGTATGTGACACAATGCATCATCCGCTAATAGTGACAGTTAAAAAAGTGCGCCGGGAAAACCCTGAAGTGGTGACGCTGTATTTTCGCCGCCCGTTTGCGTTTACCGCCGGTCAATACATTACGGTGTATATTCCGGACAGTGCCGTGACGGCCGGCAAGGCGTATAGCTTATCGAGTCTGCCGCACGAGGAATTGGCGTCAATTACCGTCAAAGATGTCGGCGGTGAATTTTCGAGCTACCTGTGTCAGCGAGCGGCGGGCGATGAACTGCATATCAGCCAGCCCTATGGGTATTTCAATCCGCAGACCACGCGGCCGCTGGTGGGAATTGCGGCGGGTTGCGCGCTGGGGCCGGTGTGGAGTGTACTGGCCAGCGCCGAGCAGGATACCTATCTGTATTTTAGTCATCGTTCGCCTGATAGGACGGTGTTTGATGAGGAGCTGGCGAATTCTCGCATTCAGGTGACGCACTTTAGTACTCGCCAAAAAGTTGAGGAGGCGAATGGTTGGCGCAATGGTCGCTTTGAGGTGGCGGCAATTGTCCAGGAGGTTCCGCCAGCAGCACACTTTTTGGTGTGCGGCAGCGTGGAATTTGTGCGTGATGTGTGGCAAAAATTAGTGGCGGCGGGAGTGGACACGCAGCGAATTTCAACGGAGACGTTTTTTGAGTCATGAGCGAATGTGCCCCGTCATCTGTCGACGACATAAATAGCCCTTCGGGGCCAGAGCAGGAAGGTGTTGCTGAGCTTGATCTGGTGGCAGTTGCTGGCGGCAGGGCGGAGCTGCCGGTGATTGCTGGTATTGCACCGGTGGCGGAAAAGCCCGAGGCGGATGGCAATCCGGAGCTGAATACTACTGCGTCGCCCGCAGTGTGCGAAGGGTTGGGGCGGGCAGCCTGTGCTGGTTGTCCATTCTTCCGAAACTGTTTTGGGCAGCAGCCAGAAGCTGTTGATAAGACCGCACCGCCGAATTATCTCGAGGAGCTATTGGACGAAAAAGGTCCAGAAGTTGTGGTGGCGCGTCCAGCAGCGTCAAAAGAACAGCCTAGTCCGCCTGGGGCGTCAGCCCAAAAGCAACCTGATACGCCACCGAGTGTGGCGCCAGTTGAAGAGTTATCTCGGTTGCTCACGCCCGTCGAAGAGCCGGCGGTGGGCCCAGAGGCGATCGCTCCTGTGGTTGAGCCAGAGGTGAAAAATGAGAGTACTCAGCCAGTCATAGAAGCTCCACCGCTTCAGCCATCACCAACGTTGGCTGAAGCCAGGTCGGCGTCTATTGAGGAGCAAGCGTCGGAATCATCGGAAGAATGTTCGACGCTACAGCCAACTGCGCCTGAAGTTGATGCGGTGGCAACCCCGCCAGAAGAGAGCGATAGGGTTGAATTGCCAGCGACTTTTCAGCCGATGGATGATGCTGCTTTCGGCGTGGCCTCGCTGAACCTGGAGTCGATCACTCATGAGGTCGCGGTTAAGGTGAACACCGCACCGATCGACCAATCGCCTGCTTCGGTGGTTGTAGCGCCTGTGCCGTTGGTTGCGGTCTCTATGGCAACAGAGCAAGATCTGCTATTGCAGTCCCCTGTCGATAAGGGAGCAACTGAGCGGTTGTTGAGCTGGGATGTCGAAGAGACCGGGGAACTAGAGTGCTTGCCGTATCCAGCTGCACCGTTGGTGATGCGCCCAGGGGAATTGGCCATGGCGGTAGACGATGAGGGGTGCGAGGAAGTGCCACGTCGAACAGAACAGGGTGGGTGTGAGTGGAAACAGCCGGACATAACCAGTCCTTATAGCGAGATAGAGCAGAACACATCGCATGAGGGGTGGGCGCTGGCCGAACAGCCAGGTGCTGATGAGGCGCTTGATCCGCCCATCCGTTCTCAGGAGACAGAGGCAGACGCTGGAGGCGAACAGCCGCTGGTAGCCAATAAAATTGCGGTGGTCGAGGAAGGTGGTGTTGAGCAATCTGATAACCCATTGGAGGACTGTCAGGCAGAGGCTGGTGTTGTCATGGCGCTGCAACCGCCAGATATTGTTGTAGAAAAAACATCATTGTGCCAACTGGTGGATAATACAGCGGTTCCTTTTGAGAATGGCGTGTCGCCCTATGATGAATCCCTGGCTGACAATAGCCCGGAAACTGAGTCGCCAGCCCCGCGTAATGACACACCATGGTGGTCAACGATACTGGGGATGGTTGCGGTGTTTGTCGCTCTTCAGCGCCGTCAAGGTGCGGTATACTAGATCTATGGAGAAGATGGGGTATGATCACTTGGTATCGCCGCTGACGATGCGGGCGCTTTCTTGTGCGGCGCGAGAGCTGGAAGTGGAGGCTAATAGCCTAGAGGCACATCCGGTGCGGGGTGGATTTTCGCGTAATCGGCGGGCGGTGGTGTCTGCTGGCAAGCGGAGTCTGTTTGTTAAAGAAGTGGATACTGAGCTGTTGCCGGACGAAGGCCTCACAGAGTTAGGCTGGTTACGCAAAGATGCCGCAATAGTCCAGGCGCTTCAGGCGACGCATCCTGATATAGTAGCGGACTGGATACGCCTCAGTGATGATGGGCATGTTCTTATGATGAGCAATTACGCTCCTGAAGATGGTTGGTTGTGGCAGCCACCAACGGACGAGGCGCTGGCGCGGCGCTACACGGAGGCGGTGATGCAGACGACGCGGCGTTTGGAGACGGTGCAGCTTGATAAACAAGCGGCGCATGGCTTGGATCTGTCGCCATTTTTACAACATGAGCTGGTACGGGATGATCGAATTGATATCTTGGTTGATGATGAAGCGGTACGCCGACAATTGAAAGAAAAATACCGTGAACTGACGGCGGTTGGTCCTGATTGGCGGCGTGTGCGGTGCGAGCGAATGGTGGCGCTACTGGATGATGTGGCGCAGCTGCATGAGCTTCGCGGGTGGCTAAAAAGCGTGGCGTTACAGCCGGATGATTGTTTTAATCACTGTGATGTACGGAGCGATAATCTGGCGTTTAATGTGCATACGGGCGAGGTGAAGCTGGTGGACTGGAACTGGGCGTCATATGCTCCGCGGGGCTATGGCGCGACGGAGTTTTTGCTCGATATGGCGCGGCATGGTCATGATATTTCGCCGTGGTATGGCGAGATCAATCAGCCAATGATCGCAGCAAGCATCGGATTCTTTGCGGTACGCTCACTGAAGCCGCCACTAACACCAGGAGGTACGCTACGGGAAATGCAGGCACTAGCTGCGGCCGTGGCACACGAGATATGGCAGGAGGTAAAAGCGTGATGGCGACGCTGATCATCCTGCGCGGTAACTCTGGTAGCGGTAAAACCTCGACGGCTCGGCTGTTGCAACGGGAGTTGGGCTATGGCACGATGGTGGTGTCACAAGATGTGGTGCGGCGGGAGATGCTGTATGTCGAAGATACGGTGAAGCAAAATCCAACTCCCCAATTACTACACGACCTGTGTATGTATGGCAACAAACTGGGCGGCATGGTTATTCTTGAGGGGGTATTGGGTCGAGAAAAATATGGTGGCGTGCTATACAAACTACTGAGGAATTTTCAGGGCAACATCCATGTTTATTATTTTGATATTTCCCTTGAGGAGACGGTGCGGCGCCATGGCCAACGGGCGGAAAGTCAAGAGTTTGGCATAGAAAAGATGCGTGCATGGCGAAGAGAAAAAGACTATCTTGGCACGCCAGGCGAAGTATTGATTAATGAGACGATGAGCCAAGATGATATTGTTCAGATGATAATAAGTGATGTAACGGGCAAGGCCCAGAAAAATAAAGGAGCGTAATGATGGCGATGCAACCAACCCCCTACCCGGCACCAGATTTTAGCTTGAACGGCGTGAGCCTTAAGGATTTTCGTGGACACTGGGTGGTCTTATATTTTTATCCAAAGGACGACACGCCGGGCTGCACAGTGGAGGCGTGTAGTTTGCGCGATGCGCGCGATGAGTTGGCGGGTCTTGGTGCGGAGGTGATTGGTGTTAGTATGGATCCGCCCGAGGCACACGAGAAATTTAAGGCCAAACATAATTTGCAATTTCACTTGCTGTCCGACCCGGAAAAGACGGTGATTACGGCGTATGGCGCGTGGGGTCCGAAAATGTTTGGCCGCGAAGGAATTTTACGGCGCACCTTTTTGATTGATCCAGATGGTGTGGTGCAAAAAGCCTACGGCCGCGTTACGCCGCTGGGCCATGGCGAGCAGGTGGTGGCGGAGTTGAGGCGGCTGCAGGCATCGTGACGGATTACCGATAAAACCTGCTACAATAGACCCATGAAAGCCAATTCGTTACTGGCTGAGGTCAGAGGGGCGGTTGACGCGTATATCGCGGAGTGTCTTGGTGAGCGGGTTCGGCAGGCGGCGACGATTCACCCGCGCTACGAGCGACTGTGGCGGGAGATTGCTCGCGTGTACCAGGCGGGTGGCAAGCGAATGCGGCCATACTTGACAGTGGTGGGGTATGGTAAAATAGACGAGGCGATCGTGTCAGTGGTGGCGGCGGGTGGTTTGTATATTATCAACTTGCTGCCGTTTGTGCGAATTTGTGATGATACTTCCGCCATGGCACGGGCCGGCTGGCGACGCTTTTTATGGCTGAATTATGTAGTCGGGGCGGTAGTGACGATGGTGCTGCTGCTCGGGGTGTGGGGTGCGTGATGAAAATGCACGACCGTCGCCCTATGGATCGCCCGCGTGAGAAGTTGGCGCTATATGGCGCGGCCAGGTTGTCTGACCTGGAGCTGCTGATGGCGATTATCGGTAGCGGCAACAAGCAGGCAGATGTGGGTGTGATAGCCCGGCGAGTGCTAAAGGTGCTGCAGGCGAAGGGCGCGGATGTGTCATATGATGATTTGCGGCAAGTTGGAGGACTTGGCGCGGCCAAAATCCCGGTGATTTTGGCGAGTTTTGAGCTCGCACGGCGACATTTGCTCGAGCCTGATCGACCGGTAATTGACTCGTCCGAAAAGGCGGCTGAGCAATTGGTAGATATTCGCGACAAACAGCAAGAATATTTCGTCTGCTTGACGCTGGACGGAGCAAATCGACTGATCAATAAGCATGTGATTTCCATCGGCACCCTCACCGCCAGCCTGGTGCATCCGCGCGAAGTCTTCGCTCCTGCCATTACTGACCGGGCTGCGAGTATCATCGTAGCGCACAATCACCCGAGTGGGAGTTTGCGACCGAGCGAGGCAGACAAAGATGTTACCGATAGGATCGCCGAAGCGGGGAAGATTCTCGGGATTATGCTTAATGACCATATTATCATCACAAAAAATGACTATGTAAGTATCCTGTAATTCCGTGGCACTTTCAGGGGTGATTTGCTACAATATATCTATGAACATAAAGACTCTTGAGCGGCAGCTGTGGGCTGCGGCAGATAAATTACGCGGCAATATTAGCTCATCTGACTATAAATATGTTGTCCTTGGTTTGATTTTTCTAAAATATGTATCAGATGCTTTTGCGGTGCGGTATCAGGCTGCGCTTGATGATAATTATGACCCAGAAGACCGTGATTGGTATATCGCCGAAAATGTCTTTTGGATTCCGCAGGAGGCTCGTTGGGAACATTTGGTTGCAAATGCAAAGCAGCCAAATATCGGGTTGTTGGTTGATACCGCTATGGAGGCGATTGAGCGTGACAACCCAAGTCTCAAAGGGGTACTGCCAAAGAATTATGCTCGCGAGGCATTAGACAAGCGACGCTTGGGTGAACTGATAGACCTTTTTACGAATATTCGTTTTGACACCGGCGACACCAAGGATCTGCTTGGCCAGGTGTATGAATACTTTATGGGCATGTTTGCCGACAGTGAAGGCAAGCACGGCGGTGAATTTTATACGCCCCGCTCTATTGTGAAGCTGCTGGTTGAGATGCTAGAGCCGTATCAAGGCCGGGTGTATGACCCATGTTGTGGTAGTGGTGGGATGTTTGTCTGGAGTGAAAAGTTTGTTGAGGAACATGCGGGTCGTACCGACGACATTGCCGTGTACGGACAGGAGTTAAACGAAACCACTTGGCGTTTGGCAAAAATGAATATGGCGATTCGCGGCATTGACGCCAATATTAAGCGTGGCGATACGCTCATGGATGACCAGCTCAAGGACCTTAAGGCCGATTATATCTTGGCAAACCCACCATTTAATATCAGTGACTGGGGTCAAGAACATTTGCAAGATGACATCCGCTGGAAATATGGCCTGCCGCCAAAAGGCAATGCCAACTTTGCCTGGATTCAGCATATGATTCACCACCTTAGTCCTCGTGGTACAGCTGGGTTTGTATTGGCGAATGGTAGTATGAGCAGCCAGACGGGTGGTGAAGGTGAGATTCGTAAGCAGTTGGTGCTGAATGATATGGTCGATGCGATCGTTACCCTGCCAGATAAGTTATTCTTTAATGTGGCAATTCCGTGCTGTTTGTGGTTTGTGTCGCGTGATAGGGCGAATCGTCATGGTAAGGTGCTGTTTATCGATGGTCGCAACCTTGGCAAAATGGTCAGTCGCAAAAACCGCGAACTCGAGCCGGCTGATATAGAAAAAATTGCCACTACCTACCATCAATTTAAAAAGCAATCTGCCGACTATCAGGATATAGCTGGCTTTTGTAAGGTAGCTGAGCTAGAAGAAATTAAGCAACATGATTTTGTACTCACGCCGGGCCGATATGTCGGAGTTGAAGAAGTTGAAGATGATGGCGAGCCGTTTGAAGAAAAAATGGAGCGACTGACAACTGAGCTGTATGAGCAATTTGCGAAGAGTCGGGAGCTTGAAAAAAAGATTAAGTATAATCTGGAGAATCTAGGATTATGACAATAAAAAATCCCACTGGAGAAGTGGTAATTTATGTCAGTGGTGATGGGAAGCCAAATATTCAAGCTCGTCTGCAAGGTGAGGACCTTTGGTTAACTCAGGTGCAGCTAGCGCAAGTGTTTCAAACAACAAGGCAAAATATTGGTCAGCACATCAAGAATATATACGAAGAAAAAGAACTCAATCCTTCGGCAACTATAAAGAATTTCTTTATAGTTCAAACTGAGGGTAGTCGTGAGGTTTCTAGAGAAGTAGATCATTACAATTTGGATATAGTGATTGCTCTTGGGTATCGTATTAAGTCTGGCGTAGCAACTAATTTTCGTATCTGGGCAACTGAGAGGTTACGGGAATATATCACGAAAGGTTTTGTGATGGATGATGAACGCCTTAAAGAAAACGGCGGCGGTAATTATTGGAAAGAACTACTTGAGCGGATTCGAGATATCCGCAGTAGTGAAAAGATTTTATATCGTCAGGTGTTGGATTTATTTGCGACGAGTCAGGATTATGATCCAAATTCGAAGGATCAAATTGAGTTTTTTAAAATCGTTCAAAATAAACTTCACTATGCAGTAAATATGCTGACTGCTGCCGAAGTGATTCATTCTCGGGTTGATTCAGATAAACCATTCCTAGGATTAACAACTTTTCGTGGCCAATATCCAACCAAAAGCGAAGCGCAAATCGCTAAAAACTACCTTACGGCCGATGAATTGGCGGTATTAAATCGCTTAGTGAGTGCCTTTTTTGACCTAGCTGAGTTAAAGGCGATTAATCACGAGCCGATGTGTATGGCAGATTGGGTACATGAGGTGGATAGATTTGCTGCTACTTACGGCAAGGGAGTGCTGGATAATCCAGGTAAAATATCACATCAGGCAATGATTGCCAAAGTGGCGAAAGAGTACGAGTCCTACAAAGCGCGCATTCGTAACCATGAGTTGAGTGTTATTGAGCAGCAATATCTTGATGAATTAAAGAAGGCGCAGAAGAGGCTGGAGGTAAATAAATGAGTAAAAAAACACACACGCGATCGAAGTCTGAGGGTGATGCAGAAGCCCAAGTAAAAAAACCTAAACATGCGATACTAAGTGGGAAAAATGGAGAGCCTACTTCTTATAGTCTAGAGATTGCCGTTCGCGCTGACACTGAGTTGCTTGCTATAAATAAGCTCAAAGATCTTGGATTGAGCAGGGCTGATCAAGTGAAGACTGGTGATATTGATCAGCAGGCGGGGCTGTATATACTGAAGGTGGGGTCTGATATTGATGAACTGGTGAATAAATTTTACGCAGCTGCTCGAGGTGATTACGATGTCTATATACTCTCAGATGAGGCGTCGATAGAAAGATCACAAATCATCATTAAAGAATCTTCAATTGTGGAGCTGCAAATAAGAAAATTATTATTGTATATCTTGCCAGAAACTAAAAAGGTTTTTCTTGACATAATTAATAACATTCAAAAGTTTAAAACATCCAAAAATACTCCGACTACATACATAGAGTGGTGCGCAATGATCAGCGGGTTTACTTTTGGGGAGTTGATTGAGGTTTTAGAGACCGACATTTCTGAAGTTGCGAGAACTAGCGTCTTGTCAGACAGGGGACTAGCTGAACTGATAGTCAGTGTTAATGGCTTTGATGAATTTAAATCTAAAATTCAAGAAGTTTCCACACCGAAGCCCATATGGAATCTAGTGAACAAAATAATAGAAAAGCCGATAGAATATAGGCATATTAGCCAGAAAATTAGAGAACTGTATGAATTAAGAAATACCGCTTCTCATGTGCAAGTTATCACTCCGCAAGATGTTGAAAACGCAGTAAAGTGCAGAAAACATATTATGCGCTACATTAGCAGGATAAAGAGTAACTATCAGGTGGAGCTGCAAGGCAATTTAAAAAATATTGCAAAAACTATGGCAGAATCCTTGAATATTGCTTATAAAATTAATCCCCGTATATTTGATGATTATCTAAAGCAAATTCAAAATCCGCTGGCAGAAATAGTATCTCGATATAAAGTGGATCTAGTTAATGCTGCCAGTATCGCAAAGCTCATAAATACTAACCAGAGTGCAGCTTTATCTTTGGGTAAAATGATTAATGATCAGATAATGGCTAGTGTGCCCCATAAAGAGCTGGAAGAAATCACCAGTCAAGTTGCCTCTATCGGCTTTAATAAATACCTGGAGAATAGCAATAAGGAGCTGGTCAGGGCTATACGGCTCGCCAGCGGGCACTCGGCGAATAGCTGGAGTATAATAAAGGCTGCCGACATTGAGAAGAACGGGAGAGACGGATAAATGACAAGAGGCTTGTTGGGCGATGTAGTAGATATCGTAAAAGGAATTTCTTATAGGAGTTCTGATTATTCCAATTCAGAAAAAGGAATTGCTTTTGTGAATCTTAAATCTGTTGCTAGAGGTGGGGGCTATAACCCAGACGGGATAAAATATTATGCTGGACAGATAAAAGCAAATCAGTATGTGGAAGCCGGAGATATTTTAATTGCAAATACTGATCTTACGCAAAATCGTGAAATTATTGGTAGCCCTATCATTATGCCGAATATTGATAGAACAGCTTGCTTTTCGTTAGATCTGTCGAAAATAGTAATTAAAAAGCCTGATGTTATATATCCTAAATATTTGTTTTATTACCTAAAGTCTCCGCTTGCTCGAGAATTTATGCTGGCACATAGTAATGGTAGTACTGTTATGCACTTGTCGATTAAATCTGTTCCTAATATGGAGATAAAAATTCCGTCGATTGAGAAACAAAAGAAAATTGCAGATATTTTAGATACCCTTGATGAAAAAATCGAGCTCAACCGCCGCATAAACGAAACCCTCGAACAAATTGGCCAGGCGCTTTTTCGTCATTATTTTATTGATAATCCAGATGTGAATAATTGGGAAGAAAAATCGCTAGATGAGATAGCAAATTACCTCAACGGTCTAGCCATGCAGAAATATCCAAAGATTGAAGGCGAACCTACGCTGCCTGTTATTAAAATTCGTGAGATGTCTAACGGGATTACAGACAATACAGACATTGCGAGGGCTAGTATACCGGAAAAATATATCATTCATGCAGGCGACCTGCTATTCTCGTGGTCGGGTACATTGATTGTTAAATTTTGGGATGGTGTTGACGGGGCGCTTAATCAGCATCTATTTAAAGTTACGTCAGATAAATACCCTGAATGGCTGTATTATTACTGGACAAAGCATTATTTGAACGAGTTTACACACATTGCAAAAACAAAAGCTACGACAATGGGGCATATTCAACGCAGACACCTAAAAGAATCGAAAGTTTTGATACCACCGAATATAGATGAGTTAACGGGTATTTTTGAGCCAATTATTAATCAAATCAAAAACAATAATAATCAAATCCAAGATCTTTCTATTATTCGCGATTCACTTTTGCCAAAATTAACCAGCGGAAGAGAAGGTTAGCTACTGTGACCGAACAATACGAGAAAACCCCTGAGGAGGAATGGGTAGAGAAAAATGCCCCTAAAGTACTTGGTGTTGATGAAAAAGATTTAATAACAACACAACTCATTACTATTGTTGACAAATATGATGAAGTAATAGTAAAAGACATACTTGGGGTATTTAATCATAAGAATACGAAAGAAATATTAAACACTCGTCGTTCAGGTTCCTTTGCGAAAGCACATAGCCATATCATCAACATGTGCTTCGCCCTAGTAAGTGTAAATGTGCATTGTAGAAATTATTTTAATAAACTAGAATCCGCACGCGAGCACGCCAGTAAAGAAATGCTAAGCTGGGATAGTAAATATGAAACCGCAATCTACAACCAAGAAATAACAGTAGAAATAATTGGTGCATTAATGTCCTTCAAGACAGCTCTTGATTGCCTGTCTCAGGCGCTTGCAGCTATGTATGGTTATAGCCTAAAGACTTGGGGTGATAATGGCAATAAAGTCCTAAAAGCCTTGAATAATAATCTTACTGAGAAAGACAAGCCTTCGGCTGAAAGGCTGATATCTTTTATCGAAAGACATCGAGCTGACACTAAGGATTATATAAATTTACGAGACAATCTTGGGCATGGGCTCACGGACTATAAAGATACATTAAGTGGGTTTTTCAAACGTAAAGACGATATAAAGCCCCAGAACCCGCGAGTACAGATAAATGATAAGGTAATTGACACTTACGATCTAATGGAGGCTTGCAGGAGGTTTTCTGGGCAATATTGTCGTGAAGTGGTGGCACTTAGTTTATCAAACATTGTGCCAGGTATAACAGTAGGAATATCAGACGGCAGGTATATATGGTCGCATAACTTTTTTGCATCGACTGATTTAAAAACAGGAAAGACTGAGTTTCTATAGTGCTAATATCTGTCTGGGTGTATATCTCAGCGATTTATGAGAATGTTCAAAATAGCCGAGAGTTGTACTCGGCTATTCTTAGTTTGCAGTAGACCTCCTAATAGCGGTATGTAAACTCAACCACTGGATCTGTCTGCCATTTCCAGAAGAACGCAGTATCTTCACCTAGCGGCTGATTTAGTATCTCGGCAACGGGGTTTGCTCCGTCCCCAAAAGGATTGGTGATGGCGTGGGTGATTTCTTGTGGCCTGATGGCCTCATCACCCTTGAATAGCACAGTAAGCGTAAGCGGCACGCGACCACCTGCCATATTAAATGCTGGCAGAGGAGAATACGCTTTAAATGAGTAGTGCCTCACTCCATCTTCGCCAGCTATAGCATCAATGACGGCTGATAGTTGGATCTTGATAGTGATTTGACCCTGTGGTAGTCGTAGCTTGCCCGCTCTAAATTGACCAGCGACAGTCTTCAGCTCTTTGCTTGTGTCATACTGATCCTCAGAAAGTCCAATTTTTTGTAGGTATGGCTTAATCCTAGTTAGGTCACTTCTAATGCGACCCACCTGAGAAATGCGTTCACTATAGGCCTTTTCTCCAGCTGAGATTACTGCGATAGAGGCGCTAAACTTAACCGTTGGATAGGGTAGGATGAACTCTACCTCGCGCTCTTGGTCGTTATTGACAGTTATGATAGTAGTTATTTCGGCTGAGTCGTATATTCCACCCATTTGCGATGTGGGCTCGACGACGACAGTCGTGTGCTGTTTAACTACTGCTAGGTTGAGGGCGGGGTCGCCCAGGGTGATCTTACTCATGGTAATTCCCCCTCCTTTCTGCCAGCTGAGGCTGGCTTTAAAAATGTTTTTATGATAGGATGGGAAATATAGAAGAGATTGCGTTTTTCTATATTTCTGGACACTGATTTTTGATCAGTGTCTTTTTCGAAGCCTACCCTCCGAAAAACTCCGCTTCATCTTTTTATTTGATTAAGCGTTACTGGTAGTATACCAGACCCCTGGCACTGTATGCAACACTCTTGCATAGTAATTTGTACAATACGAAGCTATGTGCTATACTGAGAGGTGATGAACGAGATTCAATCTAAGGTTCTGGAGCTAGCGGAAACTAAAGACGTGGGCGCGATCACTTACTATAGGTTGTCGAAAATACTGGGCGTAGATCATCCATATAAAGTTAAGTACGCCATCGACAGGCTCGTAGAAAAGCAACTGTTAACCAAAAGGCCAGATGGCTCAATAGAAAAGGTTGTGTCTAGCCCGTCTGAAGGTTTTGTAAAACTGCCATACTATGGTGAGGTAAATTGCGGGGAGGCGACAGCACTTGCCGAGGATAGAATCCAAAGTTACCTTGAAGTGTCACCCTCTGTTCTTGGTATTTCAGACCTGAGCAACCTATTTGCCCTGAAAGCCTCTGGTGATTCAATGAATAGTGCTAGCATAAAAGGCAATCCAGTTAATGACGGGGATTATGTTATTGCTCGAAAAAAAAGTAATTACCTGCCGAGCAATGGTGATTATGTTATTTCAATTATTGGTGGAGCGGCAAATCTTAAAAAGTTTCGCAAGGATGTTAAAAATCGCCAAATCGTTTTGGAGTCCGAATCAACAGAAGATCTGCCCCCAATCGTGATTAGCGAGGAGGATATTGACAGCTTGGGTTTGTATAGTGTAGCAGCCCAGGCGGTGGCTGTGGTGAAAATGTCCTAGGGCGATAGACTGCATGCGGTGGGCGTTGGGTTGTGTTGTATTACCATCATGCCACTTTAGCGACAATAACCTAATCAGTCTGCTACAATAATATCAAGATGACCGAAGAAAAAATCGAACAATCCGCGCTTAAGCTGCTGGCTAGTCTTGGCTGGCAAGTGCTGCATGGTCCGGATATCGGCCCTGACGGTGTGGTGGGCGAGCGTGAATTTCGTGATGTGGTGTTAACGGAGCGATTGCGACAGGCGCTTACAAGAATTAATCCGCACATTCCAACTCCTAAAATAGACGAAGCCTTGCGGCGATTGGTGCAGGTTAACAGGCCTAACTTACTAGAAAACAATCATGAGCTTCACCAGCTGCTAGTAAATGGCGTGCCGGTGGAGTATCGCACGGCCAGTAGTGAAACGAAACATGATATTGTGCGGGTGATTGATACAGTAGAGGTGCGAAATAATGACTTTGTCGCCGTTAATCAGCTAACTATCATCCAGGGTGATTGCAATCGCCGGCCAGACATTGTGCTATTTGTAAACGGCTTGCCAGTAGTGGTGATTGAGCTCAAAAACGCCGCCGATACCAAGGCTGATCTTTCGGCAGCTTATCGACAGCTGCAAACCTACATGCGTGAAATAAGCGATTTCTTCCGCTTTAATGAGTTGTGTATAGTGAGCGATGGACTGTCTGCGGAAATGGGTACTGTCACCAGTCCGCGTGAGCGTATGATGCCGTGGAAAACGGTGAACGGCGAAAAGGAAGCCGGCAATGTGCCGATGCTATCTGTGCTACTGCAGGGTGTTTGCCTGCCCGAGCGACTACTGGATATTATTACCAATTTCATCGTATTTGAGCGAACGGACGGTGAAAAGCTAATCAAAAAAGTGGCGGCGTATCATCAGTACTGGGTGGTGAATAAAGCACTTGCCAGTACATTGCAGGCAAGTGCGGCTAATGGCGACCAGCGGGCTGGCGTGGTGTGGCATACACAGGGTTCGGGTAAAAGTCTAAGCATGGTATTTTATGCTGCAAAGTTGATGCGGTCTTTGGAGTTGGCAAATCCGACGGTAGTGGTGGTGACTGACCGAAATGACCTTGACGGGCAACTGTTCGGTACATTTAGCGCTTGCCGCGAGCTATTGGGTGAAGATCCAAAACAGGCGGAAACCCGCACGCAGTTGCGTGAACTATTGCAGCGAGAAGCGGGTGGTATCATTTTTACGACGATTCAAAAATTTTCGCCCGATGGTGATGAAGACTCGCTGCCGATACTCACTGATCGCCGTAATGTCATTGTGATGGCAGATGAGGCGCATCGCAGTCAATACGGCCTAAAAGCACGAATTCGCAGTAGCGATGCTCAGCTGGTATACGGCTACGCAAAATATATGCGTGACGCTTTGCCAGGTGCGAGCTATATTGGCTTTACTGGTACGCCGATTGAGACGGATGATAAGTCAACGCCAGCGGTATTTGGCAATTATGTTGATATTTATGATGTTAAACAAGCGGTTGAAGATGGTGCGACCGTGCCGATTTACTACGAAAGCCGGTTGGTTGATTTGAACATTGATGATGACACTCGCCGATGGCTTGATAAAGAAGTTGATGAGTTGCTGGAGGGTGAGGAGTTAAGCCGTCAGGATGCGCTGAAGGCGGAATATGCTCAAAAAGAGGCAATTGTCGGTAGTGACGAGCGACTGAGTATGGTGGCACTCGACATCATCCAGCATTTTGAACAACGACAAAGTGTGCTTGATGGTAAGGGTATGATCGTGACGATGAGTCGAGGGATTGCGGCTGATTTGTATGAAAAGATCGTGGCCTATCGCCCTGAATGGCATAGTGATGATGATGCGAGCGGTGTGATTAAAGTGGTTATTACGGGTAGCGCCAGCGATCCAGAACATCTGCAGCCGCACATTCGTAATAAACAGCGTATTAAGGTGATTGAAAAACGCATTAAAGACCCAAACGATCCGCTGGAGCTGGTGATTGTGTGCGATATGTGGCTCACAGGCTTTGATGTGCCGAATATGCATACGATGTATTTAGATAAGCCGCTCAAAGGCCACAATTTAATGCAGGCGATTGCGCGAGTGAACCGTGTATTTCCTGGCAAGACGGGCGGGTTGGTGGTTGACTATTTAGGCGTGGCAGCAGCGCTGCGTGATGCGATGGCGAACTATACCGAAAGCGGCGGCCAAGGTGCACCGCAACTTGATATTGGCGAGGCAGTGGCGCAAATGCAGATGCGTTATGAGGTGGTGCGAGATTTGTTTGGAAAATTTGAGTACCGGCGATACTTTACTGTGCCAACCGAACAGCAATTGCAAATTATTTTAGATGCTGAAGAGTATATTTTAGGGCTAGAGGATGGCGAAAAGCGGTTAAAGCAGCATGTCGCGGAGCTAAGTAAGGCGTTCGCCTTGGCAATGCCGCAGCCGGAAGCATTGGCGATTCGTGAGGAGGTGGCGCTGTTTCAGGCAGTGAAAGCTCGGCTCGAGAAGGTGTCGTCTTCGACCGTGGTGACTGATGAGGAGTATCGCAGTGCGCTGAAGCAAATTGTTGATAAGGCGATTGCACCGGTTGGGGTGGTTGATGTGTTTGAGGCAGCGGGGCTTGTGAGGCCAGAATTATCAATTTTGAGCGACGAGTTCTTTGCTGAAATTCGCAGTATGGAGCGAAAGAATTTAGCAGTTGAGGCACTACAAAAATTACTAACTGATGAAATTAAGGTGCGGTTTGCTCGTAATTACGCAAAAGATACTAAGTTTTCGGAACTGCTCCATCAAGCTTTGACGCGATATAAAAATGGTACGATTGAAGCGGCACAAGTGATTGAAGAGCTGATTGCTATTGGGCGAGATGTCCGCGAGGCGGCTGACGCGGGTAGGATCGAAGATCTCAGTGAAGATGAGATGATATTTTATGATGCCCTGGTGGAGAACGGTAGTGCTCGAGAAGTGATGGGCGACGCGCAGCTACGCGACATTGCGAAAGTTTTACTTGAGCAAGTCCGGCGTGATGCGACAATTGATTGGGCGGAGCGAAGGATGGTTCAAGCGAAGCTACGGGTGAATGTGAAGAAAACGCTAGCAAGGTACGGCTATCCGCCGGATCAGCAAGCTATTGCGACAGATATGGTATTAGAACAGGCGAAGCGATACGGTAATGAATGGAGTCAAAAGCGTGCAGTGTATGATCAGTATGGCGGCGCGAGTTTGGTTGATTGAGGTGGTGATATGAATAGTGCCCTTGATCACCTCCGCCCCCTCCTTCGCCTCGCCGAATCTGCGCAGCAGGCGCAAGACTATGATTTGGCGCGCGTGGTTCTTGCTGCGGCTGAAGTTTTGGCGCATAATAATCCGCCTTGATATGGCGCCAATTCTGGAATACATGCGTGCATTAACGAGTGAGTGTGGTCATTGCTATATGGTGCGGAGCGAGGACGAATTAAGGGCGCTTCGTAAAAAGGTGATGCAAGAACTGGCTCGCCATAACATCTCACTCATCGAACAAAATGGTCAGAAAGCGCTCCGCTTGCCGCCGATGATTCGCCTCGTTACGGCGCTGTACATTCGGTGGGAGGGTGATGTAACCGAGGGTGTGTCAATCGCCTTTATCATCAATCAGGCGGGCGCGCTGGAGTTTCCACGAAAGGGCCCGCTAATGCACGAGCTACAGCGCTACTGCACCGAGCATCAGGTGGTGCAGGATGACATCAATGACTACTGGTTGCCAGAGCAGCTGGCTGATTATCGACTGATGGCTGGTTCGGTCAGTGTGCAGTATATCCTGCCCGAAGAGCTACAGGAAATGGACTGGTAAATGACCATCACCGTCCTCCTCAAACCCAACTCCCGCCATCGCCAAGAGGTTATCAAGAATCCTAACGATACCTACACCATTTACACCAAGGCACCGGCGATTGAAAACCGCGCCAACAACGAGGCTATCATGTTGCTGGCCAAATATTTTGCTGCGCCAAAGTCGCGCGTCAAGCTCGTGCGGGGAGCGACCAGTAAACACAAGGTTTTTGAGATTGAACTGTCGGCAAAGACCAAGAAGGCTTAGCCCGAGTAGTAGTTGACGCCTGGCTGTGTTCCGCCCAACAGCTCGCTGACGGTGATAAAACGAAAGCCTTGCTTGCGCAGCCCGTCGATAATGCATGGTACGGCGTCGACTGATGTTTGATGGATGTCGTGCAGCAAAATAATTGATCCAGAGCGAGCATTGCCGACGGCGCGCTGACAGACAATGGCACTATTGCGATCCGCCCAGTCGCGCGTATCAACCGACCACATGATTGAGGCCAGGCCTAAAGATCGCATCTCGCCCAGCACCGCTGGATTAACCGCGCCGTAGGGTGCTCGGGCGGTGGTTGGTGCTGCGCCTATTGCCTGCTTTACCGCTTCGTTGGTGCGCAGCAATTGATCGCGTACTGTTGCGGCGGGCTGCTTGGTAAGATCGGGATGATTCCACGTGTGGTTACCGATAGTGTGGCCTTCGCGCTGCATTCGCTGCAAGGTGCCAGCCGCACCGCCCACCTTGCTGCCCAGTACAAAGAAAGTTGCTTTGGCGTTACGATCGCGCAGCATATCCAGTAGCCGCTCGGTGTGCGGGCCGGGGCCGTCATCAAACGTTAGTGCCACGCAGGGCGAATCGCCGCACGCGCCACTTCTTGACACAGGGCGCGGCGTTGGGGCTGGCGCTGGCGGCGGGGGTGCGGCTGGCTTGGGCGGCTCAGGCACGCTGAGGAGCTGCTTGGCCAGCGGATGCTGGAGCTCGGATACCAATTCATTGACATTGATTGTTACGCCAACCTCGCCATAGGACGAGGCGATAATCGCGCCAGCACCAAATGGAAAGCTGATAGTGTGCTCGTTGGCAATGACGAATTGCTCAAAGTGCTCGGCGCTAATACTGTCAATATCGGGCGCTGGCAGCCCGCGTTGCTTGGCGGCGGCCGCCACTTGCTGGCGAGCGATGGTCAGTAGGCGGCGCATACCCGCTTCGCTATTGCCGAGGAGTTGCTTGGTGGTAATGGGCTGTCCAGTCGCTTTGTCAAAAGTCCAGAAGCGCGTCGCGGCCATTGGATGAGCGCCAAAGGTGTCTTGCTTAATATGAACAGTGATCGATAGGTGCTGGTCGGTGTGGTGCGAAATCTGATAGCTAATGGTCTGCGTCATCGGCTGGTCAAAAGGAGAGCCGCGCTGTGCAGCTGAGCGAAACTCGGCGTCCACGGCATCAATTTCCTTGGCGATGAAGGCATTGATAGTATCGGAAGGCGTCAGAGGATATTCAATGGAAACTTTCTCGCGCGCTGTATTGCGCAGCAAGAATTTAGAGTTGACACCTGCGTAGTGCGAACTGGTGAAGCGATATTGCTCATCAGAAGTCTGCCGCTGCCAGGCAAAGAGCCACAGCACACCCAACGCCACCCCGAATGCCACCGCAATACCCGACCCGATGAGCCACAGTCGTTTACGTGCTGCTTTGCGCTGTTGTTCGCGCTTCTGCCAGCGCCGCGGCTGCCAGTCAGGTTGCTGTTTGTGTCGCATGGAGTTTAGTATATAATAGGTCGGGTGATTATTCTACAGAGTATTATTTTTATAGTAGCCATCGCGGCAGTAGTGAAATCTGCCGATTGGTTTTTGAGCGCCGCTAAATCAGTGGGTGATTTTTTGCGAATGCCGCCCTTTATTATGGGCGTCTTGCTGGTGGGGCTGGGTACCAGCTTGCCAGAACTGGCCACCAGTGTCGCTGCCGTGCTGAACGGCAACAGCGAGATTGCGCTCGGCAATGTGATTGGTTCAAATGTGGCGAATGTCTTAGTGATTATCGGCATCGCTACGCTGATGATGGGTACCGTTCGTTTCCAAAAAAACCTCATGGACATTGACATTCCGCTGTTGATTGCTACGACCATTCTTTTTGTGATGTTAGCAGTGGACGGGGTTTTGACGGGGCCGGAGGCGGTGTTGCTGTTGGTGGGCTGTGCGGGCTACGTACTCTATAGCCTGCTTCATTCTGACCGTCAGGAATTTCAGCGTGGTCTCGTGACGTTGATGCGGCTGATGGTCCAGTCGCGCCGCCGTCCAAAGCAGCCGCGTGCCGACGCTCAGCGACTGCCGTGGTGGGTCTGGGCGCAGTTAGTCGGCTCGCTGGTGCTGCTGGCGGTTGCCTCAACCTATGCAGTGGACAGTTTGCTGGAGATTGTGCGGCTGATCGGCATCGGTGCTGGCGTGGTCAGTTTCTTTGCGTTGGCCATCGGCACCAGCCTGCCGGAGCTGGTGGTGTCGCTGAAAGCCTTGCGTCGGGGTGAAGGTGATTTGGTGGTGGGTAATATCATCGGTTCTTGTATTTTTAACCTACTCTTGATCGCGGGCTTGGCTGGCGTAATAGCGCCGCAAACGTTGAGTCTGCCGAGCGGACACTGGATGCTGGCTGGCATGTTGGTGGCGGCAGCTATGTTGGGGTTGGGCTCGCTCACCAAGCGGCTGCAGATTTGGGACGGCGTGGTGTTTTTGCTGCTGTACGCAGCGCTGTCGATGCAGTTGATCGCGTAAGCTATGGAGTGCTTCAGTGGACGGGCGCCAAAGACTAGCTCGTAGCTAGCCGCTACGCTTGTATCGACTTGGTTAGCTTTCCAGGCTAGATATAGGACACCGCCTCATTATTGGAGCAATGTTCCGTGCTAAAATGGGGATATGGCAAAACGTTGGGAATTACGAAAGGGGCGTAGTGGTATGAAAACGAGCGATACTAATCATGTGCCATTTGCACAGATACCAGGCGGATCGCAGCCTGGTAAGATGCTGATGGGGCTTCTTGAAGGCGAAGATGCTGAAGAGTCTTCGCGGCGAGTTGCTTCGGTAATGACATTGACGCAGTCGGGCAAGCTTCTCAACAAAGTGAAGGGTATGCTGGTCGGTCTGGCGGTCGGCGATGCGGTGGGTATGGTGTGCGAATTTGCCCAGCCGGGTGAGTTTGAGTATGTTGACGGCATGCGAGCTGGCGGTCCGTTTGATTTACCGAAAGGGTACTGGACGGATGATACTTCAATGGCATTATGTCTGGGAGCGAGCTTGCTGGAAAAGCAGGGGTATGATTCCTATGATGTGATGGATAAATATGTCAAGTGGCGCAATGAGGGTTATTTGAGTTCAATGGGCTTTTGTTTTGACTGCGGCGGACAGATTCAGGCGGAGCTTAATGAATTTGAGAAGGATCCGCAGCGAGTGGTGCCGGTTGATCAGCCGCGAACCGAGCATGCTGGCAATGGCACGATTATGCGATTAGCGCCGGTGATATTGGCGGCGTATCGCAGCCGGTCGGCGAAAAGCATCGTTGAGATGGCGCGCATTTCGGCGCGGGAGACGCATTATTCATATGAGGCCGAAGCAGCGACTGAGGTGTTCGCGGCGATGCTAATTCGGGCGATGCAGGCAGTTGAGGGCCAGAAGTCAGAGATGGATGGCATTGAACTACTGAGCACTGGTGAGCGGTTTGATGATGTCTGGCGCCGCGTATCCAAAGTTGATGAACTACAGACGAGCGGCTACATTATTCACAGTCTACAGGTAGCATGGTGGGCCTTCCAGCAGTACGATTCGTTTGAAGAAGGCATGTTGGCGGTGGTCAACCTAGGCGGTGATGCCGATACGAATGGTGCGATTTATGGGCAATTGGCGGGCGCGTTTTATGGCTATGAGGCGATTCCTGAAGCGTGGCGCAGCGAATTATATGACGAGGCGGATATTGCGGAGATGGCAATTGAATTATTTGAGATGGGGGAGTGCCCCGTGCTAGTGACGCGTTTTGCCGAGGATGTGCCGAGTAGCGATAAGCAATAGAAACATAAAAACCACCCCATGAACGGGGCGGTTTTTGATTAGGGCTGGGGCGGGTTACGCGTTTAATGAGCTATAAACTGCACTTTACCATCTGTAATGCTAGCGTCCACGATCTGCCCATCATGAATCTTCCCATCAATTAACTCTAGTGCCAGGGGGTCCAATATTCGCTTTTGAATGAGGCGCTTGAGTGGCCGGGCGCCAAAGGCGGGGTCGTAGCCATCGGTTGTCAATATGTCGCGCACCGCGTCGTCAAACTCCAGGGTGATGTCGCGGGAATGCTTGATGTCGCGCGCTACCTTCGCCAGTTGCACATCAACAATCGCCCTCATCGCTTCTGGCCGAATACGGTCAAACAGCACGATGTCATCGATGCGATTGAGGAATTCGGGACGGAAATGCTGCCGCAGCACATCCAGCATTTGGTTATCCAGCGCCGAAATGTCATCGCCCGTAAGGTCCATAATGGCCTGCGAACCAACATTGCTGGTCATAATGATGACGGTGTTGGCAAAATCGACCGTGCGGCCCTGGCCATCGGTCAGGCGGCCGTCATCTAGCACTTGCAGCAAGACGTTAAATACATCGGGGTGAGCCTTTTCAATCTCATCAAATAGCACCACGCTGTACGGGCGACGGCGCACTGCTTCGGTTAATTGCCCTCCTTGGTCGTAGCCGACATACCCCGGCGGCGAGCCAATTAGCCGCGCCACGGCGTGTTGCTCCATATATTCGCTCATGTCGATGCGGATCATGGCGTGCTCGTCGTCGAACAGTTCGCGACATAAACTGCGTGCCACCTCTGTTTTGCCAACGCCGGTCGGGCCTAAGAATAGGAAGGAACCAATTGGGCGATTGGTGTCAGCCAAACCCGCCCGCGAACGACGGATGGCGTTGGCTACGGCGGTGATAGCCTTGTCTTGGCCGATGACCTGAGCGCTGATAGTTTCCTCTAGTTTAGTCAACTTGCTGGATTCGGATTCGATGAGGCGCTCCACTGGAATACCCGTCCAGCGCGCCACTACGCTGGCGATGTCATCAGGGGTAACCTCCTCCCGTAGTAGGCGGTCGGCTGGCGGAATCTGCGCCAGTTCTTGGCGAGCGGCGGCCAGATTTTTCTCCAGCTCTGGCAAATCGCCATATTTGATGCGGCTAGCAGTGGCCAAATCAGCGTCGCGTTCGGCGATTTCCAATTGTGAGCGCAAGCCATCCATTTTTTCGGTAGCAGTATTGACAGTCTGGAGAATGTCTTTTTCGTGCTGCCATTTGTCGTTGATAGTGTCTGCTTTGGCGCGATTTTCACTGATTAGCCGCTCAATTTCTTCTTTGCGCGCCTTGGCACTGTCAGATTTGTCTTTTTTGAGTGCCGCTTCTTCAATTTCCAGCTGTAGGCGGCGATTGTTGAGCCGATCTAGTGCAATCGGCACGCTCTCCAGCTGCATCTTCAATGCACTGGTGGCTTCGTCCAGCAAGTCCACGGCCTTGTCGGGCAAAAAGCGGTCGGGCAGGTACCGGGTCG
>JAUMYN010000005.1 GCA_030528625.1 Candidatus Saccharimonadota bacterium
ATCAGGTGTTGAGCTACGTCCTTCGAAATTATTTTTTGGCATTGTGGTGGATTCCTTTCATAGAAATGTTACACTTTTATGAGCTAAATTTTAGCATACTATACTAAAAAAGTCAACAAATTATGCATTCATGGTACCAATCCGTCAACTACAACCTCTTCTTCACCAGCTCGCGCGTAAAGAATTCCAGCGTGTCGCCCTCTTCGACGATCACCTTTTTGGCGGTTTTCAGGCTCAGGCCGCACATATCGCCCTCAAACACCTCTTTGGCCTCGGTTTGCTGGCGCTGAACGCTAGAAACTTCGACCTCGGCAAGCTGCTCGCCGCCGCGCTTGAGGCGTGCCAGCAGGCCCTTATATACCTTACCGCTCGTCACCTCGCCGCCAGCAATCACCTCTTCGCGCATCGTGCGGAAAACGCCCTTCACCGTCAGTGTGCCGATTTCTGTCTCAACAACCTCTGGAGCCAATAGCGCCTCCATTGATGCCTTGGCGTCATCCAATAGCTCATAAATTACCCGAAACAGCCGCACTTCAACTTTTTCGCGGGTCGCCAGACGCTTCACCGCTGGCGGCAACTCGACATTAAAGCCATAAATCGCCGTGTGTTCGCCCGTCGCCAGATGAATGTCATTTTCTGAGATATTCCCTACGCCGTGGCCGATCACCCTCAGCTCCACTTCGCCATTCGTTTCGATCAGCTTCAGACTGTCAATCACCGAGGTGAGCGACCCCTGGACATCAGCCTTCACGATGACATTAAACTCCTCGGCGTCGTGTTTTTGGTTCATCATTTTCAAAATGTCGGCACCCGTCACATTGGTGCTGGCGGCCATCTTTTCCTGATCCAGCTTGGCCTGCGTCGCCAGCTGCCGCGCTTCTTTCTCGCTCTTGGCGATATGGAAACTGTCGCCAAACTGCGGCAGCTCCTTAAATCCAGTAACGTTCACTGGCGTCGACGGCCCAGCCAGCTTCATCGCCCGGCCGCGAAAGTCCGTCATGGTGCGCACCCGTCCGTAGGCCGTACCCGCCACCAGATAATGCGACGGCTTCAGCTGGCCATGCTCCACCAGTAGCCCCACCACGGCACCGCGGCCAGTTTCCATGTGTGCTTCAATCACCAAGCCCTCGGCTGGGGTATCTTCATCGGCGCGTAGATCTTCCAGATCCGCCACCAACAGCACCATGTCTAATAATTTCTCCAGATTTTGCCCTGTCTTGGCACTGACCTCAACCATCACGGTATCACCGCCCCACTCTTCGGGGTTGAGTCCATGCTCCGACGCCAGCTGGGTCTTCACCAGCTGCGGATTGGCGGTGTCTTTGTCGATTTTGTTAATCGCCACCACAATCTTGGCATTTGCCGAGCGCGCAAAGCGAATCGCCTCCACCGTCTGCGGCTTGACGCCATCATCGGCCGCTACCACGATAATCACCACGTCGGTCAGCACCGCCCCGTGCTGGCGCAGCGCCGCAAAAGCTTCATGGCCTGGCGTGTCCAGCAGGGTAATCATCCGCCCCTTGCGCTCCGTCTGATAAGCGCTGATGTGCTGCGTAATACCACCCGCCTCGCCAGCGGCAGTTTTCTTATCCAAGATAGCATCCAGCAAGCTGGTTTTGCCATGATCGACATGGCCCATCACCGCCACAATCGGCGGCCGCGGCACGGCGTGATCGGACAGCTGATGCACCTGGCGCTCGTGCGTTTGGGCCGCCTTTTTCTCCAGGCGCACCTCCAGCCCCAGCTCCTCAACGATAATCGACGCCGTCTCAAAGTCCAACCGCTGATTGATGGTCGCTGCAATGCCATTTTTAAACAGCTCGCCGATCAGAGTCGTCACTGGCAGGTTCAAGGTAGTAGCGAGCTCTCCGACGGTTACTGAATCTGCAATAGCGACAATCTTCTCGGTCATCTGCTCGTTTCCTTTCCTCGCCCCGCCTCATGCGGCACTTGTTCGGCGAACTGTATTAACGTATTCGTATAGGCTATTTCTTCTTGGCGCCGTCCAGCGACAGAGAAATCTTGCGGTTATCTTTATCAATGTCCAGAATGATGAACGATTTGCGCTCGTTCAGAGTAAAGACCTTCTCTGGATCGGTGCCGTCGCCGCCTAGCTCCGACACATGCACTAGGGCCTCAACAGCTGGGCTCAGCTGCACAAAGGCGCCAAACGGCGTGATGCGCGTCACAGTACCCTCAACCGTCTGGCCAGATTTGAACTGCTCAACCTCATCCAGCCATGGATCCTTGGTCAGCTGCTTGATGCTGAGGCTGAGGCGCTCCTTATCAATCGCAATAATTTTCGCCTCAATCGTCTGACCAGTCTTCACGTAGTCGCTTGGGTTGTTGACTCGCTCCCAACTAATTTCCGAGATGTGGATCAGCCCCTCAATGCCCTCGACATTGACGAACACACCAAAGTCCACCACGCCAGTCACGACGCCCTTGACAACATCACCCACCGACAGCTGCTGGAAGCGCGCCGCCAGACCTTCTTTGATGGCTTCTTTTTCCGAGAAGATCAGCTTATTCGCCTTACGATCGACATCCAGAATACGCACGCGCATTTCCTTGCCAACCAGAGCGTTCAGCCGCTGCAAAATTTCATCCTTATCGCTCGAGCCAACTCGCGGATAATGCTCAGCCGACAGCTGCGACACTGGCATGAAACCGCGGACACCCTCGTACTCAACCAACAGACCGCCGCGATTGGCGTCATACGGCGTCACAGTGATGGTCTCGCCCGCTTCAAGCTTGGCGCTCACCTCTTCCCAGCCGCGATCTTTCGCCGCCTTGCGCATACTGAGCAGGCTGTAGCCGTTATCCAGCTCCACCTCGACCACACTGGCGGTCACTTCATCGCCTTCGACATACTGCTTCGAAAATCCAACCTCGCGGCGCGGTACGAGCCCAACGCCCAGCGGCCCCAGATCAATCAATACTTCGTGCTTCTTCACCGACAAGATCGTGCCGTGCACAACCTCGCCAACGGCTAATTGTTTCATCGTATCACCCGCTTGCGCCAGCAGGTCATCCATTGTAATAGTGGCGTTTGCCATAAGTCTTTGCAGACTCCTTCCTTAAATTTGATAATAGACTACCTGCCATTGTACCACAGTTGGTCAGGCAAAGTCAAAGCCTACACCAGGTACCGTGAACGAAACAGCGCCAGGCCGCTCGCACTCAGCGCCCCGATAGCCACTGCGGCCATCAGCAAATCGGTGGCCGGGCCGGTATTTGGCAAATCCGCCGAAGGTGAGGTTGTTGTCGCCGTAGCGCCTTTGTCAGTCTGCGCCGACGCATCATCGCGGGCCTGCGCTGCCCCATCCTGCTGTAGCTGCGATGACGATGAGGATTGAGACGATGCCGGCTGTTCAGGTTGCGGCGCTGGCGTCTGCTCAGTAATAATCTGCTCGCCGCTCATTGGTGTCGATCGATGCGATGTTAGGTGCCTCACCCCGTACAGCACCAGCAGCGCCAGCAACGACAGCACAACTGCCACCACAACAAAGGGGCTAATAAATCCCACCTGATGACACCTGCGTTCCATACTCTGAATTATACCATGCCCTGCTCTAATCGACAAATTATGCTATACTAAGCCCATGATTATCGCTATTGACACCGGCGGAACCAAGACCTTGGCGGGGCGGTTTGATGATGACGGCCAGCTCTCGACGCCGCTAAGCATGCCCACGCCCAAAGATGTCGATAGTTACCTCAAGGCTATCACTGGAGCGATTCACCAACTGTCTGACGGCCTGCCCATATCGACCATTTCCCTTGCCCTGCCCGGAGTCATTCATGAAGGCGTAGCGGTTCACTGCATCAATCTCGGCTGGAGGAATATCCCTATCAAGTCGCGGCTCCAGATGCTCTTTCCCGAGGCGAAGATTAGAGTTGAAAATGACGCCAATCTGGCAGGGCTGGCCAGTATGCGCCGCCTGGAGACGCTGCCCGCATGCGGCCTGTACATCACCCTTGGCACCGGTGTTGGCACCTCGCTTATCCTGGGGGGACATCTGCATGACAGCCTTCGCGACTGCGAGGGTGGCCACATGATGCTATATTTTGACGGTAAACCAGCCTCCTGGGAAGAAATCGCTTCGGGACGGGTTATTCAGTCGCTTTTTGGGGAATTATCCGACCAAACACCAGACGAAGCCTGGCCGGAAATTGCCCGCCGCATCGCCGCTGGACTCGGGCCACTCGTTGCCTTTGTTCAGCCAGAAGCGGTGGTTATCGGCGGCAGCGTAGGCGCGTATACTGCCAAATTTGCCAGCCTGCTTTCTGGGATGTTGGCCGAAAACCTTCCTTCGCTCATCGCCGTTCCTCGCATCGTTGCCGCCCCGCACCCCCATCAGACAGTGCTTTACGGATGTTATGATTATGCCACTGACGGTGCTTGATCGTATCCGAGCGGACTTTCCGACCATTCGCTTCCGGCAGGGCGACGCCTTTGCTTGGATGCCAGAACAGCGCACCATCATTCACCCGCCTCTAGGTTCGGATGACGCTGTGCGGCAATTACTTCACGAACTCGGGCACGCAGAGCTAGCACATGATCACTACCAGCGGGATATTCAGTTGATTGACATGGAGCGCGATGCTTGGTTGTATGCCGTCCAGTCTCTGGCGCCGCGTTATGGCCTGGAGCTCCAGATGACTGATGCCATCGTGCAGCAGTCTCTAGATAGCTATCGCCAGTGGCTGCACGACCGCGCCAGCTGCCCTACTTGTCATGCTGTTGGGCTGGAAACAGCTCGGCAACGCTATCGCTGTCTGCAGTGTAACGAGTCTTGGCGCGTCAACGAAGCGCGTACCTGTCAGCTTCGCCGCTACAAACAACCCACCCCGCACTAAGCGGAGTGGGTCATTCTTTGGGTTATTGGCTGCCCTATTCTTCGGTCGTTGGAGTGGCCTGAGCTGCCACTGCGGTTGCCTTGCGGCGGCGCGAGATGCGGCCACCTTTGGCACCAGCGATACGCGCCAATGCTGGATTTGCCGCAAAACCGCCAGTGCGGCCGTTACGACCACCTTTGGCACCGATCTTTGCGTAAAACAACGGATCACGCGCCAAGTTTTTTGCTGCTGCTTTCTTGCCGCCTGCTTTTGTTCCTGCCATGAGTTTTCCTCCTTACTAAAAAGATTTCCACATCGATATGTCGTGGAAACCCTCTCCTTTTATCTCACACATGATATGTGCTATGCTTCAATAATAGCATACCGCTCATACTTTGTCAATATTTACCTATTGATCATACTGTGGTTATACTACAGTTGCGCGGCGGGCATAATTTTAGTATACTTATGCATGTCGCCTAGCGACGGCACCTGTTGGAGCTTTTGATATTGAGTTCCACCACAAACCAAAAACCGCCCTATCTGCGAGATGGGCGGTTTTACTAATAGACTGATCCGTCGCGCCAAACGCGGCATCACACGAAAAAGCCCCTCCTACTCGGAAGGGCTTTTTATAATTCGGCACCGTGCTAGTTTCCCACTTTCGCAGTATAATCGCCGCT
>JAUMYN010000006.1 GCA_030528625.1 Candidatus Saccharimonadota bacterium
GCGCGCACCGTTCGGGACGGTGAGGTCGCCGGTTCAAATCCAGTCACCCCGACCATAGTGAAGAAAGGAACTTGCTATATGAGCGAACGGGTTAGGTCTGCGCCCGTAGTCGAAGCAGAAGGACCGCCAAAAAAGACCTAGACATATGTGTGGTTCTTAGAGGAGCTCTCCGGAGCTGGCCCTACACGCTTGGATATGGATACATTGCTTTGGGCAGAAAGAGGGGAGGGAGCTCCTTCCCCTGAAAAACGTATAGCAGCCTATCGACGAGCAGTCGCCGCAGGATTGGTGTGCGTTGAACCCTCTACAGGTCGAATCTATGCAACTCCTGACAAAAAGTTCCAAGAGGCACTAAGTGCAGCACAAGCCCCAGATAAGCAGGCGCCAAACGAAGCTGAGGCGGCCGCATGAGCCTGGAGGCGTTTGGCGTCGCCACAGCCATCGTCCTGTCGCTCCATGTGCCAACACTGCTGATTCCCGGAGCCGATGTAGCACTCGTTAGCAGCTTCGGCCTTCTTACAAATCGCCAGCGAGCCCTCTGGGCAGCCCTCGGTGTTACGGTCGGCTCGGCCATCATGGTGCTGCTAGCCGTTCTCTTTAGCGAATCTTTCTCTCATCTACCGACAATCGCCATGCAAGTCATTCGCTGGTGCGGCGGCGCCTATCTCCTGCTGCTTGCCATAATGACGCTCAGACCACCAGAACACACAGCCGCCCGCCGCTTACACGCTCATCCGTTTACTGCTGGTCTGCTGACCGAAATTACTAATCCCAAAACTATTTTGTTTTTCTTAGCAGTCTTTACGCTAGTTAGTCGACACGATAGCTCGCTATTCATCCAACTGTATGCCGGCGGCCTTATTATCTTGCTCACTGGGATCTACTACGTTGGCCTGGCGCTGCTGTCTTCTGGTCAGTCGCTCACACGGCGCCTTTCGCGTCATCATCGCCCCGTCCGCGCCGCTGCCGCCGCGTTGTTTACGATCGCCGCCGTGCTGTTGGTGGTTGCGTAATAGTCAGATAAGTCGTCAGCCGCGAGCGGTTGTTTACCGCACAATCATCGCGCCCATAGACTGGACGTCGCTTAGGCCGCCAAGATCCTTGACGTTAGTAAAACCAGCCTGCTCCAGCAATCGTTTGACTTCGGCTGAGCGATTACCGCTGCGGCAATACAGATAAATGGCGGTGGTTTTATCGACTTCGGGCAATGTGCCAGCAGCAATTTCCTGCGCATCCAAATTAAGCGCCGACCGCACATGGCCGCCGTCAAACTCTGGTTTGGTGCGCACATCCAACAGCTGCGCGCCACCCTTCATAGCCTGCTCAACCTGGGCAAACTCCTTGGTTTGGCGCATCATCTGCCGCAGCTGCTCCACCGCACGCTCCCGCCGCTCCTTTGTCCAATACGTATCAGGGGTCAACTTTTCACCGTCGGTGGTCGTTTCCTGCAAAAAATGCCCCACAATCGCCCCGCCGCGCAGCGCCGTGACATCAGGCACGTAAATACGCGGCTGGCCGTGCTCATCTTTCCTGAGGTGCGGCGTCAGTTTTTCCACCAGCTGCCGATAGGTAGCGTCATTGTCAGCCCGCGCCTGGCGGATATCCAGATAGTGTACCGTTAGCTGCTCCGCCTTGGCCGCTTCATCGACAATCGGCGCTAGCTGCTGACACCATGGACATTCCTTGAAGCCCAAAAAGACGATGCCGGATCCCGACGTAAACAGACGCAGTACCTCGTCGGCTGGCGTTGCCTTGAAACGATGGTCTTCCGCTAGTAAGGGATAAGTCTCTCTGAGAGCAGCGCGCTGCGATGAGGACGAATTACCCTGCGGCGTTGATGACGGCCAAAACCACCACGCTGCCGCCCCCGCTAGGACGATGAGCGCGATGAACGCTGCAATACGTCGGCTGTGCCGAAGCGCGTCTTTCATGCCGCCTCCTGTTGAGCCGGACCGGACCCGTAGCCATCTGGATTCGCTGACTGCCAGCGCCAGGCGTCACGGCAGGCATCGGCGATTGATAGCTCCGCTCGCCAACCTAACTCTTGCTCAGCCAGGCTTGGGTCGGCATAGCAGCTGGCAATATCGCCCGGGCGCCGCGCCACCACCTGGTACGGAATGGCTGTTCCCGATGCCTCCTCAAAGGCTCGCACTAATTCCAGCACCGAGGTGCCCTGCCCGGTACCAATATTGTAGGCCGCATATTCATTTAGTGCGGCAGCATGTTCCAGCGCCGCCACATGCGCGCGGGCCAGATCGACCACGTGAATATAATCACGCACCCCGGTGCCGTCCACCGTGTCATAATCATCACCAAATACACTGAGCTCAGCCCGCTTACCGACGGCAACTTGTGATACAAAAGGTAGCAGATTATTCGGAATACCAGTTGGGTCTTCGCCAATCAAGCCGCTGGGATGCGCCCCCACGGGATTGAAATAGCGCAGCGACGTAAACTGCCAATCCTCATTCGTCGCTGCCACGTCGCGCAAGATTTGCTCAATAATCAACTTGGTCTGTCCATAAGGATTGGTGGCCGACAGCGGCATATCCTCAGTAATCGGCAACTTGGCTGGATCGCCATAGACCGTAGCCGAACTCGAGAATACCAACTGGCGAACGCCGCGCCGCTGCATGACGTCCAGCAGCGTCAACGTGCTCTCCAGATTATTCTGGTAATACCACAAGGCTTTCGCCACCGATTCGCCCACCGCCTTTAGGCCCGCAAAATGAATCACCGCGTCGATCGACTGCTCATCAAACAGCCGCTCCAGTGCCGCCCGATCACGCAGATCAGCTTGGTAAAACACTGGCCGCTGTCCCGTAATCTGCTCCACCCGCGCCAGCGACTCCGCCGAACTATTGCACAAATTGTCGATAATAATCGGTGTGTGTCCAGCGCTCATCAGCTCCACCACCGTGTGCGAACCGATGTATCCCGCGCCACCTGTAACCAAAATGTTCATAGGCCTAGTATAGCACGGCTGCGTAGCTACGGTTTGCCGCCACCCACTACTAATTAGCACTCTTGACCCGCGAGTGCTAATTTGTTACAATTGAGGCATCTCATATCCCCTTTCAGCCAGCGGCACGGGGCGATAGCAACCCTAATGATATATGACACAGGGCGAACAGCGCCTGATCTAACGCAACAAAGGAGGACCTATGCCACCAAATATGCAAGAAGAATTAAAGCAGCCGCTGGCGAAGTTTGGCACCGATATCACGGCGCTGGCCAGGGAAAATAAGCTTGATCCAGTCATCGGGCGCGATGAGGAAATTCGCCGCACCATGCAAATTCTCAGTCGCCGCACCAAGAATAACCCTGTGCTGATCGGCGAGCCAGGCGTTGGTAAAACCGCCATAGTCGAGGCGTTGGCGCAGCGGATTGTGCGCGGCGATGTGCCGGCTTCACTCAAAGACAAGCGGCTGATTAGTTTAGAAATTTCTAGTTTACTGGCGGGCGCCAGCTTTCGCGGCCAGTTTGAGGAGCGCTTGAAGGCAATTTTGAAAGAAGTTGAAGAGGCGGCTGGTGAAATTATTTTGTTTGTCGATGAAATTCACACCATGGTTGGTGCCGGCAAAACTGAGGGCAGCATGGACGCTGGCAATATGCTCAAGCCCGCCCTGGCGCGCGGGAAACTACACATGATCGGCGCCACGACCTTAGCAGAATATCGCCAATATGTCGAAAAAGATGCTGCATTAGAACGCCGTTTTCAGCCGGTGTACGTAGGCGAGCCTGGGTTCGATGACGCCGTAGCGATTTTACGCGGGTTAAAGGAAAAATACGAGGTGCACCACGGTGTCAACATCGCCGACGATGCTATTGTGGCGGCCGCTCGGCTATCGACCCGGTACCTGCCCGACCGCTTTTTGCCCGACAAGGCCGTGGACTTGCTGGA